>CAWJOT010000001.1:0-196714 GCA_963844495.1 uncultured Pseudomonadota bacterium
GGGCAGCGCGCGAGGTTTCTGCGGCGCCGCCAGAAACAGTTTTCGGCGCAGATTTCTTTCGTAGCATTGACCCGAGTCTCGCCAGCACGGCCTTTTTTGCTGCTGTCAAACGCGCCCGCGGTCCAGTCTCCGGATACTACCTTCTGGCCGCGTTTGACCTGGTGCGCAATGCGCAGGGGAACATTGAACGAGCCACCGAAAACAACCGCATCTATATCGACGTGTTGATGCGCACACTGGGCATCAGTGCCAGCGTCACCCTGATGTGTCTGCTGCTGGGTTTTCCGGTTGCCATGCTGTTGACACAGGTCACCGAAAAAACTGCCGACTGGCTGATGATCCTGGTGCTTCTGCCATTCTGGACCTCGCTGTTGGTGCGCACCGCGGCCTGGGTCGTGGTGCTACAGCGAGAGGGCATGGTCAACACCCTGCTCATGGATCTGGGCCTGATCAGCGAGCCCTTGACGCTGATCTACAACCGAACCGGCGTGCTGATTGCGATGACGCATGTGCTGTTGCCGTTCATGATTCTGCCCCTGTACGGTGTCCTCAAAGGCATTCCGCCGCATTACATGCGCGCCGCGACCAGTCTGGGTGCACCGCCGGTCACGGCCTTTTTCAGGGTCTATCTGCCCATGGCAGCACCGGCGATCATCGCAGGGTCGCTGATGGTATTCATTTTGGCCATGGGCTACTACATCACGCCCGCACTGGTGGGCGGCGGAGCGGACCAGATGCTGTCGTACTTCGTGGCAACCTACACGACCGACACCGGCAACTGGGGACTGGCCTCGGCGCTGGGCCTGATGATGCTGGTCACCACGCTCCTTCTGTATGCCGTGGCACACAAGGTTTCGGGCGGGCGCGCGCTCTCGATGGGGTGATGCAGCGATGAAGCCGTGGAAGCTCATTTATTGGACGATCTGCGCGGCCGTTCTGGTCTTTTTGCTTGCGCCAATCGCAGCGATCATTCCGCTGTCGTTTTCCAGCGGCTCGTTCCTCACTTACCCGTTGCCTGGGTTGTCACTGCGCTGGTACCACGAAGTTCTCGGAGGTGGCAAATGGTTGTCAGCGCTGGGCAATTCACTGTTCATCGGTATCGTCGCTACCGCTGCCTCGGTGGTGCTCGGCACCATGGCTTCGTTGGGCCTGGCACGCCAGCGCGCCTGGTGGAGCGCAGTGCTCAAGATGGTGGTGCTCTCGCCGATGATCGTGCCGGTGATCCTGATTGCCGTAGCCTCGTATTTCTTCCTCGCGCCCCTGTCGCTGACGAGCACCTACACCGGGATGATCATCGCGCATACGGTCATCGCGGTCCCTTTTGTCGTCGTGCCAGTGCTGACCGCGCTCGAATTGCTGGACCAGAACCAGGCACGGGCGGCGGCGGCCTGTGGCGCCACACCCAGGGTCACCTTTATGCGTGTCACCCTGCCCAGCATCATGCCGGCCATGGCCTCTGGCGCGCTGTTTGCCTTTGCTGCTTCGTTTGACGATGTCGTGATTGCGCTACTCATCGCCGGACCCGATCAACGCACCTTGCCACGCGAGATGTTTTCCGGACTACGCGACAGCATGACCCCGGCGCTGACCGCCGTGGCGACCATCATGATTGTCTTTTCGACCACCCTGTTTCTTCTCATGCAAATGTTGCAGCGCCGGACCCGTCGCGCCTCCAAAGGCGATTGATCCCGATGCCAGAACGCAAAACTGCCATCGTCACGGGCGCCAGCCGTGGCATCGGCCACGCGGTGGCGCAGCGCTTTCGCAGCCTGGGCTGGCGCGTCATCACGCTATCACGACACCCGTTGCCCACGCTCTGCCCGTGGAGCACGGAGGAGAACACGCATGTTGAACTCGATTTGTCTGACCTCGACCAGATCGGGCGCACGGTCGATGCCTTGCGCCCCCTGCTTGGCGGCTCCCGATTGCACGCACTTGTGAACAATGCTGGCATTTCGCCCAAGGGTCAGATGGGGGAACGGGTCAATTCCCTGACGACCGATCTGAAGGTCTGGCAGGCCATGTACAACACCAACTTCTATGCCCCGCTGATCCTGACGCGCGGCTTTGCCCAGGAGCTTTCAAATGCGCGCGGCTCAGTCGTGAACCTGTGCTCGATTGCAGGCTACCGTGTCCATCCGTTTGCCGGTGCGGCCTACGCAACCTCGAAGGCGGCACTGGCCGCGCTAACCCGCGAAATGGCCGCTGACATGGCCTGCATGGGTGTGCGCGTGAACGCCATCGCACCTGGCGAAATCGACACGGCGATCCTCTCCCCCGGGACCGATACCATTGTGCAGAACAACATACCGATGCGCCGCCTGGGCACGGTCGACGAGGTAGCCGACCTGATCGAATTCCTGTGCAGCGATAAGTCGTCCTACATCACCGGCGCCGAAATCGCCATTGACGGTGGCCAGCGGGTCTGACCCGGCATCCTACGGAGGTACCTTTATGCAATATCGACGTCTGGGCCGCAGCGGCCTGCAGGTCAGCGAGCTGTCCATGGGCTCCTGGGTGACTTATCACAATCAGGTCGACGCCAACGCCGCGCGCGAGATGATGGCCATCGCCATGGACGCGGGTATCAATTTCTTTGACAACGCGGAAGCCTATGCTGTTGGCAAGAGTGAAACGCTGATGGGCGAAGCAATCAAGGCGCTGAAATGGCCGCGCGTGAGTTTCGTCGTCTCGACCAAGTTCTTTTGGGGCCTGGAGCGCGAAGGCGACTCGATCAACCGCAAGGACACCCTCAACCGCAAGTACCTGATGCAGGCCATTGACGGATCTCTGCGGCGCATGGGCCTTGACTTCATCGATCTGGTGTACTGCCACCGCAGCGACCCGCACACGCCGATCGAGGAAACGGTGTGGGCGATGAGCGACATGATTACCCAGGGCCGGGCCCTTTATTGGGGCACCAGCGAGTGGTCGGCCGACGACATACGAACGGCCTGGAGCATCGCCGAGCGCCATCACCTGCACAAGCCGGTGATGGAGCAACCGCAGTACCACCTGTTTCACCGCAAGCGCGTGGAACAGGAATATGCAAGGCTGATCGATGACATTGGATTGGGTCTGACGACCTGGAGTCCGCTCGCTTGTGGCCTGCTCACAGGCAAGTATCGTCAGGGCATTCCCGAGGGCAGCCGCGGATCGCTCGATGGCATGGGTTTTCTGGTCAAGGGGCTGACCGACGCGCCGCGCAACGCCGCAGTTTCGCAGCTCGAAGTTATTGCAAACGAGCTCGATTGCAGCCTGAGTCAGCTCGCGATCGCGTGGGCCGCCCACAACCCGGCAGTCAGCAGCGTGATCACGGGTGCGTCGCAAGTTTCACAACTGCGCGAAAACCTCGGCGCCGTGGATGTCCTGCCCAAGCTGACGCCCGAGGTCCTGGAGCGCATCGAGCAGATCAGCAAACCCGTTGCGACCTGAGCGCGCCGCCGCCGCCCTATAATTCGGCTCCCAGGCGGGTGTAGTTCAATGGTAGAACGGCAGCTTCCCAAGCTTCATACGAGGGTTCGATTCCCTTCACCCGCTCCAGATTTCCAGATTCCCAAATTGCCCAAACCCATACTATGATGTCGGTGATCAGCATGGGAGACAACGGCAATGCAATGGGTAGCCCCCTCAGAAAAAGACTCCGCCACAGTCACGCTTGAAAAGCGCCTGTGGGACGCCGCTGATCAGTTCCGCGCCAATTCCGGTCTCAAGCCACAGGAATACTCTGGTCCCATTCTCGGGTTGATCTTTCTGCGCTTTGCCGAAGTACGCTTCACGCTACAACACACCAAGCTGGCAGCGGTCAGCACTTCATCGCGCAGAGGCAGTCGCGTGGACGAGCCAGCGGCCTACCATGCCGAGGGGGTGCTGTACCTCAGCCCCGAGGCGCGGTTTGACTTTCTGCTGACTTTGCCTGAGTCGGCCAACATCGGCGCGAAGGTGAACGCCGCCATGCGCGAGATCGAGCAGCGCAACCCAGCACTGGCGGGGGTGCTGCCCAAGACCTTCAACCTGTTCACCAGCACCCTGCTCAAGGAACTGCTCAAGAAGGTGTCCGAGATCCCTGCCACGCTGGACTATGACGCTTTCGGGCGCATCTACGAATATTTCCTTGGCGAGTTTGCGATGACCGAGGGTCAGGGTGGCGGCGAGTTCTACACGCCGTCAAGCATTGTGCGTTTGCTGGCCGAGGTGATTGAGCCTTTCCACGGGCGCATCCTCGACCCGGCCTGTGGTTCGGGCGGCATGTTTGTGCAGTCGGCGCGGTTTGTGGCCGAACACCAGAAGAACCCGGCTGCCGAGCTTGCCATCTGCGGCGTGGAAAAGACCGATGAAACCGGACGCCTGTGCCGCCTCAACTTGGCGGTGC
This sequence comes from uncultured Pseudomonadota bacterium, assembly GCA_963844495.1. Lineage (GTDB taxonomy): Bacteria > Pseudomonadota > Gammaproteobacteria > Burkholderiales > Burkholderiaceae_C > Rhodoferax. The sequence goes on from CAWJOT010000001.1 coordinate 4,373, forward strand.
ATGGTCTGGAAGGTCAGATTCGCCACGGCGGTAACGTCAACAGCTACTACGACGACCCGCACAACGCCGTCGGCCAGTTTGACTTCGTGCTGGCCAATCCGCCTTTCAACGTCAACGCTGTAGACAAAGGGCGCCTAACCGACATGGTGGGCGTTGGCCGACGCTTTCCGTTTGGACTGCCGCGCACTGACAACGCCAACTACCTGTGGATTCAGCTTTTCTATTCGTCGCTGAACGCCAAGGGGCGTGCCGGCTTCGTTATGGCGAACTCGGCGTCCGACGCCCGTAGCTCGGAACAGGCGTTGCGCCAGCAACTGATTGAGGCCAAAGCAGTGGACTTGATGGTGGCCGTTGGCCCCAATATGTTCTACACGGTCACATTGCCCTGCACCTTGTGGTTTCTGGACAAGGGCAAGGCAAAAACCAAACGCGCCGACACGGTGCTGTTCATCGACGCCCGGCACATTTACCGGCAAATTGCCCGCGCCCACCGAAACTGGTCGGATGCCCAGATCGGCTTCATTGCCAATTTGGTGCGGCTCTACCGTGGCGAAGCCTTGGACACTGCCTTTGGCGGGGATGCCGCCGCCGCCAAGATCAGGGAAGTGTTTGGCAAGAAGCCGGTCTATGCCGACGTAGCTGGCCTGTGCAAAGCGGCTACGCTGCAAGAGATTGAAGCACAGGGATGGTCGCTGAACCCGGGTCGATACGTTGGCGTGGCACCGGGTGAAGACGTGAGCGACGAGGATTTCAACGAACAGCTTGAAGTCTTGAATGAGGAACTGGAAGTTCTGAACGCTCAGGCGCGGGAGTTGGAACAGATCATCGCCGCCAATGTCGCTGACATCTTGGGTGCCTAAACATGGAACTCGACGACGTATGCGAACTTATCGTCGATTGTGAGCATAAGACAGCCCCAGTGCAGGAAGTGGGCTATCCGTCGATTCGGACGCCGAACATTGGTCGTGGTCGATTCCTCCTTGACAGCGTGAATCGGGTTTCCGAGGAAACATACAAACTTTGGACTCGCCGTGCAGTGCCACGTCCGGGCGACTTGATCATGGCGCGTGAAGCTCCTGTTGGCAACGTCGCCATGATTCCTGTTGGCCTTAGTCCATGTCTCGGTCAGCGAACCCTTTTGATTCGCCCGAATAGGTTAAAGGTTGAACCTTCGTTCCTAAATTACTTCCTCAACGGGCCGGTCGTTCAGAGTCTGATTCACGGCAAGACAAACGGAGCAACAGTTGCACATCTAAATATGAAAGATGTTAGGACGATGGCACTGCCGGAACTGCCGCCGCTTCCTACCCAACAACGCATCGCATCCATCCTCGCAGCCTACGACGAACTGATTGAAAACTGCCAGCGGCGTATCAAGATTCTGGAGGCTATGGCCCGTGGCCTTTACCGCGAGTGGTTCGTCCACTTCCGCTTTCCCGGACATGAAAACCACCCGCGTGTGGCTTCAGCGCTGGGGGGGATTCCGGTGGGGTGGGAGGTGAAGAAGCTAGGCGAAGTGGCAAACACTTTCCGTGGCCGTTCTTATCGGTCTGTTGACTTGGTCGATGAAGGTGGACTACCGTTTTTGAATTTGAAGTGCCTCGACCGCGACGGAGGCTTTCGGCGGTCTGGCTTGAAGCGATATACGGGTGAGTTTAAAGACATCCATGTCGCGAAGAAGGGCGACATCGTCATGGCCGTTACCGACATGACACAAGAGCGACGCATCGTCGCACGGGCGGCCTTGGTTCCGACATTGGATAACGAGTTCGGGATTTTCTCAATGGACCTCGTTCGCATTGAACCAAAGCCTGACTTTCCCAAGACATTCCTTTATTCGCTCCTCCGGTATTCGTCGTTCGCAGATGAGATAAAGCAACACGCCAACGGTGCAAACGTCCTGCATCTTTCGCCTGATCGAATTACCGACTTCCGATTCCGCGCGCCGACGGCCGCCTTGATGCGCAGCTTCGCGAGTTTTGTTGCGCCAGTCTTGGAGGAAATCGACACGCTGGCAAACAAAATCGACAACCTCCGCCTCACCCGCGACCTGCTGCTACCGCGCCTGCTGGCGGGTAATGCCGCCATAAACTGGGAGAAACCATGACCCTACGCCAACAACTGATAGCCGACCGTGTTGCGAATCTGGAAACTTCCATCGGAATTCCTCAAGATCAGGCATTTGAGCGCCTAGTGCATTCTCTCGTAACTGGACAGAGCGTTCATTCGCTCGACCCCACTGATTGGGTCGATGGAAGCCAAGACAAACAAATCGACCTCATTTCGATCGAGGAAGGGAACGACGAAGCGGAGATATTCATCATATCCGCCAAGTTTACGAACGGGTTCTCTTCGAATGCAATCATACTTATGCGAAACGGACTTGGCTGGATGCTCAATCGTCCGAGAGCTGAAGTTGCAACTATTTCAAACGAGCCATTCCGCGACAAGATTCTTGATGTTCGTTCCGTGCTTTCCGGCATTGGACCATCCAATCTCAGGATTCATTGCTACTTCGCTACGAATGGGCTGACCTCCGATCTCTCAGCTGAGTATCAGCAGGAGGTGAGGGGCATTCTCGCCGAATATGACAACGAGACGTTCGCAGAATTCACGTTTGAGACCCTGGGCGCCGACGAGTTGGTCGCCCTAATTAATCGCCTCGAAAGACGAAATCGCTCAATTGATGCCGATGTTCCGATCCGCTACGACGCAAACTCGCCCTCGCTGATTCGTTACCAGACGCAAGGTCTGAAAGGAATCATCTGCACGGCAACGGCTCGCGACATCGCCAATCTCGTAATTGGTGACCCGGGCGGTGCGTTATTTGACTCGAATATCCGCCGTTTCTTGGGGAAGGGTCGCTCAGTTAACGCAGATATCCTGAAGACGGCAACGGACGCGGCATCCAGTTATCTGTTTTGGTTTTTGAACAACGGTGTAACGATTGTTTGTGATAGCTGTGACCCGGTGACCGATCCGGACAATCCGAAGGTGAAAATAACAAACCTTCAAATTGTTAACGGCTGTCAAACAGCTACCGCACTGGCTCATGCCGCCAGCGATGGTTCATTGCGGCCTGATACGAGGGTACTCCTGAAGATTTTCGAGACGACAGACCCAACGCTGGCGTCGCGAATTGTTCTGACAACGAATAATCAAAACCGCATCAGCACGCGAGACCTCAAGGCGAACGACGCTGTGCAACAAGACATGCAGCGCCGCTTTGAAAGCTACAACCTGCTTTACGAACATAAGATCAATCAATACGCGACCGCAATACTTGCCGCGGGGCAGCGGATTGTTTCTAACGAGGATGTCGGGCAGGCGTTCCTTGCCATTGCTCTCAAGAAACCGGGCGACGCCCGTCGGCGAAAATACAAGGTCTGGACAGATAACTACGGAGACATTTTCAGCGGTAGTAGCGTTGAGCCTCATGTTATTTGTCTGCTGCTGTACCAAGCTGGTAATGCTTGGGCGAGGGTAGCCCGTCGCGCGCCAGGAATCACCGAATTACAGCGCAAGCTGATAAACGCCGGGCTTCTGCACATCGCCCGTATTGCTGCGTTTCTGTGGCGTGGTGACGATTCTTTTGGCCAGCCAACTGCCAGCCTCCAAGGGCAAATCACGACACTGCAAACAACACCTACCGTTGTGAATCAGTACTTCGACACAGGATTGAATCGTCTGGGGGCTCTAATTAACGCTAACCCGGATTTCATGAATGACATTGATGGAGCACTCAAGTCAGCTCTGCTTGAAACAGCAATTTCCCGGTCGCTTCACGCGACACCAGCTACTGGGCAATCGCAACCCTAATCGCCAGATAACACTATGCCCCACGCCTACACCGAGGACCAGTTCGTCGAGCAACCGCCACCGGGCTGTTTGTCACGCTCAACTGGCAACCGGCGTCGGCGCTGGAGGCGTAATTTTCATTTTTACTTGTAGCTTCAGCATCCGTTGAAACTATTGATTTATATGAAAACTTGCTTTATGATTTCACCCAATCGATGATTTTCAACGTTTGCTGAAATCAATATGCCTACCGAGATCCAACAAAAAGCGGAAGCCAAAGCCAAGCTGAGAGAGATTCTGGCGCAGGTGCCCTTTGTCTCCATCGGTGTTGCCGAAGTTCCGCCGCTATTCGGTCTACTGGGGCCACGCAACCCGGACTTTATTCTGCCTGTCCAGGCAGGTAATGATCGTTGGCGGCTAGCGTGCGAAGTAAAAAGTCAGGTCCAGCCCCGCCAAGTACGGGCGTCGGTGCTGGAGATCAAAGCCTATCTAAGCGCACTGGGTGACCCGAAGGTCTATCCGGTTCTGCTGGCACCCTACATTTCGCCCAAATCGGCGGAAATCTGCCGGCAAGCGGGCATCGGCCATGCGGACTTCGCCGGTAACTGCCATCTGGTTTTCGACACTGTATTCATCGAGCGTTTCGGAGCAGTCAACCCGAAGGCGGAAAAGCGCGGGCTGCGGTCAATCTTCGCGCCCAAAGCCGCCCGGATCATGCGATCCCTGTTACGCGAACCGGGCCGGATCTGGCGGGTCGCGGAACTGGCCGAAACCACAGGAACCAGTCTCGGGCAGGTGAGCAATGTGCGCAAGGCCTTGCTAGACCGGGAATGGGCAGTGGCCGCGTCAGACGGTATGAAATTGACCCGGCCCCCGGATGCCTTGCTCGACGCTTGGCGCGATGCGTATGAAAAGCGGGGAGACAAGAGGATTCGCTATTACACGATGCTACGCGGCGATGAGCTTGAACGACAGATCAAAGCGGCGCTGAACGATGCCGTTCAGGGCGTTCACACGCTGCTGGCTTCGTTTTCGGCAGCACGCTGGCTGGCGCCGTTCGCGCGTTATCCGTCTCAGGTGTTTTACGCCGATGAGGTCGGGGAATCCATCTTGCGCGAGCGCCTGCAACTGGAGCCAGTCAGCAAGGGCGAGAACATCATCATCGAACACCCTGCCGATGACGGCATTCTTGCCGACCGGATCGAGGCGGCGCCCGGCGTATGGTGCACCGGCCTGGTTCAGACCTACCTCGATCTCCATGCCTCCGGCGAGCGCGGTGCCGAGGCCGCGGAGCATCTGCGCCAGACCCGAGTCGAACCTCTTTGGAGGGTAGCAGGATGACCCTGCCGGATATTGCCCGCGACTATGATGAGCGCGGCTCGGCGGCGGTCTATTCGGTGTTGATCGAGTTGGGCCAGGTGCTCGGTGCCTACCGGCAAAAGTTTGTGATTGTGGGCGGCGCTGTGCCCTGGCTGCTGATGCCGAACGCGCGGCCGTCGCATATCGGCACGTTGGATGTGGACCTGAATCTGTCGCCAGAGGCACTGTCCGAGGGCGAGTACGCCACCCTGATCGAGAGTCTCGAAAAAGCGGGCTACGAACGCGCTGTCGATGACCTGAAACCGTTTCAGCTCAGGCGCTGGGTGCACCTCGATGAAGGCGACCCGATTTCGATCATCATCGATTTGATGATGCCCGACGATACGAAGACCCGAAAGAACCGACCACCGTTGGTCGATGGATTGCGCGTCATCGAGGCCAGTGGCGGACGAGTCGCGCTGGATCACAACGTACTCCATCACATCGCAGGCAGGATGCCGGACGGCCGCAACAATGCGGTCGATCTGCTCGTCGCTTCAATTCCGGCGCTCCTTGTGATGAAGGGGTACGCACTCATCGGCCGTGACAAGAAGAAGGACGCCTACGACATCTATTTCTCGGTGAGGAATTTCAACGGCGGGCCGGTTGCGCTGGCCAATGCATGCAAAGAGTTGCTGACGGACGAGTCTGTGAGGATGGGGTATCTGAACATTGTCGACAAGTTCAGGCACGAGGACGATTTCGGCCCGCAGACCGTGAAGGCTTTTCTCGCCGAGTCGGATGCCTTGGGGGACATGACGCCAGAGCAGGTTCAGATCGATGCTTTCATGCAGGTGCGTGCATGGTTGCGAGCGCTGAATCTGATGAAAGACGAAGCGTGAGCGCCCACGCCTACACCGAAGATCAACTCGTCGAGCAGCCCGCTGTCGGCCTGTTTTCCGCGCTCGGCTGGCAGACGGTTTCGGCGATGGAAGAAACCTTCGGCAAGAGCGGCACACTGGGGCGCGAGACCAAGGGCGAGGTGGTGCTGGTGGCCCGTCTGCGTGCGGCGCTTTGCAGATTCAATGCTGCGCTGCCGCCAGAGGCCATCACAGCTGCCGTCGATGAGCTGGCGCGCGACCGTTCAGCGATGAGTCTGGAAGCGGCAAACCGCGAGGTCTATCAACTGCTCAAAGAAGGGATCACGGTGTCGGTGCCAGAGCGTGAGCATGGGGGGCAGAAGACCGAGCGCTTGCGCGTGGTGGATTGGGAGAACCCCGGCAACAACGACTTTCTGCTGGTAAGTCAGTTCAGCGTGACCGGGGCGCTCTACACTTGTCGGCCTGATCTGGTGGGGTTCGTCAACGGCTTGCCTTGGGTGGTGATTGAACTCAAAAAGCCCGGCGTACCGGCCCGTGCTGCATTTGACGAAAACCTGACCCACTACAAGCAACAGATACCGAATCTGTTCTGGTTCAACGCGCTGATGATCGCCTCCAACGGCACGGACAGCCGAGTGGGGTCACTCACCGCCGACTGGGGCCGCTGGGTGGAGTGGAAGCGCATTGCCCGGGAGGATGAAGCCCGCTGCGTCTCTCTGGAGGTGATGCTGCGCGGGACCTGTGACCCGGCGCGGCTGCTGGATGTGCTGGAAAACTTCACCCTGTTTTCGGAACACAAGGCGGGTTTGGTCAAGGTGATGGCCCAAAATCACCAGTTCCTCGGCGTCAACAATGCCATTGCCTCGATGCTGGAAGCGCGAAAGATGGGGCATGGCCGTGGCGGCGTGTTCTGGCAAACGCAGGGCAGCGGCAAGAGCTTCTCGATGGTCTTCTTTGCGCAGAAGGTGCTACGCAAGTTCACCGGCAACTGGACCTTTGTGGTGGTGACGGACCGGGTGGAACTGGACGAGCAGATTGCCAAGACATTCAAGACCGTGGGTGCCGTGAGTGACACCGAGGGTGACGAATGCCATGCAGCCAGTGGGTCACATCTGCGCGAACTGCTGCGCGGCAATCACCGCTATGTCTTCACACTGGTTCACAAGTTCCAGACGCCAGAACTGCTGTGTGACCGCTCGGACGTGATTGTGCTGACCGATGAGGCGCACCGCAGCCAGTACGACACGCTGGCGCTGAACATGCGCTCGGCCTTGCCCAAGGCCATGTTCATGGCGTTTACTGGTACTCCACTGATGGTGGGTGAGGAGCGTACCAAGGAAGTATTTGGCGACTATGTGTCGATCTACGACTTCCAGCAGTCGATTGAAGACGGTGCCACCGTGCCGCTGTTTTATGAGAACCGCACCCCTGAACTGCAACTGATCAACCCCGATCTGAACGACGACATCTACCAACTGATAGAGGATGCCGATCTTGACCCTGAGCAGGAAGCCAAGCTGGAGCGCGAGTTGGGGCGGCAGTACCACCTGATCACCCGCGATGACCGCTTGGATACCGTGTCCAAGGACATCGTGCGGCATTTCTTGGGCCGGGGCTTTATCGGTAAGGCAATGGTGGTGTCCATCGACAAGGCAACCGCCATTCGCATGTACGACAAGGTGCGTGTGCATTGGGCGGCTGAGACGGCACTGGTGCAAAAGGAACTGGGTGAACTTGCCTATCTGCCGCAAGAAGGCGGAATGACGCCTGAACAGGCCAAGCGCGAGGCACGGGTGGCCGAACTCAAGCAACGGCTGGATGTGCTGACCAGCACCGACATGGCCGTGATCGTGTCGCCGGGGCAGAACGAAATTCAACAGATGCACAAGCTGGGGCTGGACATTGAACCGCACCGCAAACGGATGAACGAATCCAACCCCGGTCTGGATGAAAAGTTCAAGGACACGGTAGACCCGCTGCGCCTGGTGTTTGTCTGTGCTATGTGGCTGACCGGCTTTGATGCGCCAAGCTGCTCGACGGTGTATCTGGACAAGCCCATGCGCAACCACACGCTGATGCAGACCATTGCCCGTGCCAACCGTGTGTTCCCCGGCAAGCACAGCGGTTTGATTGTGGACTACGCCAATGTCTTTGCCTCGCTGGAAAAGGCGCTTGCGATCTATGGCGCTGGCAAGGACGGCAAGAGTCCGGTCAGGGACAAGCAGCAACTGGTGGCAGAGCTTCGCAAGGCAGTATCGGACGCCACCGGGTTTTGCGCCACCAAGACTGTCATGCTGGCTGAAATCGAGAAGTTGGACGCCGGGAGTCTGAAGCGCCTTAACGCCGTGAACGACGCCCTGAATTCGCTCATTGCACCTGATCCGCTGCGCCGAGACTTCTTTGGGCATGAACGCTTGGTTGCCGCGCTCTACAGGGCCGTCAAGCCCGACCCGGTAGCGTTTGAGTTCTCCAGCCGGGTGGCTTGTATCTTGACCATTGCCGAGGCGATCCGTGCCAAGCTGAACCCCAATTCACCAGACATTTCCAAGGTGCTGGGCGACATCAATTCATTGCTGGATGATTCCATCACCGGCCACGCCATCCGTGAGCAAGGCCCACCGGCAATGGACCTATCCAAAATTAACTTTGAAGCGCTTGCCAAGCGATTTGAGAAGTCCAATCACAAGAACACCGACCTTGAAGTGCTGAAAGCCGCCATCCGTGCCAAGCTGGAGAAGATGGTTGAACTCAATCGCACACGCACCGACTTTGCCGAGAAGTTTGAAGAACTGATCGAGAGTTACAACGCCGGTAGCCGCACCATCGAGGCGCTCTACCAAGAACTGCTCGACCTGAGCAACAGCTTGAATGTTGAGGAACAGCGCCATGTCCGCGAGAACATGAGCGAAGAAGAACTGGTGATCTTTGACATCCTGACCCGTCCGTCGCCGGAGCTTGGCACCGCGGAACGGGCTGAGGTGCAGAAGGTTGCGCGTGAATTGCTTGCCAAGCTCAAGGAGTTGCTGGTCATCAACTGGCGGCAGAAATCGACCGCTAGGTCACAGTTGAAGCTGACCATCGAGGACACGCTGGACTTGGGCCTGCCCAGTGCCTACACGCCGGAGTTGTACCAGCAGAAATGCTCGGCGGTCTTTGAGCATGTTTATGAGAGCTATCCGGAGCGGGGTGCTGGGGTTTATCGACAGATCTGACAGCCTATGCGTGTAACATCCTATCAAGACTTGAGCTGCGGCTTGCCGCGCATGAACGCTAGGCTATCGCGGGGGGGCATGAAGTGATGCCAGGATTCAACCAGTGTCAATTTGCTCCATTGGCATTATTACAATTTTGATATGCTAAGATGGCGGTTCGCTACGTATAGTTCTACCTCGGGCAGGACAGATGTTCAGGACACCATTAATCGATACACGGACTACCCTCGCGAAGCATTTGGTCGAGCGATCGAGCACCTCGCTTCATCGGAAAAGAGTCAATGGCAGGAGCCACACGGAAAAAAGCTGAAGAATGAAGACCCACTTTATGAAATCAGATACAAGGCAAATCGCTGTGCGACGAGAGGGCTTGGCTTCTTTGATGACGCAAAAAGAACCTTTGTCATCACCCTTATCTGCACCCACAAAGGATCAGTCTACAAACCGCACGACGCTTTCAAGACGGCGCGCGAGCGGGCCAAGCAAATTGCAAACGGAACTGCCGCAGCAATACCTCTCCAGATCGATGGAGAAGACTTTCCTGCGGATGAAGAGTAGAACCTCGGCCAGACACGCCTATCTGGAAGCCGAGGTGGTCACCGCATTGGCACATCAGATCCGCGCCATTCGCATGCAACGCGCCTGGACCCAGGGTGAACTGGCAAAACGCCTTGGAACCAATCAGGCGGCGGTGTCTCGACTGGAAGATCCAAGCTATGGACGCTATACGCTACAGACTCTCACAGAATTGGCAAAGGCATTTGATACGGGAATGCAGGTGCGGTTCATTTCGTTTGTTTCGATGCTACAGGAAACTTTTAGATCCAGTGCAAAGACGCGCGAGGTTGCTGCATTTGAGGACGAGGCGCCATACGTTGGTTTTTATCGTGCGACCGCGCTGTCGGGTACCTACATTTCTATGCTGACTCCGGCACAGGAGTTCGCAGATCCTTACACAAAATTTGAATTCCCACCAGTAATGTCGCCACAACCAATTTCCTTGCCAATCAAGTAGGGCTTATCCATGAATACAACAGTTGCGGTCCCTGCGCGACCAATTCAGCACATTGCCAATCCCGGCGTCCCCTCGATCTATGTGGAGGGTTTGAGCCAGATGATGCTCGGATTTCCGAACAGCAGGATGATGCTGTACAGCCTTGCGCAAAAAGATACTACCAACCCGGATGCGCCTGAATTGCGCCACATGGCGTGTGAGCTAATCATCCCCACGATCGCTCTTATTGAGATGACCCAGACTATTTTGAGCACGTTGGTGGCAAACAAGACTGTCATTGAAGGCTCTAAGAAAGAATGGAGCGAAAAAGTTGATGCGCTTACTAACTCGTTGCAGTCAATCAATATTGATTCGCATGACCCGACGACCTAAGCAGCTATCTGCACCCTACCCAACCGCTCACGGCGGCGGCTTTTCTTTGGCTTGTTCGTGAGCGCGCACGCTGTACACTTTCCGAATTGGCGGTACTTTTGGCGGTACCTTTCAACTGTAATTATTTGAAAATGAGCATCCATGCGGGTTGCCGAGTAGTTTTAGATTCCCTTCACCTGACAGTCTTCAGTCGAAGCTCTCCTGGGTCAACATACCGAGGAGATTCTGTGGTGCATCATCGATTGTCGCCCTGGAACTGGCTGATCCTGTGCTCGCTGCTTTCGGCTTGCAGCAGCTACGCGCCACCGCACGCCGTGATTGGCATGAGCCGCGACGAGGTCGTCGCGCAGATGGGCAAACCGGACTTGGAGCTACCACTGAAGCAAGGCGTTCGACTGGAGTTTCCCCGCGGTCCCTTCGGCAGGCACACCTGGTTTGTCTATTTGGATGCAAGCGGCCGGGTCAGCCGCGCCGAGCAGGTGTTAAGTGAACACAACTTCAGCCTGATCACCCCTGGCATGGCGCAGGACGACGTGCGTCAAATGCTGGGTCGGCCAAGCGAATTGCAAATGCTCGCGCGCGAGCGCGGTGTCGTGTGGAACTTCCGGTACGAAAACAATTCCTGCCTGTGGTTCCAGGTGGAACTCTCGCTTGAGCGGCAGGTGCGCTCCACCGGATATGGCGAGCCACCAGAATGCCGCGGCCCCAACGATCCCCGCGACTGATGACGCGATCGCGGCCATGTACCTGAAGTGGCCGGGATCCGATCAGGAGTCGGGGGCCGGTTGATGAGAATGCAGGCGTACCAACGCCGAAGAACCGGCATCCATCAGCGGTTACCGGACGCTGTTTCGATTGCCAACAGCGCCTATCGCAGCCGCGCCTACTTGTCGTGGCAGGTCATGCACAGGGCGCTGCCAAAGTTTGATTTGCGCAGGAACGGCACGATCGCAGGGTTATGTGCGTTATGGCAGGAACCGCACTCAACCCAGCCAGCGTACAGCTTGACGTCATTGGGTGAATTGCCGCCCCAACCGCTGACCGCGCTGGTAGGCACCTTGAACGACGGGTCCATCGCTGGCGTCGGATAGGGCATCGAAATCGGATGGTCGTCCCTGAGGTCGGTACCGAGCACGAGCGTTCGCCTCCCACCGGTGTAGATATCGGTGTGGCAGCGCTCGCAACTCGGCTCGGAGGTCATGTCAGGAGCCGGGTAGCCCGGCGGTTTGACCAAGTCGTGTTTGGTGCTTACCGTGTTGCCGTGGACGACCGTGCTCGCGTTCACGCCGTCATGACAACTCAGGCACAGGCGCGAGTTCAGTCGCGGCTGCGAACTGACCGTGTCCATGGTCGGGCTGCCATAAAGCAGGAACGTCTGCGTCGTTTCGGCCCGATTCCACAGCGGTGCTCCAGCGATGGATGCGTTGGTGTTGGCCTCATGTGGTGTGTGACAGAAAACGCACACCTGCGGCGTGCCAGGCGTACTCAAATCATGACGCGAGCCAACGACGCTGGCTCCCTGGAGCAACGTCGAGGCCATGCAGCCACTGACAATGACCAATACTCTTGCAACGCTGATTCGCATTTTGAATCCCCTCCCTGCTGTGCTGGTAGCGACCAGTGGGCGACCGTCACCCACTCGCATAACCACTTCATTGAGGAGGTCATTGTATGCACGTGCGACCGCGCCTGCGCAGAGTCCCCTCACACGCGGATCACCCGCCCCGGATTCAACAGGTTTTGCGGGTCCAGCGCGCGCTTGATGGCGCGCATCAGCTCCAGTGCCACCGGTGACTTGTATATTTCGAGCTGCTCCACTTTGAGGCTACCCACGCCGTGCTCGGCCGAGATTGAACCGCCAAAGCTGACCACCGAATCGAAAACAAGGGTGTTGACCCGCTCTTCGTGCTCGTGCAGGAACATGGCGGCATCGACGCCAACCGGTGCCTGCACGTTGTAGTGCAGATTGCCGTCGCCCAGGTGTCCGAAGTTCACCAGCCTGACCCCGGGGATTTCTTGCTGCAACAAGGCATCTGTGGCACGCACGAATTCTGCAATCTGCGACACAGCAACCGAGATGTCATGCTTGATGTTCAAACCTTCGAGCGGTTGCGCCAGCGGAATGCTTTCGCGGATCTGCCACATCTGGTCGGCTTGATGAATACTTTCGGCCAGCGCCGCGTTGCTGATATGACCGCCATCGAACGCGGCTTCCAGCAGTTTCTCGAATTTCACACGGGCATGCGTTTCAGACTCATGATCGGAGCATTCGAGCAACACGCACCACGGTGAGTCCAGCGGCAGCGGCAAACGCAATTGCGCCAAGTGCCGCACAACCAGACTCAGGGCAAACTGCCCCATGACCTCAAATCCGCTGAGCGTCGGGCCGAGTTGGCGCTGCGCCAGAGCGAGCAATTTGACAGCCTGATCAAGTGAATCGGTCGTGACCCAGGCGGTTAGCCGCGCTGCGGGCATCGGATAAAGCTTCATCGTGGCCGCCGTGATGATGCCCAGCGTGCCTTCCGAACCAATGAACAGGTTACGCAGGTCGTAGCCGGTGTTGTCCTTGCGCAGGCCAGACAGGCCGTGCCAGACTTCGCCGTGGGCGGTGACGACTTCCAGCCCCAGGCACAGCTCCCGCGCATTGCCGTAGCGCAGCACCTGCGTGCCCCCGGCGTTGGTTGCCAGATTACCGCCAATTGTGCAGGTACCTTCGGCGGCGAGACTGAGGGGGAGTAACAGGTTCGACGCGCCCGAGTGCTGCTGAAGGTATTGCAGGATGCACCCGGCCTCTGCCGTCAGCGTCAGGTTGTCCGGGTCGAGGTGACGGATCCTGTTCATGCGTTGCAGGCTCAGCACGAGCTGGCGGCCGGTCGCGTCGGGCGTCGCGCCAACGACCAGACCGGTGTTGCCGCCCTGCGCCACGAGGCTCACGCCGCTGCCAGGATTGGCCGTACAAAAAGCGGCACAGCCCTTGACCACGGCGGCGACTTCGGGCGTCGAGCCCGGACGAACCACCGCGAGCGCCCTGCCCTGAGCACGTTTGCGCCAGTCCTGCTCCCAGGCGCTCAGATCCCCCTCTGTCAGCACGTGCGCCGCGCCAACGATTTCGCGCAGGGCGGCAAGAAGCTTATGCATCGCTGGCCGTCCCCAGCGCAGGCGAGGCCAGCCGCAGCCGTACGTGCGCCGCGCAGGCGGCAAACAGGCTAAGGCACAGCGCCACCTCAAGCGCTGCCAGCCGTGAACTCAGTGGGGCCGCGTCGGTGATGCGCACCACACCTTCGGCAAAATAAATCCAGACCAGCAGACTGAGCCCGCGGTACGTCTGCAAGCGCATCTTTAGCAACCCGGCAAGGGGCAGGCACAACGGCAGCACCTTCAGCGCCAGCCAGGAGCCGTTCGGACGGATCGGTGCCAGAACCAGTTCCCAGGCCAGCCCCAGAGCGATCAGCGCCAGCAGGCTCGCAACTGCCCACCAGCGTGTGACGGTCACCGGCAGCGAGATGTTTTGTTGATTGAGCATGGAGATGGCATCATAGCGGCCATGACCATGCCATCGAACCAGCGACCCCCCGTGCGCCCGAGCTGGACCGAATACCTGAAAAATTTGGTCCGAAGCTTGTCGACGTTTCCCTGGAAAAACACGGCACTGACGCTGCGCGAACGTTTTCGCGAAGATCGGCTCAGTCTGACCGCAAGCAGTCTGACTTTCACCACCATCATTGCCCTGGTGCCATTGATGACGGTAGCGCTGGCGGTGTTTACAGCGTTTCCCATGTTTGCAAAATTCCAGACTGTGCTGCAACAATGGCTGCTCGATAGCTTGATTCCAGAAAACATTGCGCGCCAGGTGCTGGGCTCCCTGACACAGTTTGCTGGCAAGGCAAGCAGGTTGGGTGCCGTCGGTGGCGCCTTCCTTTTCACAACGGCGCTGGCCCTGGCTCTCACGATTGATCGCACACTCAACAGCATCTGGCGTGTGCGCATACCACGCTCACTCGCGCAGCGGGTGTTGATTTACTGGGCTGGCATCACGCTCGGGCCGCTGCTGCTTGGCGTGAGTCTGTATCTGACCTCCTACGCCATATCGGCCTCGATTGGTCTGGTCGGCTTTATGCCTGGCGAATTGCGGGTTTCGCTTGACGTGCTGCAGTTTATGTTGATCGCATGGGCGATGGCGGCCATGTACTACTACGTGCCCAACACGCGGGTTCGGTGGAGTCACGCCTGGATCGGTGGCCTGTTTGTATCGGCAGGCTTTGAAATTGCCAAGAAGCTGCTGGCCGTGTATCTGAGCAAGGTACCGACCTATTCGGTGGTCTACGGCGCGTTCGCGACGGTGCCCATACTGCTGGTCTGGATCTACGTGGCCTGGGTCATAGTGCTGCTCGGCGCGGTCATTGCCGCCTATTTGCCAGGGCTGCTGGGCGGCATCGAACGCCGCTCTCACGCGCACGGCATGCAGTTCCGGTTCGCGCTGGAAATCCTGCAACAACTGCACCGGGTTCGCAGCACGATCGAGAAGGGATTAACGATCGAGCAACTCTGCGCGGCGCTGCGGCTGGACTCGGTTGAAATTGAACCTGTTCTCGAATCCTTGACAGCGCTGGACTGGATCGGCCTGCTGCACGAGGAATCCACCGAGCAGGCCGGACGCTACGTGCTGCTGGCCGATCCCGAAACCACGGCGCTAGCACCGCTGCTCGACGCGCTGTTGCTGCAGGCCGGTGCGACCACCAACAATTTATGGGAAAACGCCCGCTGGCGCGCTCTGCTCATGCGTGATGCGCTATAAATAGCGTAGCAGTCCAAGGACCGCTCAGGTACCCTGCAGGAACTCGCTTAACGCGCCGAGCATCGGTTCGGGCGTCTCGGTCATCTGGTGGTGGCCGCCGGGCAAATAGACCACGCGCGCATTGGGTGCCGCCCTGATCAGCGTTTGCGCAGCATGCACAGGCGTCATCTGGTCCACGCTGCCAAGCACAAACAGCACCGGGCAGCGCACCTGCGCCATCGCCACTTCGCCATTGATGTAGCTGTCGCACGCCTTAAAACCGGCGTGCAAGGCGTTGACCCGATGCGCGCTGTTGAGCACGCGTCGGCCCAGCGCCATCGACGCCCCGTAAACCCAGGTGCCTGGACCCAGCGCCGATGGCGGTGGCGCCAGCGTCGAGCGCGAAAAAACGTTCATCATTTCGAGCGCCTTCAGTGGCGACTCGCGCGACGCATCGAGTAGCGCGGGTGAGACCTTCATCGGAAATGCAGTACCGACCAGCACCAGCCGGTTCACCCGCCCGCCCAGTCGCGCCGCGGCTTCGAGCGCGATCAGCGAACCAAAACTGTGGCCAACCAGAGCGGCCTGCTCCAATCCCAACGCGTCCATCACGGCGATCACGAAGTCAGCGCCGTCTTCCACGCTCGCCGGTGGCGCACCGGCGCTGCGGCAATAACCCGGAAGATCGACTGCGAGAACGTTGTAGCCGTGGTGCGCCAGATAGCGGCTTTGCAGGATCCAGACACTGTGGTCGTTGAGGACGCCGTGAATCAGAATGACGCTGGGTTTGCCAGCATCGAACGGTTTACCGCCGGTGTAGCAGTAGGCGCGCTGGCCTTTGACGACGATTTCCATCAGGCACCCGCCTTTGCTGCCCTTTTCAAGGCGTGGCGCAGATCGTCGATCAAATCATCGGGGTCCTCCAGCCCAATCGACAAGCGGATCGTGCCCTGCGTGATACCGCCCGCTGCAAGCGCCTCGTCGCTCATGCGAAAGTGCGTTGTGCTCGCCGGGTGAATCACCAGGCTGCGGCAGTCACCCACATTGGCCAGGTGGCTGAACAGGCGCAGAGCCTCGACAAAAGCCTTGCCCTGTTCGCGGCTGCCCTTGAGGTCGAAACTGAACACCGAACCCGCGCCGCGCGGCAGCAGCTTCTGCGCCAGCCCATGATCCGGGTGGCCTGAGAGCAACGGATGTCCGACCCGCGCCACCAGCGGTTGAGCGGCCAGGAATTCGACCACGCGGGCCGTGTTGCTCATGTGCCGCTGCATGCGCAGAGGCAGTGTCTCGATGCCCTGCAGGATCAGCCACGCCGAATGCGGACTCAGGCACGCGCCAAAGTCGCGCAATCCCTCGCGCCGCGCCCGCAGCAGGAAGGCGCCGACCGTCGACTCCTCGCTGAACACCATGTTGTGAAAGCCTTCGTAGGCAGTCGTGAGTTCGGGGAATTTGCCCGATTTGTCCCAGTCGAAGTTGCCTGAGTCGACCACAATGCCGCCAATCACCGTGCCGTGGCCGCTGAGGAATTTGGTCGCCGAGTGGTACACCAGATCGGCGCCGTGCTCAAACGGCCGGATCAGCCAGGGCGAGGTCAGCGTCGAATCGACCAGCAGGGGCACGCCGACGTCATGGGCAATGCCGGAGACGGTGGCGATGTCAAGCACATCGAGCCCCGGGTTGCCCACGGTTTCACCAAAGAACAGTTTGGTATTGGGCCGCACCGCGGCGCGCCAGCCGTCAATGTCACCAGGCTTGACAAAGCTCGTGTCGATGCCAAAGCGGCGCAGCGTGTAATGCAACAGATTCTGCGAGCCGCCATACAGCGCAGTGCTGGCAACGATATGCGAGCCCGCGCCCATCAGGGTCGCAATGCTCAGGTGCAGCGCGGCCTGCCCGCTGGCCGTGCTGATGGCGCCAATGCCGCCTTCGAGCGCCGAGACGCGCTGCTCCAGCACCGCGTTGGTCGGGTTGCTGATGCGCGAATAGACATGCCCGGCGCGCTCCAGGTTGAACAGCGAAGCCGCGTGCTCGCTCGATTCGAACACGAACGAGGTCGTGAGATGAATCGGCACCGCACGCGCGCCGGTGGCCGGATCGGGCGCAGCACCGGCGTGCAAGGCCAAAGTATCAAAACCGGGGTCGGAATAGCCGGGCATGGTTTTCCTTTAAATTGCACAAGGATTTGCATTATCCAGTCCCGGCTTCCGGCATCGATCCGCCCTTCCTTCGGTCTGGGATAATCTTCCGCCATGAGCGGCAACACCTTCGGAAACCTGTTCGCGGTCACCAATTTTGGTGAATCGCATGGCCCGGCCATTGGCTGCGTGATTGATGGCTGCCCGCCCGGGCTGTTGCTGAGCGCAGCCGATATCCAGGGTGATCTGGACCGACGCCGCCCCGGCACTTCGAAGTTCGTGACTCAGCGCAACGAGCCCGATGTGGTCGAAATTCTCAGTGGCGTCTATGAAGGCAAAACCACGGGCACACCGATCTGCCTGCTGATCCGCAACACCGACCAGCGCAGCAAGGATTACGCCGACATCGTGCAGACCTTTCGGCCCGGGCACGCCGACTACACGTACTTCCAGAAGTACGGCCTGCGTGATCCGCGTGGTGGGGGCCGCTCCAGCGCACGCTTGACGGCACCGATGGTGGCAGCCGGTGCAATTGCCAGAAAGTGGCTGTTTGAGAAATACGGCACGGTATTTCGCGGCTGCATGACGCAGATGGGCGAATTGCCGATTGCGTTTGAGTCCTGGGACTTTGTGCCGAACAACCCGTTCTTTGCGCCGGTTGCCGACGTGTCGGCGCTCGAAACGTATCTTGAGGCGCTGCGCAAGTCGGGTGACTCGTGCGGCGCGCGCATTCGCGTCAGCGCGTCGAACGTGCCGGTAGGGCTGGGTGAGCCGCTGTTTGACAAGCTTGATGCGGACATCGCCTACGCCATGATGGGCATCAATGCTGTGAAAGGCGTGGAGATCGGGGCGGGCTTTGCCAGCGTGGTGCAGCGTGGCAGCACGCACGGCGACGCGCTGTCACCGCAAGGTTTTCGCTCGAACAACGCCGGGGGCGTGCTCGGTGGCATTTCCAGCGGGCAGGATCTTGAAGTGTCGATTGCCGTCAAACCGGCCAGTTCGATCCTCACGCCACGAGAGTCAATCGATGTGCATGGTCAGTCGACGCAGGTCGTGACCAAGGGGCGGCACGACCCGTGTGTTGGCATCCGTGCCACGCCGATTGCTGAGGCTATGCTGGCGCTGGTGGTGATGGAGCATGCGCTGCGCCAACGCGCCCAGTGCGCCGACGTGGTGCCCGCGCTGGCTCCAATCCCAGCCTCAATCTAGTGTCAAATAGGTTTGAAACGCCCGTGTTCAAAGCGTGGGAAGCTACTGATTTTGTAGCACGATCGGGTCGAACGGTCAGAGCTTGGCGTCCACCGCGTCGAGCCATTTGCGCCAAGGCCGAAATCCGGTGACCAAGGCGCTGGCCAGCAACACCATGGCACCGCCGATGTAAATGCCGCTGCTTAATTGTTCGCCAAGAAACAGGTGGCCCCAGGTGACACCAAAAACAGGAATCATGAAGGTTGGACTCATGGCGGCCACCGGCGAGACGTGTGCCAGGATGCGAATGTGCACCCAGTAAGCCATGCCCGATGTCACCACGCCCATGACGGCAACCGCGGCCAGAGCGCCCGAGGTAAAGTGAGCTTCAGAAGCGCTCCACACCGCGCCGGGCAGCAGCATCACGAATGAAACTGCGTGGATGCCCGCGGCAATCTCAAGCGGCTGCATGCGGCCCAGCGCGCGCTTCATCAACGGCGTCGATATCCCGTAACAGGCCGAAGCGACGGTACACGCCAGCGCAGCAAGCACGACCTTGGGAGAGAGATCAACCGGACCGAGACCGACGATCAGCGCGACCCCGGCGAAACCAAAGCCGCAGCCCACGAGTTTGCGCGTGGTCAAGGCGTCTTCCTTCAGTGCCGCGGCCGCGAAGATGCCAAACACCACCGCCGTCGTGTTGAGCAAGGCGCTGTAACCTGCGGGCAGATGCAGCGCGGCCCAGGCAAACAGCAGGAACGGCAACGCGACCGACAGCAAACCAAGCAAGGCAAGTTCACGCCAGTGCTGGCGCGGCCAGCGCTGCCCGAGCAGGCGCATCAGCACGGCCAGGGTCAGCGTCGCCACGCCGATACGCAAGGCCGCCAGCACGCTCGGGCCGAGCACCGGGCTGGCGATGCGAATCAGCATGAACGAAGCGCCCCAAAGCGCCGAGAGAGCGACCAGTTGGGCAAAATATTTTGTTTTCACGGGTCGCCCCATTGTGCGGCACGCATGCCGTGCGCCCTGTCCGCGACCGGACAGCGCCGATAATTGCCCCATGACCGTGAAATCACCTGAGCTGCTGGCACCGGCGGGCTCGCTCAAGATGCTCGAGACCGCTTTCGCCTTCGGCGCGAACGCCATCTATGCGGGGCAACCACGTTATTCACTGCGTGTGCGCAACAACGACTTCAGCGACGTTGAGGTGCTCCAGCGCGGAATCGATCATGCCCACGCTGCGGGGGGCAAGTTCTATCTGGTGTCCAACATCTTCCCGCACGACAACAAGATCAGGAACTACCTGCAAAACATGGCGCCAGTGATCGCGCTGCGACCCGACGCCATGATCATGTCCGACCCGGGCCTGATCATGATGGTGCGCGAGACCTGGCCGGAAATCGAAATTCACCTCTCGGTACAGGCCAACACGGTCAATTCCGCCGCCGTGCGTTTCTGGCACGGTGTGGGCATCCGCCGTGTCATTCTCTCGCGCGAACTCTCGCTCGACCAGGTCGCGCAGATTCGCCAGCAATGCCCGGACACCGAGATCGAAGTGTTTGTGCACGGCGCACTGTGTGTGGCGTATTCCGGTCGCTGCCTGCTCTCGGGTTACTTCAACCACCGTGACGCCAATCAAGGCACTTGCACCAACGCGTGTCGCTGGGATTACAAGGTCAAGCCCGCCGCCGAGGACGCCGCTGGCGACGTCTATGTCATCGAGGAAGGCAAGCGTGCGGGCGAGTTCATGCCGATCGAAGAGGATGAGCACGGCACGTACGTGATGAACTCGAAGGACTTGCGTGCCATCGAGCACGTCAAACGGCTGGTGGACATCGGCGTGGACTCGCTCAAAATCGAAGGGCGTACCAAAAGCCCTTATTACGTGGCGCGCACCGTGCAAAACTACCGCCAGGCGATCGACGACGCGGTCGCGGGACGGGAACTCGACCCGGGCCTGCTCGCAGGACTCGAAGGACTGGCGAATCGGGGCTACACCTCCGGATTTTTTCAACGCCATTCGCCCCAGGAGACGCAAAATTACCTGCGTGGTCATTCCGAATCGGGCCGCAGCCTCTATGTCGGCGACGTTTGCTCGTATGACCCCACGCGTGCGCTGGCTGAAGTCAGGGTCAAGAACCGTTTTGCCGTCGGCGACCATCTGGAGCTGATTCAACCCGGGGGCAATCGCAGTCTGTCACTGACCCGAATGGAGGACAGCGAGGCGCAGCCCATCACCGTCGCGCCGGGCAGCGGCCACACGGTCTGGCTGCCGCTGCAAGCTGAGGATGTGGGCGCCTTTGTTGCGCGCTACCTGTCTGATCCGGGTGTGTGAGGCGCGAACCCAAACGTGAGCACAACTTCGTCAGCGCAAGACGGCGCAGCGCAGCCACTAGAAATCGACGACAGCGAGATTGAACTGACGGCCATTCGCGCCCAGGGCGCGGGTGGCCAGAACGTGAACAAGGTCTCCAGCGCGGTTCATCTGCGCTTTGATATTGCGGCCTCGAGCCTGCCCGAAGACCTCAAATTGCGCCTGCTCGCCCTGACCGACCGGCGCATCAGCAAGGCCGGTGTGCTGGTGATCAAGGCGCAGCAGCACCGAACCCAGGATCTGAACCGTCAGGCGGCCCTGCGCCGCCTGCACGAACTGGTGAACCGGGTCGCTGTGCCGCCGAGGAAACGGCGCGCAACCAAGCCAAGCCTGGCGTCCCGAAACCGAACAAAGGCGGCCAAAATCCGGCGCTCCGAGACCAAGACGCTGCGCGGGCCCGTCACTGAGTAGGCTGGCCTGGCGCCCCCGACCGGGGCGGCGCGCTATTTGGCGTGACGGCTCAGATAGGCCGACGAGGTGGCGCTAGCCGCGAGTTCACCCTTGGCATTGAACAGCTCTGCACGCAGATAGCCCACCGAGCGGCCGAGTTTGACAATCGAACCAACCGCCGTGCAAGGCCCGGCGCGCAGCGGCCGAAGAAAGCTCACGTTGATGTCAATGGACGATACGGTGACACCAAAATTTTCCTTGGCAATCGTCACGTGAGCCATGGCGGCATCGAGCATGGCTGTGATGTAGCCGCCTTGCACGATGTCGGTTGAGTGACAGCAATGCAAACCAGGCTCAAAGCACATCCGGAGCTGGTCTTGCTCGGGCAGGAATTCCAGCACCGTTCCTTGCAGCGTCTGCACGCAAGCTGGCCGATTCTGATTGAACAGGCTGACGATTTCTTCGGCGGTCATGTGCGGGCTCGCTGTGAACACAATGGTAGGCAGTTTATCCTGCGCCCGCAGCGGAGCTTGCCATGACCCATAATGCAATCGTCCAGGCGAGTTCAGTCGCCTGAGTGCGCAACAGGAGTGTGAAGCAGCTATGGCGATCCAGTGGTTTCCCGGTCATATGCATCTGACCAAAAAGGCCATTGAGGAGCGACTCAAAAACATTGATGTCGTGATCGAATTGCTCGACGCACGCCTGCCCGGATCCAGTGCGAACCCGATGCTCGCTGCGCTGTGCGCGGGCAAGCCAACGCTGAAGGTTCTGAACAAGCAGGATCTGGCCGACGCCGAGCGCACGGCCTTGTGGCTGGAGCACTACAACGCGCAGAACACGACCCGCGCCCTGGCCCTCGACGCCAGCGTGGCGACGCCCGCGCGCGCGCTAAGGCAGGCGTGTTTCGAACTCGCGCCCGGACGCGGCGGGATGGTCAAGCCGATGCGTGTGCTGATTTGCGGCATTCCGAATGTGGGCAAGTCAACCCTCATCAACACGCTCACAGGCAAGCGCGCAGCCAAGACCGGCGACGAGGCCGGGATCACCAGAATCGAGCAGCGAATCAGCCTGGCCGACGATTTCTACCTTTACGACACCCCGGGAATCTTGTGGCCGCGCATCATCGTTGCCAGAAGTGGCTTCAACCTGGCAGCCAGCGGCGCCATCGGCCGCAATGCGTTTGACGAGGAGGAAGTTGCGCTGGAGTTGCTCGAATACCTGAGGGCCGACTATCCGTCGCGCCTGCAGGACCGCTTTGGGATCGACGCTGTCGCTGGCGTGCCGCCCGACGCATTGCTCGAGGCGATCGGCCGCAGACGCGGCGCGCTACAAGGCGGCCGACGTGTGAATCTTCAAAAGGCAGCTGAAATCCTCATCTACGACTTTCGCTCTTGCGCACTGGGTCGCATCACTCTGGAGACTCCCGAGGAGTTTGCCCGTTGGCTCGGCGAGGGTCAAATGCTCGATGCACAAAGGTCATTGCGCAAGACACGTCCCCGCGCACAGGGATAAGCGCATTCCAGTACCATGCAAACTCCCTTTGAGGAGAAACCGTTGCATGAAACAAGACCTGACTCCCAGCACAGCATGGCAAGAGCAAATCGGCGCCGATGAGGCGCAGCGTTTTGCCGGCTACGCGCGGCAATTTGCTGCGATCCAGGCGCGCAAGTCGCAGAAGTACGGCGCTGGCCGCGCGCTGCACCGTAAACAACTCACTGCGGCAAGGGGTCGCCTGGAAGTGCTATCGGGCCTGCCTGATTTCGCCCGCCAGGGTTTGTTTGCCACGCCGGCGAAGTTTGAGTTGTGGGTGCGACTGTCCAATGGCGGACTGGACCGCGCACCAGACCACCGGCCCGATATTCGGGGCTTTGCGATTCGCGTGTTCGGCGTGCAGGGCGATTCGGCGCTGGGCAATGGCGCGGCCAAAAGCCAGGACTTCACGCTCATCAACCAGGAAGTGTTTGGCTTTCCCAAGAGCGGCGAGTTTGTTGATTTTGTGGCCGCTGCTGCCAAGGGCAACTCTGCCTTGCTGAAGTATCTGCTGCAGCGCTACGGCCTGTTCGGTGGTCCGGCGCGCCTGCTCAAGATGCTCAAGACCGTCGGCAAGCCGTTTGGCGGCTTTGCCACCGAGACACTTTATAGCGCCGTGCCGATGGCCTGCGGTGCCTTTGCGGTACGCGTGCGGCTGCTTCCCGCGACCAGCAACGGCACGGCCACGCCTGGGGCCAACGCCGATTGGGGTGCCGACTTCGCAGCCCGCCTGGCGCGCCAGGATCTACAGTGGGATTTGCAGTTGCAGCCTTTTGTCAGCGAGGCGCTGACGCCGATTGAAGACGCCAGTGTCAACTGGTCCAGCCCCTACAGCACGGTGGCGCGGCTCACCTTGCCCAGGCAGGACAGCACTTCATCTGAGGCCGTGCAGTTGCTAAGCGAGGTGGAAGCCTCGGCGTTTGATCCGTGGCAGGCACTGGCGGCGCATCGGCCGCTGGGCGATGTGCAGCGTGCGCGCAAGGTGGTCTACTTTGAAAGCCAGCGGGGGCGCGGTGCGCTTTAGTCCGCGCGACGGCACCGGCGTATGACTTACTTGTACTTGGCGTCAATGTCCCAGACCGCAGTCTGCACCAGACGCTGCACCATGGTATCGAGACCGACACCACCCTTGGCGCCCTGCGAGAAACCCATCACGCTGGTTTCGGTGGCACCCACTTCCATCTTCAATTCCTTGTAACCCTGCGCGACCTGGGCCGTCGTGTTCGCATTCATGATCTTGTAGCGCATACCAATCAACCAGACGCCGGTCGCCTCGCTGGTCTTGACGGAACCGACCACTGTGCTGCCCGCAGCCCCGGCCTTGCCGCCGCCCACGATGCCAATCAGGTTGCCAATCGCTCTTCCGTCAAAGCCCTGGGTATTGGCGGCGATCTGCTCGGCCTTGAGAATGTCAAACTTGACCACCCATTTGGTTGTCTTGAGTTTGCCCGCGGCCATCGATTTGCGTGCGGCCGCCACGTTGCCCAGGTTGTACGCCAGCGTGATCTCGTTGAGCAGGTTGCCCAGGTTGGCGCGCTCAAGCACGGTAAAGTTGGCATTGGACAACTCGAGTTCGGCAAAGTCGGCAATATTGTTGGCTGTGAATTTTTGCGTGAACGTCGCGTGGCTGCTCTTGATTTCGCCTGGAATGACCACCAGCGCCGGGCCCTTCTTGCTCTGGTTCTTGTAAGCTACTTCCTTGTAGCTTGCGGCATCGGCAGCCGCGTTGGCCTTGGCCGAGGTCGAACTGCCCGCGGTCGGCGACGGATTGCCAAAGCTTGGACCCGCTGGCTTGGCGGACGCTGGCTCGGGCGCCTGGGTCGCGGTTGCGCCTGCAGGCGCGTTATTGGCTTTGGGCAGCGTCTCCACGCAAGCGCTTGCCAGCGACAATACGCCCGCGGCAAACGCAACACGCCAAATCAAACCAAGGTATATCTTCATGCTCTTTTCCCCTTTGATGACCCATGCGCCAACCATTGAGCGCGCATGCCGACTTCGGCAACCTGCCTGGCCACGAGTATCCCACTTTGGTGGTTTTTTCGGCAAGCCGGGATTGAAAGCATAATTCCCCCCCATGCACCCTGCCCGGATGAAATGAAGCCCGCCTGCGTTCGCTCCCAATACGAGGATTTTCTGCGCCATGTCAACGAGCACGGCGTATTCAAGGCCGATCGCACGGGAACCGGCACCAAGAGTGTCTTTGGCTACCAGATGCGCTTTGATCTGGGCGATGGTTTCCCGCTGGTGACGACGAAGAAGGTGCATCTGCGGTCGATTATTTTGGAATTGCTCTGGTTCCTGCGCGGCTCCAGCGACAACAACTGGCTCAAGGAGCGCGGTGTGTCGATCTGGGACGAATGGGCTGGCCCGGACGGTGA
The DNA here is from genome assembly GCA_963844495.1 of uncultured Pseudomonadota bacterium. Classification (GTDB taxonomy): domain Bacteria; phylum Pseudomonadota; class Gammaproteobacteria; order Burkholderiales; family Burkholderiaceae_C; genus Rhodoferax. Next base: position 29,722 of record CAWJOT010000001.1, read on the forward strand.
TCTCGGTCCGATTTACGGCGTGCAGTGGCGCAGTTGGCCCACGCCCGGGGGCGGGCATATCGACCAGATCGCCGAGGTTATACGCTCGCTCAAGACCAACCCGGACTCGCGACGCATCATCGTCAGCGCCTGGAACGTCGCCGAATTGAGCAAGATGGCACTCATGCCCTGTCACGCCTTCTTCCAGTTCTACGTCGCCCCGGCAACCGCGCCCGATGGCAAGGGCAAACTGAGTTGCCAGCTCTATCAGCGCAGCGCCGACATTTTTTTGGGCGTGCCATTCAACATCGCGAGCTACGCCTTGCTCACGCACATGGTCGCGCAGCAGTGCGATCTGGAGCCCGGTGAGTTCATCTGGACCGGCGGCGACTGTCACATCTACAGCAACCACAGCGAGCAGGTTGCCCTGCAGCTCTCCCGTGCGCCGATGGCATACCCGACACTGCAGATCAAGCGTGAACCCGAATCCATATTCGACTACCAACTCGAAGACTTCGAGATGTTGAACTACGAAAGTCACCCGGCGATCAAGGCCGCGGTGGCGGTCTAGCGTGGCCCGAGCATGATCAACCGCCGACAACTGTGGGCACTGGTGGCGCTGACCCTGATGTGGGGCGTGAACTGGCCGATGATGAAGCTTTCGTTGCGCGAGCTAACGCCGCTGTATTTTCGGGCGCTGACGATGTCTGGCGGCGCCCTTTGGCTCTACTTGTTCTACCGCCAGCGCGGGATTTGCATGACTCCAAAGGGCTCGCAGTGGCGCAGCATCGTCGCGCTGGGTCTGCCCAATATGCTGGGCTGGCATACGATGTCAATTCTCGGCGTCAAGGAACTTGCCTCGGGCCGTGCCGCCATTTTGGGCTTCACGATGCCGATCTGGACCGTGCTCATCAGCGTGGTCCTGCTAGGCGAACGTCTCACACGTCGCGTGGCGTTTGCCGCACTGGCCGTCGCACTGGCCATTGGCTTGCTGATTTCCGACGAATTCACCAGCCTGGCCGGACACCCCTTGGGCGTACTCTGGATGGAAATCGCGGCCCTGCTCTGGGCCATTGGCACACTCATGATGCGCCGCGCAACACTGACGCTTCCGGTTGAAGCGCTGACCGTCTGGATGATGGCGCTGGCTGCGGCGTGTCTGTGGCTGCTCGCCGCAACGATGGAACCGGTACCGACGTTTCACCTGGCGCCCGAAACCTGGGCCAGTCTGGCCTATGGCGTGCTCATCAACTATGGCTTTGCCCAGATCATCTGGTTTGGTCTGGCACGCGGGCTGCCACCGGCGACGAGCGCCATGAGCCTGATGGCGGTGCCGATGATCGGCACGCTGAGCGCCCCGCTGCTGCTGGGCGAGTGGCCGCGCTGGCAGGATTTTGCTGCCATGGCGTTCGTCATGGCGGCGATTGCAGCGGTGCTGCTGCCGCCTCGCTATAGGTCCAAATCAGTCCCGGCCACGCTGCGGCAAACGCCCGCAAACCTGCCTTGAAGCTCAATCTTGTCTTCGCCCGCTCGGCCAATGGCGTGATTGGCAAGGACGGCACCCTGCCCTGGCATTTGCCCGAGGACATGGCGCACTTCAAGCGCACCACCGTTGGCCACCCGGTGATCATGGGGCGCAACACCTGGGATTCGTTGCCCGAGAGATTTCGCCCACTGCCGCAGCGGCTCAACATCGTCGTCACGCGTCAAACAGCGTGGCAGGCAGCGGGCGCGCAGGTTGCACATTCACTTGAAGAGGCTTGCCGCTTGTGCCCGCCCCAAAGCGATGTCTGGGTCATTGGCGGGGCCCAGATCTACGCCCAGGCGTTGCCGCTGGCGAGCACCGCCGTGGTGACCGAAATAGACGCGGCATTCGAAGGCGATGCCTATGCCCCGCCATTCGGGCCCGAATGGCGCGAAGTCGGGCGCCAGGACCAGGTCTCTGGCACCGGGCTAAAGTTCAGTTTTGTCACCTATCGCAGGAACGCAGGAGTCTGAGATGTCAGGACACGGTTTTCACGTACACGGCCCGCACGATCACGAGATTGAACATGCGCAGCAAGGCGGCCACGGTGGGGCGCATGGCGAACACGGCGGCATGATCAACCAAATTGCGTTGTTTACCGCCATCATTGCCACCATTGGGGCGCTGTTCGGCTACATGGGCGGTGCCACGCAGGCCAATGCGGGTCTGTACAAGAACAACGCGGCGATCAAGAAAACTGAAGCCTCGAACCAGTGGAATTACTTCCAGTCCAAGAGCACCAAGCAGTCACTCGCCGAGCTTGCGCGCGACCTCGCTGGCGAGGACAAGAAAGCCCTGTATCAGGCCAAAGTCGAACGCTACGAGAAGGAAAAAAACGACATCAAGACGGTGGCCGACAAGCTCGAGCTCGAGGCAACGCAATGGGACAAGCAAAGCGATGAGCAAATGCACCAGCATCACCGGTGGGCGCAGGCAACGACCGTGCTGCAGGTTTCCATCGCGCTGGCAGCGATCGCTTTGCTCACCAAAAAGAAGTGGCTCGAAGTCGCAATGTTCGTCGCCGGGGGCATCGGTGTGCTCGTCGGAGGGCTCGCAGCGATACATATTTGATAGCTGTTCACGCAGGCAAGACGGGCGTTAGACGACAATTTCATTGACAGAGCACAGGTGGAAAGCAATTTCAGGAAGATCACGCGGGGAACGCACTTCACGGCCCTGATGCACGGCGCGTTTCTGCTGGTGTTGATTCACGTGATCGGCACGCTTGGGTACAAGCACCTGGGCGGTGAATCGGCGAGCTGGGTCGACAGCTTCTACATGACGTTCATCACGGTGGCCACGATCGGCTACGCCGAAGTCATCGACCTGAGTCAGCACCCCATGGGGCGCCTGTTCACGGTGTTCATCGCCGTCGTCGGGATTGGCACCATGAGCTACCTGTTTTCAACGTTTGTAGCACTGCTGCTCGAGTCGGATCTGAACGCTGCCCGGAGGAAGAAACGTATGGACAAGAAAATCGCCAGGCTCAATGGCCATTACATCGTGTGTGGCATGGGGCGAGTGGGCACCAATGTAGCCCATGAACTGATCAAGACCCGGCGCACGCTGGTGATGGTCGAAATCAATCAGGAGGCGCTGGACAACTGGTTGACCCAGCACCCGGACACACCGTACCTGCATGCCGATGCGGCCGACGATGAGGCGTTGCGCGCGGCAGGAATCATGCACGCGGCCGGCGTGTTTGCCGTCACGGGCGACGACAGCCACAACCTGATGGTGTCGCTGTCGGTGAAGTTGCTCAACCCCAAGGTCAGGGTCGTGGCCCGCGTGCACGACGTGCATAACATCAACAAGGCGCGCCGGGCTGGTGCCGACGAGGTGGTGTCGCCTGATTTCACCGGCGGCATGCGCATTGCCTCGGCGATGCTGCGCCCCCATGCCGTCAATTTCATGGACCAGATGTTGCGCAGCGATGACGGGCTGCGCGTGGAAGAAGTGGTGGTGCCTGCGGACTTCGTGGCCCGGCCGCTGCAGGACCTGGCACCGCGTTCCAAAGACTACATTCTGATGGCGGCGCACGAGCAAGGGCAATGGGTGTTCAACCCACCCGACGATCACCTGATCCAGCCCGGCAGCGCCCTGATTCTCATGACCAATTCGAGCGGGAGAATGCACTTTGAAAAATTGCTCGCGGCCTGATTTGTGCCGCGATTGGCCACCTTCCTTCGCGAGTCAGCTTCGATGAAGTTCGCCACCTGGAATGTGAACTCGCTTGGCGTGCGCCTGCCCCAGGTGCTGGCCTGGCTGCAGGCCAATCCGGTCGACGTATTGGTGCTGCAAGAACTCAAGATGGCGGACGACAAGTTCCCGTTTCAGGTCCTGCAACAGGCCGGTTATCACGCCCAGTGCTTCGGTCAGAAAACCTACAACGGAGTCGCCCTGCTCTCGCACCAGAGCGCTACTGGCGTCGTGCGCAACATTCCCGGCTTTGCCGACGAGATGGCGCGTGTTATCAGCGCCGACGTGTCCGGGGTGCGCGTGATTGGCGGCTATTTCCCCAACGGGCAGGAGCCGGGAAGCGAGAAGTTCGAATACAAGATGAGTTGGCTTCGCGCGTTGCGCAACTGGGTGCGCGAAGAACTCGCCAAGTCACCCTGGCTGGTGCTGATGGGCGACTACAACATCACCTTCGACGACGCTGACGTCTGGGACCCGGTCGGACTGCACGAGACGATTCACTGCACCGAGGAGGAGCGCTACCAGTTGCGCGCCCTGATCGCACTCGGGCTGCATGATGCGTTCAGGCTGTTTGCGCAACCGCCAAAGAGCTACTCATGGTGGGACTACCGCGACGGTGGCTTTCGCCGCAACCGCGGTCTGCGCATCGACCACATTCTGGTCAGCGACGCGCTCAGACCGCTGGTGCGCTCCTGCAGCATCGACCGGAGCCCACGCTCCAACGAACGGCCCAGCGATCACGCGCCGGTGCTGTTGACGTTGGACCTGGTCCCGACAGCGCCTTAGTTGCTATTGTTTAAGTAGCTTTGTATGCTTGATTGACGGACGTTTCAGGCCGATTTACTCCAAACCAAGCTCCTGGATCTTGCGCGTGATGGTGTTGCGCCCGATACCGAGCTTTTGCGCCGCCTCGATGCGCCGTCCGCGCGTCGCCGCCAGAGCTTCGAGGATCAGGCGCGCTTCAAAACGGCGACTCAGAATGTCCCAAATGTTGCGCTCACCCCCTGCCAGCAAAGCCTGCGCATGGGTGGCCAGACCGAGCTCCCAGTCGGCAGCGCCAGCGTGCGAACTCGTCTGCTCGGGCGAGGAGGAAGGCACAACGCCCGGGCGCTCCTCGTGCGCTACGGTCTCAGGCACCAACACGGCGCTGGTCGCGCTGTCGAGGTGGCCCGCGGCCCGGACCCCGATTTCAGGCGGCAGATCCTTGGACTCGATCAGTTGCGCAGGCGTCATCACGGTCAGCCAATGACAAATATTTTCCAGCTGGCGCACGTTACCGGGAAAGCTGAATTTGCTCAGCCAGCGCAGCGCCGCATCCGAAATGCGCTTGCCCTCCACACCGAGTTGTAGCGCGCTGCGCTGCAGAAAGTGACGCGTCAGCAAGGGCACATCCTCGGGACGATCGCGCAGGGCCGGAAGCTGTAACCGAATCACATTGAGGCGATGAAACAAGTCCTCGCGAAAGGCGCCGTCCTTGACACGCTGCTCCAGGTTTTGATGCGTGGCGGCAATCACGCGCACGTTGGTTTTGACCGCATTGTGGCCACCCACCCGGTAGAAGTGCCCATCACTGAGCACACGCAGCAGCCGCGTCTGCAGGTCAAAAGGCATGTCCCCGATCTCGTCAAGAAACAGGGTGCCGCCGTCCGCCTGTTCAAAGCGGCCCCGGCGCATGCCCTGGGCGCCGGTGAAAGCGCCGCGCTCATGCCCGAACAGCTCGGATTCGAGCAGATCCTTGGGGATGGCCGCCGTGTTGATCGCTACAAACGGGCCCTTGCTGCCGAGTTCGCCTCGCAGCGAATGCCGGTGCAGGGCGCGCGCCACCAGTTCCTTGCCAGAGCCGGACTCGCCGGTTATCAGCACCGTCGCGTTGCTCTGGCTGAGACGCCCGATGGCGCGAAAGACATCCTGCATCGCCGGCGCCTGACCCATCATTTCCGGCGTTTGCGCGGTGTCCTGCTCGGACACTTCCTCGCGCTGGCTCTCCTCCACCGCGCGGCGTATCAGTTCAACCGCTTTGGGCAAATCGAAAGGCTTGGGCAAGTACTCGAAAGCGCCGCCCTGAAATGCAGACACCGCGCTGTCCAGGTCTGAGTACGCGGTCATGATGATGACCGGAAGCGCCGGATATTTCTCCTTGACCTTGGCCAGCAGGTCCAAGCCCGATCCGCCTGGCATGCGGATGTCGCTGACCAGAATCTGTGGCGCCTCGTCGTCGCTGGCCTGCGCCAGCGCGTTGATGACGTCACGCGCGTTGGTGAAACTGCGCGTCGGCAGGTTTTCACGCAGCAAGGCCTTTTCCAGCACAAAACGGATGGACTGGTCATCATCTACGATCCAAATCGGCTTCATCGTCGTTTGCACCATTAAGGAAGTGGTATCAATATCCTGAAATCCGTGTGCCCGGGCACACTGTCGCATTCGATCAATCCATGGTGCTGCTGCACAAACGTCTGGGCCAGGGTCAGTCCCAACCCGGAGCCGTCTGGCGTGCCCGATACCAGTGGATAGAAAATCCGGTCCTTGATGGATTCAGGCACACCCGGACCGTTGTCAATGACATGCAATTCCAGTGCCAACCGGTAGCGCTGCTTGCCCAGGGTCGTCTGCCGCGCGATTCGCGTGCGAAGCGTCAGGCGCGCCGAGCCTCGCGCCATCTCCTGGGTCAACGCCTGGCAGGCGTTGCGCGCAACGTTGAGCACGGTCTGGATCAGCTGCTCGCGGTCGCCCCGAAACTCCGGAATCGAGGTGTCATAGTCGCGCACCACAGTCAGGCCGCGTGCAAATTCGGCAAGAATCAGCGCGCGCACACGCTCGCAGACTTCATGAATGTTGACATCGCCCACCTGGTGCTGCGCGCGATGCGGCGCGAGCAGCCGATCGACCAGCGACTGCAGCCGGTCCGCCTCATGCACGATGACCTGGGTGTACTCCTTGAGGCCGCGTGATTGAACCTCCATTTCCAGCAGCTGAGCTGCGCCGCGGATACCGCCCAGGGGGTTCCTGATCTCGTGCGCCAGATTGCGGATCAGTTCCTTGTTGACCTGGGCCTGTTCGGCCAGACGTTCCTCCCGTTCCTGACGTGTCTGCAGCTCCAGTGGCAGGAGTTCGACCATGATTTCGTCAGCGCGCTCGGTGTGAGTCACGATCACATGCACGGGCAGCGGTTCGTGGTTCAGTCGTTTCAGCCAGGCGTCATAGCGCAGCGCCGAAAATTGATCGCCATCGAACCCCTGCAATGCGCTCCTGAGCGGTTCGGATTCGGTAAAACTTTGCGGAAAGTTCGAACCGACAATGCTGCGCCGCGACAGTCCCAGTGCATCCTCCAGCGCGGCGTTGGCAAAAGACACATCCCCGCTGCGGTTGACCACGGCCACCAGCGTGGCAAGAAGATCAAACGACTGGAAGCGAACGGACGCGGCGTCGGCAAGCGACACGTCAATCGCGCTCGGCAGGGGGACTGGCTGGTTCAAGCGGTCTATTTTGCCGCAGTGCCGGGCGCGATGCGATCGAGTTCCCGGCGAATGCCGGCGATATCGCTTTCGTTGCGCGCAATGGCAGCCTTGATCTCATTGATGCGCTCCTGATACTTCTGGGGATTGCGCGCCTCGTCACCGCGCTTCTCCGGCTCGCCGTTGTTGTAGTCGCGCAGCAGTTCGGTGTGACGCGCTTCAGCCCTCTTTAGCTCTGAACCCAGAATCTGACGCGCGTCGGAGTCACGCGATTTCTGATCGCCGGCACCGACCCGCATGGCCGCCGAAGAGGCAGGCGCGGTCCGCGCCGCCGAGGAAGCCGGTCGGGTTCCCTGGACCACGGTGACATTGCCACCTTCCATGAGTTTGCAGCCACGCGCCTTGGCGTCGGGCAGCGTGTTGGTGTACTCGTTGCCACAACGGTAGATCCGATCCTGGGCCAAAGCACTGGTCAGAGTCAGAACAAACCCCAAGGGAATCAACAATGCATATTTCATAGAAATTCTCATACGCCACAGGAATCGCCTGAGCCATGCATCCGAGTATGCGCCAAATGCCGATCCACCGTGGGCCTGGCCTCGCATGATCCCGGTCCCGCAGCAACGGAGTCGCAACTGCGCGCGCTGCAAAAAAATGGACGGCGTGTGCCGTCCATTTTTACCACAATCGCCAGGGCTTATAGCGAATAGTACATTTCGAACTCGATCGGGTGCGTGGCCATGCGCAAACGGGTAACCTCGCCCATCTTCAGGTCAATGTAGGCGTCGAGCATGCTGTCGGTAAAGACACCGCCCTTGGTCAGGAAACTGCGGTCGGCATTGAGACAGTCAAGCGCCTGGTCCAGACTGTGGCAAACCGTCGGCACCTTGGCATCCTCCTCCGGGGGCAGGTGGTAGAGGTCCTTGGACGCCGCTTCGCCCGGGTGGATCTTGTTCTCGACGCCATCCAGACCGGCCATCATCAGCGCCGAAAAGCCCAGATAAGGGTTCATCAGTGGATCGGGAAAACGCGCCTCGATACGGCGCGCTTTCGGGTTGGCCACGTAAGGAATCCGAATCGAAGCCGAGCGGTTTTTCGCCGAATATGCCAGTTTGACTGGTGCTTCATAGCCGGGCACCAAGCGCTTGTAACTATTGGTTCCGGGATTGGTGATGGCATTCAGGGCGCGTGCGTGGCGGATGATGCCGCCAACGTAGTACAAGGCAAAATCGGACAGCCCGGCATACCCGTCACCGGCAAACAGGTTCTTGCCATCCTTCCAGATCGATTGGTGCACGTGCATGCCAGAGCCGTTGTCGCCAACAATGGGCTTTGGCATGAACGTCGCCGTCTTGCCGTAGGCATTGGCCACGTTCTGCACCACGTATTTCAGAATTTGGGTCCAGTCGGCGCGTTGCACCAGAGTGCTGAACTTGGTGCCGATCTCGTTCTGGCCCGCGCCCGCCACTTCATGGTGGAACACCTCGACCGGAACACCTAGAGATTCAAGGATCAGGGACATTTCGGCACGCATGTCCTGCGTGCTGTCGACCGGCGGCACGGGGAAATAACCGCCCTTGACGGTCGGGCGATGACCACGATTTCCGCCCTCGACCTTCTTGCCCGAATTCCACGGCGCCTCGTATTCGTCGATCTTGAAAAAGGTGCCCGACATATCGGTATTCCAGCGCACATCGTCAAAAATGAAGAACTCCGGCTCGGGACCGAAGTAGGCCGCGTCGCCCATGCCCGAGGCCTTCAAATAGGCTTCGGCGCGCCGTGCGATTGATCGCGGATCGCGATCGTAGGCCTTGCCATCGCTGGGCTCGACCACGTCACAGCTCATGAACATCGTGGTTTCTTCATAGAACGGGTCAATGTTTGCCGTGTTCGGGTCGGGCATCAGTTGCATGTCCGACGCTTCGATGCCCTTCCAGCCAGCAACCGATGAGCCGTCAAACGCGTGGCCCGCACTGAATTTGTCTTCATCAAAATGGGAAACAGGCACGCTCACATGCTGCTCTTTGCCACGCGTGTCGGTGAATCGGAAGTCAACAAACTTGACTTCGTTGTCTTTCACCATCTTCATGACGTCAGCGACGGTCTTGGCCATCAAATACTCCTGGTTGAATCATTGTTGAAAAGTTACATGGAACTGAATGCAGTTTTTGTGCCAGCACTCGCTGACCGACCAAATCATCCAACCCTCTATTCTGCCCTGAGTTAGTCGCGTTTCCGCTGGCCAATCTTTCGCCGCTGGCACACCGTTGACCAAGAAGCACCCCAGTTTGGTGCAGTTCTCACGTGCACCACTTTGGCCCGTTAGTTCTGCACCAATTCGGGGCCAAGCCTGGCATTGAACTGTTTGAGCCCGGCGAGCAAGGCCGCGTAGGCCGGACCCGCCAGCACCGGATCTCCCTTGACACCCAATTCAATGTGGCGGCCATATTGTGGATGGTCGACGCTGGGCAGGCTAAACACCTTGACTGCAGGAAAATCGCGCTCGATCGCCTGCATCAACGGCGTCAGCGCGGCTTCCATTGCGCCAAAGACCACCACCGACCGTTCTACCCAGGCCGCGCTGCGGTGCAGGTGCGAATACACTTTGTCAAGCACCCATTCAATCATGGGCCACGCCATGACCGGAAACCCGGGCACGAAGTAGATGCCCCCAGCACCCTCCCCCAGCACAAGAAAAACCGGGAATCTTGTTGAATGGGTTAGGGATGATGTTCGCGCCCACGGGAAACATGCCCATGTTCAGCCGATGAATGTTGTCCGGGTGATCGGGCTCGTAGACCGTTGCCTGCTCTCTGGCAATGTCTTGCATGCGCTGGCGAATCAGAGCCTCGGCCTCACCATGCAACGCCAATTCGACGCCCAGCGCCCGAGCCGCGCACTGGCGGGTATGGTCGTCGGGCGTTGCGCCAATTCCGCCGGTTGAAAACACAATATCACCACTGGCGAACGCGCGCTTCAACGTCGATGTAATTCGTGATGGGGAATCGCCAACATAGTCGGCCCATGCCAGTTGCAAGCCGCGTACCTTGAGCAATTCAATCACCTTTGGCAGGTGCTTGTCGGCGCGCTTGCCCGAGAGAATTTCGTCGCCGATGATGATCAGACCAAATGCTGGCATGGCGTTAGCCCTGTGATGCGGATTTCGGCTCCTCGGGCCATGTCAGCGCCGCGGTCGCGTTCGACGCTGGCACAGCGACGCCGCCTGAGCCGGGCTGCACAGCCGTTGCGGCGCGCAGCGCCTGCAACGCGGCCAGGCAGTAATGGGCAAACCACAGTGACGAAAACGCAAACACCAAGGTATAGATCCAGATCGCCAGCGGCACCAGTACAACAAACGCCGCCGCGAACAATACGCCCGACGCCCAAAGCAAACTGGGCGCTGCGCCGAGATAGCCGCAAAAAACACCGATGCCCAGCAGCCGGGCACGGTGCCGTTGAAAAATCTCACGCCGCTCAGCTGCGCTGGCGTGGTCGGCCAATGCGTCAAACGCCATCACCCGATACGTTAACCAACCCCAGATCAGTGGCGGCAGCACCAGAATCAAGGGCGGCACCAACCACAGCGGCATCGAGATGACGATTGCGCCCAGGGCCAGCAGCGCCGAGCCAAACGACCACAGCACGCTGGCCAGCACGGACCCCCCGTGCTTGCGTTCGAGCAGTCCGAAACGCCGCTCGGCAACCAGGGCCGTCAGCGTCGGCGTCATCAGCACAGCCACCAGCAACAGCGATAACACCACAATCACCGGCGTCACGCAAAAGATCACGATCAACGGTGCCAGAACGACTTTGAGCCGCCCCGCGCCGACGCCGTCAAGCCAGGCCCAGACCGAGCTGATGAATGGCAGCGTATCGAGCATGCCCCGGACCCAATCAATGGCGGCTTCCCAGAAGAAATAGCCAAGCAGCAGGCCAAACGTGATCATCAGCACCAGCGGCAGAAACGACAGGGCAATGACCCGCGGACGCACGCAGTAGGCGACGGCGCGCCAGAAGGAGTCAAAGAACAGATTCATGCCGTGAGCATAACCGCGTGCACAGCCGGTGTCACCGTCGCTCAGCTCCTGATGCTGGCCACGTCTGTGGCACTCAACCACCGCCACTGCCCCGGCTGCAGGTCCACGGGCAAACGCAAAGTGCCAATCTGCGAGCGGTGCAGCGCCTCGACCCGATTACCCACCGCGGCGAGCATGCGCTTGACCTGGTGATACTTGCCCTGAGTTAAGGTCAAATGCAGCTGGTGGCTCGCCAACGCCTCACATGCAGCGGCGCGCACCGGTTTGGGGTCGTCGTCAAGGACCACGCCAGCCAGCAACTTGCCGAGCTGGGCCGCGTCCAGCGGATGCTTCACGGTGACCTCATACACCTTGGGCACGTGATGTCGCGGCGAACTCATGCGGTGGATGAATTGGCCATCGTCGGTCAACAGCAGCAGCCCGGTCGTGTCCTGGTCCAGCCGCCCCACCGCCTGTACGCCCTGCACCGCGCCCTTCTGCGGGCGCAAACGCAACGGCGAAGGCAGCAGCGTGTAGATGCTCGGATAGGTGGAAGGCTTTTGCGAACACTCGGTGGCCAGTGGCTTGTGCAGCATCAGGTAGGCCTTCTCGTGGTAGGCCCAGTCCACACCCTGGACCCGAAAACGCAAATCATGTGCTACAAATTCAGTAGCGGCCTGCGCACAGGTGACGGGCTCTACAGCCTCATTTGACTCATAAACCTGAACCAACCCCTGCTGGATCAACCCGGCACAGACGCGCCGCGTGCCAAAGCCCTGCGAATAGAGAACGTCCTGCAGTTGCATGGCGCGAGTATAGACAGCGCATCTGTCGCACGACCTGTGCACCAGCAGCGCAAACAGGCGTCAGCGCTGGTTGCTCAAGATCTCTGCGAACTCTGCGGCCGAGAGCGTAGAGGCCTGGGCAAACCCCGCCACCACGCGAACCGACATGGGTGCGATAACGAACAATGAAAAGTCGGAAAAACCAAACAGCTCGCGGCTATCAGGAAATCGCGACAGGTACGCGACTTTCGCCTGTTCATGACCAAAATCCGAATCGCGGCACTGCTGCGCGTGACCCTGAATGGTGATCCGGGCCGTGGCCTGGGCCGACACCTCGGCTGCAGGGAGCGCCATGGCCATCAGGCTCACTTGCGGATGCGCCAGCATATCCTGGGTATGGGCGGCGAGTTGGCTCACATGAATGACCAAGCCCTGGCCGCCGGGAAGCACCGCATACGGGACCATGGAGACGAATGGCTGACCTTCTTGCAGCGTGCCCAAAGCAGCAACTTGTTGCGTTCGAAGGATTTGGCACAGTGTTGAGACCTGTTTCTTGTTCATGGTGTTGTACCGCTATACGCCAACGATATCCCTTGATGGCCATTTCGCCGCCCACCGCAGCCTAGCGCGACAGCGCCGCGGCGGCGATCTTTTTCAAGCCGTCAATGGCGACGCTCTGGTCCAGTTTCATTCCCACGCAGCCGAAAACAAGCCAGTCACGTTTGCCCCTGAAGACGTTGACTTGAATGACGGGAAATGCGGCGCTGCCCATGTTGACCGTGTAGGCGCCATCGCCAAGTCCGGCAATATCTGCGGGCGTCGCCTTCAACTGCATGGCACCAGCCCTGGCCGCCTGGGGCGTGACACCGGAGGCGTCGCTCGGCGCACGCCGCGCCAGCAAAGAGACCGTGATGCGATCCCTGGCGGTAGCGCCCGACGAGGTGTAGGTGCACTGGGATACCGCAGCGAGCGTGGGCGAACTCTTCACGAGGGTCTTACCCGGCGTACCTGAATCAAACTTTCGCGGTGCAAAGGCGGCCTCCACATCGGCCTGCTTCAACATGCTGCAGGCATCCCATTTCTCCTCGGCCTGCGCCTGCGTAGCCATTGCAAGCCAGAGGCTCCCTATAGCCATTCCTGCCAGAGCCCGCCGTACGTATTGATTCATGAGTGGTTCCATAGGTACTGAAAACTACCGCAGGGGTTACATCTCAAACCCCGTATCCCACCCAGTATCGCACTGCGGCCGCAAGCTCTGCGGCAAGGATCATCGTTCGCTGCGCAACCGCATGCGAACGGGTATCGGAAACTGCCAGTATTTTTTGGCGTGGAATCGAGTCGGCGCTCACCCGCCCTTCATGCGAATCCACACCTTGCTGCCCAATCCAGGAACGCCACCGGCAGAGGATGGGGTGTGGGGTCCCGCCGATTTTCTGGGCATTTGACAGCATGAGGCGGGGCCCCACACCCCGTCCTCTGCCACCACGAGAGCGCTGTTTCGTAACGCTTTATTTGGCGCCCGGCACCTTGCCCTGCACGCCTTTGACGTAGAAGTTCACGCCGCTGAGGAATTTGTCGTCAGCCACGGCGTCCTTGGCAACTTGCACTTTGCCCGTGTTGTCGACAATCGGCCCCTTCCAGATCGCGAAGCTGCCGTCGGCCAGACCCTTCTTGACTTCCTCCACCTTGGCCTTGGTCTCGGCCGGCACGTCTTCGGCGATCGAGACGATGTCAATGGCGCCTTCCTTCACACCCCACCAGGCGGCAGTGCCACCCTTCCAGGTGCCGTCAAGCGCTTCCTTCGTGGCCTTGATGTAGTAAGGGCCCCAGTTGATGATGCTTGAGGCAAGGTGCGCCTTCGGGCCGTAGGCCGTCATGTCTGAATCCCAGCCAAACGCGCGCTTGCCTTTGGCTTCGGCGGTCTTGAGGACGGCGGGCGAATCGGTGTTCTGGAACAGCACGTCGGCGCCGCCGTTGATCAGCGAGGTTGCGGCTTCTGTTTCCTTCGGCGGATTGAACCACTCGCCGACCCACACCACCTTGGTCTTGATCTTCGGGTTGCTCGATTGCGCGCCCAGGGTGAAACTGTTGATGTTGCGCACCACCTCGGGAATCGGTACCGAGGCCACGACACCAAGCGTGTTCGACTTGGTCATCTTGCCGGCGATGACGCCAGCCATGTAGGCGCCTTCGTAGGTACGACTGTCGTACGTGCGCATGTTCTCGGCCTGTTTGTAGCCGGTGGCATGCTCGAACTTCACGTCCTTGTTGTCGGCGGCGACTTTGAGCATTGTCTCCATGTAGCCAAACGTAGTGCCAAAGATCAGCTTGTTGCCCTGACTCACCATGTCGCGGATTACGCGCTCGGCGTCCGCGGACTCGGGAACGCTTTCCACAAACGAGGTCTTTACCTTGTCGCCGAATTCCTTTTCGATTGCCTTTCGGCCGTTGTCATGCGCGAAGGTCCAGCCGCCGTCGCCCACCGGGCCAACGTAGGCGAACGCAATTTTCAGTGGTTCGGCTTTGGGCGCCGAGGCCGCGGCCACGGGAGCCGGCGCAGCAGCGGGGGCTGGTGCCGCCTCTTCCTTCTTGCCGCAGCCTACCAGCGCAGCGGAGGCAACGGCCGAGAGTGTCGCAATTTTGAGCAATGAACGTAGTTGCAAGTCGGTCATGGGAGTTCTTTCCTTCGAAGGGTTGTGAGGGATAGGTAAAGGTGGAATTATGAACCGGAAAATTCAGTTGCCTGGATAGAACGGCTTGCCAATCGAGGCCGGCATATTGATACGGATCCAGCGCGGGTTGCGCGAAATGAGGGCCAGCACGACGATCGTCGCAAGATAGGGCAACATTGTCAGCAACTGGCTGGGCAGATCCACACCGATGCCCTGCAAATGAAATTGCAGCATCGTTACGCCGCCAAACAGGTAAGCACCCAGCAATACGCGGGCTGGCCGCCAAGTGGCGAATGTCGTCAACGCGAGCGCGATCCAGCCTTTGCCTGCCACCATGCCCTCAACCCACAACGGCGTATAGATGATCGAGACATAGGCACCGGCCAACCCGCACAGGGCGCCGCCCGCGACCACTGCCGCCAGCCTGATGCGGCGCACCGGATAGCCCAGCGCATGCGCCGACTCGGGGCTCTCCCCGACACTGCGCAACACCAGGCCAGAGCGCGTACGGTACAGGAACCAGATCAGGGCGAATGCAAACGCAGCGGTCAGGTAGACCAGGGGATGGTGCCGGAACAGTGCTGCCCCCAACCACGGGATATCGCCCAAATTGGGAATGGCAAAGTCCACCCGTTCAGGAATTCTCTGCTGCACGTACCCGATGCCGACGAAGGCAGAAAAACCAGCCCCGAACAGACTGACCGCCAAACCCGTCGCGTACTGGTTCGCATTGAGCCAGATCACCAGCAGACCGAATAGCATGGCCAACAGCGCACCCGCGCCCATACCGGCGGCGAAACCCAGCAAATCGCTGCCGCTATGCACAACTGCGGCAAAACCGGCAATGGCCGAGCACAGCATCATGCCCTCGGTGCCCAGATTCACGATACCGGCCTTCTCGTTGATCAGCATCCCCAGCGACGCCAGGGCAAGTACGGTACCCGCGTTGAGCGTAGCGGCCACCAGCAGAGCATACGATTCCATCACTTGCCCCACTTCAAACGGTAGTTGACCAGCGTATCGCACGCCAGCAGGCTAAACAGCAGCAGCCCCTGGAACACACCGGTGAGCGATTTGGGCAGCCCCAGGCGCGATTGGGCCAGTTCGCCGCCGATGTAGAACATGCTCATCAGCACGGCTGAAAACACCATGCCGACCGGATGCAATCGTCCAACGAAAGCGACGATGATCGCAGCAAAGCCGTAACCGGCCGGAACGTACGGTGTCAATTGCCCGATCGGGCCCGCGACTTCAAGCGCACCGGCCAGGCCAGCCAGGCCACCCGAAACAAGGAGCGCGACCCACAAGGCCCGGCGCGAGGAAAAACCAGCGTAACGGGCCGCCGCTGGCGCCAGACCACCGACCTGCTGGGCAAAACCGGCGCGCGTTCTAAACAGGAACAACCAGGTTCCGACCACCGCCACTGCCGCGAAGAAAACGCCAATGCTGATGCGCGAACCTTGGATCAGACGTGGAATGCGTGTCACCAGATCAAAATTCTTGGTCTGTGGGAAGTTGTACCCCTGCGGATCCTTCCACGGGCCCGACACCAGGTAGCCGAGCACCTGCACCGCCACATAAACCAGCATCAGGCTGACCAGAATTTCATTGGCATGGAAGCGCTCTCGCAACCAGGCTGTGATGGCCGCCCAGAACATCCCGCCCAGGATGCCCGCGAGGATGATGGGAATCACAATGAGTGTGCTGGTGGTCCGATCCGCCAGCAGCGCGACACCACCTCCGGCAATCGCGCCAAGCACATACTGGCCTTCGGCACCAATGTTCCAGATGTTGGAACGAAAACACACAGCCAGCCCCAACGCAATCAACAGCAAAGGCGTCGCCTTCACCGTGAGTTCACCCAGGGCGTAAGGGGTTCTGATGGGCTCCCAGAAGAACACGAGCAGACTGCTCACAGGGTCCTTGCCCAAAGCGCTGAACAGCAGCGTTCCGAGCCCCACCGTGACGACCAAGGCGAGCAGAGGCGAGGCGTAGCCCCAAACAGCCGAGGGTTCGCGCCTGGCCTCAAGCTTGAGCATGACGGGCACTCCGATCGGCGGACGGCTCGGCAGCGGTCCACAAGCCACTCATCCATTCTCCAATTTGCTCAACAGTCGCCTCCCGCACAGACACCGAGGGCGACAAGCGCCCCCGTGCGATGACGTGCATGCGATCACAGAGTTCAAACAGTTCTTCCAGTTCTTCGCTGACGACCAGCACGGCGCATCCGGCGTCGCGCAATTCAAGAATCTCGGCGCGAATCTGCGCCGCGGCACCAACATCGACGCCCCAGGTCGGTTGCGAGACGATGAACAGTCGTGGGACGGCGTCGATTTCGCGACCGACGATGAACTTCTGCAGATTGCCACCCGACAGCGACTGCGCCGCCGCGTTCGCCCCATTGGCCTTGACGTTGAAGCGACGCACAATGTCCTGCGCCTGCTTGTGCAGTTGGCCAACCCGAATCCAGCCACCCGCGAGCCCTGGAAAGGCAATGGACTCATCACGCGTGAGCAACAGGTTGTGGGCCAAACCGAGCGTCGCCACGGCACCGCGACCCAGTCTCTCCTCGGGGACAAAATGCAAACCCAACCGACGTCGCTGTCCGGGGTTCAGGCCCGACGTGTCGGCGTCATCAATCCAGATCGAACCGGCGCCAGGGCGCACATCCTCGCCCGATAAGGCGTAAAGCAGTTCCTTCTGACCATTGCCGGAGACCCCAGCGATGCCCACCACTTCGCCGGCCCGCACCTGCAGCGAGAGTTCCTGCAGATTGACGCCAAACAGGTCTTCGCATTGCAGGCTCAAGTTCTCGACCCGCAACACGGCCCGCCCTGGCTTCGTTTCGTGATGCGTCAATTGGGGTGGCTCAGCGCCGATCATCATGCGTGACAACGAGGCGTTCGATTCCTGTGACGGGTCACACACGCCCGTCACCTTGCCGCCGCGCAAGACGGTGCAGGCATTGCACAATTCGCGAATCTCGTGGAGCTTGTGGCTGATGTACAAGATGCTGCAGCCTTCGGAGGCGAGTTTCTTCAGCACGATGAACAACTTCTCGACGGCCTGAGGCGTGAGCACTGATGTGGGCTCATCGAGGATCAGCAGTTCCGGACGGGTCAGCAAGGCCCTGATAATCTCAACCCGCTGCATCTCCCCAACGCTCAACGTGTGCACCGGTCGCGCCGGATCGATGTCCAACCCGTACTCATTGGCCTTGGCAAGAATGCTCGCGCGGACCTGATCGAGCGAACTGCGCGTCAGTCCCAGCCAGACGTTCTCGGCCACGGTCATGGTTTCGAACAGGTTGAAGTGCTGAAACACCATGCTGATGCCGTTGGCGCGGGCCTCTCTGGGGCTGCGAATCTGCATCAACTGCCCGTTGAGCATCATCTTCCCGGCATCGGGCCTGACCGCGCCATAAATGATCTTCATCAGTGTCGATTTGCCGGCACCGTTCTCGCCAAGCACGGCGTGGGTTTCGCCGGGCATGACGGTCAGACTTACGTCGTCATTGGCCATCACGCCGGGATAGCTCTTGCATATGCCTTGAAGGTGAAGCCTTGGCGTTGTCATGGGGCTCTATGCTAACGTCATTCGTCGACTCCAAAGCCGCACGCGGGGACCGCGTCACTGCGGCTGGCAGCGCAAAATCCGTTATGCTTGGGCCTCCAGGCGATGCGTTTGGCCAACCCGGCGCCACTGCACGCTGCCGGTCAGTGCATGGCTACCCGTCGCGCACCGCCGGTGCCCTAAACAGACGCGGGACACGACCCCGCAAGGAGCCATGCCGATGCCACAGCGCAAGCCACTTCGTCTGCATGTACCTGAGCCCACCGGGCGACCAGGACATGACACCGACTTTTCCTACCTCCCCCTGTCCGCCGCTGGTGAAATTCGGCGGCCACCGGTCGATTCCCGTCCCGCCGATACCGCCGACCTGGCGTTCACGCTGATACGTGTGCTCGACGACGAGGGCCACGCGGTCGGACCCTGGGCGCCACAGGTTGACCTCGCGCTGTTGCGCCGGGGCCTGCGCGCCATGATCAAGACGCGAGCGTTTGACGCTCGCATGCTCATCGCACAGCGCCAAAAAAAGATGTCGTTCTATATGCAATGCCTGGGCGAGGAAGCCATCGCTACCGCGCACGCATTGGCGCTGTCGGAAGGCGATATGTGTTTTCCGACCTACCGGCAACAAGGCTTGTTGTTGGCGCGCGAAGACGTTTCGATGGTGGAGATGATCTGCCAGTTATTTTCGAACGAGCGTGACCCGATGAAGGGACGCCAGTTGCCGGTGATGTATTCGTACCGGAACAAGGGATTCTTTTCCGTCTCCGGCAACCTGGCCACGCAGGTGATTCAAGCGGTGGGCTGGGCGATGGCCTCGGCCATCAAGGGCGATACCAAAGTGGCGTCGAGCTGGATCGGCGACGGCGCCACGGCCGAAGCGGATTTTCACACTGGCCTGACGTTTGCCCATGTTTACCGCGCGCCGGTGATTCTCAACGTCGTCAACAACCAGTGGGCAATTTCCACCTTCCAGGCCATTGCCGGTGGCGAAGGCACCACGTTTGCCGCGCGTGGCGTGGGCAATGGCATTGCTTCCTTGCGGGTCGACGGCAATGACTTCCTGGCCGTGTACGCGGCCTCCAAGTGGGCGCTTGAACGTGCCCGCAGCAATTTCGGGCCAACACTGATCGAGTGGGTAACGTATCGCGCGGGGCCGCACTCCACCTCCGACGATCCGAGCAAGTACCGCCCCGCCAACGACGCGGCACGCTTCCCGCTGGGCGATCCGATCGCGAGGCTCAAGCAGCACCTGATCGGCCTGGGCGCATGGTCGCAAGACGAGCACGCCGCAGCACAAAAGGAATTGGAAGCTGAAGTCGCAGCGGCACAAAAGGAGGCCGAGCGTTACGGCACCCTGGTCGATGGACACCTGCAAAGTCCGGCTTCAATGTTCGACGATGTCTACAAGGAATTACCCCGGCATTTGCGCCAGCAGCGTCAGCAACTGGGAATCTGATCATGAAAAGCGCCAACAACATGAAGAAGACCCCGATGACCATGATCCAGGCGTTGCGCTCGGCGATGGATGTCATGCTAGAGCGCGATGACAACGTCGTCGTATACGGCCAGGACGTAGGCTATTTCGGCGGCGTGTTCCGCTGCACCGAAGGCTTGCAGAAAAAATACGGAAAATCACGCGTTTTTGATGCGCCCATCTCCGAAGGCGGCATCGTCGGCACCGCTGTCGGCATGGGTGCCTATGGGCTGAGGCCCGTGGTGGAAATCCAGTTTGCCGACTATTTCTATCCCGCCAGCGACCAGATCGTCTCGGAAGCAGCGCGCTTGCGCTACCGCTCAGCCGGGGACTTTACCGCCCCCATTACCATCCGCATGCCGTGCGGTGGCGGCATTTATGGCGGGCAAACCCACAGCCAGAGCCCGGAAGCCCTGTTCACCCAGGTTTGCGGTCTGCGCACGGTGATGCCCTCCAACCCGTATGACGCCAAGGGTTTGCTGATTGCTTCGATCGAAAACGACGATCCGGTGATCTTTCTCGAGCCCAAACGCCTGTACAACGGGCCGTTCGACGGTCACCACGACAAGCCCGTCGTACCTTGGTCCAAGCACCCCCTGGGTGAAGTGCCCGAGGGTTACTACACCGTGCCACTGGACTCGGCCGCGGTGGTCCGTCCCGGGGCCGCGCTCACGGTCATTGCCTACGGCACCATGGTCCACGTGGCCCAGGCAGCTGCGCAGGAGAGCGGTATCGATGCCGAGATCATCGACCTGCGCAGCATCTGGCCGCTTGATCTCGACACACTGGTGGCCTCCGTCAAGAAGAACGGCCGCTGCGTCATCGTGCATGAAGCGACTCGCACCAGCGGCTTTGGCTCGGAGTTGATCGCACTGATTCAGGAGCACTGCTTCTATCACCTTGAAGCCCCGATTGAGCGGGTGACCGGTTGGGACACTCCCTATCCGCATGCCCAGGAATGGGCGTATTTTCCGGGCCCGGCGCGGGTCGCAGCCGCGTTCAAGCGCGTGATGGAGGCATGATGGGAATTCAAATTATCAAGATGCCAGATATCGGTGAAGGCATTGCCGAGGTCGAACTGGTGGCCTGGCACGTCAAGGTCGGGGACCTTGTCGCGGAGGACCAGATTCTGGCCGACGTGATGACGGACAAGGCAACCGTAGAGATCCCATCGTCGGTAAGCGGCAAGGTCCTTGCGCTCGGCGGTGCGGTCGGCCAGGTGATGGCGGTGGGCTCGGAAGTTATCCGCATTGAAGTCGAAGGCGCGGGTAACCTCAAGGACGGACCCACGACGGCGAAACCGGCCGGGATAGCCGCTGTGCCAGCCGAACCCGAAGCAGTTGCATCGGCGCCCGCAGCAGCGCAAGTCTCAATCAGCGCCACCGCCTCCAAACCGGCACCCCTGTCCCACGCAGACAGCGTGTCTGCGCCGCACGCTCGCCAACCTGGCGACAAGCCAATCGCCTCGCCCGCAGTTCGCCGCCGTGCCTGGGAGTTGGGCATCGAGTTGCAGTTTGTTCCTGGCAGCGGGTCGGCCAACCGGATCACGCACGAGGACTTGACTGCGTACGCCCAACGCGCTGCGCAACATGCCGGGTCGCTCGGCCAGGCCGATGGGCGCTATGCCCAGCGCGATGCCGAGGAGGCGATCCCGGTGATCGGGCTGCGCCGAAAGATCGCGCAAAAGATGCAGGAGTCCAAGCGCCGCATTCCGCATTTCACTTACGTCGAAGAAGTCGATGTCACGGAGCTCGAAGCCCTGCGTGCGAGCCTCAATACGAAGTACAACAAGGCGCGCGCGCGATTGACGATGCTGCCGTTCCTGATGCGTGCGGTGGTGCTGGCAGTGCGTGAGTTTCCTCAGATCAATGCGCGCTATGACGACGAGGCCGCGGTCGCAACTCGCTACAGCGCCGTGCATCTGGGCATGGCGACGCAGACCGAGGGCGGCCTGATGGTGCCGGTGGTGCGTCACGCCGAAACGCTCGACCCGTGGGCCTGCGCCACTGAAGTAGCGCGCCTGGCAGAGGCCGCGCGCAGCGGCAAGGCCACGCGTGACGAGCTCTCGGGCTCGACGATCACCATCACCAGCCTGGGCGCCTTGGGGGGCTTGGTCAGCACGCCCGTGATCAACCATCCGGAAGTCGCCATCATCGGTATCAACCGGATGGTCGAGCGCCCGATGATTCGCAACGGAGCCGTGGTCGCCAGGCAAATGATGAACCTGTCGTCGTCGTTCGACCACCGGGTGGTCGACGGTATGCATGCCGCAGAGTTTGTCCAGTTGCTGCGCGCTTACCTGGAGTGCCCGGCAACGCTGTTTGTGGAGTAGAAGATGCAGACACACCATACCCAATTGCTGATCATTGGCGGCGGCCCAGGTGGCTACGTGGCGGCCATTCGTGCCGGTCAGCTCGGCATTGCGACCACGCTGGTCGAGGGCGATCAGCTCGGTGGCACTTGCCTCAATGTCGGCTGCATACCGTCGAAGGCGCTCATTCATGCCGCGGAGGCCTTCCACCAGGTGCATCAGTTCATCGGCGGCAGCGCCATTGGCGTCCGTGTGGAGGCTGCGCACATCGATATTGCGCAGACGGTTCAGTGGAAGGATGGCATCGTGGCGCGCCTGAGCGGCGGCGTGGGCGCACTGCTGCGCAAGCATGGTGTCAAGCTGGTCCGAGGCTGGGCGCAGATCGTCGACGGCAAGACGGTGGACGTGACGCCGGACACGCCCGATGGCAAGCCCCTGCGCATTCAGGGCGAGCACCTGTTGCTTGCCACCGGGTCGCTTGAATTGGCCTTGCCCGGCATGCCATTGGGAGGACGGGTCATTTCTTCGACACAAGCCCTGTCACCGCAAGTCATTCCGAAAAAACTGGTCGTTGTGGGTGCTGGCTACATCGGGCTTGAGTTGGGCACGGTGTACCGCAAACTCGGCTCCGATGTCACGGTGGTGGAGGCGCTGGAGCGCATCCTGCCGCTGTATGACACCGAATTGACCAAACCGGTGGCGGCCTCGCTGCGCAAGCTCGGGGTGCAGACCATCCTAGGCTGCAAGGTGCAGGGGCTCAACGCCGCGGGTGACGGCGTGCGCGTGCTTGACGCTGGGGGGCACGAGAGCGATCTGGCCGCAGACCAGATACTGGTTGCCATCGGGCGTGTACCACGCACACACGGTTCGGGTCTGGAACAGTTGATGCTGACGATGGACGGTCGCGCGCTCAAGGTCGACGACCAGTGTCGCACCTCCATGCGCAATGTCTGGGCCATTGGCGACCTGACCGGCGAGCCCATGCTGGCGCACCGCGCCATGGCACAAGGAGAAATGGTCGCTGAAATCATCGCCGGCCACAAGCGTCGTTTTGCGCCCGCCGCCATTGCCGCGGTTTGCTTTACTGACCCCGAACTGGTGGTGGCCGGTCTGTCGCCAGAGCAGGCAGAACAATCCGGGCTCGACTGCATTCAGGCCAGTTTCCCGTTTGCTGCAAATGGACGCGCCATGACGCTCGAGTCAGGGGACGGCTTTGTGCGCGTCGTCGCCCGGCGCGACAACCACCTCATCGTTGGCTGGCAGGCCGTAGGCGTTGGCGTATCCGAGCTGAGCACGGCGTTTTCCCACTCGCTGGAAATGGGCGCCAGTCTGGAGGATGTCGCCGGCACCATCCATGCCCACCCAACCCTGGGCGAGGCGGTGCAGGAAGCCGCGCTGCGGGCCCTGGGCCACGCCTTGCACGTTTAGCAGCTCGGTTCAGACCGAAGTCTTGCCCGGCACAAAGGTCGCAACACAATTGCGACCGGCCTTCTTGGCGTCGTAACAAGCGCTGTCGGCTGCTTGCAGCACCGCTGCAACATCAGGCAGTTCCGGCGTCACGGCGGCAACGCCAATGCTGGCGCCAACGCTGAATTCGTGGCCGTCCTTGCGCAAGCGCCAACACTCGACGGCAGCACGAATCTGCTCGGCCACCTGCACTGCGCGGTCAAGCGAACAACCCGGCAGCAACACGGCAAATTCATCACCGCCGAGCCGACTCACGCTGTCGCTCTCACGCACCTGCGCCTCCAGCAATCGCGCGATCTGACGCAACACCTCGTCGCCCGTCGCGTGGCCCGCCGTGTCGTTGATGATCTTGAAACGGTCCAGATCAATGAACATGACGCACAGACCGCGATCCTTGAACTGGACCACCGCCGCCGCCAGCCGCGACTCAAATTCCTGCCGGTTGGCCAATTGAGTGAGGCCGTCATGTGTGGCCGTCCACGACAACTTGTCACGCGTTGCCTTGACCTCCGATATGTCTTCCATGATCCAGATCGTGCCGCCGCCCGGATCGCCGGCAATGACCCCGCGCGCCAGCATATGCGACCAGAACACGCTGCCGTCCTTGCGCCGCAGGATTTGCTCGCCGTCAAAATGGTCCTGCGTCTTGAATGCTTCGCGAACTTGCTGCCCAAACGCGGCATAAGCCTCGTCCGAGGAAAAAATCAGGCGCGTCGGTTGGCCGCGAAATTCTTCCTCGGAATAGCCGAGCATCAGGCAGGCGTGTCGCCCCATCAACTCAAAACGGCTATTTCTGGTCAGCGCGATGCCAACGAAAGCGTTGTCGAGCACGGCCCGCAACTGGGCCACAAGCAGCAATTGGGATTGCGTCTGCTGTTCGTGAATCAGGGTCACGTCGCGCAGCGTCGAGACAAGTTTTCCGACCTCGCCCTGCACCTCCGGCCAGCCCTCGGCGGCGGGCACACTGCCGGAGAGTTGCTGCTCGACGCGTCCTTGCAATCGGCTGATGATGCTTGAATCCATTGCGGGCCAAGTGTAGCCCAGCGCATCAACCCCCGGCAAGCAAACGCAGTCCCCCCGGATCGACCACATTGAGCAGGCGCCCGGAACCGCTGATCAGGCTGCGTTCGCGCATATGGCGCAGCACGCGCGAGAGCGTCTCCGGCGCAATGCCAAGCTGCGCCGCAATGGATCGCTTGCGTTGTTGCAGCAGCACGGCCATCGAACCCTGATCACCGGTCTGCGCATGCCGCAACAACCACTCGGCGCAACGCGATTCGGCATCTTTGGCCAAGCGGCTTACCGCCAACTCGGTCTGCTTGCGGTGCGCCAAAGCGACATCATGGAGTACCTCCTGGGCCGCTTCAGACATGGCCACCAGCGAGCGGCGAAATTCTGCCACCGGCACACGGCGCAGACTGACTTCGGTGTCGGCCATGGCATCGACCGCGTGGGGCAGCGCAAGGACGGTCGTGCTCGCCTCCAGCCAGCAAGGGCCGTCTACAACCCCGAGTTGGTGCTCCATTGCCTCGTTGGTCATGATTCCCAGCGCGACCCGCCCCGACTCAACGTAGCCAACCCAAGGACAAGCCGACCCACGCCTTAAAACAACCGCGCCACGGGCGACAACCTGCGGGTCGACCGTGAAGTCAATGGCTTGAGCGCGTAACATGAGCCGCACTGTGCCGTGCCAGAGCGTGGGCTACCTTGAGCGAAATCAAACAATCTTGAGTAATTGCCTTACAAGATTAGAACAGCCCGAAAATCATTGACGTTC
Source organism: uncultured Pseudomonadota bacterium (assembly GCA_963844495.1). Taxonomy (GTDB): domain Bacteria; phylum Pseudomonadota; class Gammaproteobacteria; order Burkholderiales; family Burkholderiaceae_C; genus Rhodoferax. Next base: position 54,952 of record CAWJOT010000001.1, read on the forward strand.
GTGAACGTCGGACCGGTCCTGAACAAATCGCCGATGGCGGCAAAGAACGAATAGGCGTCGTTGCGCTGCAGGTATGCCTCGATGTTCATCCCTTGGCCCAGGGCGCGAACCAAAGTATCAGGCAGCACCCAGGCCCCTGCGTTTTCCTCGACGCCGTCGATCCCGTCGGTATCGGCCGCCAGCGCGTACACGCACGCCCGGCCTTGCAGCGCTTGCGCCAGTCCAAGACAAAATTCGCCGGCGCGTCCACCTTTGCCACGGGGACTGCCCGGAATCGACGGGCGCAGGCTCACCGTGGTCTCACCACCACTTAGCAGGACGCACGGCCGCGCAAATGGCTGACTTGCGTTCGCGACGGAACGCGCCAACGCTGCATGAAAGCGGCCCAGTTCACAGGACTCACCCTCCATTTCATCGCTCAAGACGTAGGCGCCCAGTCCGGCTGCGCGCGCTGCATCGGCCGCCGCGGCCAGCGACTGCCCGGGTGTGGCAATCAAATGGACGGCATGACCCTCGAATGTCGCATCACCTGGTTTGGGCGTTTCAAGCTTTCCATTCTTCAACAAATCGACCACAGAGGCAGGAAGGTAGAGCCTGTAGCGCTCCAAAATTGATAGCGCTTGAGCGCAGGTGGTGGCGTCTCCAAGCGTCGGTCCGCTAGCAATGATCGAGGGATCGTCTCCGGGCACGTCGCTGATGCAAAGCGTCACAACCCGCGCCGGAAAGCAGGCCCGGGCCAGACGTCCGCCCTTGATTGCCGAGAGATGCTTGCGCACGCAATTCATCTCGGAGATGGTCGCGCCAGAATCGAGCAACTCCTGATTGATGCGCTGCTTGTCCTGCAAGCTCAACCCCGGAGCCGGCAAACTCAGCAACGCCGATCCGCCACCGGAGATGAGGCACAAGACAAGGTCATCGGCGGTCAAACCCTGGGCCAGCGCCAACATCCGCCGGGCCACCTGCAAGCCGGCCGCATCGGGTACCGGATGAGCCGCCTCAACGACTTCAATGCGCGGGCTCTGACCCGCGGGCCGCTGCGGAACATGTCCGTATCGCGTGACGACCAACCCGCTTAGCGCAGCGTGCGAGGGCCACAGCGCCTCAACGGCGTGCGCCATGGCACCCCCAGCCTTGCCCGCACCGAGCACCACGGTTCGGCCCTTGGGTGGGGTCGGTAAGTATCGGGCGGTATTTTGCAGCGGCAGCGCGCGCGCGACCGCGACCCGGTACAAGTGCTCAAGAAACTCGCGCGGGTGGGTCCTGCAATCGGGCCCCGTCGCGTCGGATCCGACACCAAGTTCGCTCACACGCCAGCCTATTTCTTGCCCAATCCGAGGCGCTGCGCCGCCTCCGTGTACAGGCGCACTTTGTCCTTCATGAATCCGTCCATCTGATCGAGGCCCACATTGACCAATTCGAAGCCGCTCTTGGCCGCCAACTCCTTCATTTCCGGATCACTGTTCAATGCGGCCCAGAGATCGGACAGGCGTTTGCGCGCGTCCGCCGGGGTGGACTTGGGAACCCCGATGCCGCGATAGGCTCCGTCGACCCAATCGACGCCCAACTCCTTGAATGTGGGGACATCGGGCAGCAGCGGATGGCGCTTCTCCATGGCGATGGCCAGGCCACGTACCCTGGTTTTGTTGTTGATCGCGAACGCTGAATAGGTCATGGCACCGTCGACCTGGGCACCAAGCACCGCCGTTGCCATGTCGCCCGTGCCCTTGTAAGGGATGTAGTTGGTCTTGACGGCAAAGGCCGCATTCATGCGTTCATGCGCGGCGTGATTGGCGGAATTCAGACCGGACCCGCCAAGATTGATCTTGTCAGGAGTCGCCTTGGCCGCCTTGATGAAATCTGCCATTGTCTTGATCGGGCTTTGCTCCGGAACAACCAGGATGTCCGGCGTGAAGTGAAACCAGAAGACGGGGACCACATCCTGCGTCTTGTACTGAACCTGCCCTTCCAGCGGCTGAAACACAATATGCGGCAGGTTGACACCTACGATATTGAGACCGTCCCCCGGCAACTGATTCATCTGTCCCCACATCAGGCCCCCACCGGCCCCGGCTTTGTACTGAATGATGGTATCGATGCGGGGGCACTTCTTTTTGAGCACCACCTGCTGGTGCCGTGCCGACAGGTCCGATTCCCCGCCGGGCGGAAAGGCTTGCCAGTACAGCAAGTTCTTGTCCGGGCAAACCACCCCCTGGCTCGGGGTGGACGTCTGCGCCTGTGCCAGTGGCGTGATCAAAGCAAGGCCCAGGCAAGCGAGTAGTGGTCTCATGTTTGGTTCCGGTGGTTGATGATTCTGACAATCTTAGCGCTGCGCGATCGCTACGCCGTACGGGTCGAACGGCTGATCCGATCACACACCGCCGCGGTGACCTCTTCCGTGCTCGCATTGCCGCCAAGATCGCGCGTGTGCAGCGCCGGATCGGCGGTCACCTGTTCGATGACCTGCATCAGCGCTTGCGCTGAGCGCTGCTGCCCCAGGTGCTCAAGCATCATCACACAACTCCAGAATGTGCCCAACGGATTGGCCAGGCCTTGACCCATGATATCGAAGGCTGAACCGTGGATCGGCTCAAACATGCTGGGATAGCGCCGCTGCGGATCGATGTTGGCGGTGGGCGCGATGCCCAGGCTGCCAGCCAGTGCCGCGGCCAGATCGCTGAGGATATCGGCGTGCAGATTGGTGGCGACCAGAGTGTCCAAGCTGGCGGGCCGATTGACCATGCGCGCGGTGGCCGCATCGACCAGTTCCTTGTCCCATGTCACGTCAGGAAATTCCCGCGAAATCTGCAACCCAATCTCGTCCCACATGACCATCGCGTGGCGCTGGGCATTGGATTTCGTCACGATCGTCAACAGCTTGCGCGGGCGCGAACGCGCCAGCTCAAACGCGAAACGCATGATGCGTTCGACCCCGGCACGCGTCTGCATAGACACGTCGGTGGCAACTTCAATCGGGTGCCCCTGATGGACCCGCCCACCAACGCCGGCGTACTCGCCCTCCGAGTTTTCACGGACGATGACCCAGTTCAGATCCTCGACTTTGCAGCGCTTGAGCGGGGCGTCGATCCCGGGAAGGATGCGCGTTGGACGCACATTGGCGTATTGATCAAAGCCCTGGCAGATCTTCAGGCGCAAACCCCAAAGTGTGATGTGATCGGCAATGTCGGGGTCACCGGCTGAGCCAAAGAGGATCGCATCCTTGTCGCGCAGCGCGTCCAGGCCATCGGCGGGCATCATCTCGCCATGGTCCCGATACCAGTCGCCGCCCCAGCCGAATTGCTCGAACTCGAATCCGAACGATTGGTCTGCAGCCGCCAGCGCCTCGAGCACACGCTGCCCCGCCGGGACGACTTCCTTGCCGATTCCGTCGCCGGGAATGCAGGCGATCTTGTAAGTCTTCATCGGTACTCCTTCGGAACTCCGGCAGGCTCCCGTGCCTTGATCGCAGCGGCAAACAATGTGCCTGGACCGGGCTACTCGCCCAGGTAGGCGGCACGAACTTTCGGGTCTTTGAGCATCTCCTTGGCATCGCCTGACATGGTGACCAGCCCGGACTCCATGACATAACCGCGGTTGGCAATGCCCAGCGCTCGGCTCGCGTTTTGCTCTACCAGCAGGACCGTCACGCCTTGCTGGTAGACCTCCTGCACCACCTCGAAAATTTTGTCAACCATCAGCGGGGAGAGTCCCATCGACGGTTCATCGAGCAACAGAACCTTGGGGCGACTCATGAGGCCACGGCCCATGGCAAGCATTTGCTGCTCACCGCCTGACAAAGTACCGGCCAATTGGTCACGACGCTCCTTGAGTCGCGGAAATATCGTGAAAACCCGGTCAATATCGCTCACTATCTGGGCCTTGTCGTTTCGTATGTAGGCGCCCATCTGCAGATTCTCGACAATGGTCATGCGGGCAAATACGCCCCGCCCTTCGGGCACCATGGCCAGACCCTGCTTGACCAGATCCCACGGCCCCTGCCCGCGGATGCTTCTGCCCATGTACTCGATGTCACCATCGTTCACCGGCAGGATGCCGGTGATCGCTTTCATCGTCGTCGTCTTGCCCGCGCCATTGGAGCCAATGAGCGAGACCAGCTCACCTTCACGCACTTCGAAGTCCACGCCCTTGACGGCCTGAATACCACCATAGGCCACTTTTAAACCCGTCACTTTAAGAAGAATATTCATCGATTGTTTCCTTGCCTGGCAGACGTTGGCGCTGCCTCAACCTTTCTTAGTGACTCGTGCCGAGATAGGCCTCGATCACCTTTTCATCTTTCTGAACATTGGCCGGTGTTCCCTCGGCAATCTGCTTGCCGTAGTCCAGCACGGTGACCCGGTCGCACAGCCCCATCACCAACTTCACGTCGTGCTCGATCAGCAAGATCGTGCGATTGTCATTTCGGATCTTGTCAATGAGTTCGCGCAACATGACTTTTTCCGTCGCATTCATCCCGGCGGCCGGTTCGTCCAGGGCAATGAGCTGCGGATCGGTGGCCAAGGCTCGGGCGATTTCGAGCCGACGCTGATCACCGTAGCTCAGGGTGCGGGCCTTGTAGTCCGCGAATTTGCCGATCCCGACGTACTCGAGCAGTTCCTGGGCGCGTCCAGCGATCGCCGCCTCCTCGGCCTTGAAACTCGGTGTACGAAAGATCGCGCCAAGCAATCCCGAATGCGTACGGATGTGGCGCCCGACCATCACGTTCTCAAGCGCCGTCATTTCAGCAAACAGTCGAATGTTCTGGAACGTGCGGGCGATGCCCGCCTTGGCCACCTCGTGCACCGCCGTTGGCTGGTACGCTTTGTCCGCGAGCTCGAAACTGCCACTGTCTGGCGTGTACAGCCCGGTGAGGACATTGAAGAACGTGGTCTTGCCAGCACCATTGGGACCGATCAGGCCGTAGACCTGACCGCGTTCAATCGTGATCCCAACATCGCTCAGTGCCTGCAAGCCGCCAAAGCGCTTGGATACGCCGGCAACCTTAAGTACAGTATTTGTCATGTTGTTCCTTCATCAGTCGGGGGCGGCAGCTGCTTGCTTGGTTGGCCCGCGCCGCGCCGCACAAGATCCTATTTAGCGTTCTGTAGAGACTTGCCGTGCTCCGGCGACGGCCAAAGCCCGCGCGGACGGGCCAACATGACACCGATCATCGCCAGCGCAATCAGCAGTTGGCGCAGGATCGCCGAGTCCAGCCGACCGTCGGTCATGGCTTGCAAGGGGCCTGCGACATAGCGCAGCACCTCGGGCAAGGCCGAGAGCAGGATGGCGCCGAGAATAACCCCGGGCAGGTGCCCGATGCCGCCAAGCACGACCATCGCAACGATCATGATTGACTCCATCAGGCTGAAGGACTCCGGCGATATGAAACCCTGAAACGACGCAAACATCGCGCCGGAAACGCCGCCGAAGGTAGCGCCCATGCCAAAGGCGAGCAACTTCAGGTTGCGCGTGTTGATGCCCATGGCCTTGGCAGCGATTTCATCCTCACGAATGGCCATCCAAGCGCGTCCGACCCGGGACAGTTCGAGCCGATGGGAAATCAAGACACTAAACAGAACCAGCGCCAGAAACCAGTAGTAGTAAAGCGACACCGAAGCCAGTTCGAAACCGAACACCGACACATTCTTGCCAAGGTTCAAGCCAAAAAAGCTCAAGGAGTCAATTTGGCCCATCCCCTTGGGTCCATTGGTGATATTCACCGGCTGATCCAGGTTGTTCATGAACACCCGAATGATTTCACCGAAACCCAGTGTGACAATGGCCAGATAGTCCCCGCGCAAACGCAGCGTTGGAGCACCCAGCAGGACGCCAAATAGTCCGGCGAGTCCCGCGCCCGCCGGGACCACCACCCACAACGGCATGTGCATGCCATCTGGGAACATGGCAGCGATCCACGGGAATGTTTCCACCAGGTGCGGCGACGCCATCAGCCCGTACATGTAGGCACCGATCGCAAAGAAGGCAACGTACCCCAGGTCAAGCAACCCCGCATAGCCAACCACGATGTTCAGGCCCAGCGCCAGCAGCACGTACAGCAGGGCCATGTCGGCAATGCGCACCCAGGCATTGCCAAAACCCTGCAGCACCACAGGCAGGATCAGCATAGCCGCAGCGGCAATCACGATGGCGATGATCTTTTGTTGTTGTTTCATGACAGTCCTCAGGCACGATCAGCGACGCGTTCGCCCAGCAAGCCCGATGGCCGCAGCGTCAGCACGAAGATCAAAACAATGAAGGCAAAAATATCCGAGTACTGGCTGCCCAGGACGCCACCGGTCAACGCGCCGATATAGCCCGCACCCAAGGACTCGATCAGACCCAGCAAAATGCCACCCACCACGGCGCCAGCAAGGTTGCCGATGCCGCCAAACACTGCCGCGGTGAAGGCCTTCAGACCCGGCAAGAATCCCATCGCGTGCTGCACGGTGCCATAGTTGGCCGCGAACATCACGCCGGCAATCGCCGCCAAGATCGCACCAATGACGAAGGTTGCAGAAATCACCATGTCCGGCTTGACCCCCATCAGCGCGGCGACTCGCGGATTCTCCGCAGTCGCGCGCATGGCCCGACCCAGGCGCGTGTAATTGACCACCCACATCAGCACCGCAAGGGACACGGCCGTCATGCCAAGAATCAGCACCTGGGTGACGGTAATCACGGCACCTCCGATCCCGAAGGGTGTCGTTGGCAACAGGTTGGGATACGGCTTGTAATTGGGCTTCCAGATAATCATGGCCACGGTTTGCAGCAGCAAGGACATGCCAATGGCGGTGATCAGGGGTGCGAGCTTGGGGCTGTTGCGAAGCGGTCGGTAGGCAACCTTTTCAATCACAAAATTAAGCGCGGCTGCGACGACACAGGCGATCACCGTGGCAATCAGCAACACCAGCCAGCCTGCCGTGCCGGGCATCGCGTCCTTCATCAATCCGATGATCGACCAGCTGGTCAGGGCCCCAACCATCAGAACCTCTCCGTGCGCGAAATTGATCAGCCCGATGATGCCGTACACCATGGTGTAACCCAACGCGACCAGAGCATACATGCTGCCTAACACCAGACCATTGATGATCTGCTGGATGAACGTCTCCATAAACTTCTCCGATTTTTGGTCGGCGCCTGAGAGCCAGCATTGTGCTGACCAACGCAGCCACCTCGTGGGCTTGACCCGTTCTTAAGCAAAACAAGCTGCCGGCACCGACAACCCGGGAGGGGCGGCGGCGCTCGCAGATTTGTCGGTGCGATTGTAGCGAACGTACACCCCCGTTCGGGGCGCGTTTGACATGGGTTTACCCTAGAGTCTCTTGCAAGGCAAGGCGCACGATGCTCGCCGCATCAACGCCAAAAAACGCCCGCAGCGCGGCACGGGTATCGCTGCGACCATAGCCGTCGGTGCCCAGAGTCACAAAGCGCCGGGCGCCCGGCACATAGGCGCGCACGCTCTCGGGCACAGCGCAGACATAGTCGGTAGCGGCAATGATCGGACCACAGCTGGCACCAAGCAATTCGCACAGGTACGGCTGGCGTACACCCGAGGCTGCTGCCTGCGCCAGGGGCTGGCAAGCCCGGCCTTCGCGCGCGAGCTCACTCCAACTCGTCACGCTGAAGACGTCGACCGTCAGCCCCAACTGGGCCAATTCCTGCGCCGCCTTGATCACCTCGGTCAGGATCGCTCCGGAGCCGAGCAGGGTCACATTTTCTTGTGAAATCGCCCCCTCATGCCCGTCTGGATTACGTTTATAGCTATTGAATTTGTAGCACCCACGGATCACGCCGGACGCCGCACCGGCCGGCAGACTGGGCTGTGCGTAGTTCTCGTTCATCATCGTGATGTAGTAGAAGACGTCCTTCTGCTCGACCAGCATCTCGCGCATGCCGTGGTCCAAAATCACGGCCAGCTCGCCCGCAAAGGCCGGGTCATACGCCTTGCAATTGGCGATCGTGGCGGCGATCAGATGGCTGGTGCCATCCTGGTGCTGCAGGCCCTCGCCGCCGAGCGTGGTGCGACCCGAAGTGGCTCCAAGCAGGAAGCCGCGCGCGCGCTGATCGGCCGCTGCCCAGATCTGGTCACCGACGCGCTGAAAGCCAAACATCGAGTAGTAGATGTAGAACGGGAGCATCGCCACGCCGTGCACGCTGTAGCTGGTAGCCGCCGCCGTCCAGCTGGCGATGGCACCGGCTTCGGAGATTCCCTCCTCCAGAATCTGCCCATCGAGTGCCTCGCGGTAACTCAGGACCGAGCCGATGTCCTCCGGCGCATAGCGTTGGCCAACGCTGGAATAGATGCCAACCTGTTTGAACAGGTTGGCCATGCCAAAAGTGCGCGCTTCGTCGGCAACGATCGGCACCACGCGGGGACCGAGCGTGGGGTCCTTGAGCAGGTTGCCGAGCATGCGCACAAAGGCCATGGTCGTGCTCATTTCCTTGCCCTGGGCCTGTAGCGCAAATTGCGCGTAGCGGTCAAGATCGGGGACCGGCACCGTTTCACACGCCGTGTAACGCCGCGGCAGGTAGCCTCCCAAGCGCCGGCGCTGGGCGTGCAGGTAGCGCAGTTCGGCGCTGTCCTGCGCGGGCTTGTAGAACTCAAGGCTCTTGACCTGTTCGTCAGTCAGCGGCAGATTGAAGCGGTTGCGAAAGGCGACTAGGTCCGTCTCGTCAAAGCTCTTCTGGCTATGCGTGGTCATCTTGCCTTGACCCGCCGAGCCCATGCCATAGCCCTTCTTGGTGTGCGCCAGCACGACACTGGGTTGCCCCCGGTGTCCGGCGGCGGCCGTGTAGGCGGCGTAGATCTTGACGACGTCATGGCCACCGCGCTTGAGACGGTCGATCTGTTCGTCGGTCATCCCCTGAGCCAAACGCGCCAACACTTCGTTTTGACCAAAGAACGTGTCGCGGTTGAATCGTCCGTCCTTGGCCGCGAAGGTCTGCATCTGGCCGTCTACCGTGTTGGCAAAAGCGCGGGCCAGCGCACCGCCGACATCGCGTGCGAACAGGCCGTCCCAGTCGCTTCCCCACACCAGCTTGATCACGTTCCATCCCGCACCCGAAAACAGCCGTTCCAGTTCGTCGATGATGCGACCGTTGCCGCGCACCGGTCCATCGAGTCGCTGCAAATTGCAGTTCACGACCCAGACCAGATTGTCCAGGCCTTCGCGCGCGGCCAGCGTGAGCGCACTCATGCTCTCGGGCTCGTCCATCTCGCCGTCACCAAACACGCCCCAGACCTTGCGGCCCGAGCAATCGAGGATTTGCCGGTGCGTCAGGTAGCGCATGAAACGGGCGTGATAAATCGAACTGATCGGACCAATGCCCATTGAGCCGGTGGGAAACTGCCAAAAGTCGGGCATCAGGCAGGGGTGCGGGTAGCTGCTGAGCCCGCGGGCGCCATGGCCGGTCAGCGCCGCTGGCGCGCTGAGTTCCTGCCGATAGAAGCTCAAATCCTGTTCGCTCAGGCGCCCTTCAAGAAAGGCGCGGGCGTATACGCCGGGGGCGCTGTGCGGCTGGAAAAAAACCAGGTCTCCCAGTTGCGCGCGAGTGGGCTCTTCGCAACGAGCCTGGAAGAAGTGGTTGAACCCGACTTCAAACAGGTCCGCAGCACTGGCATAGCTGGCGATGTGGCCACCGAGTTCACCATAGGCCTGATTGGCCCGCACGACCATCGCCAGCGCGTTCCAACGCATCAGGCAGGCCAGGCGCTCCTCCACCGCCAGATCGCCGGGGAAAACCGGTTGCTGATCCACACCAATGGTGTTGACATACGGCGTGGTCAGTTCGGGCTGCCAATCCAGGCGCAAGACGCGCGCCTGCCGCACCAGTTCGTCGAGCACAAAACTGGCACGTTCTGAACCCTGCGCAGCCACCAGAGACAAGAACGCGTCACGCCACTCCGCGGTTTCTTGTGGATCGGGGTCTGCCGCGGCGTCACCGAGTGGATCAGTTTTCATCAAAGTTTCCTGCGACCAAAAAACGGCCGGTTGACGTCTCCATACTGCACGACAGCGATGCCGTCATTGCGAGCGTAGTGAAGCGATCCACCGGCTCCGTCATTGCGAGCGTAGCGAAGCAATCCATATCCTTGCTTGGCGACGATGGATTGCCGCGTCGCTGCGCTCCTCGCAATGACACCTGTACTGTGACAACCGCTGGCGTGAATTGAGAAAAGTCAATAGTCGCTGCTCCCCGGGGTGGCACCCGGTCCGGCTCGCCGATTGAGCTCACGCAGTTGTTCGAGTCGCTGCGCGATGCTGATTTCAAGCCCACGCTGAACCGGACGATAAAAGCCCGGCGCTTGCATGCCTTCGGGCAGGTAGCTCTCCCCGGCGGCAAAACCACCCTCCTCGTCGTGTGCATAGCGGTAGCCCTTGCCGTAGTCCAGCGACTTCATCAATTGGGTTGGCGCATTGCGCAGATGCATGGGCACCGCTCGCGTCCCGTCGTTCTTCACCAGCTCGCTGGCCTCTTTGAAGGCACTGTACACGGCGTTGGACTTGGCCGCCACCGCCAGATAAACCACGCACTGGGCCAGCGCGAGTTCGCCCTCGGGCGAACCAAGTCGTTCATAAACGTCCGCAGCGTCGAGCGCCAGCCGCAGCGCGCGCGGATCGGCCAAACCAATATCCTCGCTGGCCATGCGGATCATGCGCCGCGCCAGATAGCGCGGATCAGCGCCGCCGTCGAGCATGCGCACCAACCAGTAGAGAGAGGCGTCGGGGTCGGAGCCCCGCACCGACTTGTGCAACGCTGACATGATGTCATAGAACTGCTCACCGCCGGCGTCGAAGCGGCGCAGGCGCTGCCCAAGCACTTTGACCACAAAGGCCTCGGAGATTTCGCTGCCCCCTTGCTGCGTGGCAGCCATCGCCAGCGTCTGCAGCGTATTGAGCAGACGCCGCGCGTCACCATCGGCGTACGCGATCAGTTTCGCCTTTGCTACGTTTTCAATAGCTGGCAATGCTTGTGCAGCAAGCGCTCTGGTCAAGATTGCTTCAAGATCGGGAGCCGTCAACGGCTGCAACACATAGACGGTGGCGCGCGACAGCAGAGCCGCGATAACCTGAAACGATGGGTTCTCGGTGGTGGCACCGACAAAGGTCAGAAGGCCGCTTTCAACATGCGGTAAAAACGCGTCCTGCTGGCTCTTGTTGAACCGGTGCACTTCGTCAACAAACACCAGCGTGCGCCTTGGCGGCACCTGCAGCAGCGCTTGCTCGGCCTGTGCCACCGCATCGCGAATGTCTTTGACGCCACCCAGCACGGCACTGATGGCGATGAACTGCGCGTCGAACGCGTCGGCCATCAGGCGCGCAATCGTCGTCTTTCCGCTGCCCGGCGGCCCCCACAGAATGCAACTGTGCGGCTGACCCGATTCAAAAGCCAGGCGCAGCGCCATCCCTTCGCCCAGCAACTGACCCTGGCCGACGACCGCATCGAGTGTCGTCGGGCGCAGTCGGTCGGCCCACGGTTGGGCCTGGCGCGGTGTCGCAGTCATTTGGCAATATTGTGGCGCATCGCGGCAGGACCGATAATTGGTTCCAGACAAGGAGTTGCCATGCCCATTTACGAGTACGCCTGCGAGGACTGCGGGCACAAATTTGAAGCGCTGATTCGCTCGGGGACGGTGCCCCAATGCCCGAGCTGCCAATCGACCGAACTCAACAAGCAGTTGTCGGTCTTTGCCACGACAGCGTCGGCCAGCTCCGCAGCACCCTCCATGCCAAGCCCATGCGATAGCTGCGGTCACGCCGGTGGACCAGGGGCTTGCGGGTTGCAGTAAATCCGGTTGGGGCCGGACAAAGCAAGGGTCTGGACAACGATTCTTGTGCAATCTGCGCCAAGACAAACGGCACCCGAGGGTGCCGCTGATCAGGGACTTCATTGGTAGGCGCGATTGGACTCGAACCAACGACCCCCACCATGTCAAGGTGGTGCTCTAACCAGCTGAGCTACGCGCCTGAGGTCTACCCGAGAGGCGCGAGTATAGCAGCACCGGGTTTCGCTACCAGCGAACGAAGCGAAAACAGGATGCGCGATAATTGACGTTTACGTTAACGTCAACCGTTGTATTGGAGATTTTATGGACATCGCAGGCAAGGTTTTTATCGTCACTGGCGGCGCATCCGGTTTAGGTGAGGGCACGGCGCGTCTTCTTGCTTCCAAGGGCGGCAAGGTCGTGATTGCCGACATGCAGGCCGACAAGGGTGAAGCTGTTGCGAAGGAAATCGGCGGCAGTTTTGTGAAATGCGATGTCAGCCAGGAAGCCGACGCCCAGGCAGTCGTGGCCAAGGCGCTGTCGGTCGGCAAGTTGATGGGCTTGGTCAACTGCGCGGGGATCGCACCGGCGGAGAAGACGGTCGGCAAGAACGGCGCGCACCAGCTTGGCGTTTTCACCAAGTGCATCACGGTGAACCTGATTGGCAGCTTCAACATGATTCGGTTGTCGTCCGAAGCCATGTGCAAGAACGAACCCGAAAGCACCGGTGAGCGCGGCGTGATGATATCTACCGCGTCGGTGGCTGCCTACGACGGCCAGATCGGCCAGGCCGCGTACAGCGCGTCCAAGGGTGGCATTGTTGGTATGACCCTGCCAATCGCGCGCGACTTGGCGCGCAATGGCATCCGCAACATGACGATCGCCCCGGGTATCTTTGGTACACCGATGCTGTTTGGCATGCCCAAGGAGGTGCAGGATTCGCTGGCCGCAGGCGTACCCTTTCCCTCGCGCCTGGGCACGCCGCTGGACTACGCCAAACTGGCGCTGCACATTTTCGAGAACGACATGCTCAATGGCGAAGTGATCCGCCTCGACGGCGCAATTCGCCTGGCGCCGCGCTAGCCAGCGGCGAAACCGCGGGACGCCGGTTCGGCGTCTTTCTACAATCGCCCATGGCGATACCGCAAACCTTTATTCAGGAATTGCTGGCGCGTGCCGATGTGGTCGACATCGTCGGGCGCCACGTGCAACTCAAGAAAGGTGGCGCCAATTTCATGGGGTTGTGCCCTTTTCACGGGGAGAAATCGCCGTCGTTCTCGGTCAGTCCGAGCAAACAGTTCTATCACTGCTTCGGTTGCGGCAAGAACGGTGACGCCATCAGTTTCCTGATGGAGCACGCTGGCATGACTTTCGTCGAGGCGGTCGGCGACCTGGCCCAACAGTATGGCCTGCAGGTGCCCGAGGAGCAAGGCAGCGCCCTGGATCGAAGCCGTGCCCTGGCGCAGCGACAAGTGCGGACGACCTTGAACGGTGTGCTCGAGAAGGCCGGTGAGGCGTACCGCAAGAGCCTCAAGGAATCTGCCCGAGCCATCGACTACCTCAAGGCACGCGGCTTATCCGGCGAAATTGCCCGCAACTACGGACTAGGCTACGCACCTGCGGGTTGGCGCAGCCTTGCCAGCGTGTTTGCGAACTACGACGATCCCACGCTGGTGGAGAGTGGCCTCGTTATTTTCAGCGCGGAGGACGACGAAGAAGCAAAGCGCTATGACCGCTTTCGCGACCGAATCATGTTTCCGATTCGCAATATCAAGGGCGAATGCATCGGTTTTGGCGGCCGCGTGCTCGGAGACGAAAAGCCCAAATACCTGAATTCACCGGAAACGCCCGTGTTTAGCAAGGGGCGTGAGCTGTACGGCCTGTTTGAGGCACGCCCAGCGCTGCGCGAACACGGTTTTGCACTGGTGACAGAAGGCTACATGGATGTCGTGGCACTGGCTCAACTCGGCTTCCCGAACGCCGTTGCAACACTCGGGACCGCTTGCACGACCGAACATGTGCAGAAATTGTTCCGCTTTACCGATTCGGTCGTGTTCAGTTTTGACGGTGATGCCGCCGGTCGGCGCGCAGCGCTCAAGGCGCTTGACGTTGCCCTGCCCTTCGCCACCGACGTACGCAGCGTCAAGTTCCTGTTCCTGCCCGCCGAGCACGATCCCGACAGCTACATCCGCGAGTTTGGCAAGGAGGCGTTCTCGCGTTACGTGGCCGAGGCGGTCCAACTCAGCCGTTTTCTGATCGACTCGGCACGCGAGGGCTGCGACCTCGCCACGGCAGAAGGGCGCGCCCATACGGCGAGCAATGCGCGCCTGTCGTGGACACAATTGCCCGAGGGTGCGCTCAAACACCAATTGCTGAATCAGATTGCCGAATTGGTTCAACTAACCAGCCGGGAGCTGACTGCCTTGTGGCAACAGGCAGCAACGGGAGCTTACGCAGCGAGTTCAGGCCGCTATTCAAAGGATAGCATGTCACGCAATGGCTACGGCCTCCAGGCGACGAATTCGCATCAGAGAACGGGCAGTCGCCTGGCAAGCAGTGGCCGTCGGTTGCCGGCCAGCCGGGCCGATCATGCGGCTCGCATTTTGCTCGGCAATATGGCCGCGCTTGAAACCTTGTCGTCCGAGGATCATGCGCTGCTATGCGCCCTGCCCGCACCCCACGGCCCGCTGTTTGTCTGGCTCGAGAGTCAGATGCATGAACACGGCGCGCAACCGTGGGCTGCCTTGCGCGAGGGCCTGCGCGGGCGCGACGTAGAGGAATTCGCAACGCGCCTGATCACGCACGACGAATTCGACGCTCAGGAGTCGGCGACGGACTGCACCGGCGAGTTGCGCGATGTGCTCGATCGCATGTTGGTCGACCAGTTGATTGCCCAGGAGACCCAGGCTTTACAGGCGTCCAAGGCTGATCCGCAGGCGCTGCTTTTGTATCGTGAGTATTACGCCCGTCGCCGCGCGATTCAATCCGCCCTGGCTGGGGACCAGTGACGCGATCGGGCAAGCCCAGCGGCGGTGTGCCGGGGTCGGACTATTCGAACCCGAGGTATAATCCACCCCTGCTTTTCGGCAAGCGCGACAGCAGCACCTCCGGGCCAGGCCAATCGATGACACTGTTCACAACCGGCCACCTTACCGCAAGGACTGCACACCAAATGTTCGCCCATCATCTTGCCAGCGAGGCGCTCGGCCCTGGTCGACCTGGCGTCCATCAGGGACGGCCCTGTTGATCCACATCATCGTTCTGAAGAATCCTGAGGTTCACATGCCTGCCAAAAAATTGAAAAAGCCAGCGGGGCCCGCCGCCAAGTCAGTTGCGAAGAAGCCGACGGTCAAACCGGCAACACGGCCAACCCATCCGAAGCCAGTCAGCGTAGCGCCCAAGAAGACGGCATCCAAGCCCAAAGCCCTGCCAACGCCGAAGACACCCGTTGCTCCAGCGTTGAGCCCGGTTGTCCTGAAGAAGAAGCCGGGACGCCCACCCAAGGTCAGTCCAGTTCAAGTGAGCATGGCACCAAAACCTGGGGCCAAGCGCGGGCGCAAACCCAAAGGGGCGCTGCCCACTAGCACAGACATTGATTTGGTGGACATCGAGGCTGACATCGCGGGCGAACCGCCGGTGGCGGGTGAAAAGGTCAAACCCCTGCGCATGAAGATCAGCAAGGCCAAAGAGCGTGCGCTGATGAAGGAGTTTGGTCTGGATGAAACGGTGCTCTCCGAGGAAGACATCGTCAAGCGGCGCCTGCGGCTCAAAGCGCTCATCAAGTTAGGCAAGACGCGCGGCTACCTCACGCATGGCGAGATATCTGACCACCTGCCCGACAAGCTGGTGGACGCGGAGACCCTTGAAGTCGTCGTTTCGATGCTCAACGACATGGGGGTCGCGGTTTACGAACAGACGCCAGATGTTGAAACGCTTTTGTTGAACAACAACGCTCCGACGGCTGCCACTGAAGAGGAGGCCGAAGAGGAGGCTGAGGCGGCGCTGTCGACGGTAGACAGCGAGTTTGGCCGCACCACCGATCCGGTACGCATGTATATGCGTGAAATGGGCACGGTCGAACTGCTCACGCGTGAAGGCGAAATTGAAATCGCCAAACGCATTGAGGGCGGGTTGATGGACATGATGGAGGCGATTTCCGCCTCACCCGCAACGATTGCGGAGATTTTGCGCCTGGGCGAGGAAATCCGTGAGGGCAAGATCGTGATCACGACGGTGGTTGACGGTTTTTCCAACCCCAATGAGGCCGACGACTATGTGGCTGAAGAGGACTTCGACGAGTTCGACGCGGCCGACGATGACGACGGCAAGGGTGGCTCCAAGGCATTGACCAAGAAGCTCGAAGAACTCAAACGCGAGGCACTCGAACGCTTTGACAAGCTGCGCGATTTATTCGAGAAGGTGCACCGGATCTACGACCGCGAAGGCTACGGAACGCCCAACTACGTCAAGACCCAAAAGCTCCTGAGCGAGCAGCTCATGTCGATTCGCTTCACCGCCAAGGCGATCGAAAAACTGTGCGACATGGTGCGCGCGCAGGTCGACGACATCCGCAAGAAAGAGCGTGAACTGCGTCGCATCATTGTCGACAAATGCGGCTACCCGCAGGCAAATTTCATTACCGACTTCAGTGGTCGGGACAAGCACGGCGCCAGGGTTGCCAGCCAGTTGCTGAACCTGAAGTGGGTCGAGAAACAGGCCGGGGCAGGCAAACCATGGAGCGCGATCATGGCGCGCAATGTTCCCCCGATCCAGGACTTGCAGCAAAAGCTTGCTGACCTGCAGGCCCGGGTCGTGGTACCGCTCGATCGGCTCAAGGACATCAACAAGCGCATGAACGAAGGCGAGGCTTCGTCGCGCGCTGCCAAGAAGGAAATGATTGAAGCCAACTTGCGGCTCGTCATCTCCATCGCCAAGAAATACACGAATCGCGGCCTGCAATTCCTCGACCTGATCCAGGAAGGAAACATTGGCCTGATGAAGGCGGTTGACAAGTTTGAGTATCGCCGCGGCTACAAGTTTTCAACCTACGCCACGTGGTGGATTCGCCAGGCGATCACGCGCTCGATCGCCGATCAGGCTCGCACCATCCGGATCCCGGTGCACATGATCGAAACCATCAACAAGATGAACCGGATCAGCCGTCAGCACTTGCAGGAATTCGGTTTTGAGCCCGATGCGAGTGTGCTCGCCGAGCGCATGGAAATCCCGGAAGACAAAATTCGCAAGATCATGAAGATCGCCAAGGAACCGATCTCAATGGAGACGCCGATCGGCGATGACGACGATTCGCATCTCGGTGACTTTATCGAGGACGGGGCCAACACTGCCCCGATGGAAGCGGCCATGCAGGCCGGTCTGCGCGATGTCGTAAAGGACATTCTGGACAGTCTCACGCCGCGCGAAGCCAAGGTGCTGCGGATGCGTTTCGGCATCGAGATGACCAGCGACCATACGCTCGAAGAAGTTGGCAAGCAGTTTGACGTAACACGCGAACGCATCCGCCAGATCGAGGCCAAGGCACTGCGCAAGCTAAAGCACCCCTCGCGCTCCGACAAGTTGCGCAGCTTCACGGACAACCTGTAGCGCGCGCGTTAAGTCAGCAAACTGGCGTACACCAGGTCGCGAAACAACAGGCGGTAGTATTCGCGCTGGTTTGGCGCCTGCAGCATCAGAATGGCAAAAAGGTCTTCCGCCGGGTCGACGAAAAACGTTGTCCCGGCCATGCCACCCCAGTAGTAGGACCCGATTGAGCCCGGCGTCGTAGCCACGCCCGGGGTCTTCCGTACGGCAAAGCCCAAGCCAAAACCGTAACCCTTGGGCAGGAGGTCGCGCGACATGCCCCTGTTGACAGGCAGTTCCCCCAAATGATCCGCCGTCATGAAGGCGACCGTGCGCGGCCCCAGCAGTCGAACGCCGTCGAGTTCGCCTTGGTGGAGCATGAACTGCAAAAAGCGGGCGTAATCCGTTGCCGTCGAGACCAGGCCGCCACCGCCGGACTCCATCACGACTTCCTCGCGCACATCGATCACCTGCATCTGAAGGCCACCCTCGGGGTCATCTGCAAATGGCTCCGCGATCCGGCCATGATCCAAAGCCGGCACTGAAAACCCGGTGTCAATCATGCCCAGCGGCTCGAAGAGTTCAGCCTTGAGAAACACGCCAAGCGACTGGCCGCTGACCACTTCCACCAGGCGCCCTAGTACGTCCGTCGCGCGGCTGTATTCCCAGGCAGTTCCTGGCTCAACAAGCAGCGGCAACGCCGCGAGCGCCATGGAAAATTCCGCATTGTTGTGCTTGCGCGAGCCAATACGGGCCTGGGCATATTGCCGCTGCACGGGCGCGGCACCCATGAATTCATAGGTCATGCCTGCGGTATGCCGCAATAGATCCTGAACGGTGGCCGCCTGATTCGCGGCGCGCAGTTTCGTTGATCCATCAACGACCTCTGCAACTTTTTGCTCTGAATATTCCGCCAGGTGCTTCGACACCGGGTCTGACAACAGCAGTTTGCCCCGTTCCATCAACAGCATGACCGCCACCGACACGATTGGTTTGGTCATGGAGTAAATACGAAAAATCGCGTCGCGCGGCATTGGTGTGCCCAGCGCTGGATCGAGTGCCCCCACGGCCTCGAACAACGCGAGCCTGCCGTGACGCGCGATCAGGGCGGTCGCTCCGGGCAGGCGTTTGCGCTGCACCTCGGACTGCAGCACTGACATCAGCCGCTCAATGCGCTGCGGACAAAAGCCCAAGTCTTGCGGCAATGCGAACGATAGCGTCGAACCATCACGTCGCAGCGGGCCGGCTGGGGAACGGGTTGCCATGCTCAGCCGCCGTTGTCCGTCGCACCATAACGCTCACGCGCCAGTGCCGCCCCAGCCGCCAAGGCCTGCAACTTCTTCATGGCAACATCTCGACTCAGGGGCGCCAAGCCGCAATTGGTACATGGAAACAACCGCTGCCTCGGCACGTACTGCAATGCCTGGCCGATGGTGTCGGCAACTTGCTCGGGCGTTTCGATCTCGTCACTGGCGACGTCAATGACGCCAACCATGACGTCTTTGCCTTTGAGCAGCGCCATCAAGTGCGGCGGGACGTGCGAGTGGTAGCACTCCAGACTGACCTGCTTGATGCTGCTTCTGGCCAGCGCCGGAAAGATCGCTTCGTACTGTCTCCACTCGGCGCCCAGGCTCTGCTTCCAATCCAGGTTCGCCTGGATACCGTACCCGTAGCATATATGCACCGCCGTTGTGCAGGTCAATCCCCGCACCGCACGTTCAAGGGCGGCCACGCCCCAATCGGCGGCGTCTTGCAGGTAAACATTGAACGCCGGCTCGTCAAACTGAATAATGTCCACGCCGTCGTCTTGCAAGTCCAGGGCCTCGCGGTTGAGCAACTCGGCAAAAGCCATCGCCATGTCGATCTTGCTACCGTAGAAACGGTCGGCCACCGTGTCGACAATGGTCAGCGGCCCCGGCAAGGTGAATTTGAGCTTTTTCTTCGTGTGCGCACGCGCCAGTTGAGCCTCAAAAGCATGGACGCGCCCCTTGAGCCGGAGCGCGGCGACGACTTGCGGAACTTCAGCATCGTAGCGGCCATTGCGGATGCCCATCGTGACCTTGTTGGCAAAGTCGATACCCTCGATCTGCTCAAGAAAACCATGGACGAAGTGCTGGCGCGACTGTTCGCCGTCGCCCACAATGTCCAGTCCGGCATCCTCCTGGGCCTTGATCCAAAGCAACGTTGCGTCTGCCTTGGCCTGCTGCAGTTCGCTGCCCTGCAACCTCCACTGTGGCCAGAGCTTCTCGGTCTCGGACAGCCAGCCCGGCTTGGGCAGACTACCTGCAATTGCTGTTTGAAACACTTTGATCTCCAATAAATAAGCGGCAATGTAATGCACACAACCGCCGGGCTGCCGACCAGGTTACCGGTCCTCGGCTTCCTGCAGTGAACGCCACATGACCTTGCCGGCGCCGCTCTTGGGCAAGGCATCGACAAATTGAACAACGCGCGGTGCCTTGTAGACCGCCATATTGTCGCGGCACCAGTCCACGATTTCCTGTTCGCTTATCGTGCCACGGTGTGAGGGGCGCAGAACGATGACGGCCTTGACCGACTCGCCACGGTAACCGTCCTTGGTGGCAATGACACACGCCTCCTGGACTGCAGGATGGCGAAACATCAAGGCTTCGACCTCCGCGGGCCAGACCTTGAAACCCGAGGCGTTGATCATGCGCTTGAGGCGATCGGTCAGAAAGAAATAGCCATCGTTGTCCACATGCCCGAGGTCGCCCGAGCGGAAAAATCGTTTCCCGTCGAGTTCGATAAAGGCCGCAGCGGTGGCCTGCGGCTGCTTCCAGTACCCTTGAAAGACTTCCGGGCCGTGTATTACGATCTCACCTTGCTCGCCCGCAGGCAACTCGCGCAGGGTATCAGGATCAATCACGCGGGCGTCGGTGCCCATGAACGGGATGCCCAGACATTGCTGCTTTGGAGCGTCCGGCGGATTGCTGTGCGACGGGGCGGCGGTCTCGGTCAAGCCGTAACCCTCCACGTACCGCAGCCCATACTGCTCGTACAGCCGCTGAGCCACTGCCTGCGGCATCGCCGCTCCGCCGCCACCGATATACACCAGACTCGATAGATCGAAACTCTCAAAATTGGGACTGCCCAGCAAGTCGATGACCATCGTCGGGATGTTGGTCCAGTGTGTGACGCGCCAGCGCGAGATTAGTCGCCCGGCAAGTTCGCGGTCCCAGCGCGGCATCACGACCAGCGTCGCACCGCCTCGAATGCCGGTGTGCATCAGGCTTACCATCCCGGTAATGTGAAACATCGGCACCACTGTGAGGACAACATTCTCCGGCGAACCGTTGCCCCACAGGCCACTGGCCACGGCGTTGTGCATGATGCTCGCGTGCGTATGCATGCAACCCTTTGGCAGACCGGTGGTACCGCTGGTGTAGGGCAAAGTGGCGAGATCTTCAGGCCCGACCAGCAACTCGGGCACGACCGCCGTGTTCTGTAGCGCGTCGTTCCAGGCCAGCACCTGACCTCCCGCCAACTCCGGCGGCTCGCGCCGTGCGAGCAGCCAGTCGGTCCACGCGGGGGCAGGCGCGTCGTCGCCAGCAATGGAAGCGTCAAAGGAATCCGTGAAATGCGTCACCAGCAGGTGTTTGAGCCTTTGAACGCTGTCCAATGCATTGCTCGCGTGCGCGAGTTCAGGCGCCAGATCGGCGGTGGTGATTGCCACGGCGGCGTCCGGGTCAATGATGTAGTGCTTGAGTTCTTCGGCACGGTTCATGGGGTTCACTGGAACGACAACCGCGTTGGCCCGAAGGATCGCAAAATGGGCAATCACGAGTTGCGGACAGTTCTGCATGCACAGCACGACCCTGTCACCTTTCTTCACCCCCAACGCGTGCAAACAGGCTGCCAGCCGCTCTGCTTTTTGTAGCAACTGAGCGTATCCAAGAACCTGCCCGAAGAACACCAGCGCCGCCTTGTTGGGGTAGCGCCGGGCGCTGGTCTCCAGGTTGTCCCACAACGAGGTGGCTGGCGCAGTGATGGCGTGCGCCAAGCGTTTGGGCCAGAAACGGTAGTGCGCGGGCAACACGCGTTTGCCGGCCGAGACTTCAATACCTGTGGGCTCGATCATTGGAAGATTCTTTCAAGATTGCGGTTGCACCGCCGCTCGATCGTTGACGCGAAGCAGAAGGATACGAGAACACGCCCGGGTCTGCCCGTGGGCGTGTCGCAGCCGGGACGCGTGGCATGCTGGCGCGGTGCCACTCGCTCGTTCAAAGGGAGTGTCTGATGGAAGATCCTCATGGATTTGGCATGTATTTTGCTTGTATTATTTTCCTGACGTAATACGCAAAATTGTCAGCATAAACCCTCGGGTTGCAGCGTAAACCCCGATGACCCGATGCGCGCGACCTGTTAAATTCACCGTTTTCGATGACCGTCGGGGTAGCAGTCAGTGTGCGGTCTTGTCTCAATTTTTTTTGGAGTAACAACTATGCATTTGAATAAGCTGACGATCTTGACGGCCATGGTGGCGGCGATGGGCACCCTGATGATGGCCCCTGCGCATGCGGGCAAGACACTGGACGCGATCAAAGCCCGGGGGCAGGTCGTTTGTGGGGTGAACACCGGTCTGGCCGGTTTCAGCGCTGCCGACTCTTCAGGCAAGTGGACCGGGCTCGACTCCGACGTATGCCGCGCAATTGCTGCCGCGACCCTTGGCGACGCAGAAAAGGTGAAGTATGTGCCATTGAGTGCACAGGCGCGCTTCACCGCGCTTCAGTCCGGCGAGATTGACCTCCTGTCACGCAACACGACGTTCACCCTGACTCGTGACGCATCCCTGGGCCTGCACGACACCGTCGTGACGTACTATGACGGCCAGGGCTTCATGGTTCCGGTCAAGAGCAAGATCAAGAGCGCCAAGCAACTCAAGGGGCAAACCGTTTGCGTACAGTCTGGCACAACCACCGAGAAGAACCTCAATGACTACGCCAAGGCCAACGCACTGAACATCAAGACGGTTGTGTTTGAAAAGGTTGAAGCAGCCACTGGGGCCTATTTCGCCGGTCGCTGCATCGCCTACACCACCGACGCTTCTGGTTTGGCCTCGGTACGAAACAAGGAAGCCCGGGACCCCAAAGAGCATTTGATCCTGCCCGAACTGATTTCGAAGGAACCCCTGGGCCCGATGGTCCGCCGTGGTGATGACGAATGGTTTGCCATCGTCAAATGGGTGATCTATGGTTTGCTTGAGGCGGAGGAGTACGGTGTCACACAGGCCAACGTTGATGCCATGAAGGCCACCAGCACGGACCCGGTGGTGCAACGTATTCTAGGCACCACGGAAGATACCGGGAAGCTGCTTGGCCTGGACAAGGAATGGATGGCACGCGCCATCAAGGCCACCGGCAACTATGGCGAAATCTTCGAGCGCAATGTGGGGCCGAAATCCGCTCTGGGCCTGCCACGCGGCGTCAACAGCCTGTGGAACCAGGGCGGCTTGATGTATGCGTACCCCATTCGCTAACTTTCGCTGATTGACACCCGAAGCCGTCTGCGAGGGACCTCCCTGCAGACGGCGTTTTCGTGTCTCCGACCGAGTACCCAGTTCAATGCCGCCACTGTCTGCTCCGAAAAAGAAGAACTGGTCCTGGCGCAGCCGCGCCTTCAGAGGGCTGATCTATCAGGTCATTGCCGTTGGCGCCATCGGCCTGGTGGTCTGGTTCCTGGCGCACAACACACTGACCAACATGAAGGTCAGGGGCATTCAAAGCGGTTTCGATTTTCTGACTCAGACCGCGGGGTTTTCCATTGGCGAGAGCCTGTACCCTTTTGATTCAAGTGAGAACTACCTTGCCGCCTTTCTGATTGGGATCAGCAACACCTTGCGGGTGGCCATTCTGGGCATCATCCTGACGACCATCATCGGCACGCTCATCGGGGTTGGTCGCTTTTCACGCAATGCACTGGTTCGAGGACTTTGCCGGGTTTACGTCGAATTCTTCCGCAACGTGCCGATCCTGCTGCAATTGCTTATGTGGTATCTGCTGCTCACGGACGTGCTGCCTGGGGCCATGGAGGCCTGGCAGGTTGGGCCGTTTTTCCTGAGCAAGAATGGTCTGAAATTTCCGGTTCCTGTTTGGTCTGCGGGTCAGGCATGGGCGGGTGTCGGGTTGGTTGTCGGCATCGGCGTGGCCTGGCTATACCGTCGGCGCGCCCGCCACCAGTTTGAGGAGACAGGCATCCCGCGCAGCATGTTTTGGGTTCCCGTGGTCATTGCCATCGTGTGCAGCCTGGTTGGATGGGCACTTGGCGGCGCGCCAACCATGATGAATTTCCCGGTGCGCGGAGACTTCTCCATCGAAAACGGTGGCTCGCTGACACCGGAATTCCTGGCGGTGCTGCTCGGGCTGACCGTTTACACGGCGTCCTACGTTGCCGAAGTTGTGCGCGCAGGCATTCAGTCCGTGGCTGCGGGACAGGCGGAGGCTGCCGCAGCGCTGGGTTTGACCCGTGGTCATACGATGCGCCTGATCATGCTGCCGCAGGCCTTGCGCGTGATCATTCCACCGATGACCAACCAGTTCCTGAACCTCACAAAGAACTCGTCCTTGGCGGTGGCCATCGGTTACCCCGACGTCGTTTCAATCGCCAATACGGCGCTGAACCAGACGGGTCGTGCCGTGGAGTGCATTTCCCTGGTGATGCTGGTGTACCTGAGCACGTCACTGGCCACGTCGCTGCTGATGGGTTGGTACAACGCGCGTTCCGCCATCAAAGAGCGCTAGGGCACGCGCTGCGAACATGACTGCATACACGTTTCATCCGATCGCCCCGCGCCCGGCGCCGGTACGCACCGAAGGTCCGGTGGCGTGGGTTCGAACCAACTTGTTTGGCAACTCGATGACCTCGCTGTCGACGATCATCATTGGTGGCCTGCTCCTTTGGTATTTGCCGCAATTTCTTCATTGGGCTCTGTTCAGCGCCGTCTGGCAACCGGTGTCCGAAGCGTGTCGGGCCAAAGGGGCCGGCGCCTGTTGGGGCGTAATCGCGGAGAAGTATCGCCTGATCCTGTTTGGTCGTTATCCGTTCGACGAACAATGGCGCCCGCTGGTTGCAACGGCCTTGTTGATGACGCTCATTGTGGCCAGTTGCATGCGCATGTTCTGGAAGTCATGGCTGGTCATTCTTTGGCTGGCGGTTCTTTCAGTGTTTTTCGCCTTGATGTATGGCAATGTCCTCGGACTCTCCAAGATTGAGACTGATAGTTGGGGCGGATTGCCCCTGACCATCTTGCTGGCGACGCTGGCCATGGTCATGGCTTTTCCGCTGGCTCTTTTGGTGGCCCTTGGCAGACGATCAAATTTGCCGGCCATTCGCAGTTTTTGCACCATCTATGTGGAACTTGTGCGCGGCGTGCCACTGATTTCGGTCCTGTTCATGGCGTCGTTCATGTTCCCGCTGTTCATGCCGGTTGGTTTTTCGATTGACGTGCTGATCCGCGTGCTGGTCGGTATCACGCTGTTTGCCGCCGCCTACATGGCCGAGGTGATTCGCGGCGGCCTGCAGGCGGTGCCCAAAGGCCAGGTCGAAGCGGCTGCAACGCTTGGGTTGTCGTACTGGCAAACGCAACGCAAGATCGTGCTGCCGCAAGCGTTGGGAATGGTCGTTCCCGGCATCATGAACAATTTCATTTCCATGTTCATGGACACTTCGCTGGTGACCATAGTCAGCCTGTACGAGTTGCTCGGCGCACTCGGCCTGGCTCTGAACTCTGACGCCAACTGGCGACCGTTCAAGATCGAAGGCTACCTGTTCATCGCATTGATCTACTTTGGCTTCTGTTTTTCGATGTCACTTTATAGCCGCTGGATCGAGAAGCAGGCCAACAAGGGCAACGCCCGCTGATTCATCAAACAACGAAAAATACCATGTCTGAGCCCATCATCACCTTCGACAAAGTCAACAAATGGTACGGGAACAATTTCCATGTGCTGCGCGATATCGACCTTGTGGTGGGCAAAGGCGAGCGCATCGTTGTCTGCGGCCCGTCGGGCTCGGGCAAATCGACCCTGATCCGCTGCATAAACCGGCTCGAGGAGCACCAGCAGGGTCGCCTTATCGTCGACGGTGTCGAACTCAGCGACGATGTCAAGGCGATCGACCAAGTCCGCAAGGAAGTCGGCATGGTATTCCAGCAGTTCAACCTGTTTCCGCACCTGAGCGTGCTGGAAAACTTGACGCTTTCGCCGATGTGGGTTGGAAAGATGCCGAAGCGCGAAGCCGAAGAGAAGGCCCTGGCTCAACTCGAGCGCGTGCGCATCGCCGAACAGGCAAACAAATACCCGCTGCAACTCTCCGGTGGCCAGCAACAGCGAGTTGCCATCGCCCGTGCCCTGTGCCTTCGACCGAAGATCATGCTCTTTGACGAACCTACCAGCGCACTCGACCCGGAAATGATCAAGGAAGTGCTTGACGTCATGATCGAGATGGCCAACGAAGGCATCACGATGATCTGCGTCACGCACGAAATGGGCTTTGCCAAGGCAGTGGCCGATCGCGTGATCTTCATGGACGAGGGTCAAATCGTCGAGCAAAATAATCCGAACGATTTCTTCAACAATCCGCAAAACGAGCGTAGCAAGGATTTCTTGTCCAAAATCCTTGGCCATTGAATAGCGCCAACACCTGAGCCATGCCTGATCGCCAGCTTCAACCGGGGGCAATCACCGACGTCCTCGGGCTGGAAGTCGGTCACTTTACAGACACACGACGCCCGACCGGCTGCACCGTCATCATCGCGCGCTCAGGCGCGGTTGCGGGCGTGGACGTACGCGGTGGTGCACCAGGCACCCGTGAAACGGACCTGTTGCAACCGAGCAATCTGGTAGAGCAGGTGCACGCCGTGCTGTTGGCAGGGGGAAGTGCCTGGGGCTTGGATGCCGCCGCTGGCGTGATGCAGTGGCTTGAAGAAAACAGCATCGGTTTGCAAGTCGGTTTCGGGTTGGTGCCGATCGTTCCTGCCGCCGTACTGTTTGATCTTCCGGTGGGCGACGCCAAAATCCGTCCCGACGCGAACTCAGGCTACCGGGCATGCGTCAATGCCTCCAGGGTCGCGCCTGCGCAAGGCAGCGTCGGAGCTGGGGCCGGCGCATTGGTCGGCAAGATCTTTGGACTGGACCGCGCCATGCGCGGCGGAGTGGGCACCGCGTCGATTACGGTCGACGGAATCACTGTGGGGGCCCTCGTCGCATGCAATGCCGTCGGCGATGTCATCGACCCCACGAGCGGACGGGTGGTGGCCGGCGCCCGCACCCCCGATGGCAAATCACTCTTGAACAGCCGTGACGCCATTGTCTCAGGCCTTGCCCCACAATCCTTGCTCGCCGGCACCAACACGACGATTGGGCTGGTCGCCACCGACGCGATCCTGACCAAAGCGCAGGCACATCGTCTGGCACAGGTTTCCCACGACGGGTTGGCCCGTGCCATCAACCCGGTGCACACCCTGCTCGATGGCGATACGATGTTTGCGTTGGGTACCGGTAAGGCGGGCAAGACCGCGAGTATGTTGATGTTATGCACACTCGCGGCCGAGGTCACGGCCCGCGCGATTGTTCGCGGCGCAATGGCCGCCAGGGCCTTCACCGGTTCGGGTATGCGCTGGCCCGCCGCCACCGATATGATAGGTCCGGCTATTTCAGGGCCTTGAACCGCATCCGCTTGGGCTTGGCGCCCTCTTCCCCAAGCCGCCGTCGCTTGTCGGCCTCGTATTCCTGGTAGTTGCCATCGAAGAAGGTCCACTGGCTGTCACCCTCACATGCGAGCATGTGGGTGGCGATTCGGTCCAGGAACCAGCGGTCATGACTGATCACCATGATCGAGCCCGCAAACTCCAGCAGCGCGTCTTCCATTGCCCGCAGAGTCTCGACGTCAAGGTCATTTGACGGCTCATCAAGCATGAGCACGTTGCCGCCGGCAATCAAGGTCTTGGCCAGATGCAGTCGGCCACGCTCGCCGCCCGAGAGCGTGCCCACGCGTTTTTGCTGGTCCGCGCCGTTGAAATTGAAACGCCCGCAGTAGGCACGACTGGCCATCTGGAACTTGCCAACGTTGAGAATGTCGAGCCCCCCCGACACATCTTCCCATACCGTCTTTTCATTGGACAGTTCATCCCGATGTTGATCAACAAACGCCATCTTGACTGTCGAGCCGATTTTCACCTCGCCGCTGTCGGGCTTTTGCTGACCAGCAATCATCCGAAACAGGGTGGACTTACCCGCTCCATTCGGACCAATAATTCCGACAA
This sequence comes from uncultured Pseudomonadota bacterium, assembly GCA_963844495.1. Lineage (GTDB taxonomy): Bacteria > Pseudomonadota > Gammaproteobacteria > Burkholderiales > Burkholderiaceae_C > Rhodoferax. The sequence goes on from CAWJOT010000001.1 coordinate 82,575, forward strand.
TGGCCCCCGCGGGTACCTTGAAGCTCAGGTTGTCAATCAGCACGCGATCGCCAAAGGACTTGGTGACATTGACAAACTCGATGACTTCATTGCCCAGCCGATCGGCCACCGGGATGAAAATCTCATTCGTCTCGTTGCGCTTCTGATACTCGAAATCCGACAGTTCCTCAAAGCGTGTCAGGCGCGCCTTGCTCTTGGCCTGTCGGGCCTTGGGATTCTGGCGCGACCACTCCAACTCCTTCTTCAGTGCCTTGGCGCGTGACTCCTCGCCCTTTTGCTCCTGCGCCAGTCGCTCCTGCTTCTGTTCCAGCCAGGAACTGTAGTTTCCCTTGTACGGTATGCCCGCACCCCGGTCCAGTTCAAGAATCCACTGCGCCGCATTGTCCAGAAAATAGCGATCATGGGTGATCGCGACGACGGTGCCCGGATAGCGCAACAGAAACTGCTCGAGCCACTCAACCGACTCGGCATCGAGGTGGTTGGTCGGTTCGTCAAGCAGCAGCATGTCCGGTTTTGACAGCAGCAGCCGACACAGGGCGACACGGCGCTTCTCGCCCCCGGAGAGCACCGCTATGCTCGCGTCCCACGGGGGTAGCCGCAACGCGTCCGCGGCGATCTCAAGTTGGTGCTCCGAGTCGGTGCCCGCGCTACCTATGATTGCCTCCATCTTGCCTTGTTCCTCGGCCAGTGCGTCGAAGTCCGCGTCCTCTTCGCCGTAGGCTGCGTAAATCTCTTCCAGGCGTACTTTTGCCTGAATAACCGCTTCCATCCCGGCCTCAACGCATTCGCGCACGTTTTGCTCGGCGTCGAGCTGCGGCTCCTGTGGAAGGTACCCGATATTCAACCCGTCCATCGGAACCGCTTCACCTTCGAACTCCTTGTCAACACCTGCCATGATCTTTAGCAGCGTTGATTTGCCCGATCCGTTGGTGCCGAGCACGCCAATCTTGGCGCCCGGAAAGAAGCTAAGTGAGATGTCTTTGAGAATGAAGCGTTTGGGCGGCACAATCTTGCCCAAGCGGTTCATGGAAAATACGTATTGAGCCATGGATCTTTCTGATGCTGCGCAGGGTAAATCCATCATTATCGACGCTTCCCGTGCGAGCACGGGCAAGTGCGCACCCCTCAGCGGTCACTTTGTACCTGCCCCAATTCATTTTGCAAGGCGGTTTTCGCCACTGCGTCAAGCGCGTTGTCGACAACGTGCCCGTCTGACACAAACCTGATTGCGCCTTGCCTGCGCAATCGCTCCATGGTCCGGCGCGACATGGAATGCGCCAATCCGCCCCGCGAAATGAACATAAAGAGTGTTCGATGCGGACTGGCCCAGGTCAGTTGTGCGCGCAGCCAGGCACCGTCAACGATCAGTTCGACCCAGGCTCCGGTCTTGATCTCACCAACGGCCGACAGGCCCGAGGCGTCAGCGGCCGCACCCGACGTCGCCGTGAGGTGATCGAGGTCGTGCGTCTCGTCCTCCATTTCCCAAAACCCTGAAAAGTCCTGCCCATCTGCCGAAATTGGTGAATCACCCGCCTCGACGGCGTCAACGGGCTCGCGCTGATCGTGCCCGTCAAACTCGGGCTGGGCCGACATGCGCGGACCTTCGAACACCTTTTCATGAATCGAAATCAGGGCATCAAAAAATGCAGGGATGCGCTCTTCGGGATAGCCGATGAGTTGCAGTCCCTGGCGCACTTTGACAAGCAAGTTCGGAACTAGTTGGACAAGCCGGGCGCGATTGCGTCGGGCGAGTTTGAGCTGCACGCTCCATATCAGGTCGTCGACCAGCGCCAGATAGCTATCCGGGTCGCTACTGCCGTCAGCACAACGCAATTGCGATTCGGCCACCACCTGAGCCCAGGGACCGCGCAGGAAGCCGGCGACCAACTCCGGAACCTCCTTGTCCCGCTGCCGCTCCTGAAAATCCTCCACAAAACGCTGTGCCAACAGGTTTCGCTGCTCGGCGTGGAGCAACTCACGGGCCGCCTCCTCATTGCGTTGGCGTTGAACCACCTCTTCGGCCGCCCAGCCGTCTTCGAGCCCGCGCAACACAAGTGCAAATGCGCCGGCATCGCCCTCGCCACCGATCAGCACTTCGACAGCTTCGGAAATGGACTTCTGAAACTGGAAGAACCCATCGTCGCGTTCTGACCTGTAGGCCAGGCTGCGATGTGTTACGCGGTCCAGAAACTGACGTGCCGGATGCTGGCGTTCACTGAAGAAGCGCGGGTCTGACTGCGAAAGCGCCAGCAAAACCGGTTGCAGCGACTGCACCAGACTGCGCACTTTCAAGAGCATGCGCTCGTCCTGCATCAGGTTGTCAATCATCAGGCGCACTACTTCGGCGCCCAGCTGACGACCCAACTGCTTTCCCTGGGTCGGCTCGCGGGCAATTTTTTGTTCGCTGGCGTCCGCTTTCACCGTGATATCAATCGGCAAACTGGCACGCTTGGCCAGACGCTTCATCATCGGCTCAACGAGCTTCATATCCTCGAGCGCAATGTAGGAAGCAGGCATCGTGTGCAGGAAGTCCTGCACCCCATGGCGATCCGAACCGTGTTCAAATTCCCCGGACAGCAATTTGCGCAGCTTGTCGAGCGTGAGCAGAGTGCGCGCCATCGAGTTCTCCGCAGGCTTGCCCGGCGCGGAGCCCGCACCGCCAATGGGCATCCCAACCGGCGTGGCCGGTTCCACCCCCTGCGATCTCAACCAGTCACCCAGTTCACGATAAAGCTGATGCAAGCTCACGCCGAGCAAGCCTGCCGCGGGCAGAATCACTGCGCAGCGCGTGTTCTCATCGGGTGCGTGCTCGGCAAGACTGGCTTGCAAGGCCCGCACAAAGGCGTCGGGCTTGACCGGATTGAGCTGCGGCTGCACGGTGATCCACCCAAGCAAACTACTGATCAGGGCATTCAAGGGACGCAGCACATCATCAACGCAGCGCGACACCTCCTGCTGGGCCAGCGCAAATTCAATGCTGGCATCGATCTGCCGACTGTCGAGCAACTGCAAGTCATCAAAACGAACCATCGGCTGCTCGGCCACATCCTGTGAACCCGCGTTATAGATGCCGGTGCGCAAGTGTTCGGCAAATGTAGCTTTGACCCGCGGCGCCCGCTGACAAAGATAATCGATCGCTGCCTTGCTCACCGGATAATGTGTGGCCAGCGCGTCCTTGCCGGGCGCCTTGGCGAGCGCGGATAAGCCATTGAGCACGTCGTCGAGCAGCGCATCGGACTGCAGCATCACCATTTCCAGGCAGTCGTGCAACGTGGGTCGCATGCTGGATTGATCATCCGCTACGCCGACACGCCGAAGCAGGAATTTCTTCATTGAACCTGTCCCATCAAGTTGGCCCTATGCAGCATTACCGCGGATTGTCCCTGTTGACAACGCCGCGCGCAGTGGTCTTAACACATTGTTTCCAATAGAGCGACATCTCGGCATCGTCGTGCCTCACGCAAGATTTTGACCCTCCTTCGGCCAGAAACCAAGGTTCGTGAGATAATATATTCCGTCGCGGCGCTTCAGTTGCCCGCGACACCAGCACCTTGCTGGGAACAGAGCCTAGCGCATCTGTTCCACCTTTGTATCCCATCGGCCTTTGACTGACTCGGTGCATCAAGCACCAAGACAGGCCGGTGCCATAGCGCCCAGGATAGGCGCCAAACTATGAACTTTGAAGAACTCCATCTGGCTCCGGCCATCGTCCAGGCTGTGCTTGAGCAGGGTTACGAGACCCCGACTGCCATCCAGGCGCAGGCCATCCCGGCCGTGCTTGAGGGCCACGACCTGCTCGGCGGCGCCCAAACCGGTACCGGCAAGACCGCGGCCTTTGTGCTACCCATGCTGCACAAGCTCAGTACCAGCGAGCGAGCCCGCAGCAAGTTCGGTGGCGTGGGCATTCGCGCCCTCGTGCTGACCCCCACCCGTGAACTCGCCGCACAGGTCGAGGAATCGGTGCAAACCTACGGCAAGTACGTTGAACTGACTTCAACGGTTGTTTTTGGCGGTGTTGGATTGAACCCACAGATCAACCGCGTCAAGAAAGGCATCGACATTCTGGTTGCCACGCCCGGTCGGTTGCTCGACTTGCTGCAACAGGGGGTGCTTGACCTTGGACAAGTACAAATACTGGTGCTCGACGAGGCAGACCGCATGCTTGACATGGGCTTCATCCACGACGTCAGGAAAGTTCTCGCCGTGGTTCCGAAAGACAAGCAAAGCTTGCTGTTTTCTGCGACTTTCAGTGATGAAATTCGCGATCTCGCCGACACGCTGCTCAAGAACCCGCTGAGCATTCAGGTGACGCCCGGGAACACGACCGTGCAACGTATCACCCAACTCATTCACCCCGTGGGTCGCGGCAAGAAGAAGGCGCTGCTGGCACACATCATCGACACGCACAACTGGAGTCAGGTTCTCGTGTTCACGCGCACGAAGTTTGGCGCCAACAACGTAGCCGAATTTCTGGTCAAACACGGCATCAATGCGATGGCGCTGCACGGCAACAAAAGCCAGGTGGCACGTACCCAGGCGCTGGCTGGGTTCAAGAGCGGCGACATCCGCGCCCTGGTTGCCACCGACATTGCAGCGCGCGGTATCGACATCGATGATTTGCCGCACGTGGTCAATTACGACATACCCAACGTCAGCGAAGACTATGTCCACCGCATCGGCCGCACCGGCCGGGCCGGTGCCGACGGTCAGGCCGTGAGTCTGGTCTGCCTGGATGAAGAAGGATTCATGCAGGCGATTGAGCGATTCACCAAGCAGGACATTCCGGTCCAGATCGTCGAAGGATTCATGCCCGAACCCGGGGAAAAGGCCGAACCCATTGCTATGGGGCGTCAGACCATTTGGGGCGGGGCCGGAAGGCCACCGAGCCGCGACGTCATGCAAGCCGCCGCCAAGGCAGCTCGCGCCGAAATGATGCAACGCGTGCGCGAGAACAGGAGTACACAAGGCGAGCGCGCGGGTCAAGCTGACCCGGGGCGCGGTCGTGGCGGCAGCGGCGGACCGCGCAGCGGCACACCACGCGTGCCGAACCCGCTGGGCGAACCGGCGCGGCGCAGCGCGCATTCGCCCTCTGGCCGCGCGCGGGCGGGCGGTGGCTACGCAGCAGACAAATCGACACCGCCCAGATCGCCTGCGGGTCAGCCCGATCCGATGCGCACAAGCGTCGACATGATGGCCGAACGCAGCGGTGCGCGCCGTGGCGGAGGCTTTGGTGGTGGCAATCGACATGGTGGGGGTTCCTATGGTGGATCGAGTGGCGTTGGTGGCGGGGGCAACCGGTCTGGTCGGTCAGGCGGTCCTCGCGGGCCTTTTGACCGATAACGGCTATTCAACGATTCATTGTGTTGGCCGACGGCGGCTGACGCAGCAGCATTCGAAATTGATCGGCCATGTTGCCGACTTCAGTTCCCAACTGAGTCTGCCCGGCGTTGACGACGTCTTCATCGCCTTGGGCACAACCATCAAGGTGGCGGGTAGTCAGGCTGCCTTTCGAGCCGTTGATTTTGATGCTGTTTTGGCTGTAGCTCAAGCAGCAAAAGCGTCGGGTGCTACGAGATTAGGAGTGATAAGCGCCATGGGAGCGGATGCGGGATCACGAATCTTCTACAACCGCGTCAAAGGCGAAATGGAAGAAGCGCTGGCCAATCTCGGCTATGACGTGCTGATCATCGCCCGCCCATCCATGTTGGCCGGTGACCGCGAAACCTTGTCGCAGTTGGCTCGACCGGCAGAGAGACTGGGGTTGCGGGCCATGCGTCTGCTGCGCCCCCTTTTGCCCAGCGACTACCGCGCGATTGAGGCCACGGACGTGGCGCACGCACTGCTTGATGCCATGCGAAATGCTCGTCCTGGAAAACGGATCCTGCTATCCGGAGAAATGCAACCCGGTGGCTGAAGGAGTCAGGAGAGCCTGACGGAACTCCGACTCAATCCGCCGCCGGGCCAGGGTCCGCATCAGGGTCCTGGTCGACCGCGATCAGCGATTGCGCGTCGCGCTCAGGCAGCGCTTCCACCTTTTTAAGCGCACGATCCATCGCGCGGCTGCGCGTGGCGGCGCTGTCGATCGTCTTGAGCACCGTTTCGGTTTGCGACTTGACCCTGGCCAGTACATCCCCGAACTTGCCAAACTCGGACTTGACGGCGCCCAGCACCTGCCACACCTCGCTCGAGCGCTGTTCCAGGGCCAGCGTACGAAAACCCATCTGCAGCGAACTGAGCATGGCCAGCAGCGTGGTCGGACCCGCCAGTGTGATGCGGTGCTCGCGCTGCAATGCCTGCATCAGACCGGGACGGCGCAACACCTCGGCGTAAAGACCCTCAGTAGGCAGAAACAATATGGCGAAATCAGTGGTGTACGGTGGCTCGACATATTTTTCGGCGATCGAGCGTGCCTCCAACCGGATGCGCGCCTCCAGCGCCTTGCCGGCGCTGTCTGCGCCAACCAGATCGGCGCGACCCTGTGCGTCGAGCAAGCGCTCGTAGTCTTCGTTAGGGAACTTGGCGTCGATCGGTAGCCATAGGGGATCACCATCATCGGATTTGCCGGGCAACTTAATCGCAAAGTCCACCACGTTCTTGCTGCCTGGGCGAGTGGCGATCTGGGCTGCGTACTGGTCAGCGACAAATACCTGCTCGAGCAAGGCAGCGAGCTGGGCCTCGCCGAAAATGCCGCGCGACTTCACGTTGGTCAGCAAATGTTTGAGGTCACCCACGCCTGCGGCGAGCGTCTGCATCTCGCCCAGGCCCCGATGCACCTGCTCGAGCCGCTCGGCAACCTGTTTGAAGCTCTCACCCAGGCGGGTCTGCAGCGTGGCCTGCAACTTTTCATCCACAGTGACTCGCATCTCCTCGAGTTTGGCGGCGTTGCTCGCTTGCAGTTGCGCGAGTTGGTCCTCGAGGGTTTTGCGGACCTCAGCCAGGCGCCGTGCGTTCGATTCACTCAGGGACTGCAACTGCAGCGTCAAGGTATCCGACAGCGATTTCTGCAGCAGTGACAACTGCTGACCAAACGCGTCAATCTGGGTATTTTGGGTACGCGTGGCTTCGGCGCCCTGCTGCACCATCGTCTGCTGAAACGTCGCCAGGTTCTGCGTCAATTCCTGTCGTGCATCGCGCGAAGACTCGCCAATCTCGCGGCGCAACTCGCGCTCGAGTCTTTCGGCGCTGCCGCGCAACGCCTCAACAACGCCTGCCCTGGCGTCCTGCGCCGCACTTTCAGCGCGGTTGTGGCGAGTCCGCAACCACAACCACAGGGCCACCAACGCCATCGCGTTCACAGCGCTCAACCCGAGCAGGAATCGATCCAAATTCATTCCCCCAAATGTTGCAAAGGTCTATTGTGCTTGAACCCACTGTTGCCCTGGTATCGGCAAGAATGCGAGCTGGCAAATCGCGTCTGGCGACGAGCACCAAATGTCTTCCAGAGCGCATTGCTGAAAATCAGTGTTTACCCTAGGCAAATTTATGGTCACAACACGATTTTCAGGCCCGAGCCGAGGTAACCTCACGCTTCACACATGGCGGGCCAATTCTCTACACGGAAACTATATGCATGCGCTTCTGAAATTTTCGAAAGGCGTCGACTGGCTAAGCAGCTTCGTCGGCAAGTACGTCATCTGGCTGATCCTGTCATCGGCCGTCATCAGCGCAGTCAATGCGGTGGTGCGCAAGGCATTCAACATGAGTTCCAACTCGTTTCTTGAGGTGCAGTGGTACCTCTTTGCTGCGACCTTCCTGTTGATGGCCGCCTACACGCTGCTCAATGGCGAGCATGTCAAGATTGACGTGGTCTACAGCCACTGGTCGAAGCGCACTCAAATGTGGATTGACGTGTTTGGTTTCATCATCTTTCTGCTGCCCTTTGCCGGGATATTGCTTTGGTTTAGCGTACCCTTTTTCCTTCGCGGCTACCACTCCGGGGAGATGTCGACCAACGCGGGTGGCCTGGTACGCTGGCCCGTCTACCTGATGATGCCGCTGGGTTTTGCCCTGTTGTTTCTGCAAGGGGTCTCCGAGTTGATTAAACGCCTGGCGTTTCTGCAAGGCCTGATCGAAGACCCGACGCACAAGGTTGCCGCCAAGACGGCAGAGGAAGAATTGGCTGAGGCGATCGAAAAACTGGCCGAGGAAAAGGCCGCCAAAAACAACGCCGCCTGAGGCCGGAGCAACCTATGCAACTGATACTTAACAATTTTGCCCCGATCATGTTCGCGGGGCTGATCTGCTTTCTGCTGATTGGCTTCCCGGTGGCTTTCAGCTTGGGCGCCTGTGGCCTGTTCTTTGGCTTTATCGGCATTGAATTGGGGCTTTTGCCTGAAGCTCTGCTGCAGGCGCTGCCGCTGCGGGTCTTTGGGATCATGCAAAACGAGACCCTGCTGGCGGTACCGTTTTTCACACTCATGGGTCTCATTCTTGAGCGAAGCGGCATGGCCGAGGACTTGCTCGACACCATCGGTCAGTTGTTTGGCTCCGTGCGCGGTGGCCTGGCCTTTGCCGTGATCTTTGTCGGCACCCTGCTGGCGGCGACCACCGGCGTTGTGGCCGCCTCGGTCATATCGATGGGCCTGATCTCGCTGCCCATCATGCTGCGTTATGGCTACGACCGGCGCATTGCCTCGGGCGTGATCGTCGCATCGGGCACACTCGCACAAATCATTCCGCCGTCGCTGGTGCTGATCGTTCTGGCGGACCAGCTCGGCCGCAGTGTGGGCGAAATGTACAAGGGCGCGTTTATCCCCGGGTTTGCACTGACCGGGCTTTACTTTGCGTACGTCATCGTCATTGCGTTCGTTCGGCCCAAATGGGTTCCTGCCTTGCCCGCCGAAGCTCGCACCATTCACGAGGACGATGGCAGCAGCGGCCTGCGTTCGTTGGGCGTCCTGACCGCCATTACCGTTGCCGTCGCGCTGACGTTTGGCAAGAACTACGCGCGGGTATCGACTTGGTTGACTGGCGAAACTGTCACCAAGGTTGCGCTGGACGAAACAATCGTGGTAACTCTCTGTCTGGGCGTTACGCTGGCCTTTGTTATTGCGGTGGTGAACAAGGTCTCGCGACTGGGTTTGCTCTCTCGTATGGCAGAGCGCGTAACCTTCGTGTTGATCCCGCCGCTTCTGCTGATCTTCCTGGTGCTGGGGACCATCTTTCTGGGTGTGGCAACGCCGACCGAGGGTGGCGCCATGGGCGCCATGGGTGCCTTCATCATGGCCATGGTTCGCAGACGTTTGAGCTACACCCTGCTCAAACAGGCTCTGACCTCAACCGCAAAATTGTCAAGTTTTGTGCTGTTCATCCTGCTGGGTTCCACCGTCTTCAGCCTGGTATTTCAGGGGGTTGACGGCTCCAAATGGGTGGAGCACTTGTTGACTTCGGTGCCAGGCGGACAAACCGGCTTCCTGCTCGTCACCAACCTGTTGATCTTTCTGCTGGCGTTCTTCCTGGATTTCTTTGAACTGGCGTTCATCGTCGTTCCCCTGCTCGCGCCGGTGGCCGAGAAGATCGGTGTGGACCTGATCTGGTTTGGCGTCCTGCTTGGCGTGAACATGCAGACATCCTTCATGCATCCACCGTTTGGCTTTGCGCTGTTCTTCCTGCGCAGCGTGGCGCCGGCGCGGGAGTACACGGACCGGCTGACGAAGAAGCTGATCGCCCCGGTAACGACGATGCAGATTTACTGGGGCGCGGTACCTTTTGTGTTTATCCAGATTTTCATGGTCTGCATGATCATCTTCTTTCCGGAAATCGTCTCCGGGGGCCTGGACAAGGAAGTCAAGATTGATCTGAAAGCGGCAGCGGCGCAGATGAGAGCAGACTTTGCGGCTCAGCCCGATGAAGCGCCATCGTCGGGAGCCAATCTGGCAAACGACGATCCTATGAAGGCCATGCTCGAAGCAATGAAGAAGAAGTAATGAGGCAGCGCCCCTGCGGCGACCCATAGAAAAAAGCCCCGCGACGCGGGGCTTTTTATTGGGCGAAATCTGCCTACAGCTTTTGCGCCTGCATGAAAGCGTCGAACCGCATTTCGGTGAAACGGAACCAAAGGTTCTGCTGACGGCGGAAGACTGCGAGGTCATCGTAGACCTTCTTCCACCTCGGGTTGGAAGCGCGAAGTTCCTCGTACAAAGCCATCGCCTCCTTGAACGCGAGATCCATCACGTCGTTCGGGAACGGCAACACCTTGGTGCCCGAGCCGACCAACTCCATCAATGCCTTGGGATTCTTGGCGTCGTATTTCGCCTGCATGTCCACATGGGAGTGGCTACAGGCAGTAGCCAGGATGGCCTTGTATTCCGGCGACAACGCGGCATAGGCCTTGTCATTGACATACAGGTCAAGCTGCGGGCCACCTTCCCACCAGCCCGGGTAGTAATAGTAGGGCGCAACCTTGTTGAAGCCAAGCTTCTGGTCATCATAGGGTCCGATCCACTCGGCAGCGTCGATCGTGCCTTTCTCAAGCGCCTGGTAGATCTCGCCGCCAGGGATACTCGTCGGAACGCCACCCATACGTGCGATTACCTTGCCGCCAAAGCCGCCGACACGGAATTTCAGGCCCTTGATGTCGGCCACGCTCTTGATTTCCTTGCGATACCAGCCACCCATCTGCGCGCCCGTGTTACCTGCCGGGAAGTTGATGATGTTGTACGCTTTGTAAAACTCACGCATCAACTTCAGGCCATTGCCTTCGTACATCCAGGCCGTCATCTGGCGGCTGTTCAGGCTGAATGGCACCGCGCAACCCAGACCAAAGGTCTCGTCCTTGCCGAAGTAGTAGTACGGTGCAGTATGGCCGCACTCGACCGTGCCGTTTTGCACACCATCGACGATTCCAAGCGCGGGCATCAGTTCACCGCCAGCGTGCGTGGAAATCACGAACTTGCCGCCCGTCATATCGCTGACGGACTTGGCGATCACCTCGGCGGCACCAAAAATTGTATCAAGCGATTTGGGAAAGCTCGAAGCCATGCGCCAGCGCACATTGGTGCCCTGCGCATGCACTGCGGGGGCCGCACCTGCGGCCAGTACGCCGGCAATGCCAGCATTTTTAATTACGGAACGACGATCCATAGGGTCTACTCCTGGAGTTGTTGGTTGAAGATCCCGCCACGCAACTTGCCGTGGCGACGACTCATTACAGTCACCGACCATTGTAAAACGATGTACCCCCAGTGAAAACCGGGTTTTCCCTCGACTTGGCGAGCAAGACGCGCGCCCGATCCCTCAGGCGACAACCTTGAGGGTTGGGCGGGCCGGCTCAAGCATGGGCCCAAACCGCGTGGCAACCGCCACTTCGATGCCGGCACGATCGAGCCCCTGCAGCGACAGCAGTTTGGCCGGATCGCCGTGTTCAATAAATTCGTCGCGCAGACCCAGCTGCAGCACCGGTTTGAGCACCCCCGCTGCTTGCAGGGCTTCCGTGACTGCGCTGCCGGCACCGCCCATGATGGCGCCCTCCTCCACCGTGACCAGCCCATCGTGCTCGGCCGCGACCTTGAGCAGCAGTTCAACATCAAGCGGCTTGACCCAGCGCATGTTGACCACGGTGGCATTGAGGGTTTGCGCTGCCTCCAGCGCCGGATACAGGAGCGTACCGAAGGCCAAAATCGCAACCCCTTTGCCCGCACGCGTGATCTGCCCGCGACCAAACGGCAGTGCGTCAAGGCCGCTTTGAACCGTCACGCCAACGCCGGCGCCACGCGGATAGCGCACGGCCACTGGATGCTCCTGTGCAAAAGCGGTGCAGAGCAGTTGTCGGCATTCGTTTTCGTCGGCGGGACAGGCGACACTGATGTTGGGAATACAGCGCAGGTACCCAAGGTCGTAAGCGCCGGCGTGCGTGGCACCATCGGCTCCCACCAGCCCGGCACGGTCCAGCGCGAAAACCACGGGCAGATTCTGAATTGCAACGTCGTGAATCAACTGGTCATAAGCGCGCTGCAGAAAAGTCGAATAAATCGCCACCACCGGCTTCAGTCCCTCGCAGGCAAGCCCGGCAGCGAAGGTCACGGCATGCTGCTCGGCAATACCCACATCAAAATATCTATCTGGAAAACGCTGCTCAAAGGCCACCATGCCGGAACCCTCACGCATGGCCGGCGTGATACCCACCAGACGCGCGTCGTGCTCTGCCATGTCGCAAAGCCATTGTCCAAACACCTCGGTAAAGGTTTGCTTGGGTGGTGTGCTCGGCGGTTGCAGGCCAATGGCGGGATCGAACTTGCCCGGGCCATGGTACGCCACGGGGTCCGTTTCGGCCAGTTTGTAGCCCTGCCCCTTCCTGGTCACCACGTGCAGAAACTGCGGGCCCTTGAGGTGTTTGATGTTCTCCAGGGTCGGAACCAGCGAGTCCAGATCATGGCCGTCAATCGGGCCGATATAGTTGAAGCCAAACTTCTCGAACAGTGTGGCCGGAACGACCATGCCTTTGGCGTGCTCTTCAATCCGTTTGGCCAACTCGAACAGAGGCGGTGCGCCCCGCAGCACGGTCTTTCCGGCATTCTTGGCCGCAGCATAAAACTGCCCACTGAGGAGTTTGGCCAGGTAGCGATTCAAAGCGCCTACCGGCGGGCTGATGCTCATGTCGTTGTCATTGAGGATGACCAGCAGATCGCACTCGGAGACGCCCGCATTGTTGAGCGCCTCGAACGCCATGCCCGCCGTCAGCGCGCCATCGCCGATGATGGCAATTGCCCGCCGTTCCTCGCCCTTGATCCGGGCCGCCAGCGCCATACCCAGGGCCGCAGAAATGGACGTGCTCGAATGCGCCGTACCAAAGTCGTCGTACTCGCTCTCGGCGCGCTGCGGAAACCCGCTCAGGCCGCCGAATTGACGCAGCGTATGCATGCGATCGCGCCGCCCGGTAAGTATTTTGTGTGGATAGGTCTGATGGCCAACATCCCACACGACCCGGTCGTGCGGCGTATTGAAGACGTAGTGCAAAGCCACGGCAAGCTCGACCGTACCAAGGTTCGAGCTAAGGTGCCCACCGGTTTTGGACACACTGTCAAGGACGTACGCCCGCAATTCGTCGGCCAGATCTTTGAGCTTGGGGCGCGAAAGCTCGCGCAAATCCGCCGGTTTATTGACGATGGACAACAACGGGTACAACGGATTCGACATATGCTATGCTATTGATAGCAGCTAACGCTTGTCGCATAAGCATCGCAGGCTATTTTAATGGATATATTGATCATTCGAGCGGTTCTTGATCAGCTCGACCGCCGCACCACCATCGTCGCCAGGGCGTGCAGCGAGCGGGTATCGCGCAAGCCGCTGTCGGCCAGCGCGCCGAGCGCCTCGTCGAGCAATTCGCCAGCGTAACAGGTCGACCGCTCCAGCCCAAGAATGGACACGTAGGTTGGCTTGTCCTGGCTGGCATCCTTGCCTGCTGTCTTTCCGAGCGTGGCCGAGTCAACGGTCACGTCCAGAATGTCGTCAACCACCTGAAACGCCAGCCCCACCGCGGCGCCATAAGTTGCCAGCGCGTCGCGCGCACGCACGGGCAGGTCACCAAACGCCGCGCCCATCATGACGCTGGCTTGAAGCAAAGCGCCCGTCTTCAAGCGGTGCATGTCGCGCAATTGGGTTTCCGTCAATTTGACACCCACGCTGGCAAGATCGATCGCCTGCCCGCCGGCCATGCCCGCGCTGCCCGCAGCCCGGGCCAGCAGGCGGCAAAGCCGAGCCTGCTGCCGCGACTGCGCTGCGTCATCCGGGGTCAACAGTTCAAACGCCAGCGCCTGCAACGCGTCGCCCGCCAGCAGTGCACCGGCCTCACCAAACTTGACATGCACCGTCGGCTTGCCACGGCGCAAAACATCGTTGTCCATGCACGGCAGGTCATCATGAACCAGCGAATAGGCGTGAATCAGTTCCACCGCACAGGCTGTGCGCAGCACCAGGTGATCGGGCTCGGCAGCAAGCACTTGTTCCGGGTTGAACCCGTCAACTTCGTGCCCCACCGATTCCCAGGCTGCCAGCACCAGCAAGGGGCGCAGCCGCTTGCCGCCGTCGAGAACCGCATAACGCATCGCGCTGATCAATTCGGCCGGAGCACCATGCACGCAAGCCGGAGCCTGCCTTACCCAGCGATCAAGGGCACGCTCAACGCGCTGCAAGTGCACCGCGACCCATTGCGCCATGTCAAACCCGCGCCCGAAGTTCACGCTGGCGTCCACGGCTTGAGCATTCCCTGATCGAGCACCTTGACTTGAGTCTCGACCGCCTCGAGCTGGTCCCGGCAATACTGAAGCAGCTCAGCGCCACGCTGATATTGCACAAGCAATTGTTCCAGCGGCATCGTGCCTGACTCCAGCCGGGCGAGCAGTTGTTCGAGCTCTTCCAGAGCTGATTCAAAGTTGGCCGGTTTCGATAAACCGGGCTTGGAGCGCGGCGCCATGTGCAAGTGATTTTGTCTGGTCTAAATGGGAGATTCTAGGCGCTGCTGATGGCACCACACGCAAGTCCCGCGCAAATCAAGGCCAGGCACAATCGTCCCAATCACCGGTGTCGCCTGGCAAACAGCTCGGGAGGTCAAAGGTACAATGGACTTTGCTTGCGCCGGCCCCGCGGCCGGATTCTTTTGTCTCCCGCGTTATCGCGTCTGCCTGTGGGCAATCTTCAGTCAGTCCAGCCATGTCTGATTCAAGTCTTCAACTACATCAGGCCACCGGCCAATTGCCAGTCAGCTGCTATTTTGACCCGGCCCGGTATCAGCGCGAACTGGAAACCATTTTCCGTGCTGGGCCGCGCTACGTTGGACACGCCCTGAGCGTACCCCAGGTCGGCGCTTACGCGGTGCTGCCCCAGGAGGCGCAAGGCAGGGCTCTGGTGCGAACGTCTGGCGGCATCGAGTTGGTCTCCAACGTGTGCCGCCATCGTCAAGCGGTCATGCTCAAAGGTCGTGGTTCCCTTCATACAACCCACGCCGGTGCGTCGGCCGGCAATATCGTTTGCCCATTGCACCGCTGGACCTACAACGGTGGAGACACTCAGGCGGTGGGCAGGTTGATTGGGGCGCCGCATTTTGCGCAGGACCCGTGCCTGCATCTGAACAACTACAAGCTGCGGGAATGGAACGGTTTGCTGTTTGAAGACAACGGACGCGATATCGAAGCCGACCTTGCGAACCTGGGCCCGCGCTCCGATCTGGATTTCAGCGGGTTTGTGCTCGACAGGGTTGAACTGCACGAGTGCAATTACAACTGGAAGACGTTTATTGAGGTGTACCTGGAGGACTACCATGTCGGCCCGTGCCACCCGGGCCTGAGCAGCGCTGTCACCTGCGACGATCTGCGCTGGGAGTTCCAGGAAAACTATTCGGTGCAAACAGTGGGCGCGGCCAAGGCCGGCGCCACCGGGACTGCGGTGTACCGGCGCTGGCGTGACGCGCTCAACACCTATCGCAACGGCGAACCGCCGGGACACGGCGCGATCTGGCTGACGTACTACCCGCACATCATGGTCGAGTCGTATCCGCACGTCCTTGTCGTCTCGAGCGTGCACCCGGTGGCCGTGAACAAGACTGTCAACATGATCGAATTCTTTTATCCGGAAGAGATTGCGGCCTTTGAGCGTGAGTTTGTCGATGCGCAGCAAGCCGCGTACATGGAGACCTGCCTGGAAGACGACGAAATTGGCGAGCGCATGGACGCGGGCCGCTTGGCGCTGGCGCGCCGCGGTGACAATGAAGTCGGGCCATATCAGAGTCCAATGGAAGACGGCATGCGGCACTTTCATGACTGGTATCGGCGCCAGATCGGCCGCTGAACGCGATGCAGGCCCTGTGGATGGTGCTGGCGTCGTTCTTCTTTGCCACGATGGGCGTGGGCGTCAAGATTGCCTCGGGCAGTTTCAACACCTTCGAACTGGTCTTCTACCGTGGCCTGGTCGGTCTCGTGTTCCTCGGCGTGGTGCTGCGCGCACGAGGCACGCCGCTGCGCACGCCGGTACCAATGATGCACGCGTGGCGCTGCGTCATCGGTGTCCTCTCGCTGATGGCATGGTTTTACTCGATCGCGAATTTGCCACTGGCCACGGCCATGACGCTCAATTACATGAGCGGCATCTGGATTGCCGCCTTCCTGGTCGGCGGCGCGGTCATTTACGGCCAGGCCGCGCGCCAGGGTCCGGTGCTGGCGACGATCCTGGCCGGCTTTGCCGGGGTGGTCATGATATTGCGCCCGACGCTGGACCAAAGTCACCTGTTTGCCGGTCTGGTGGGCCTGCTCTCGGGCATCGGCGCGGCGCTGGCGTACATCCAGGTCACGGCACTTGGCAAGGTTGGCGAACCCGAGGGGCGCACGGTTTTCTATTTCGCGCTTGGCTCGACCGTGGCCGCCGGGGTCGTCATTGTTTTTGTCGGCTTTACGCCCTGGGCGGCGGTGAGCTGGCAGGCGGCGGCCTGGCTGGTGCCGATCGGCATTCTCGCGTCGCTCGGACAATGGTGCATGACGCGCGCCTACAGCCGGGGCGCAACATTGTTGGTCGCCAATTTGCAATACGCGGGGGTTGTCTTCGCGGCGATTTACAGTCTGACACTGTTCGGCGATCAAATTGCGCCGATCGGCTGGGCCGGCATCTCGGTGGTTGTGCTCAGCGGCATCACGGCCACCATGCTGCGCACGCGCGAACTACCCGATTCCCCGGCTCAAGACCACTGACACCGATCCACAGGAGGCAACCATGTACACCACACTGATCACTGCAGCAGAACTCCAGTCCTTGCGCCTTGGCGCTGCACCGCTCATGATTTTTGACTGCAGCTTCGAATTGATGCAGCCCGAAGCGGGCGAGCAGCAGTACGCGCAGGCCCACATCGCTGGTGCAGTGCGCGCCGATTTGAATCGGCACCTCAGCGCCGCCAGCGGTGCGGCCGATGTCGCCAGCGGTGGGCGTCATCCGCTGCCATCACGCGAATCATTTGCGCACTGGTTGAGCAGCGTCGGGTTTGACAACACCATGCAGGCAGTGGTTTACGACCGCCAGGGCGCCAACTACTGTGGCCGCCTGTGGTGGATGCTCAAATGGGTTGGCCACGAGGCCGTGGCAGTCCTTGACGGTGGTCTGCAGGCGTGGCAAGCCAGCGGCGGGGCGACCCAGGCTGCTGCAGAGCACGTATCACCGGGCATCGATACTGGATCTGGCAAGTTCGAACTTTCCGCTGCAAAGGCCAGATTGACAACGACCCAAACCGTTGTCAAAGACCTCGGGCGGCCCGGCCAGACCTTGATTGACGCGAGAGCCCAAGCCCGCTTCAAAGGCGAAGTTGAACCCCTTGACCCGGTCGCCGGGCACATTCCGGGAGCGCTGAACCGCCCTTTTGCTCTCAACATGGACGCCAACGGCAAGTTCAAACCAGCCGCGCTGCTGCGCAGTGAATTCGATGCTCTGCTGGCAGGTCATGACCCGGCCACCGTGGTGCACCATTGCGGCAGTGGTGTCAGCGCCATCCCGAACCTCATTGCCATGGAAGTCGCTGGCCTGGGGCGCGGTGCACTGTATGCCGGTAGCTGGAGCGAGTGGTGCAGCGACCCCTGCCGAGCCGTCGCCCAGGGCTGAGCGGCTCTTCAATGCCCGCCAGCAAAGGCGCGGACCCAGGTCACCATCGCGATGCCTGCGAGCAACCACGCAATCTGCGCCATCGTTTGCCGCGCGGTCAGACGTTTTTGCAGTTGCGGAATCAGGTCTGCCAGCGCGACGTAGACAAAGCTGCTGCTCGCAACCACCAGAAAATAGGGCAAATAGGCGTGCAGGCGATCGACCAGCCAGTAACCCAGAAGTCCGCCAAGCATCGTCACGGCGCCGGCCAGCGAGACTTTGATCAGCGCAGCGCGGCGGCTGCGCTCACCCGAGCGCAGCACGATCAGGTCTCCCATGTGGTGCGGCACCTCGTGCGCGAGGACTGCCAGCGCAGCGATGACGCCCAACTCCATGTTGGCCATGAAGGCCGATGCAATCAACACACCGTCTCCGAAGCAGTGCACGCTGTCGCCCGCGAGCACGGCCCAGGTGCCCGATAGCGAATGCGCCGACGCTGCCTCCGGTGCCGACGATGTTTCCCGGTGCCCGTGCTCGCTCAAATCATGGTGATGCTCGTGCCCGTGGTGCCAGAGCTCCGCCTTGTCAAGCAAAAAGAAGAAGACCAAGCCCGCCAGCAGCGACATGAACAACCGATGTGCCCCGACGCCGCCTTCAAACGCCTCGGGCAGCAGATGCATGAACGCGGTGGCCAGCAGCGCTCCCGCCGCCAGGCTGAGCATATGCTGCGTATAACGGGCCAGCACGCCAAAGCCCAACAACGCCGCCAGCCAGACGCTGCCGATCCCGGCGGCGAGCGTTCCAATCAGTATCGCTATCAAAACCATAGCTGCGCGTGCTTGTCCCACATGGCTAGAAGCCAAATATCAACCATAAACAACGACGTGAAGTTGCCACCCCAAAAGCCTGCCTGGTCACAATCGGGAGGTTTCCCGCAGCGTTCTCCGGCCGGCTGAAATAACGTACCAAGTCAATCATACTGCCGCCCAACTTGAGCTCGTCGCCAGGCAGCCTGCCCTGCCCGCTGCTGAAGGAACGCGGCTTGCCGGCGTAACAGCGCTATAATTCAACGTTTTTCTGGCAAACCCTCGCTGCCCGATCACTTTATTGCGCGGGACATCTCGCAAGATGGCCGTCAAATGGTCCGATCTTCCATTGACCCAAGTCTGCACATTTTGGACAACCTTACGTAAATGACAACCATCCGTGTAAAAGAAAACGAACCCTTTGACGTCGCCCTGCGCCGCTTCAAGCGCACCATTGAAAAGCTGGGCCTGTTGACCGACTTGCGGGCCCGCGAGTTCTACGAAAAGCCCACCGCCGAACGCAAGCGCAAGAAGGCAGCAGCAGTCAAACGCAACTACAAACGCATTCGCGCCATGCAGTTGCCAAAGAAGATGTACTGATCGACACCGATGATTTAGGTAGCCAGGCTGTCAGGCCTGAAAAAAAGCTCGCCGGGTACCCTCAGGCGAGCTTTTTTTTGTCAGAGAAGATGGATAAGGAGTACCTCCCATGACACTCAAAGAGCAAGTCACCGAAGACATGAAGACGGCCATGCGGGCCAAGGACAGCGCGCGCCTGGGAACGATCCGCCTGCTGCTGGCAGCGGCCAAGCAAAAGGAGGTCGATGAACGCGTGGTGCTCGATGATGCGGCCATGGTCGCGATTATTGACAAATTGATCAAGCAACGAAGGGACTCGGTGGCCGCCTTCACGCAGGCCAATCGAATGGACCTCGCAGACCGCGAAGCCGATGAAATCACGGTGCTTGAAGCCTACCTGCCGCAACGCCTGAGCGAGCAGGATATCGCTGACCAAGTGCGCGCGATCGTCGCTGAGATCCGCGCCTCGCAAGACCGCGACCTTGGGCCCGGCGACATGGGCAAGGTGATGGGCCTGGTCAAGACCCGGCTCGCCGGCAAGGCCGAGATGGGTCAGGTTTCGGCGGCGGTCAAGTCTGCCCTGACGCGCTAGGGCTGGTTCAACTCCCTGCGACCGTCATCCGGTTGACCAGGATCGAACCCACCGTCTTGGCGCCGTGGTTATAGGTGTCGGCGCCCACCGCCAGGATGCCTTTGAGCATGTTCTTCATGTTGCCCGCAATCGTGATCTCATGCACCGGGTAGGCGATCTGCCCGCGCTCGACCCAATAGCCGCTGGCACCGCGCGAGTAGTCGCCCGTGACGTAGTTCACGCCGCTTCCCATTAGTTCGGTCACAAACAGGCCGGTACCGAGTTTTTCCAGCATCGCATCAAGATTGTCCCCGGCGCGCGTCAGTCGTGACGTCAGCGCGAGGTTATGCGAGCCCCCGGCATTGCCGGTGGTTTTCATGCCGAGCTTGCGGGCCGAATAGCTGCCCAGAAAATAGCCCTGCACGCGCCCGGCCTCCACCACCTTGCGGGCCCGAACCATCACGCCCTCCTCATCGAACGGCGAACTGCCCTTGCCACGTTTGACAAACGGATCCTCCAGCAGGTCAATGTGCTTGGGAAACACCTGGCACCCCAGAGAGTCCAGCAAAAACGAGCTCTTGCGGTAGAGCGCGCCACCGCTTATCGCCTGCACAAAACTGCCCAGCAAGCCCGCTGCCAACGGCGATTCGAACAGCACCGGGCATTGTCTGGTCGCGATCTTGCGCGCGTTCAAACGGCTCAAGGCCCGGTCCGCGGCGTAACGACCAAGCACTTCGGGCGCGGCCAGATCCTGCGCGTTGCGCATCGAGCTGTACCAGGCGTCGCGTTGCATATCCGCTTCGGCGCCGGCAATCGGCGAGACTGCCAGCGAATGGCGCGAGCTGGCGTAGCCGCCGCGAAAGCCATGGGTGTGCGAACTGAAGAAATGCGACTGCTGCGCCGAGACACTGGCGCCCTCGCTGTTGCGGATTTGCCGGTCCGTCTGCAAGGCCGCGGCTTCCATCCGGCGCGCCAACTCTGCCGCCTGCTCAGTGCCGACAGCCCACGGAAAATACAGGTCCAGATCGTCGCGCTGGCTGCTGATGGTGGCAACATCGCTGGGGTCGGGCAACGCCGCGAAGACATCGTCGGCTGTAAAGCGCGCAATGTCGTAGGCGGCCTGTACCGTTTGTTTAACGGCGACATCGGAGAAATCCGATGTGCTGGCATTGCCACGGCGATGTCCGAGGTAAACCGTCACGCCAAGGGACTTGTCACGGTTTCGCTCGACATTCTCGAGTTCACCCATGCGTACCGATACGCTCAGGCCACAACCCTCGGAGGCCTGCGCGCCCGCGTCACTGGCCCCGAGCCTGCTGGCGTACGCCAGCGCCGAGTCGACGAGTTCCTCGAAAAATGCGCGGCTGTACGCAAAGACATCGGCAGCGCGTGGCTGGCTTGGGTGGGACGTCGAACTTTTCATATGGACGGCTATGATACTTGGCTATGTCACGCAAACTCAAAAAGGGCTATTTCGTGCGCGGCGAGTTTGTTGCTGAAGGCAGCGAGCGGGACCTCGAACTCAAACGCGAACTCAAAGGCACCGATCAGCCCAGTCGTACCGAGCTCAAGCATGCCAGCGCCGAGTTGCAAAAGCTCGGCGAAAGTCTGCTCACGCTGCGCGCCGACCTGATGACGAAACTCGAACTTGGCGACAAACTCGAGGACGCAGTGTCTGAGGGAAAACGAATCACCAGTTTCGAAGGCAGACGCCGTCAGATGCAATTCATCGGAAAACTGATGCGACAGGCTGATCCGGCGCTGCTGGAGCGGGTGCGCGCCGCCTTGAACGAACAAATCGGCGGCTCGGCCCAGGAAAACATGATGCTGCACGAGATTGAAACCTGGCGCCAACGCTTGCTCGAAGGCGACGACGCGTTCAGCCTGTGGGTCACCAACTTTCCTGCGACCGACACGCAGCAACTGCGCGCCCTGATTCGCCAGGCGCGCAAGGACGCAACTCCCGAAAAGCCCGGGGCGCCAGCGCGCCACGGTCGCGCCTACCGCGAAATCTTTCAGCTCGTGCGCGATGGCTTGCACCCGGCGCCCGGGCACGCTGCGGCTGAGCCGGTGCCGAGCGTCTTCAACCCGTCGCGAGAAGCTTCATGACGACCGCAACCACCTCGACCGCCGACCGCGTACTCATCGGCGTCGTATCGATCAGCGACCGCGCCTCCAGTGGCGTGTACGTCGACCAGGGACTGCCAGCGCTGCAGGGCTGGCTACAACGTGCACTGAAGAATCCACTGCAATTTGAACAGCGACTAATCGCAGACGACGCGGCCACCATCAGCGCCACGCTGATCGAACTGGTCCGGGCTGGCTGCGCGCTGGTGCTGACCACGGGTGGTACCGGCCCAGCCCGGCGCGACGTCACGCCCGAAGCGACGCTGGCCGTCGCCGATCGGGTGATGCCCGGCTTCGGGGAGCAAATGCGCCAGATCAGCCTGCATTTTGTGCCCACTGCAATCCTGTCGCGTCAGCTCGCCGTCATTCGGGACCAGACCCTGATCATCAACCTGCCCGGACAGCCAAAATCAATCACCGAAACGCTCGAAGGACTCAGGGACGATCAAGGCAAATCCGTGATGCCGGGCATCTTTGCTGCGGTGCCCTACTGCGTCGACCTGATCGGCGGGCCGTATCTCGAAACGCACGACGAAGTGTGCAAGGCGTTCCGGCCCAAGTCGGCGATCCGGCCACAACGATAGGGGCAGTCGTCTGCTGAGCCAATTTGTTCACTGGCATTGACCTTTACTGATGAATTTGTTGATGTTAAAGTAGATACGTTTTCGTATATATTTTGTTGTGAGTCCACCATGATCGTCACCGCCAAAATTTTCACCACGGGCAACAGCCAGGCCATTCGTCTACCTAAGGCATTTCGTGTTCAGGCATCGGAAGTCTGGATCAGCAAAGATGCCATCAGTGGGGTTATTACGTTGCGCCCAAAAAACGAAGATGAGCGCAAGAAGAACCTGGACGAACTGTTTCGGCTGATTCGCGAGCAGCCCTTCACCGAGGATTTCATTCCCCCACGTGATGACGAAATTCGCCCCAATCCATTTGCAGACTGGGAAGCCCACGCACCAGCCAAACCAGCCAAAGTGGTCAAACGAACCAAGCGCGTGGTCAAGGCGGCTTCATGATTCGCTATCTGCTCGACACCAACATCGTCAGCTATTTTGTCAAAGGGGTCAGCGCCAGTTTGGTGCAGCGCATGCAAGTTGGGCTGGATGCGCAAAACATCGCCATCTCTGCCATCACTCGCGCCGAACTACGCTACGGTCTGGAGATGATGGACAAATTCGACAAGCGACGCAAACGCGTAGACCTTCTGCTGAAAGAGCTTTCCGCACTGCCTTGGAGTGTTGAAGCAGCCGACGAATTCGGTCGAATCAGAGCCTATCTGCGCCGCAACGGAACCCCAGCGGGGGAGTTTGACACCCAAATCGCTGCCCATGCACTGGCAGAAAAACTGATTCTGGTCACCCACAACACTCGCCATTTCGAACACATCCCCCGCCTGAAACTCGAGGACTGGATGCGGTGATGGACATTGTTCACTGTGCGGGCCCGGCGCGCTAACACGACGTGCGTCAGCGACACAGTGAAAAGGCGGGCGCTATTTGCCTACCAGCTGATTGAGTTTTTCGGCCTCAAAATGCTCACTGCGCGCGGCGTCGCCTGGCACACAGTCCGGGTCGTGGCGCTGCTTTGTGAGTTTGTCGATCGTTTGCCACAGCATCGCTATCTGGTGCTCCTGCGCCGCCGCGTGGTCGATCAGGCCGCGCATGGCCTGACTCAGCGGGTCGTCGTTTTGCGTCACCCCGTACGCTGAAAAACCCATTTTCGAGGCCACTTCCTCGCGCTTGACATCGAGCTCGGCCTGGATGATGCGCGCCGGATTGCCCACCGCCGTGGCGCCAGCAGGTACCGGTTTGGTCACGACCGCGTTGGAGCCGATCTTGGCGCCGTCACCGACCTCAAAGCCCCCCAAGACCTGGGCGCCGGCCCCAACGACGACATCGCGCCCAAGCGTTGGGTGCCGTTTGGCACCCTTGTACAGGGAGGTTCCGCCCAATGTCACGCCCTGATAAATAGTGCAGCCATCGCCAATGACGGCGGTCTCGCCCACCACCACACCCATCGCATGATCAAAGAACACACGCTCTCCAATAACTGCTCCAGGGTGGATTTCGATACCTGTCAGAAAGCGCGCAATGTGCGAGATAAAGCGCCCCAGCCACTTCAGACCGTGAACCCAGCACCAATGTGCGGGACGATGCAGGATCAGGGCGTGCAAACCCGGGTAACAGGTGATCACTTCCCAACGGCTGCGCGCGGCCGGGTCGCGGTCAAGAATGCACTGGATATCGGAACGTAATCTGGAAAACATCGTGCAAGTCTAGCCCTTTGGATCAAGCTGCGCGCCGGGCACCGATGGCTGCCCCTGCGCACAGCGTTCCATCGTCTTGGCGATGCCCCGAAGAATATGAATTTCTTCCTGCGTGAGACCCGAGCGGTTGAATAACTGGTTGAGCCGCGGCATCAACTTCTTGGGCGCCTGCGGATCCAGAAAACCGATGGCCAGCAACGAGCGTTCCCAATGCGCGAGCATGCCCGCAACTTGTTGGGCATCCGCCAGTGTCGCCGCGGCGGCGCCGCGCACAACCGGGAAGGCCCCCAGCGTCTGGCGCCACTCGTAGGCAATCAACTGCAGGGCCGCGGCCAGGTTGAGCGAACCGAAATCGGGGTTGGTCGGGATGCTCAGGGTCACGTGACAACGGTAAACGTCTTCGTTGCTCATGCCAAAGCGCTCGCTACCAAACAGGAAAGCCACAGCGCGCCGGTCTGGCTCGGTCGGGATCGGTTCACTGTCGGCTCCGGATTTATTGAGCAAATTGGCTCCTGGCGCCCGTGAATCAAGCGTGGGACGCTCCTGTTTCAATAGCATTTCAAAGTGCTCGCGCGGTGTGCGCGTGGGTGGGCCGAAATCCCGCGGCGTCATCGCCGTAGCGCATAGATGGGTCATGTCCGTCAGCGCCTGGTCCAGCGTATCCACGATCCGTGCCTTGGTCAGCACGTCCAGGGCGCCACTGGCGCGCTGGATGGTCTCCTCGCGGCGCAGCACGTTGGACCAGCGCGGCGCCACCAGCACCAGATCGTCAAAGCCCATCGTCTTCATCGCCCGCGCAGCCGCACCCACGTTGCCCGCGTGGCTGGTCTGAATCAATATGAACCGGGTATGCATGCTTGCCAGTTAAAATCCCCCCATTGTCGCTGGCCAGGCCCCCAATCAGCCAGGGGCCGCGCCAAAGACCGGTCCTGCAAAATCACCCACTATGTCGCCCAATCTGCATCCCATGATCAACGTGGCGGTCAAGGCCGCTCGCGCCGCTGGCGCCATCATCAATCGCGCTGCGCTGGATGTTGAATCGGTTCGTATCTCGCAAAAGCAGGTCAATGACTACGTCACCGAAGTTGACCAGGCTGCCGAGCAGATCATCATTGAAACACTCCTGGGCGCCTACCCTGGACACGGCATCCTGGCTGAGGAATCGGGCCGTGATCACGGCGCCAGGGATTCGGAGTTCGTCTGGATCATTGATCCTCTGGACGGGACGACAAACTTCATTCACGGCCTGCCGATCTATTGCGTGAGCATCGCGCTGTCGGTGCGGGGCAAGATCGAGCAGGCAGTCGTTTATGACCCCAGCCGCAACGATCTGTTTACTGCGACCAAGGGACGCGGCGCCTACGTCAACGACCGTCGACTGCGCGTGGCCAAGCGCATTCATCTCAAGGAATGCCTGATTTCCACCGGCTTCCCGTTTCGCGCCACCGACGATTTCGAAGCCGGTCTGCGCATGATCGGCGAGATCATGCAGCGCACCGCCGGGCTACGCCGCCCCGGTGCCGCTGCGCTTGATCTCGCTTACGTGGCCGCGGGCTTCACCGACGGATTTTTCGAGTTGGGCCTGCATCCCTGGGACATGGCAGCGGGTTCGCTGCTGGTCACCGAGGCCGGGGGCCTGGTCGGAAACTTCACGGGTGAGTCTGATTTTCTTCATCATCAGGAATGCATTGCTGGCAACCCGAAGATTTACGGGCAACTCGTGACCGTATTGAACAAATACAGCAAGTTCGCCAGCGTCGCGAACAAGGCCGGCGTGGCGCACGAGCTCGCGACCCTGACACGGCGCTAGCGGCTGCACCAAGCTCGGCGCCGCGGCCCCTGCCACTCCCAGGTCAGTCAGCGTAGATACCGGCCTGTTTGATGACCGGTCCCCATTTGGCAATCTCCGCCTCCAGATGCGTCTTCAGGGCCGCCGGGGTGACCTTGTCCATGGGCACAATATCGGAACTCAGGTCGGCCAGGCGCTGCTTGACCACCGGATCCTGCAAAGCCGCACGCAGTGCCACGTTGACCTTCTCCAGCACGGCTGTTGGCGTGCCCTTGGGCGCGTAAATGCCGTGCCAGACCTTGACCTCAAAGCCTTTGAGCCCCTGCTCATCAAGCGTGGGCACATTGGGCAAAGCGGTGAGCCGCTTGAGCGTGGTCACGCCGTACACCTTGACCCGACCGTCCTTGATCATCGGTACTGTCTGGGTCGTCTGGTCACACAACAAATCGACCTGACCACCGAGCAGATCGTTCATGGCCGGACCGGTGCCCTTGTACGGGATCGTATTGAGTTCCACACCGATCTGACTCATCAGCAGCAGCCCGCACAGATGCGACACGGCGCCCATTCCCGCGTTGGCCAGCGATACCTTGTCCTTGTTGGCCTTGACGTAGGCCTCCAGTTCCTTGAAGTTGTTGGCCGGAAAATCCTTGCGCGCCAGCAGCGTCATCGGCACGTCAACGACCTGCCCGACGTATTCGAAGTCCTTCATCGGGTCAAATGGAAGCTTCTTGTACAAGGCCGGTGCCGTTGACATACCCAGATGATGAAGAAACAGCGTGTAGCCATTGGCCGGGGCGCGTGCCACCCTGGCCCCGGCAATCGTGCCACCGGCGCCAACGGTGTTTTCGACCAGCACGGTCTGCCCGAGCGATTTGCCCATCGGGATTGCGATGAGGCGTGCCACCGCATCGGTCGGGCCCCCGGCCGCGAAAGGGACAACCAGCGTGACGGGCTTTTCCGGCCATGTGCCTTGCCCGATTGCCGACATCGATAGCGCTGCAGCGATCGCGCCAAGCGTCATGCTCAGCACTGCCTTGAAATTAAGATTCATGTGATCTTCCTTGCAATAAGTTGGGTAACCGATCCTTCTCCGTTGTGCAGGCTGCCTTCCTGCACCAGCCGCGATCCTGCCCACAAATGCAACAGTTCGCAATCGGAGAAATCCCCTGCTACCTCGTCCAGGGGCGGCAACAGTGCTGCGTCGGGCGGGCCGCCAGTGCCACGCCCGAGCTGCTGCGGCCCATAGGCCTGCCACAAGAAGATGCCGCCGGTCTTGAGCGACCGAACCGCGCGGCGATGCAGGTCGACGCGGGCACGGGCGGGCAAGTGCAGGAAGATGGAAATAATGGCGTCCCACTGAGCCAGCCCCAGGTCGTACTCGGTCACGTCGGCAACCTGTGCCACCAGATCAACGCCAACCTGAGCGGCCCAGCGGCGCGCCTTGTTCACACCCTGCGCCGATAGGTCGAGCGTGGTCACGGCAAAACCTTGTTGCGCCAACCAGACACCGTTGCGGCCCTCGCCGTCGGCCAGGCACAGCACTCGGGCACCGGGCATGAAATGGCCCACACTCTGAACCAGAAAGGCGTTGGCTGCGGTGCCGTAGACAAATTCGGCTGCGCTGTAGCGCTTGTCCCAAAACTGCTCAAGCTGCTCGCGAACTGTGCTCATGTCCCGCTCCCGGTGCTGGTCATGGCAGGTTCGCAACTTGCCAGGGTGCGCCTGGCCAGGCGCACCACAGGTGCATCGACCATGCGCCCGTCCAGACTGAACACGCCGCCACCGCAGGCCTCAAATGCCTTTAGGACGCGCCGGGCCCAATCCATTTCGGCAGTGGTTGGTGAAAATGCCGCGTTCACGACGGCAACCTGCGCCGGGTGGATGCACAGCTTGGCGCCGAACCCACCACGTCGGCTGCGCTGTGCATCGGCCTGCAATTGCACGTTGTCGTGCGTGCCCAGCGTGACTCCGTCCACCGGCGCGGGTAGATTGGCACGACGCGAGGCCAGCACCAAAGCCAGGCGCACGGGCAACAACTCGACCTCCTCTGGGGCGCAGGACAAGCCCAGATCGGCCTGAAAATCAAGGTTGCCAAACACCAGGCGGCACGCGCCGCTCACTTGGGCCAATGCGTCGACTGCGTCCAGGCCAGCAACCGATTCAATCTGCGGCAGCAGCGCGACGGACGCACCCAGCATCTGGCTGATGCTGCGCAGCGCGTCGCCCGACTCCGACTTGGGCACCATCACGCCGGTCAGGCCTTGCGCCCTGAGTTGACACAACAGTTTCAGGTCATCGAAAGCCCAGGCTGTACCTTCGGCGTTCAGGCGTACCAGAACGCGCGAGCGCTGCACGCCGCTGAGCTGACCAAAAACATTTGCCAGCGCGTCGCGCGCGAGCGCCTTCTCGCTCGGCGCCACCGAGTCTTCCAGGTCAATGATCACGGCGTGCGCCTGCGACCCAAGCGCCTTGGCAAAGCGCTCGGGACGGGTCGCCGGAACAAACAGGAAAGACCGCGCCGCCGCCAGTGTGTCTGAGGTTTCAGGCCGCGAAACCCCTTGACTGTTCTGCATCATGGTTTGCTCTCCAGCAAAAAGCCGACACGCGGCCATTGGGCAATGTCCCATAGCGCATCGATCGCGGCTTGCGTTTCCGCAGCACTCGCGCCGCCGCTGAAAGCAGCCAAGCGCAGGGCCTTGTCGGTGATCTCCTGACGGCTCAGCGTGTTGCCCGGGTCCCCCTTGGGATCATCGACGCGGCCGTGCAAAACCCTGCCATCGCCGGTGTGGACGATGACCTTGCCGATCCAGCGTTGCGGATAGGCGGCGTCCACTTCGGCATCGAGCACCATCTCGACTCGATCGCGCAGCGCGACGGTTTGCGGGTCCTGAAAATGCTGGTCAAACTCGACCAGCCCGGCGCGCCCAAAGCGCGCCACCAACGCCAGCACTGTACCCATCGAGAATTTGCTTTGATGCACGGTCAGTGGCTCGCGCACCGGACCGAGCACGTCAAGGGCGCCCTGGTGCACGCGCGCGATCACACGCGCAAGATCGTTCGCCTGCAAGTCGTGCTCTTGCAGGACCTGCGCCAGCGCATCGGCTGCCGGGTGCGTATGACGGCAGCAGGCGTGGTACTTGAATGAGGTCTCGAGGGTGGCCCAGCGCGCCCCAAGACGGTCGTTCAGACGACTGGGCTGCGCGTCGCTGGACATGCCAGCAGCCATCCCTTGCGGGCCTTCCAGAATCTGCGCCGCGCCGGTAAAGCCGTCTCGCGCCAGGTACGCTGCCATCAGACCTGCCGCCGAGGCGTGGGCGGTGTGCAACTGTTTGCTGTCGGCCGCCGTGCGCAGGAATTCCCACAGACCGGCCGACTGGGTCCCCGCCGATCCCATTGCGTGGCGCATCTGCGCGCTGTCGAGTCCGAGCAGATTGCCCACGGCCGCCGCGGCAGCGAGCGTTCCCGCCGTCCCCGTCGTGTGAAAAACCTTGTAGTGCGAACGGCCCAGGAATTCCCCGACACGGACACCCACCTCGTAGCCAGCAACGGTGGCAGTCAGCAGGCGCTGCCCGCTCGCGCCAAGAGCTTGCGCCACCGCCAGCGCGGCCGGGAAGACTACGGTACCGGGGTGAAACACCGAGCCGTTGTGCACATCGTCCTGCTCCGCCACGTGCGAGGCAGCGGCGTTGGCCATTGCGGCAAGGTAGGCGCTGGTGCGCCTGCGACTGGCGATCACTTCGCTCGGGCCGATAACCGGGCCCATCGACAGCGCAAAACGCGTGATGCTTTCGACCGGGCGTGAACCGTGCCCGGCCAGCGCCGAACCAAACCAGTCGACCAGAAGCTCTTCGGTCTTCGCAAGAACCGACGCGGGGAGGACCTCAAAGCGTAGTGCTGCGGCAAACCCCGCGAGTTCGTCAGTGGCAGAGCTCATAACGACTTATTGTACGCAATTGACTGCAAACGACCGATTGACAAGCGTGTACAGCTATTATTTTCGTAGCATTCAGGGTTCACTTCAAATTGCACCGCAAGCTCGCAGGCGCTCAATCTGCTGTTGGGTCTGCCCCAACTCGTGCAAGATTTCCACTGTATGCTGGCCGAGTCCGGGCACAGCATCCATCCGGTAGTCGAACGCGTTGCTGCGACCCGGGGGCAGCATGGCTGCAATCTCGCCCGCGGGCGAACCGACGCTGCGCCAGCGCCCGCGCTGCGCCAACTGCGGATGCGCCCAGACCCCGGCCATGTCGTTGACACGGGCATTGGCAATCTGCGCCTGATCGAGGCGCGCCACCACTTCGGCGCTGGTGCATCGCGCGAACGTATCCAGGATGATGGCTTTCAGCGCTTGACGGTCCTTGTTGCGCTTGGCGTTGCTGTCAAACCTCGGATCGGTGGCAAGCGCCGGATCACGCAGGACGAGTTGGCAAAAGGCCTGCCACTCGCGTTCGTTTTGCAGACCCAGCATCACCGTGCCACCGTCACCGGCCGCAAACGGTCCGTACGGGTAGATGCTGGCGTGCGCAGCACCGCTGCGCGGCGGCGGCGGTGCGCCGTCGTACGCGTAGTACAGCGGGTAACTCATCCACTCGGCGAGCGACTCGAGCATGGAGACATCAATATGACTGCCCTGCCCCGTCTTGCCACGCAGCAGCAGCGCCGACAAAACACTGCTGTAGGCAACCATGGCCGCTGCAATGTCGGCCACCGAATTGCCCGCCTTACTCGGCGTCTCGGGCGTGCCGGTGACGGACAGGAAACCCGCTTCACTCTGGATCAACAGGTCGTAGGCTTTCTTGTCACGATAGGGGCCATCCTCTCCGTAGCCCGATATGTCGCAGACGATCAGGCGCGGCTGACGCTGGTGCAGTTGCTGCCAGCCCAACCCCATGCGGGCGGTCGCGCCGGGTGCCAGGTTCTGCACCAGCACGTCTGCGCGCTCGATCAATTGCAGCAGCAGCGCCAGCGCCACAGGCTGTTTGAGGTCGAGTGTCAGGCTTTCCTTCGAGCGATTGGCCCAGACAAAATGCGAGGACTGGCCCTTGACACGCGTGTCGTAGCCGCGCGCAAAGTCGCCGCCGTCCGGGCGCTCCACCTTGATCACGCGCGCGCCCAGGTCGGCGAGCTGGCGCGTGCAAAACGGTGCCGCGACGGCGTGTTCCAGCGAGACGACGATGATGCCGTCAAGGGGCCTTGTCATGAACATCCTTGATCAGTTGGGGACAGAGCTTATTCACTTCGTGTCACTGCGGTCTTTCCCACAAGGTCTCAAAAAGACCTCGGCAGGCCAAGAACATGCTCGGCGACATAGGCATAAATCAGGTTGGTTGAAATCGGCGCAACCTGGTACAGACGGGTCTCGCGAAACTTGCGTTCGACGTCGTACTCGTTGGCAAAACCAAAGCCGCCGTGGAACTGGATGCAGGCATTGGCCGCTTCCCAGCTTGCCTTCGCGGCCAGGTACTTGGCCATGTTGGCCTGCGCGCCGCAGGCCAAACCGTTGTCGAACAGGCGGCAGGCTTCCCAGCGCATCAGGTCGGCGGCGGCAACTTCCATGTAGGCGTCTGCAATCGGAAACTGCACGCCCTGATTCTGGCCAATCGGGCGGCCGAACACGACGCGCTCGTTCACGTATTGGGTGACGCGGTCCAGAAACCAGTAGCCGTCACCGATGCATTCGGCAGCAATGAGCGTGCGCTCGGCGTTGAGGCCATCGAGGATGTACTTGAAACCCTTGCCCTCTTCACCGATCAGGTTTTCTGCTGGAATTTCCAGGTTCTCGAAGAACAGCTCGTTCGTTTCATGGTTCACCATGTTGGCGATCGGGCGCACCGTCATTCCCGATTTCTCTGCCTGGCGCAAATCGACTAGGAAAATCGACATGCCCTGGGATTTTTTCTGCACTTGCGCCAGCGGCGTGGTTCGCGCCAGCAGGATCATCCAGTCGGAATGTCGCACGCGTGAAATCCAGACTTTCTGCCCGTTGACCAGATAGCGGTCGCCTTTCTTCACGGCCGTGGTCTTGATGCTTGTCGTGTCGGTTCCGGCGCCGGGCTCGGTCACGCCCATCGACTGCAAGCGCCATTGCCCGCTGGCTATTCTTGGCAGGTACAACTCCTTTTGCGCCTTCGATCCGTGCCGCAACAGCGTGCCCATGTTGTACATCTGGCCATGGCAGGCGCCGGAGTTGCCCCCGCTGCGGTTGATCTCCTCCATGATGACCGAGGCCTGCGCCAGGCCCAGACCCGAACCGCCGTATTCCTGCGGAATCAGCGCCGCCAGCCAGCCGGCCTGGGTCAACGCATCGACAAAGGCCTCGGGGTAGCCGCGCTGCTCGTCAACCTTGCGGTGGTACTCGTCTGGAAACCCGGCACACAGGGAGCGCACGGCGTCGCGGATGTCTTGGTACTGGTCCGGCGTGGTCTTGATCATGGCAGTCGGGACTCGTTCTGGAGTTTTGTCATTCAGGCGAGTTCGGCGCTGGCTTGCATGGTCAGCCAACCCTCGTGGTCCTGCGCCCAGAGCTGAACCTTCTTGCCGTCCGCCGAGGGCTGGCCAGCAAGGCGAAACGGGTGCAAGTCAAAGGTCGGTCGCACTGCCTTGAAGTCGAATCTGCTCACCAGCGCTTGAGGCGCGTTGCGCCGTACCAGATCGAGCAACAGGGTGGCAATTAGCGGGCCGTGCACGACCAGGCCCGGATAGCCCTCGACTTCTGTCACATAGCGGCGGTCGTAGTGGATGCGGTGGCCATTGAACGTGAGCGCCGAATAGCGAAACAGCAGCACATCGTCGGGAACAACTTCGCGCCGCCAAGTGGCGTCCTGCTGCGCTGCCGTTGACGGCGGTGCCGGGTCACCAGGCTGGGCCGCTGCCCGATAAACAATATCGTGTTCCTCGGTCAAGGCAAGCCCGCTGCCGTTATGAACTTCGTGCCTGACCAGGACGAACAACAAGTCACCGCTACGACCCGGCTTGTGGGTCACAGCCCCAATCCGCGAAATGCGGCGCACGGCATCACCCACGCGCAGCGGATTTTCTTTCAACCAGCGCAGACGCCCGCCAGCCCACATGCGTCGCGGCAGCGGCACCGGTGGCAGAAAGCCGCCACGCCTGGCATGCCCATCGGGGCCAATCTCGCAGTGCCGATGCTGCGGCAGAAAGTACAGCCAATGCCAAAGCGGTGGCAGCAAAGTCGTCCCGGCCACCGGGGACGGATCGTCCCGGTCGAGCGTTGCCGACAAGCCGCGCACGGGCGCCGCCCCCAGCTCATCGCTGAGTGTTTCGGTGTTGCCGACCCATTGCCGAAGGGTCGCAAGCGTGGCAGCATCAAGGGTTTGGATAATGGTGCTCATTTTATGCACAGCAAGTTGCGTGTGATCATCACTTGGCAACCCGCCAAGTGCAAGGGCGACGGCTTTGATCGCGTCTCGCCCGTGACGAAACGCGCGCCATCCTCAGGTTACGATGTTGCCGTCATTTTGACCTGACCGATATGCATCTGTTTGAGCCATTGCAGCGATGAGCCTTCGCCCGGATCGAGGCGCAGCGACGCCGCCATCGTATGCCCCCTCGCTTGGCGAGGAACTGCGACGCGCGGCCGCCGAGGTGCCGGAGCAACCGTTTATCCGGATGGCCAGCGGCGAGTGGAGCTACCGCGAGGTCGACGCGATGTCGGACCGGGTCGCCGCCGGGCTTTATGCGCGGGGCGTGCGTCGGGGTCAAAACGTCAGCCTGATGCTGCCCAACTGCATCGAGTTTGCGGTCTTGTGGTTTGCCCTGGCCAGGCTCGGCGCAGTGACGGCGCCTGTCAATACTGCCTTTCGTGGGAAGGTGCTGAGCGATGCCGTCAACCTGGTGCAAAGCCGGCTGTTGCTGGTGCACTCGACGCTGCGTCAACCCGTGGCCGACGTGCAGGGTGCGCTTGCAAGCGTCGAGCAGTTGATTGTGGTTGGCGGCAAGCCGGAACCGGATTGTCTGTCCTATGCCGCTCTGCAAGAGTCAGACGCGCGATCTGCGGTGCTACCCGAGATTGCATTTCACGAGCTGTGCCTGTTGCTCTACACCTCCGGCACAACCGGACGCTCCAAGGCAGCGATGATCCCGCACCGGTTTGTGCTCGCCCACGCCAGTCACATGATCGAAGGTCTGGGACTGCTGCCGCAAGACGTTCTGTATTGCCCCTATCCGATGTTTCATCTGGATGCGGCGGTGATGACCATCGCCCCGGCCCTGCTGCTGCGAAGCGTTGCCGCGATTGGTGAGCGCTTCAGTGTGTCGCGCTACTGGGACGAAATGCGTGCGTTCAAGGCGACTGTGTTCGACTTCATGGGCGCCACCATCACGATGCTCTGGAAGCAGCCGCCGTCGGCGCGCGACCGTGATCATTTTGCGCGGCTCGGCTGGGGCGTGCCGCTGCCGGCCTGGGCACCGCAATTCGAAGCGCGTTTTGGCTGCCGTCTGGTCGAGCTCTATGGGTTGACCGAGGCCGGGGCCATGATTTTCCCACCGCTTGACGCACCGCCACGTATCGGCTCCTGCGGCAAGTCATTTGGTCCATTCGACCTGCAACTGCACGACGAAAACGGCTTTGTCGTGCAGGGCGGCGAGCCCGGTGAACTGGTGATCCGCCCACTCGAACCCTCACTCATCATGGACGGCTACTACGGCATGCCGCAAGCATCCCTGGAATCCTTCCGTGATCTATGGTTTCACACCGGCGACCTGCTTCGGCAGGATGCCGACGGTTATTATTACTTCGTGGGTCGGCGCAAGGACATGATCCGACGCCGCGGCGAAAACATTTCAGCCGCTGAGGTTGAAGCGGGCATCGAGCGACACCATGACGTGTTGACCTGCGCCGTGATCGGCGTGCCCAGCGAGTTGACCGAAGACGACGTGATGGCCTGCGTCGTGCTGCGAGCGCACGCGCCGCCCGACCCGGCGGCGCTCGTTGATCACTGCGTGGGCGAAATGGCAGCATTCATGGTGCCGCGGTATATCCGCTTCCTGAGCGACCTGCCGAGAACGCCGACGGATAAAGTGGAAAAATTCAGATTGCTGCAACAAGGCATCACTGCCGACACCTGGGATCGTGAAAAATGGAACAAGAAATGAAATTTGCCGAACTCACAAGCGTGGGACACGTCAGCGTAGTCACGCTGAACCGTCCGCAGCGCCTGAATGCGATTGGCGGTGAACTGCTGCTTGATCTGCACGCGGCGCTGGAACAGGCGCATCGCGACGCGGCCACCGGGTGCATCGTGCTGACCGGTGCCGGTCGCGCGTTTTGTGCTGGTGATGACTTGAAGGAATTCGATCAGCAGGCTGCGACGCCGACCTCGATCGCGTTGCACTGCGAGCGCATCCAGCAAATCACGCGCGACATCATGTTCGGCCCCAAACTGGTCGTCGGCGCCGTGCACGGTTACGCCGTGGGCGGCGGCTTCGAATGGGTTCTCAATTGCGACATGGTGGTCGCGGCGGACAACCTGGTCTGCTTCTTTCCCGAGATGGCTCTGGGCCATTTCGTGACCGGCGCAGTCACTCATCTGTTGCCCCAGGCGCTTGGTCACCAGCGTACGATGGAACTGATCGTGCTCGGCGAACGGCACGGCGCCAAGGCGTTGCACGGGCTTGGACTCGTGAACCGCGTGACAACCGAATCTGCCATGCTGCCAATGGCGATTGAGTTGGCAAGCCAGATCGCGACGCGCTCGGCCAATGCCACGACGCGCCTCAAGCGCCTGCTGACCAGTCAATTGCAGAATCAGTTATTGAAGGCACTCGAGCTCGAAGGCATCGCCGCCAACGCCTGCTTTTCAGACCCGGATACCGCCCGGCGGATTGAGGCGTTCGCCAGCAAATCATTGTGACTGGTAGGCGTCGACCCGCTGACGATCAGTACCCCAACGCCAACCCGGTGTCGCGGCGCGGATCATTCGCGCCGTAGAAGCGATTGTTGCCGCGCGGCTTGCCCTGCAACGAGGGCGCGCCCACCAGAATCGCCGCCAGGTGGCCTCCGGGTGGCGGCGCGCCCAGGTTGTGTCCCATGTCAAGCAGGATCTTTCGGGTGTCCGGACTGAGCCCGAAAGCGTCGACATAGGTTACATCCGGCAGCCACTGCTGGTGAATCCTTGGCGCATCAACCGCCTCCTGCACGTTCATGCCGTAATCGATCACGTTGAGAATGGTGTGCAACACAGTGGTGATGATGCGACTTCCTCCGGGCGTTCCCACCACCATCACGGGCTTTCCGCCCTGGGTGACGATGGTCGGGCTCATGGAACTCAAGGGCCGCTTGCCCGGCGCAATGGCGTTGGCCTGGCCCTGCACCAGCCCGTAGAGATTGGGCACACCAATTTTCACCGTGAAATCGTCCATCTCGTTATTGAGCAGCACGCCAGTGCCCGCGGCGGTGACTTTGGCGCCAAACCAGTCATTCAAGGTGTAGGTGACCGCCACCGCGTTGCCGTCCTTGTCGACGATCGAATAGTGGGTTGTGTTGGTGCCCTCGTGCGGCGCGACCCCAGGTTTGAGGTCCTTCGAAACGCCAGCGCGCGCGGGGTTGATGGCTTCGCGAATCTTTGCCGCATACCCTTTGTCGAGCAAGCGATCCAGCGGGTTCTTGACAAAATCCGGGTCCCCGAGGTAGCTGTTGCGATCAAGATAGGCGTGCCGCATCGCTTCAATCAGATAGTGCACCGACTGCGCCGAGCGAAAACCAAGTTGCTTGAGCGGATAGCCCTCGACAATATTGAGGATCTCGCAGATCACGACGCCGCCCGAGCTCGGCGGCGGCGCCGAGATAATGTGATAGCCACGGTAATCGCACTCGATGGGCGCCATCTCACGCACCGCGTACTGGTCGAGGTCGGCCTGGCTGATGATTCCCTTGCCAGCGGTACTGGCCGCTACCAGGGCCTGGGCGACGGTCCCCTGGTAGAACCCGTCGGCGCCGCGCTGGCTGATCAAACGCAGGGTCTTGGCGAGGTCCTTTTGCACCAGCTTCTGGCCGCTTTCAAATGGCTGCCCTTCATTGAGAAAGATTGCCGCCGAGGGCAGATCCTTGCGCAACGCGGCGCTGGCTGATTGCAGGATCTCGGCGTCCGCCTGATTGAGCACAAAGCCGCTTTCGGCGAGCTCGATCGCCGGTGTCATCAGGGCCTCGCGTCCGAACGTGCCGTATTTCACCCGCGCCGTCTCCAGCCCGGCGACCGAGCCCGGCACACCGACGGCAAGATAGCCCTGCGTACTCAGGCCCTTGACCACGTTGCCGCTGGCATCGAGGTACATATTGGCGGTTGCCGCCAACGGCGCCTTTTCCCGGAAGTCGAGAAAACTCTTGCGACCATCGGCCAACTGCAGCGTCATGAAGCCACCGCCGCCCAGGTTTCCCGCCGCCGGATAAACGACTGCCAGCGCATAGCCCACGGCGACCGCGGCATCAATCGCGTTGCCGCCTTTCCTGAGCACATCGACCCCGATCTGGGTTGCCAGGTGCTGGGCGGTGACGACCATACCGTGCTCCGCCGCAACGGGCGCGACCGAAGCGGCGTAACTGCTGGCACAACCAAAAACAGAAACGGCAGCAATCAACGCCGACCGGATGGAAGAGTTTTGCATGACTTTGTATTTCCAAATGGGTGGTTGCAAGGTACGATCCCGACACAGGCTGGAACACTTTATCAGGATCAGCACAATGTCTGCAAGCATAGTCTCGTCAGGAACAAACTGGTTACTGATTCTTCGCAGCTATGTGCCACGCTTGGCGTTTTGCAGCCTGCTATGGGAGGTCTTTCAGTTACCACTCTACAGCCTGTGGAACGAGCCAAACTGGCGCCGGATCCTTTTCAACATCGGACACTGCACGGTTGGCGATGTCATGATCGGAACAGCGGCGCTCGCGATTGCCCGGATCCTGACCCGTGCCCATGAGTGCGCCAATTGGTCGTCCATACCCGTAGCTCTGTTGACCGTCTTGCTCGCGGCTTCCTATACGCTATTGAGTGAGCGCATGAATCTGGCCAACGGCAATTGGGCCTATTCCGCCTGGATGCCCATACTGCCATGGGTCGAGGTAGGACTGGCGCCGTTACTGCAGTGGATATTTGTCCCCATCGCGACGTTGTGGTGGGCCGGTCACAAAGACCGAACCAAAACGCATGCCAATTCCTGAATTGACAACCAATTTGCGCACCCGCATCGCCAAGGACTGGGCTGATATGCTGGCAGAGCCTGAGGCGCTGTTACTCGATGAGCCATTTTCCAGACTCGATGCGACGTTGCGTGTGCAGTTCCGCGGCTTTGTCTTTGAACAAATTGAGCGTCAACGCATTCCCACGTTGCTGGTGACCCATGATCTGGCCGATGCACTGCCCAGCGGCCGGCAAGTCGAGATCAATGATTGGCAGTACCACCATGTTTGACCGCGCACTCAATGTCGCCCTGAGCCGCCCCCTGCAGCGATTGGCCTCTGTGATGATCAGGCTGGGCGTGCGCGCCGATCACATGACATGGGCAGGGTTCGTGATCGGCATATCGGCCGTGCCATTGATTTCGTTGGGGCTTGCAAGGTGGGCCATTCTCAGCATCCTGCTCAATCGACTGGGCGACGGACTTGATGGCGCGATGGCGCGTCTGTCTGGACCAACCGATCGCGGCGCGTTCCTGGACATCTCGCTGGACTTTCTCTTCTACGCATCGATTCCGCTGGCCTTCGCACTGGCCGACCCGGCACTCAATGGGTTGCCGTCGGCGTTGCTGATCTACAGCTTTATCGGAACCGGATGCACTTTTCTCGCCTTTGCAGTGATTGCGGCAAAACGCGGCATGGACAACGTGGCGTATTCGAACAAGGGGTTCTACTACCTGGGAGGTCTGACCGAAAGCACCGAGACCATCTCGGTATTCCTGCTCATGTGTGTCATCCCCACGTGGTTTCCCGTCCTGGCCTACGGCTTTGCAGGCCTGTGCGCGCTGACCACCGCGACCCGGATCGCTGCCGGGATCAAAGCTTTCAAATTGGACGAGTGAAATGGCACGGAACCGGCTAGCCACGCCTCCAGGCGTGAAAACGCTCCAGCCACGCCAGAATTTTTGTCGGCGCATGGTTGCGCTTCCACTGACCTGCCACGTATTTGTTAACTTCTGCCAGCGTGGGGTAAGCGTGAATCGTCCCTAAAATCTTGTTCAAACCCAAGCCATGTTTCATGGCCAGCACAAATTCCGCGAGCAAGTCGCCCGCGTGCTCGCCGACGATGGTCACGCCCAGAATGCGGTCTTTGCCAGGCACTGTGAGGACCTTGACAAAGCCGTATGCGGTGCTGTCGGCAATGGCCCGGTCAAGATCATCAATATCGTATCTGGTAACTTCGTAGGGGATATTCCTCTCCTTCGCTTCCTGTTCATTGACGCCGACGCGTGCCACCTCTGGCTCGACAAATGTCGCCCAGGGGACCACCGAATAGTCCACCTTGAATTTCTTGAAGTCGCCGAACAGCGAATTGACTGCCGCATACCATGCCATGTGCCCCGCCGTGTGCGTGAATTGATAGGGGCCAGCGACGTCGCCTGCGGCATAGATGTTGGGGTACAAGGTTTCCAGATAGTCGTTGACGATCACAGTGCGCTCGGTCGGAATGCCAAGGTCCTCCAGACCGTAGCCCTGCAAGCGCGCGACACGGCCGACCGCGCATAGCAGCGCATCAAACTCGATTCGCAGTTCCGATCCCTCGTGTTCAACAATGATGAATTTACGTTCACCATCCCGTTCGCAACGCAGGGCTTTGTGCCCGGTCAGCACGTCAATGCCATCGCGCATCAATGAGGCGCGTGCCAGGTCGGAGACTTCCTGGTCCTCGCGAATCATGATGCGTGGCGCCATTTCTATCTGTGTCACCCTGGAACCGAGCCGGGCAAAGCATTGCGCGAGTTCGCAGCCGATCGGCCCCCCGCCCAAAACCACCAGCCGCGCGGGGGTCGTATCGAGCTTGGCAAATTCGTCCCACAGGGTGTCACTGGTGACATAACCAACCTCATCGAGCCCGGGCAGCGCCGGCACCAACGGGCGTGCACCGGCGGCAATCACGATGGCGCGGGTCCTCAAGCGTTGGGTCGCGCCGCTGTTTAGTTTGATTTCGACGGTCCAGGGATCAACAATGCGCGCGTAACCGGCCAACACTTCCACCCCCAGCGCGGTATAGCGATCCACGCTGTCGTGCGGGGCCACGGCAGCAATCACCTCGTGCACACGTGCCATCACCTTGCGAAAACTGAACTTGGGTTCAACCGCACTCAAACCATAGTTCTGGCCATGACGCATCTGGTTCGCAATGCGCGACGACTTGATCAAGGCCTTGCTCGGCACGCAGCCATAGTTCAGGCAATCGCCACCCATTTTGTGTGCTTCTACCAGCGTTACCTTGGCCTTGACGGCTGCCGCAATATAGGAAGTTACCAGGCCCGCAGCGCCGCCACCGATCACCACCAGATTGCGGTCAAATTCCCTCGGGCGTTGCCATTTGGCATACAGACGGCGACGCTGCACGATGTCTATGAACTTCCTGGCCAGCATGGGGAAGACTCCGAGCAGTGTGAATGAGAGCAGGAGACCGGGCGACACAATGCCCGACAGGCTCGTTATCTTGGCCAGTTCGGTACCGGCATTGACGTATACCAAGGTACCGGCCAACATGCCAACCTGACTGACCCAGTAAAAGCTTGAAGTTCGAATCGGTGTCAGTCCCATCAGCAGGTTCACCATGAAGAAGGGAAATATCGGCACCAGGCGCAAAGTAAAAAGGTAGAGCGCACCGTCCCTGACCATGCCATCGTTGATGGGTTGGAGTCTCTTGCCAAAGCGCCGCTGAACTGCATCGCGCAGCAAATGGCGTGAGGTCAGGAAAGCCAGCGTGGCACCCAAACTTGAGGCAAAAGACACAACGACCGTGCCGACCACCAGACCGAACAAGGCGCCTGCAGTGAGCGTCAATATCAAGGCACCCGGCACCGACAGTGCCGTGACCAGCGAATAGACGCCAAAGAAGGCGAGCGCGGCGAGGACGGGCGAGGCCGCGCGTTGTCGCTCGAAGTCGCCAAGACTGGTCTTGATGCCATCGAGTGTCAGATATTGGTTCAGATCGAACGCGAAGAACCCAAGCAAGGCAAGAGCTACCACGCCGACGATCAGCGGTTTCTTCATAGTTCGCCCTCATGCGCCCAAGTGGTCTGCCAGCGCATCAAATTCGTCGACCACCAGATCGCAATCCGGATGGGGCGTGGGATCCGGCGGCCCTTCTGGCCCCCATTCCGCAGGTCGGCGGACAAAGGCCGTCCCGAAACCGCAGGCCCGGGCGGCATTCAGATCGAAGTTGTGACACGCGACCATCAGGATCTCCGCGGGTTTGAGCACCAGCCATTGCGCCGCTTTCAGATACGCTTGTGGGTTCGGTTTGTACACACCGGTCATCTCGCATGAGATCACAGCGTCCCAGCGCAGGTCATTCTTGCGCGAAACATCGAGTACCAGCGACAGGGGCAGCATCGTCAATGAAATGGCCGGCAGTGTTCGCCGAATGCGTGCTAACGCGGCCGGGAAGTCCGGCCAGGCCGGGAGTTCATGCCAAGAGCGGAACAACTGCTCCCGGTCTGGCGCATCAAACTCCGCCAAACCGTATCGAGCCAGCAACTCGTCCAGAGCCGTACGGTGCACATCGTCCATGTTGAAGGCAGGCTGAACCTGACCGACGATTCCCTTCATCGCTAGCCGCCGATAGTCGTTCGTCACCGCGTGCCAATCGAGGGTCCTGTTGTGGCGCTTGCCGATGCGCTCAAACGCAGCGCAAACGCCGCTGTGCCAGTCCAGAATGGTTCCACCTGTATCGAACGCGAGTGCTTTGATGTTCACGGCTACTGTCCCTTTTTCGAACTGATCATCGAACCGCGATCGGCGTGGTCAGAATTGAATTTTTGCTACCGATCGTTGTCCTGCCATCCCCGCCAAACAACGCGTTGCGCCCGGGGTCATGGCGGACTCGAATCGGGTTCATCTTGCCGTGCCGCAATCGCATGCACCTCAACACAGGCGTTGATCCCGGTCTTCGCCAGCATTCTCGTGCATTTCCGGCACATGGCGTGATTGCCCTGCGGCAAAATGCACGCTCGCGTTGATGCGTTAAGCTTTTGACCCAGCCGCAACTGACGCTGTTTGCACCCTCATCAATATCACACCCTCAAACTCACTCATGAGACGGCCCCGCGTCATCATCATCAGTCCGGCCCTGGCCGAAGCAAACAACGGCAACTGGCAAACAGCCTGGCGCTGGTCACGCATGCTGCGCCCCGAATTTCATACCACCATCGCCCAGACCTGGAGCGGCGAGCCGTTCGACGTGATGCTTGCGCTGCACGCGCGCCGTGGCGCCGAGGCAGTAGCCCAATGGGCACAGGCGAAGGGGGCGATCAGCAACGCGCCGGGGCTGGCGGTCGTGCTGACGGGCACCGACCTGTACCGCGACATTCAGACGAATCCATCGGCCCAGGCGTCCCTGCGCTTGGCCCGCAAACTGGTGCTGCTGCAGGAACGCGGCCCCGACGCGCTACCAGCCGCGGTGCGCGCCAAGGCCTGCGTGATCTACCAGTCCAGCACGACCCGGCAAACTATCTTCAAGACCAGGCGCCATCTGCGCGTGCTCATGGTCGGCCATCTGCGCGCGGAAAAGTCGCCACAAACCCTGTTCGCGGCGACGCGTCTGCTGCGAGCGCACACCGATATCTTCATCGACCACATTGGTCAGGCGCTCGACCCCAAATTGGGACAAGAGGCGCGCGCCTGCGCTGACGCGTGCAGCAACTACCGCTGGCTCGGTGGCCTGTCACACGAAGCGACCCGGCGCCACATCCAGCGCGCGCACCTGCTCGTGCACACCAGTGCGATGGAAGGGGGGGCGCATGTGCTGATGGAGGCGGTGTGCAGCGGCACGCCGGTACTGGCCTCAAGGATTGACGGCAACGTCGGGATGCTCGGGGCCAACTACGCGGGCTACTTTGAACATGGCAACGCAGCGGCGCTGGTCGAACTGCTGCTGCGCTACCACAGCGCACATGGGTCTGCGACTACCCATGGCGAAGCCCTAATGCAGCGGTTGCACACCCAGTGCGCCCGGCGCGCCAGCCTCTTTACGCCCGCAGCGGAGCAAGCCGCGCTGGGGGCACTGGTGCATGATCTGCTCCGAACAAATCGCGCAAGGAAGCCGATCCGTGCAGGCAACTGATACCCCCCGGGCGCCGCCTGAATCACTCACATCTTGGCTGTTCCTGAGAAATGCTTTCGGTCAGCTCGCTCAGTTATCGGCGATGAGTCGCCGCCCCATGCTCACGACTTCGTCCTGCGCGTAACCCACGGCACGATAGAAACTCAGGGCTGCAGTGTTGCTGGTTCTGATTTGAAGATTGATCTTCGGACAGCCACGCTCGTAAAGAGCTTGCTCAATGGACCTCATCAGGGCCTGGCCGCAGCCCCGACGCTGATAGGCTGGATGCACCGCAAGGTAGTTGACCCAGCCGCGGTGCCCGTCGTAGCCCCCCATCGCGGACGCCATCACCGCCCCATCCAGTTCGCCAACCAGGAACAACTCAGCCCCCACGGCGAGCTTTCGTGCAATGTCCTTGCGTGGATCGTTCCATGAACGGGTGAGCCCGCAGGCCTGCCAGAGGGTGACCACGGCGCTTTCATCTGACGGGTGAAATGGGCGAATTTGCATGGCGTTG
The DNA here is from genome assembly GCA_963844495.1 of uncultured Pseudomonadota bacterium. Classification (GTDB taxonomy): domain Bacteria; phylum Pseudomonadota; class Gammaproteobacteria; order Burkholderiales; family Burkholderiaceae_C; genus Rhodoferax. Next base: position 126,041 of record CAWJOT010000001.1, read on the forward strand.
AACCGTCAGGTCGGGTTGATCGCTATGGCCACGGGAACCGGGCTAGCTCAGGCCTTGCGCGTCGTTTTCTCGCGCAGGGTGACGAACTCTTCTGCTGCCGACGGATGCAAGGCGACCGTTGCGTCGAAGTCCGCTTTGGTCGCCCCCATGCGAAGCGCAACTGCCAGAGCCTGAATGATTTCCGGCGCGTCGGCTCCTACCATGTGCGCGCCGAGCACGCGCTGGGTGGCGCTATCGACGACCAGCTTGATCAACGTCTTCTCATCGCGCCCCGACAAGGTGTGGCGCATCGAGCGAAAAATCGAGCGGTAGATATCGATTTCGCCGTGCCGCGCCAACGCCTGGGTCTCGCTCAGGCCGACGGTGCCAATCGGTGGCTGGCTAAACACCGCAGACGGCACCAGCGTGAGATCAGCCGCGGTTGGCGTCGGTCCGAACAGGGAATTGGCAACGGCAGCACCCTCGCGGATCGCCACCGGCGTGAGCGCAATGCGATCGGTGACATCGCCAACAGCGTGCACGCTCGCAGCGCTGGTTTGCCCATACTCATTGACCTCCACGCCGCCACCCTCACCCAACTTGACGCCCGCCCCAGCAAGCCCCAAACCATCGATGTCGGGGACCCGACCGGTCGCGTACAGCACCGCATCGAAAGTCTGGACGTGCTCGCCAGCGCCAGTGAATTGCACAACCAGCGCACCGTCAACTGCACGGTCGATCTGCGTCACTTGGCTGCGCAGCAACACGCGAATGCCTTTCTTCACCATCTCGTCGTGCAGATGCGCGCGCACCTCATCGTCAAAGCCACGCAGAATCTGCTCACCCCGATATGACAGCGTGACCTCTGCGCCCAGGCCCTTGAATATTCCGGAAAATTCCACCGCGATGTAGCCCCCGCCCACGATGAGCACACGCCTAGGCAGTTGCGGTAGATCGAACGCCTCGTTTGACGTGATGGCGTATTCAATGCCAGGGATGGACGGCAGGAACGGTTTGCCCCCGGTGGCAATCAAAATGTGCTGGGCGCTCAATTGTTGACCGTTGATCTCCACCGTATGCCCGTCGACAAGTCGTGCCCGGCCGTGCCGCACGCTAATGCCAGAACGGCCCAGGTTGTCCTCATAGATCTTGCTCAACCGGGCAATTTCTTCGTTTTTGGCGGCAATCAACTTTGACCAGGAAAAACTCGCTGGTGGCACGCTCCAACCAAAGCCCTGCGCGTCGGCGAAATCTTCTGAAAAGTGCGCTGCGTAAACCAGCAACTTTTTTGGCACGCAACCACGGATCACGCAGGTGCCGCCATAGCGGTACGCCTCGGCGATGGCAACCCGCGCGCCGTGACCGGCTGCGATCCGCGCAGCGCGCACGCCACCCGAACCGCCACCGATGACAAAGAACTGGTAATCGAATGCAGGCATGTTTGTTTCCTCCTGGGCCACCCGCGCACAGCGCCGTGGCACAAGCCCGATCGTATGTCAGGTCTGGCGACGGCGTGCGACTGCGTGTGTAAGAAGTTGGCGAGCCCCGCGACTACTGCACCAGCATCGGAGCAAAGCAAAGGCTTCGTGCTGACGTTAACCCATGTTTACTCACCAAAGGAATCGCTATGAACCACCCCACCACCAGTTCGCGCTATGCATCGGCTGCCGCTTTGACCATGGCCCTGGGCGCTGCCCTGACGCTGGCCGCCGCGCCTGTCGCGGCCCAAGCCGCTGACAAGGAACACTGCTTTGGCGTCGCCCTCAAGGGTAAGAACGACTGCAAGGCCGGCGCGGGCACCACCTGCGCCGGAACATCGAAGATCGACTACCAGGGCAATGCGTTTTCGCTGGTACCCAAGGGCACCTGCGAGAAGACCGCGTCCAAGACTTCACCGACCGGCTTTGGTCAATTGAATGAATTCAAGGAAGTGAAGGCCTGATCATGAATGCGCGGCTGCCGGCCGACGCCGGCGTGGGTCTCAAACCTGAGCATTTCCAGGAAATCCTCCAGACTGAGCCAGAAATCGGCTTCTTTGAGGTCCACGCCGAGAACTACATGGTCGACGGCGGCCCGTTTCATCACTACCTCACCCGCATCCGGGAACGCTATGCGCTGTCGGTGCACGGAGTCGGGTTGTCCATCGGCTCCGAGGCGGCACTCGATTTGGCGCATCTCCAGGCCCTGGTCGTGTTGCTCGATCGCTACCAGCCCGAGTCGTTCTCGGAGCATCTTGCCTGGTCGACACACGGCGAAACCTTTCTCAACGATCTCCTGCCCTTGCCCTACACGCCTGCAACCCTGCACCGTGTCTGCGAGCACATTGACCAGGTCCAATCGCGCCTGCACCGGCGCATGCTGCTGGAAAACCCAGCCACCTACATCGAATTTGCCGAGTCGTCGATGGATGAGGGCACGTTCCTCAGCGAAGTCGTGCGGCGCACCGGCTGCGCACTGCTACTCGATGTGAACAACGCCTACGTCTGCAGTGTCAATCACCAGCGCGATGCGCGCGCCTACATCCGATCCCTGCCGATCGCGGAAGTCAAGGAGATCCACCTCGCCGGGTTTTCCCGCCAGGTCGACACCAACGGCGAAGCGTTGCTCATTGACAGCCACGGGTCGGCGGTGGCCCAGACGGTTTGGGACCTGTACGACTTCGCGTTGGGTCAGACCGGCGCGGTCGCCACGCTGATCGAGCGCGACAACACCTTGCCTGCCTGGCCGGTTCTGTTGGCCGAAGCCGCGCAGGCACAGCAGCGTCTGCGCGCGCTCGGCAAGCGCGTGTGTGCCCCACGCGTCGAGGTTGCGGCGTGACCGGCCAAAGGGAATTTACCCAGGCGCTGCTCGAGCCCGCACTGACCTGCCCGGGTGGCCTGCGCAGCTCGAACGGCTCGGATCCGCAGCTCAGATTCGCGGTCTATCGCAACAACGTTACGGTTTCACTGATCGACGCCTTGGCCGATACGTTTGCAGTCGTGCGCGAGCTCGTGGGCGAGCAGTTTTTCAGCGCCATGGCCAAGGTGTTTGCGCAGGCGAATCCGCCGCGCTCGCGCATCATGGCCTACTACGGCGAGACATTCGCCGACTTCATTGAGCGCTTCGAGCCCGCCTCGTCTTTGCCGTATTTGGCCGATGTGGCTCGCCTCGAAATGGGTCGGGTCCGCGCCTATCACGCGGCCGACCTGCCGGGGCTGCCAGCCGAAGTCCTGCGCACGGCGCTGGCCGATGAACAAACGATTGTTTCATTGCGGCTGGTGTTGCATCCTTGCGTGCATCTGGTGCAATCGCGCTTCGCTGTGTTCTCGCTTTGGGCGGCGCACCAGGGAGCGCTATGCATTTCGCAGGTCGACCCTGAGGTTGCGCAGACCGCGCTGACCTTCCGACAAGGTCTGCACGTTCAGACCTTGGCCGTGCCGGCAGCCACCGGAGAGTTTGTCGGTTCGATAGCGCGCGGCCATACCGTACAGGCCGCTGCAGCGATGGCCGACGCCAGCGGCGCCGGATTCGACTTGAGCCGAAGCCTGGCCCTGCTTCTTGCGCATCAATTGATTACCCAAACACAGCACGAGGACGAACATCATGATTTCCAGCACTAGGGCGCCGGGGCGAATGTCAGCGGGCGCAATGTCGCTGCCTTCACTGGCACGCCGTGGCATTGCGCGCTTGAAGCTGATTCCGCATTCGTTGATCGCGGTTGTGGCCCGCTTTTCGATTGCCTCGGTGTTCTGGAAATCAGGGCAAACGAAGATCCAGGGATTCGCACTTGACATCATTAACGGCGAATTCACCCTGGGCTGGCCGCACCTGTCAGACTCCGCGGTCTACTTGTTCGCCAATGAGTACCGGCTTCCCCTGTTGGCTCCGTCATGGGCGGCAACCATGGCAGCCTTTGCCGAACATTTCTTCCCGCTGCTTCTGGTGCTGGGCCTGGGCACACGCCTGTCGGCAATGGCGCTGCTGGGCATGACACTAACCATTCAGATTTTTGTTTATCCCGACGCCTACCCGACGCACGGCACCTGGGCGGCGGTCCTGCTGTTCTTGATGGCCCATGGACCAGGCAAGCTCTCGCTCGACCACTGGCTTGCACGCCGCCTGCATTGAGGCCCGTGCGTCAACAAGCCCAGGACTGAGCTACTGCTGGCCTGGCTTGTCCTCGCCGCGTGCGTAGGCACGCATCGCCTTGCGCAGAAACGGTATCTGCTGGCTGAAATTCTTGCATCCGGTGCAGACCCAAAGATGCACTTTCAGCGACACCTTTTCTGACAAGGACAGGTCCCGGTCCTGCGACTCGGAGACCAGGCGGGTGACGTCGTGACAAGTCAACATGGCGCGCCCCCTTGGCTAAACCAGCGGTTTTCGAGGCACTCGCGCAGCCGAAGGCGCGAGCGGTGCAGCATCACATTCAAATTGGTCACGGTGATGCCGACAGCGGCGCAAATTTCCTTTGAATCCAACTCGACAAACTCCTTCATCATGAAAACCCTTGCCTGATTTCCAGGCAACCCTTCCAGGCACAGTTCAAAAATCTTCCAGAATTGCTCCTGATGAAGCGAGTCCTGCGGATTACCCCAGCCCAGCGGTTGCTCGTCGCTCTGCCAGTGACCGCGCTGATCGAACAAGCCCGAAAAATCCTCGCTCTCTTCGGCCTCTCCAAGCAAACTGCTGGCATCAACCATTCGCTTCTTGTGTCGCAATGCGTCGGCTATCTTGTTCTTCAAAATGGCAAATACCCAGGTCTTCAGTGCCGCGCGCCCGGCAAAAGACCTGGCGTTCTTCAAGGCTCCAAGCAGCGCTTCCTGGACGGCATCTTCGGCCAGTTGACCATTTGAGAGTTGCTGCGTGGCAAACTTGACCATCTGACGGCGCAAATCATTGAGGAACACCGTGTCCGACAGGATCGACGTCAGCGCCGGGTCGTGCCCGGCGCCAATATCGGCCGTCGTCTTTGTCATGCTGCGCCCTTCTCATCAAACCTGGTCTGATGGCGACCCAACCCACGCTCAGTCGTTGCGCCGTGTCGAATCATTACAGAGCCGTCACTGAAGTTCGTAAAAGGCACGGATGACCTCCCAGGCCGCCTCGGCGTCGTCGACGTACGTGAACAGTCCAAGATCTTCCTCGGAAATCACGCCTTCTTCAATCATCACGTCAGTATCGAGCAGGCGTTTCCAGTAGTCGCTGCCAAAAAGCACGATGGGAACCGCTTTGGCCTTGCCCGTCTGCACCAGCGTGATCACCTCAAACAACTCGTCGAGCGTGCCGAAACCACCGGGGAACGCCACCAGAGCCTTGGCGCGAATCATGAAATGCATCTTTCGCAGAGCGAAATAATGGAACTTGAAGCTCAGGCTCGGTGTTATGTAGGGGTTGGGATGCTGCTCGTGCGGCAATGCGATGTTCAACCCAACGCTCAGGGCGCCCCGGTCGTGCGCGCCGCGGTTGGCTGCCTCCATGATGCCAGGCCCGCCCCCAGTCGCGATGAACAGGCGCTCATCGCGCGGGCGCCCGGCGCTGTAGTCAGCCACCATGCGCGCAAACAACCGGGCCTGCTCGTAGAACCGCGACTGCACGAGGCGCCGCTCGGCCAGCGCGACCGCCCTCGCGTCACCCTGCGAACGCGCCGTCATCAAAGCGGTTTGCGCATCCTCCGGGGCAAGAAAGCGTGCGCTGCCAAAGACAACAATGGTGTGATCAATCCCCTGCTCCATCTGGTTCAGGTCGGGCTTGAGCATCTCAAGCTGCAGCCGGATACCACGCGTCTCGCGACGAAGCATGAACTCGGGGTCGGCGAAGGCCATCCGATTGGCATTGGCCCGCAGTGCGACCTCATGATCGGCCAGCGACTGCAGTTCGGCCCACGCCCTGGCTAAATGGTTTTCGCCCAGATTCTCCACCGGTTCGATCTTGGTCATTTGATTCTCAATGCGGATTCTCGAAGAAGAGGTAATTCGACCCATAGTCGCTGATTTCAAAATAAACCTTCTTCTCACCCGGGTCGACGACGAAGTTCAGGTTTTCATCGAGCACGCCGTAGCCGAAACGATACGGGCGCGGCTTGCCGTCTTCGGTGCCCATGGCGGTGCTGAGCTTGTCGATCTTGAGAAAACGACGCACCAGCTTGTCGCCCGCATAGAACTCGAGCACACCATTCGTGCCGGTCCAGTTCTGGATGTCACGGCTGATCTTGTTCTGTTGCTCCTGTGTGCAGCTAACGCCCGTCAACAAAGCGCATACAGCTATCAAAATAGTAGCAATTCGGTTCATGATGGTTCCTCGTGATGGGTCAAGATGAAAGACGCTGACGCACCGCCTCAAACAAGCAGACCCCGCTGGCCACCGACACGTTGAGGCTTTCCACGGCACCGCACATCGGAATGCGCACCAGTTCGTCACAGGTCTTCGTGGTGAGCGAACGCATGCCTTCGCCCTCGGCACCCAGGACCAGTGCGACCGGACCCTTGAGCGCGGCCTGATAAATCGTCTTGCTGGCGGCGTCGCTGGTACCAATGATCCAGATGTTACGCTCCTTCAACTCGTTCAAAGTCCGCGCCAGATTCGTCACCATGAAGTAGGGGACGGTTTCAGCAGCGCCGCTGGCAACCTTGGCAACGGTAGCGCTGATGCCGGCAGCATGGTCCTTCGGGGCAATCACCGCATGCACCCCGGCGCCGTCGGCCACGCGCAGACAGGCACCGAGATTATGCGGATCCGTGACGCCATCGAGCACCAGCAGCAGCGGCGCGACCCGCTGTGGCTCAGGCTTGGCCAACTCGCTGGCTTCGAACTGTTCGAGCAATTCGTCGAGCGAGCGCCCTTGCGTCAGCACCTGCACGCGCGCTGCCACGCCCTGATGCCCGTGGTTGCCGCAAAGCCGCGCCAGACGCAAGCCGTCGGTTTCGGTCAGCCGCACACCAACTGCATTAACACGCTCGACGAATTGGCGCATCCGCGCGTCGCGCCGTGCCGGATCAAAAAAAACTTCCAGCACCGAACCGGGTGCGGTTTTCAGGCGCACGCCAACGGCGTGAAAGCCAAACAGGACTTTGGGGGCGGACATGGAGCAATTATCGCGGCTCGCCGCGGCAAAAGCCGCACCCTTTCAAGACGGGTTTGGGCGCTGGTTGCCCCGACCCCGGCCGCATGCCGTCACCCCGGGACCGCCTCAGGTCGCCCGGCTGCTGTGCCTGGTTCCAGGAGCCGGGGGTGTTTCGGGAGGTCCCGCGAAACACTGAGCGCTTGCCATCCAGCGCTCGGCGACCGGGCCGGTCACTCTCAAGCTTGTGTCGGCGACGTTACGCACCTGCGTGACGACCCGCGCAAAATCCACGGCCAACCCTTCGACCGAGTTGTCCCTCTGCCCTGTCCCCCACTGCCACTGAGCGCCCGAAGGCCCGGTAAGCTGAACATAGGGCTCAACGGCGGGCACGGCCTGTCCGCGCACCTTGAACGTCCAGCCAAACGTGCGCACGCCAAGATGTGCAATGTTGCGGATCCGGTCGGCCTCGCGGCGCTCAACACCGAGCAGGTCAAAGATCGCCTGACCATGTGCCCAGGTTTCCATCTGGCGCGCGGTGATGCACGACAGGGTCGTCATGTCCGGCCCGGCCCAACTGACCCGTTGCTTGGGGTCGGCACCGGCGTACGCATCGGCAAGTCGCAGCGATTCATCGCGCCAGGCGTCAAACAGCGCGCGACCACCCAGGCCATTCAACCAGGGGTATTGCGTCTGCAGCAATGTCTGCCCGCTGCCCAAGCCTTGCAGAATGGGGGTAAAGAATTGCTCGAACGCAGCCTTGCTTTGCAGTGTCCGCAGCGCCGCGACATTGAACATGTGCAGATGTCCCAGCACGTCGTTGATGGCCCACCCCTTGAACAGGGTTGCTCGACCGTAGGAAGCGTCATCGAGCGATTCAAGCAGATCGCCGAGAGCCATCGATTCATCGCGAAAGTCTTCTGCTTGCTTCATTTCCGGGCTCCTCAAGTTGGCAAGACGCCTGGGCGGGCTCACGGCTGCGTAGGGCATCCCCGGTCAGCTTCGAGACGGCGCACAGGATCAATGCTACCCGCATCGCTCGCATCGGCGTGTACGCGCCCGGCCTCGATTGTGATGCGACGCTGACAACGCCCGGCGATCGCGTTATCGTGTGTCACGAGCACCAGCGTCGTGCCCAACTCGCGGTTCAGGTCGAACATCAGTTCCATCACCTTTTCGCCGGTCGCAAAGTCAAGGCTGCCAGTGGGCTCGTCGGCCAGCAACACGGCAGGACCGACGACAAAGGCGCGCGCCAGCGCCACGCGTTGCTGCTCGCCGCCACTGAGTACCTTGGGGTAATGGCCAAGCCGTTCCGACAGTCCGACTCGCGCGAGCATGTCGGTTGCAGCCTTGCGGGCATCGCGCCGATCCGCCAACTCCAGCGGCAACATCACGTTTTCAAGCGCCGTCAGGTTGCCCAGCAGTTGAAAGCTCTGAAACACGAAACCGATTTGCTGGGCTCGCAGCGCTGCGCGATCGTCCTCGCTCATGGCAAACAGATCGCGGCCCACCAGCTGCACCGTACCGGCGCTGGGAGTATCGAGCCCGGCGATGATCGACAACAGCGTGCTTTTGCCCGAGCCTGAGGCGCCAACCACGGCTACGGTCTCACGCGCTTTGAGCACGAAGTCAATATCGCGCAAAATGTCGAGTGTGCCGGTCGAGTCCTGCACCGACTTGCACAGGTGCTGCACAGAAATAATTGAATCAAGCATGAAACTTTCTCGGTATCGACGCTACTTTATCGCCAGCGGCTTAATCTGCGCCGCCAGCGGGGTATCGGGCGGCGGCGCGCCCGGGCCTCGGGTCATCCTGGTGCTTGGCGATTCGCTAAGCGCCGAGTATGGCCTGAAACGCGGCACCGGCTGGGTTGCGTTGCTGGAGCAGCGTCTGAAAGCCCAGGGCATGGCGTCGACGGTCGTCAACGCGAGCATCAGCGGCGAGACGACGGCGGGAGGGCGTTCACGGCTGGCACCTTTGCTGGCCCGACACCAGCCAACCACCGTGATCGTCGAACTCGGGGCCAACGACGCGTTGCGCGGTCTGTCCCTGCAAATGACCGAGAGCAACCTCGATGAGATGACCCGAATCGCCACACAAGCCGGTGCCCGCGTCCTGCTGCTGGGTATGCGCATGCCACCGAACTACGGCGCGGATTACGGCGCGCGCTTTGCCACGCTGTTCGAACGCGTAGCCAAGATGAACAAGGTTTCGCTGGTGCCATTCTTGCTTAAGGGCATAGCCGATGCTACCGACAGCGAATCGATGTTTCAGGCCGACCGCATTCACCCCAAAGAAGCGGCGCACCCGATCATGTTGGGGAATGTCTGGCCCGAGCTGAAGAAGCTGCTGAGATGAGCCTGCGTAGCCTCGACGCGGCTGCTGCCCTTGGCTGTCTGCACGAATTTGATACCTTGATCGACGCCCGCAGCGAGGCGGAATTCGCCGAGGACCATCTGCCCGATGCTGTGAACTGGCCGACCCTTGACAACGAGCAGCGCCGGAGCATTGGTACGCTGTACAAGCAGGTCAACGCTTTCGAAGCCAAGAAGCGCGGTGCGGCGATTGCCGCGCGCAATATCGCCGCGCACATTGAACGCGAGGTGGCGGCCAAGCCCAAGGACTGGAAACCCCTGGCCTATTGCTGGCGCGGAGGCAAGCGTAGCGGCGCATTGGCGCTTGTGCTCGATCAAATCGGCTTTCGCGTCACCCTGCTCGAAGGCGGCTACAAGGCGTTTCGCGCGGCAGTGGTGCACGACATTGCCCGCCTGGTGGCGCGGCTGAACTGGCGCGTGGTCTGCGGCACCACGGGCTCGGGCAAGACCCGGCTGCTAACAGCTTTGGCCACGCAGCGTGCACAGGTGCTCGACCTCGAAGCACTGGCCTTGCACCGCAGCTCGGTTCTGGGCGCCATCCCCGGGGTCGCGCAGCCCAGCCAAAAGCGCTTCGACACTCTGGTGTGGAACGCCTTGCGCCAGTTCGATCCTTCGCGCTGCGTTTATGTCGAGAGCGAAAGCAAGAAAGTGGGCAACGTCTGCGTGCCCTCGGCGCTGATTGAAACCATGCGCGCGAGTACCTGCCTCAATCTGGTCCTGCCCGACACAGAGAGAGTGGCCCTGTTGCTCGAAGACTACGATTTCTTTGTCCGTGACACCGAGCATTTTTGCGATCGGCTGCAGGTCCTGGTAGCTCTGCGCGGCAAAGCCGTGGTCGAAGGCTGGCAGGCGCGCGTGCGCGACGGTGCCATCGCTCAAGTGGTGCAGGAACTGCTGACACAGCACTATGATCCCGTCTATTGTCAGTCAATGCAGCGCAATTTTGAGCACTTTGTAGATGCAAAATTGATAACGCCGCTTGACCGCTCGACAGCGTCCATGGCCGTGTTGGCCAAACAAATCATCGAGGATAACGCATGAAGAAAGCTGTTTTGACACTGGCTGTGGTCGTTCTTGCGCTGGCCGCTTACCTGTGCCTCTGGCCCGTACCGATCGAACCGGTCAGTTGGGACGCCCCGAGCGCACCGGGCTATGTCGGCGCGCACGCCGTCAACACTCGGCTGGCAGACCTGAAGATGATTTCACTGGGCAAGGAGGAAGGCCCGGAGCACATTGTCCAGGCCAAGGATGGCAAGCTCTACACCACGGTGGCCAGCGGAAATATCCTGCGCATGAATCAGGACGGCAGCGCCCAGGAGGTATTCGTCAATACCGGGGGGCGCGTGCTAGGGTTTGACTTTGATGCGCAGGGCAACCTGATTGCAGCCGACGCGGTCAAGGGTTTGCTGTCGATCAGCCCGGACAAGAAGATCACGCTTCTGACAGACAAGGTCGGCGCGGAGCCGATCGTCTACGCCGACGCGGTGATCGTGGCGAGCAACGGCAAGATTTATGTCAGCGACGCTTCCACGCGCTTTGCGCCCGCCAAGTGGGGCGGCACCTTCGAAGCCAGCGTGCTCGACATCCTTGAACAGTCGGCCAGCGGTCGCATTCTGGAATATGACCCTGGCACCGGCGGCACGCGCGTGGTCGCCACCGGCCTGAGCTTTGCCAACGGCGTGGCTCTGAGCCAGGATGAACAAAACCTGTTCGTCAACGAGACCGGCAAGTATCGTGTGTGGAAGATTTCAGTGCTGGCCGACAAGCTTGATGTCAGAAGCAATAGCGCGCAGGCGAGCGTGCTGTTTGACAATTTGCCGGGCTATCCCGACAACCTCATGCGCGGCTTGGATGGCAAGATCTGGCTGGGCTTGGCCAAACCCAGAAACCCCACCATCGACAAACTCGCAACGCTGCCCTTCATGCGCAAACTGACCTTGCGGCTACCACGCGCCCTGTGGCCGATTCCCAAAGCCTATGGCCATGTGATGGCATTTACCGAGGATGGCAAGGTGGCGGCTGACCTGCAGGACCCGACCGGCGCCTACCCGGAGACGACGGCGGTCACGGAAACCCCGCAGCGCCTGTACATCCAGAGCCTGCACGCCAAGGGTCTGGGCTGGTTACCGAGGTAGAGCTCAGGGCTGGTTCGCCGTGTTGGCGTCGTGCGCCGCCGGATGGGCGTTGGCGCTGTCGCCTGCAGCGCCAGTGTCGGCGCCTTCACCGATCTTGCGCTCGGCCTTGTGCTTGAGTTTTTCCTCTTTCTTCTTCTTCTTTGCCAGTTCTTTCTGGCGCTTTTCGTATCCGTAATTGGGTGTAGCCAAAGTATGCTTTCAGGTTGTTGGGGCCACTTTACCATTTCATGACGCCGCCGGGCCCGCGTCAGGGCCATTTTTTTCGATCAGGACGATTGCTGCCGGTCTGTTTCTTCAACCCAACGCACGCAGCCGCGATAGGCGTGCCAGCTGGCGTGGCCCAGCCAGGGGCCAATCAGCAACAACCCACTGCCCCAGGGCCAAAGTGCCATGGCAATCAATCCAGTGATCAACAGGCCCCACAAAAGCATCACCCCCGGGTTATCCGTGACGACTTGCAAGCTCGTCACAGCGGCCGAAATAGCATCGGTGTCTCGATCGAGAATCATCGGAATGGAAACAACCGAGACCGAAAAGACCAAAGCGGCAAAGACACCGCCAACGAGCAGGTAGACGGCCAGGAATTCCCAATTTTGCGGACTGAAGATCGCCTGAACCACACCAGTCGTCGATGGCATGCCGGTGTTGAAGAACACGGCAAATACCACGAGCGAGGCGCGACCCCACAACAACTCGAGGACCATCAGCACCAACACCAGCATTCCCATGCTCGGCAAATGCGACTCCCAACACGTCAGCGATGATCCAAGCGTCGGAATCAGTTGGCGCTCGCGGCGTCGGCTGACCTCGTACAACCCGAGCGCCAGGAAGGGTCCAAGCAACAGGCAACCCGACGCGATCGACATCACATATTCCGGGTGCTCACGAAACACCGCCCCCAGCAGCCACGCCATCAGCCAGAAACAAACGCCATAGAACAGGCTCACCCCCGGGGCCACACCCAGATCGCGCGCGCCCAGACGCAGCCACTGAAGCGGAGCAAGCCAAACAAGTTCGGCAACGACTTTGCGTGCTTGATTTGGCGCTACGGGCGCAGACGCGGCAGGTGGATCCATCAGCCCACACTAGCAAGAATCGACCTGCCTGAATACTCAGGTAAACACTGATTCAGCCAGCAAGTTGTTGCATTGCCTGGTTCAGGTCCGCCTGCAAATCGCCGACCGCCTCGAGCCCGATCGAGAAACGCACCAGCGAGCCGGGCCTGAGGTAGGTCGGCCACACACCGCGCATGCTCGCCAGGTCGTAGGGTACGACCAGACTCATCGGGCCACCCCAACTGTAGCCAATGCCAAACAAGGCAAGGGCGTCACAGAACGCGTCGATCTGGTCCTGGCTGTAGCGGGACTGAAAAATGACACTGAACAACCCCGCGGCCTGAGCACGCTCGCCAGGACACAGTGCGCGCCAGTTCTCGTGTCCGGGCGAGCCCGGCAGTGCCGGGTGAAGCACCTGGGCTATTTCACTGCGACCCTGGCACCAGTGCGCCAACGCGCGCGCCGCAGCGTCATGCGCGCGATAGCGCAGAGCCAGACTCGGCAACGCGCGCAAAACGGCTTCTGCATCGTTGGCTCCAACGCCAAATCCGAGTCGCATGTGGGTGCACTTCAGGCGCATGTGCAACGCCGGGTCGCGCGTGATGACGCTGCCCATCAAAACGTCTCCGCCACCGCTTGGGTACTTGGTCAACGCATGAACCGAAATGTCCACGCCCAAGGGGGGATCGAGCTTGGGCACCAGGTCAAACGGCGCGAACGCCAACCCCGCGCCCCAGGTATTGTCAAGGGCGCACAGCACGCCCCGGGACCGGCAAACGCGCACCAAATCGGGCAGGTCAGGAAACTCCAGGGTCACGGAGCCCGGAGCCTCAAGCCAGACCAGCGCGGTCTGCGCGCCAATTTTGGTTATCAAATCGCCAACGTTCATCGGATCGTAAAACCGATGACGAATGCCCCAGGCCGTCAGTTCCCCAGCAGCCAGCACCTTGTTTGGACCGTAGGCGTTGTCAGGAATGAGAACCTCGTCACCGCTGCGCAAAAGGGACAAGGCCACATTGGCAATGGCCGCCAGTCCGCTGGGCAACAGCACGCACTGCAAACCGCCTTCGAGTGTGCACAACCGCTCCTCGAGCATGTAGGTGGTTGGCGTGCCGTGCAGGCCGTAGGTATAGGCCGTCTTGTCCTTCCACTCGAAGCTACGCATCGCAGCCACGCTCGGGAACAAGACTGTCGATGCCTTGAACACGCCGGGCTGGGGTGCGCGGAAGCCCTCCGGTGGCGTATACGGATGATGAATCAGGTCAGTCGCTTGTTCAGCCATGGTCGATCACGCGTCTAGACGCTCCACTTCGCAATCAATTGCTCGGGCCGCAGCGCGTCGTAGCCCTCGAACGGCTGGTGTATCCACGGATTGGTGGGCAAAAAGTCAACCGAGTAGTCGGGGACAAAAATGGACATGGCCTTGGTCCAGATGACGGCGGTACGCAACTCGGTGATTGGAGGATAGTTGTTCTTCAACTGCGCGATCACCGCATTCAGCGTGTGGCCGGAGTCTGCCAGGTCATCGACCAGCAGCACCTTGCCGGCAATCTCACCCTTGGGTGTGGTGATGAAACGCGCGATATCCAGAACGCCTTGCACAGTACCTGCATCCGAACGATAGGAACTGGTCGACATGATGGCCAGTGGCCGGTCGAAAATGCGCGACAGGATGTCCCCCGGACGCATGCCACCGCGCGCCAGGCACAAAATGGTATCGAACTGCCAGCCCGACTGATACACCTTGATGGCGAGTTTTTCAATCAGGTTATGGTACTCATCGTAGCTCACATAGAGGTGTCTGCCGTCTTCCGTCAACATCGATTCGCTCCTGAATTGATAGCTTGATATGCTTATGGTGTGCGCTACGCAGGCGTTTTCAATTTGAAATGTCGGACACGGATATCACTCCACCAAGTACGGGTGACGCAGCAGGATGGTCTGTTCGCGGTCCGCTCCGGTGGAAACCATGTGAATCGGCACCCCCGTGACCTGCTCGATGCGCTGCAAATACAGGCGGGCATGCGTCGGGAGCTTTTCGAACTCGGTCACTCCCACGGTGCTGTCGCTCCAGCCCGGCAGGGTCTCGTAAATCGGTTTGCAACGCTCAATGTCGTCCGCACCCATGGGCAGGATGTCAACCCGTCGACCGTCGAGTTCGTAGCCCGTGCACAGCTTGAGTTCGCTCAGGCCGTCGAGCACGTCGAGTTTGGTAATGCACAGCCCAGTCAGGCCATTGACCTGCGCGCTGCGCTTGAGCAGCGCGGCGTCAAACCAACCGCAGCGCCGACTGCGCCCGGTAGTGACGCCCTTTTCGGCACCCACGGTGCTCATGTGGTAGCCCGGCGTACCCGGCACTTCCCATTGCAGTTCGGTCGGAAACGGGCCCCCGCCAACGCGCGTGCAGTACGCTTTGGTGATGCCCAGGATGTAGTGCAGCAGACCCGGGCCGATGCCCGCGCCAGCAGCAGCGTTACCCGCCACACAATTACTCGATGTGACATAGGGGTAGGTACCATGATCGACGTCGAGCAGTGTCCCTTGGGCGCCTTCGAACAGCAGGTTGGCGCCGTGCTGATGTGCATCGTTGAGTTCGCGCGAGACGTCGGCCATCATCGGCAAAAGCATTTCGGCCTGGCGCATGGCCTCATCGAACACGGGCTGAAACAGGACCTTTCCATCGGCCATGAACGGAGCAAGCGTCGGGCCAAAGTCAAACGCTGGCGAGCCGAGGTATGTCGTCAGCAAATGATTGTGCAAATCCAGCAATTCCCGCAATTTTGAGGCAAAACGCTCGGGATATTTGAGGTCCTGCACGCGCAGTGCCCGCCGGGCCACCTTGTCCTCGTAGGCCGGACCAATGCCGCGACCGGTGGTGCCGATCTTGGTGTTTCCGCCGCGTTCGCGCGCGGCCTCACGCGCCACGTCAATCGCCGCGTGAAACGGCAGAATCAACGGGCAAAGCTCGCTCACACGCAGGCGCGAACGCACTTCAACACCAGCCTTCTCTAGGCCCGCCATTTCATCAAACAACTTGGCCACCGAGAGTACGACGCCGTTGCCGATATAGCACTTGACGCCCGCACGCATGATGCCACTCGGAATCAGGTGCAGTGCGGTCTTGACGCCATTGATGACCAGGGTGTGACCCGCGTTGTGTCCGCCCTGGAAGCGCACCACACCTTGTGCGCTCTCGGTCAGCCAATCGACCAGCTTGCCCTTGCCCTCATCGCCCCACTGGGTGCCCACGACAACGACGTTTCGTCCTTTGGTTGCAGTCATTTCATCTTTCTCATACAGCTTTCACCACCCATTGCCCCGCAACCTGAACCAGTTCGCGATCGCAATGGAACTCTTCAACTTCACTCTCGTGCCCCGGCAGCACGCAAACCACGGTCTCGCCCCGGGACCGCAACGCGCCGATGGCCGCGCTCAGGTCAACAGCTTCGCGCCAGGGCGCGCGGATCGCACCACGCAACCCGCGCCGCGGCAAAACGCTGACCAGAGCCTTTACATCCAGGCTAAACCCTGCGGCCGGACGATTTCGGCCAAACACCGCTCCGACCTCATCGTAGCGCCCACCGCGGACCACGGCACTGCTCGCCCCAGGTACATAGATTGAAAATCGAGCACCGGTGTAATAGGCATACCCACGCAAATCGGCCAGATCAAAACTCAGCTTGGCGGTATCCACGTGGCCCGCCAGCCACTTCAAATTCGATAGCGCCTCACGCACAACTGGCAAGGGCTGGAGGACCTTTTCGGCCTCAACAAGCACCTTCTCGTCGCCATAGAGATTGATCAGCTCGAGCAAGTCCTGGCGCGCCCGCTTTGGGAACCCCCGCGTCAACTGCGCCATCGCGCTAGTGTCCTTGGCAGCGAGCGCGTCGTGCAACCGCCCCAGCGCATCGTCGTCAAGTGACAGGTCCTTGAGCAAGGCATTGACAATACGCGCGTCGGCCAGATCGACACTTGGCGCTGCTACCCCGGCCGAGCGCAGGCAATCGAGTGCCAGTTGCAAGGTCTCGAGATCGGCCTCAAGCCCGGGATGCCCATAGATCTCGGCACCGAATTGCAGAGGCTCGCGTGTCGCGTGCGGCCCCCCGGGGCGTGTATGCAAGACCGGACCGCAGTAGCATAAACGGGTCACACCCTGACGATTGAGCAAATGCGCGTCAATCCGTGCCACCTGCGGTGTACTGTCCGCGCGCAGGCCCATCATTCGCCCCGAGAGCTGATCAACGAGCTTGAAAGTGAGCCCGTCAAGGGCTTCGCCCGCGCCGGTCAGCAACGACTCAAGATGTTCCAGCAGCGGTGGAATAACGAGCTCGTACCCATAGCAGCGCGCCATGTCGAGCAGTTCGCGACGAATTTCCTCGACCTGCCTGGCCTCGGACGGCAAGACATCGGCAACGTGATCCGGCAGGACCCAGGCAGACATGGATTGGTGGGGAGCTGTTAAAAGCCCGATTTTACCGGGCCAAAACGCAAAAAGCCTTCACCAGAGCAGGCAAACAAGCAAGGTACCGGCAAGAATGCTGCACATTCCGAAAAAACGCAGTTGTCCGTCGCTGAATCGAAGAAGTTGCGCAAACATGCGGCGCCAGCCAGCCGGCGACAGGAACGGCAGCATACCCTCGATGATCAGCACGAGGGCCAGCGCCAGCCAAAGCGTGTCATCCGTCACAATCTATTTCTTTGACGGTGTCGCGCTCGCGGCAACATTGCCGCGCAAAACCTTGAAGAATTCCGATGATGCGGGGTCTATGACCATCAAATCGCCCTTCTTGCCAATGCTCGCCTTGTAGGCGTCGAGGCTGCGATAGAACTGTGCAAACTGCGCGTCGCGACCGAATGCCTCAGCATAGACATGGGCCGCCTCCGCATCGCCCTCACCCTTGACTTTTTGCGCATCCCGGTAGGCGTTGGCAATCGCTATTTCGCGTTGCCGGTCGGCATCGGCACGAATCTTCTCGCCTTCGGCGGCGCCGGTTGAACGCAACTCATTGGCCACACGCTTGCGCTCGGCCTCCATACGCCGATAAACCGACTCGGTGATGGTGTCGACGTAGTCGGCCCGCGTGATGCGCACATCGACGACGTCAACACCCCACGGTTTCGCACCCTTGACCTTGTCCAAAACTTCCTTTTTGACCGCTGCCGAGATCGCTTCGCGTTTGCTCGACAACAGTTCCTTGACAGTAAACTTGTTGACTTCTTCCTGAAACGCGTTGCGCACGACACGATTGAGCTGATTGGCACCTTCGGTCTCGGTCAACCCGACGTTGCGGATGTACTCGGTGGGCTCGGAAATTCGCCAACGCACATACCAGTCAATCACCACGCGCTGCTTTTCGGCGGTCAGCATCGGCTCTGTGTCGCTGGTATCAAGCGTCAGCAGGCGCTTGTCGATGTACGACACGTTCTGGAATGGCGGGGGCAGCTTGAAGTTCAATCCGGGCTCGGTAATGACCTCCTTGATTTGTCCGAGGGCGTACAAGACACCAAACTGGCGCTGATCGACAACAAACATCATGGAACTGCCCAGCGCCAACGCCAGCAGCAGTGAAGAAAATGCAAGACCCAGTCGATTCATGGTGCGCTCCTATCGTGTTTCGCGTTCACGACCGCGGCTGGCGTCGCGCGAGCGTGAATCGGGAGTCGATGCGACCGGCGGTACCACTGCGGGCGCGGCCGCGGTACCGGCCGCTGTCAAACCCGGCTCACCAGCATGCGTGCTGGACTGCATGATCTTGTCAAGCGGGAGATACAGCAGGTTTGACCCCTGGCGTGAATCCACCATGACCTTGGAAACGTTGCTGTAAATTTGCTGCATCGTCTCGAGGTACATCCGGTCCCGCGTGACTTGGGGCGCCTTCTGGTACTCTGCCAACACCGATTTGAAGCGCTGACCGTCACCTTGCGCCTGGGCCACGATTCTGGCCTTGTAGGCATCGGCCTCGGCCTTCAGGCGGGAGGCGGAGCCCACCGCGCGCGGCACCACGTCATTGGCGTAGGCCTGCGCTTCGTTCTTGGCGCGCTCGCGCTCCTGGCCGGCCTTGAGCACATCGTCAAATGCGGCCTGCACCTGCTCGGGCGGGCGAACGCCGCCTTGCTGCAAATTGATGCCAACCACTTCGATGCCGACTTTGTAGCGATCCAGGATGCTTTGCATCAGAGCCCGAACCCTGGGGGCAATCTGGTCACGCTCCTCGGCCAACGCGCTGTCCATCCGCATCTTGCCAACGACCTCGCGAACCGCCGTTTCAGCCGCCTGAACCACGGCCTGGGCAGGGTTCTTGCTCTCGAACAGAAACGCCCTGGCATCACTGAGTCGGTATTGAACGGCAAATTTGATTTCTACGATGTTTTCGTCTTCTGTCAGCATGGCCGACTCGCGCAATCCGGTCGCTTTCATGACGGCGTCGCGCCCGACGTCGACCGAGCGGATTTGCGTCACAAAAATCAACTCATGGCGTTGAATTGGATAGGGCAGGCGCCAGTTGAATCCGGCGCCGACCGTGGAACGATACTTGCCGAACTGGGTGATAACGGCCTGCTGACCTTCTTGTACGATGAAGAAACCGGTCCCCAGCCAAATAAGAATGACTACGCCAAGAATCAGGCCAATACCGACACCCGCACTCTTCATGTCGGGTTGAAAATTGCCTCCCGAACCGTTGCCGCCACCCGATTTGCCAATGGAAGGTCCTCGGCCCGCCCCTTTCAGACCACCGAAAAGACCGCCCAGTCTGCGATTGAAATCGCGCCACAGCTCATCGAGATCAGGGGGGCCCTGGCGTGCCCCCCGTGCCGGCGCTGGTCCGTTTGAGCTCTTGGGCGGGACATCAGGCGCGCCTTCGTTCGGATGCTCGGGCTCACCGCTACCCGCGGCAGGCGCTTTTTCATCACCGCGGCCCCAACGCGAATCATTGAGGTTGAACAGGCGGCTTATTTGCTTGGGAAGAAAAGTCCAGCGCAAGGTACTTGAATGAGATTTCATCGCTTTCACTGTTGTCGATCGTTACCCGATTGTGCCCAATCAGGAAACCAGACCCTGATGTTGGGGAAAATATACTCCATCATCCAAAGCGCGACTGCCCGCACCGACGTGCAGCACCAACTGCTGACGCAACTCGGCGAGCCCCTCGCCACTGGCCGCACTCAAGAACACCCTGGGCGTTGGCACGCCGTCCAGATCAAAACTATCCTGCAACCGGGCTGGGCGCTTGTCCAACTCCAGCGCGTCGATCTTGTTAAAGACCAGAACCTGCGCGATGTCAAGCGCTCCAATTTCCCCCAGCACCGTTTGTACCTGTGCGATTTGCTCGAGAACATGAGGATTTGCCGCATCAACCACATGCAGCAAGAGATCGGCGTCAACCACCTCTTGTAAGGTCGCCTGAAACGCATCGACCAGGCCATGGGGCAAGTCGCGAATGAAACCCACCGTGTCAGAAAGGGAAACCGTGCGCCCGGCTTCGCCAAGGTAGAGCGCCCGGGTTGTGGTATCGAGCGTGGCAAACAACAGATCGGCGGCGTAGGCACGCGCCTTGACCAAGGCATTGAACAGCGTCGACTTTCCCGCGTTGGTGTAACCGACCAGGGAAATATTGAAGGCATCGCGACGTTCGCGCCGACGTCGCTGCGTCTGGCGCTGGCGAGCAACTTTCACCAGTCGTTCCTTGATCTTCTTGATGTTCTGACCAATCATGCGGCGGTCGAGTTCGATCTGTGTTTCCCCTGGGCCCCCGCGCATGCCAATGCCACCACTCTGGCGCTCCAGATGCGACCACCGACGGACCAGCCGTGTGCTCAAATATTGCAATCGGGCCAGTTCAACCTGAAGTTTGCCTTCGTGGCTGCGCGCCCTTTGACCAAAGATCTCCAGAATCAGTAGCGTTCGGTCGTTCACCGGGAGCTCGATATGTCGCTCCAGATTGCGCTGTTGCGCCGGACTCAGGCTCTGATCAAACACGACCTCCAGAGCGCCCGCCTGGGCCGCCAGGAGTTTGATTTCGTCGGCCTTGCCGCTGCCGACAAACAGGGCCGCATCAGGAGCCTTTCGCTTGCAGGTCACGCGTGCCACCGGGCCCAACCCGGCAGTCTGCGCCAGCAAGCCAAGCTCCTCGAGTTCCCCGTCAAAGTTGGGTACGCCAAAATCAACGCCCACCAAGAGGGTGGGTACCGACGGTTGATCAGGTGGTCGCAGGCTGGTCACCCTCGCCCGTTACAAAATTAACCGCGCGCCCGGGCACGATCGTCGAGATCGCGTGTTTGTAGACCATCTGGGTAACCGTGTTGCGAAGTAGGACCACGTATTGGTCAAACGATTCAATTTGACCCTGTAGCTTGATTCCGTTAACTAGGTAGATTGAAACCGGTACATGTTCCCTACGCAGGGCGTTGAGAAAAGGGTCCTGAAGCAGTTGACCTTTGTTGTTCACGATATTCTCCGTGTTCAAGAAATTGATAAGGTAGTCACGATACCACAGCCGGGTCACCGCCTAGGTTGGCTGCGGCCAATCCCCCAAGAAAGTTGGCGGCCAACCCCGCGGCACCGGCTGTACTCAGCTCGCTTTTCTGTCCGCGTAGGGGTTGGTGGACGTCCTGAATTCGATGCGCATGGGCGTTCCGGTCAAGTTGAATTCCTTGCGAAACCGTCCCTCCAGAAACCGCTTGTACGCGTCCGACACGTGTTCGAGCGAATTACCATGAATTACGATGACCGGCGGGTTCATGCCACCCTGATGCGCGTAGCGCAGCTTGGGTCGGAACATGCCCGCGCGCTTGGGGCTCTGAAACTGGACCGCCTCAAGCAGCAAACGCGTCAGCACGGGGGTCGACATTTTGCAATTTGCCGCTTCGTAGGCCTGCACGATCGAAACCCAGAGCGGTCCCAGGCCCTGGCGCTTTGTCGCCGAGATCAAGTGAACGGTGGCAAACTTGAGAAAGGGCAAACGTGTCTCAATCGAGCGCTTGACCAGTTCGCGCTGGTACTCGTCGACGACGTCCCACTTGTTGACAGCAAGCACGACCGCACGACCGTTTTCCAGGATGTAGCCTGCGATATGGGCGTCCTGGTCCGTCACTCCCTGGGTGGCGTCAATCAGCAACAACACGACATTCGACGATTCAATGGCCTGCAGGGTCTTCACGACCGAGAACTTTTCGATGGCCTCGAATACCTTGCCCCGCCGACGCAGCCCCGCCGTATCCACCAACTCGAATTTACGCCCATTGCGCTCAAAGGGCACGGCGATCGCATCACGCGTCGTGCCTGGCAAATTGAACGCAACCAGACGCTCTTCACCAAGCCACGTGTTGATCAGCGTTGACTTGCCTACGTTGGGGCGACCTGCCACGGCCAGCTTGACAACGCCCCGGTCCGGTTCGTCGGGTTGATCCTCGCCCTGAGTCAGGCACAGCGGCCCCAGAGCCTGCTCAACCAGCGAATGAATGCCCTGACCATGCGCGGCCGAGATTGGATAGACCTGACCCAGGCCAAGTTCAAAGAATTCCCCGAGCTGGGCTCCTGCGAGTTGTCCCTCGGCCTTATTGGCAGCGAGCAGGCACGGTTTGCCAAGTCGGCGAAGATAACCCGCAATGTCATGATCCTGCGCCGAAATTCCATCCTTGGCATCGACGACGAAGATGACAACGTCCGCCTCGGCGACGGCCTGCCGGGTTTGCTTGGCCATTTCCCGGAAGATACCACCGGTGGCTTCTGGCTCAAATCCACCCGTATCAATGGCAATGAACTCGTGCTTGCCGTGCCTGCCATTGCCGTAGTGACGGTCGCGCGTCAGCCCGGAAACATCGGCGACAATCGCATCGCGAGACTTGGTCAGCCGGTTGAACAGTGTCGACTTTCCGACGTTAGGTCGTCCAACAAGAGCCAAAACAGGTTTCACGGCCTGCCGCTCCAAGGGTCATTCGGGCTTGAAGCCGAAAACACCACCGTTGCGGGTAACAACTACCACCGTGCCATCGACCAGTACTGGCGCTGCCACGACAGCGGAGCCGTCCGTGGGCATACGTGTCAGGATGCTCCCATCCGCGCGCGACAGCCAGTGCACCCAACCCAACGCATCGCCCACGGCGACGGATCGCCCGACCACCAAAGGCGCGGTCAAACCACGATTGCGCAGAATATCCGATGTCCAGGCACGTTGACCGTCAGCGCGGCGCCAGGCGATCACCTTCCCGTCGCTCTCCGCGCCAAGGACATGGCTGTCGTCCCCGGCAACACCGACCGAACCATGGGCCGGCTGCGTCCAGCGCGTGGTACCGCGTGCCGCATCAACACAGCCCACCGCGGCCTGAAAGGCACGGGCGCAGACCACATCGCCGACGCGCGCCACCTCGCCAACCAAATCAACCAGGCGCTCAATGTCGTTGGTGCCCCTTGGGGATGCAATCGGGGCTTCCCAGCGAATGATCCCGTTCAGCGGATTTAGGCCAACCAACCGCCCTGCCAAGCCAGCAACCAATGTGTCGCCGACGGCGATCAGGACGCCAGCCTGACGCAGAACCAACGACTCGCCCGGGCGTTGTTGACTCCAGATTTTGCGCCCTGATGTGGCATCAAACGCAGTGACCGAACGATCCGCACCAAGCAGGAAGACGCGTCCCCCGGCCACCAAGGGCGGCGTAAACACCTGCGCGGCAAGACGCTCCTGCCACAGTTCCCGTCCGCCCTGCAGCGTCACCAAATCGTTCTCTCGTGTCACCAGTGCCGTGACCTCCCCTGATCCCCCAATCCCGGCTGAAATTCTTCCTTTGACACTCGCTCGCCACCGCTCGGCGCCGGTGCGCGCATCGAACGACGCAACCGTGCCGTCGGAAGCGGCCACGGTCACGGCATTCGCGTCGGCCCGAACATCGATCGGAAAATCAATCATTCCAACTTTGGCACTCCACGCCAGCCGAACGCCCAGCAGCCCGGGATTGGCGGGCAACTCAGGGACCGCTGACTTCTGAGGCCACAACGAGCATCCCGACAAGAGGAGCGCGACCGATGAAACAGCGGCCGCCACGGCAAACGTTGCCGAACGCACAAAAAATTTCACTTCTTCCCCTCCGGCGCCACAACACTGCCAACACGTGGGTCAACGCCCAGCGAATTCAACTTGACTTCTACCAGACGCCGATATTCCGTGCGTTCATCGAAAAGTCTGTATGCCTTTGTGAACTCCTCGACCGCCGGCGCCTTCTTGCCCTGAGCCAGGAACAGGTCGCCCTTTCGGTCAGCGACAAGCGCATCAAAGTTCACCGGAAAGGGCCCGCCCAAGACCTTCAGGGCGTCGTCGAAAGCCTTGGCTTCGATCAAAATACCCGCCCAGCGCAACTTGGCCACCGCCTGATAGCCGGGGTCGGACGATTTCTCAGCCACCCAACTCAAGGCCGATTTGGCCGCCTCGATATTGCCGAGCTCATAGTATTGTTTCGCGACCAGAAGCCCGGCCTGCTGGGCAAAGGTCGTCGAAGAGAACCGGTCCTTCATGTCGGCAAAAGCGCGATCGATCTTGGCGCCATCGGCGCCACGCACAGCGCGCTCGACTTCGTCATACATCGCGGCCGCCTGAGTGGCC
Organism: uncultured Pseudomonadota bacterium; assembly: GCA_963844495.1. Taxonomy (GTDB): domain Bacteria; phylum Pseudomonadota; class Gammaproteobacteria; order Burkholderiales; family Burkholderiaceae_C; genus Rhodoferax. The sequence continues at coordinate 150,218 of CAWJOT010000001.1, forward strand.
TGGCTTCGTTGCCAATACTGATAGAAATTCCAGCTCGCAAGTGCGCCAAGAACGGCAATCAGCGCCCAGGTTATCAAATTGCCGTATTGCTTCCAAAAATGTCGAAGCTGATCGAGCTGCTCTTGCTCTTCAAGATCTAGGTGGTTTGCCATGCGTGCTCTTTGTTCTGTGGTGGCAGGGCCAATGATCGGCCCTGATACGACTAGGTGTGTGATTGTAGGGTCAGTGCCCAATCGGGGAGATCTGTCAGCGACCGGGTGACCTGCGCGCCTTTGCCGTCGCGAAGCGCCTTGACGGTGACGGCATTGTTTGTCAGCTCATCATGTCCAAACACGAGGGCAAAGCGAGCGCCGCTAGCGTCGGCCTTCTTGAACTGCGACTTCATGCTGCCCGCGCCCTGCGTCGAGCCTGCGTTCATCTGAACGCTGATTCCCAATGCGCGCAAGCTCTGCAGCGTTCGCATGGCGGGCGCAAGCCCCGCGGCATCGGGAATCACCGCGTACACGTCCGGCGGCGCCACAACGTCAGCCTGGCCCTGCGTCTTGAGCAGTTCGAGCACTCGCTCCAACCCCATGCCCCAGCCCACGGCCGGGGTGGGCCGACCGCCCAGGATCTCAAACAGGCCGTCGTACCTGCCGCCTCCGCACAATGCACCCTGCGCGCCAAGTTCATCGGTCAAGAATTCGAACACGGTGTGGCTGTAGTAGTCAAGACCGCGCACCAGCCGGGGATTGATCGCCCACTGGACACCGCAGGCTGACAGCAGAGACTTCACGGTTTCGAGGTGCAGCAGCGAAGCCTCCCCCAAGTAGTCCAGAAGTTGCGGCGCACCTTGCACCAGAGCCTGCATGGCGGGATTCTTGCTGTCGAGGATTCGCAAGGGATTGGTGTGCAGGCGTCGTTGCGCCTCGCTATCGAGCTGATCCTGATGTTGCACAAAGTAGCCGATCAACGCCTGCCTATGCCTTTGCCTCTCCTGCGGGACACCCAGACTGTTGAGTTCAACTCGGACATTTCGCAATCCCAAGTGGGCGAACAGGTCGTGCACCAGGAGCATCAATTCAGCATCGACCTCCGGCCCGGAGTAACCAAGGGCTTCCGCCCCGAGTTGGTAAAACTGCCGATAACGCCCACGTTGGGGCCGCTCGTGGCGAAACATCGGACCCATGTAATACAAACGCTTGCCGCCACCATAGGTCAGGTTGTGCTCGATCGCGGCACGCACCACGCCCGGGGTATTTTCCGGACGCAAAGTCAGGGACTCCGCGTTGAGTTTGTCCTCAAACGAGTACATCTCCTTCTCGACGATGTCGGTGGTTTCGCCCGTGCCACGCACAAACAGCGCCGTCGGTTCCACGATGGGGGTGCGAATGTTTCGGTAAGCATAGCGCGCCATCAAGACCCTCACCTGGTCTTCTAGCCATTCCCAGCGCGCGGAATCCGGCGGAAGGATGTCGTTCATGCCCTTGACGGCGACGAGTTTATCCATGCCCGAACCAGACAATCCTTGACTCATTGGTTCACCGTGTTGCATGCACCAGCATCCGATCGACCGAAGCGCTTTTCCACATAATCTTGCACGATCTTCTGAAAATCCCGCGTAATCGCTGCTCCGCGCAAAGTGACGCATTTTTCGCCGTCGATATAAACCGGCGCCACCGGCGCCTCGCCAGTACCCGGCAGACTGATACCGATATCGGCTTGCTTGCTTTCGCCGGGTCCGTTGACGATACAGCCCATGACGGCAACCTTGAGTGTTTCAACCCCCGGATACTTGTCGCGCCACACTGGCATTTGTGATCTGAGAAAATCATCCACCTGTTTGGTCAATTCCTGGAACGTCGTGCTCGTCGTGCGACCACATCCAGGACAGGATGTAACACTGGGCACAAACGACCTCAGCTCAAGGGATTGCAGGATCTCACAGGCGACGACCACCTCCTGAGTCCTTGATTCGCCCGGCTGAGGTGTCAGCGAAACACGAATCGTGTCGCCGATGCCCTCTTGCAACAATATCGAAATCGCGGTTGCCGACGCGACGATCCCCTTCGCGCCCATACCGGCTTCGGTTAACCCCAGGTGCAATGCGTAGTCGCAGCGCCTGGCGAGTTCGCGGTAAACCGAGACCAGATCCTGAACACCGCTAACCTTGCACGACAAGATTATCTGATCCCGATTCATCCCCATGTCCGCAGCCAGGCGAGCTGATTCGAGGGCCGATGTGATCAGCGCCTCGTACATCAGTGGCTTGACACCCCATGGCTTGGAACGTCGCTTGTTCCGGTCCATCAGGACCGCCAGCAATTCCTGGTCCAGACTGCCCCAGTTCACTCCGATGCGAACCGGCTTGTTCCAACGCATCGCCGCATCAATCATCAATCCGTACTGCCGGTCGTGCTTGTCGCCCTTGCCGACGTTGCCCGGGTTGATGCGATATTTGGAAAGTGCCTGCGCGCAATCCGGGAACTCCGTGAGAAGGCGGTGGCCGTTATAGTGAAAATCGCCGATCAGAGGCGCCTGAATTCCCATCCGGTCGAGTTGATCTCGAATGCGTGGTACCGCCTGGGCCGCTTCCGGCGTGTTGACGGTCAGACGCACCATCGCTGAGCCGGCAGCGACCAACTCCTTTACTTGAACAGCGGTGCCAACGACATCGACGGTATCGGTATTGGTCATTGACTGAACGCTAACCGGCGCCTGGCCTCCGACCAGGACAGTGGCCCCGTTCCATACGACACGCGCCTGTCGCGACTGTCGCGGTTTGGGGGCCGCCGTTCGAATCTGAACTCGTCCCACTATTTCACCTCGAACCGGGCAACGTTGTCCCTTGTGACCGGCGCCAGATCAAAAGGCATACCCCGCACCTGGACCTTCGTTGTATTGGAACGTCCCACGACCACGGAGAGCGGCAACGCCCCGGAGGCGCCGACGACCTCCCCCTCAGACAGAAGTCGGCGCAGTTGAACGACCCCCGAGACGTCTACAACTTCGACCCACGAAACGCCACTGGCCTTGAACACAAGCATGGCTGCGGATGGATCCCGGGGACGGGGCTGCGCCGACGGTGTACTCGTCACGGGCGTCGATGCGGTGACAGAAGAAGACTCTGCGACCGAATTCATCGTCTCCGACGTGCGCAAGGTCGAATTTGATACGGGTTGTGAGGGCTTTTGGACCGGCTCGGCTGCCGCAGGTGTCTCGGACACGTTCGGCGCCGTTTCGGACGCACCAACGTACTTCGGCAGCCCAATGTCCGGGGCCACCTCGGGGGGCGCCGCATTTCGCTCTTCAAACGGGAACACGCCAAGCACAAGAATGCCCAGTATCAACGCCGCTAAGGTGAGCGCAAAGGACTTGGGCTGTTGCCGCCAGAATTGCCATTTCCCAGCCCCGTCCGGTTGTCGAAAAGACACGTTGATGCCGGCCCCGTCGGCCCTGAGCGCGGGCGCGGCGGTTTGCGGCAGTTGCGACAAGACAGGTTGCGGATCAATCTTCAGGGCACGGCAGACGCTCGACGCCAGCGCCCGAACAAACACCGCGTCGGGCAGCAAATCAAATCGGTCCCCTTCCAGCGCCTCCAGCTTCTTGACCGGGATTTTCAGTGATACCGCAAGCGCCGCAATGTGCAGGCCGGCAGCCTCACGTGCGCTTCGGATCATGGCCCCGGCGGACCGGGCGCCGACGGCAACTCCGGCGGATGCCAGGTCGCTCGGACCACCAGGGCCGACTTCATTCATCAAACGCCCCCCGCTGATACGCGCTCGCCTGCGCAGATTGTGGAAATCGCTTGGTCAGTTGCGCTGCCAGTTGATTCATGGCGTCCCGATTGTCCAATTGCCGTTCCACTTTGATTCCCAACCAAAGCGACTCTGCGTTTGCGAGTTCACTGTTGTTGAGTCGGCGCACGTAGAAGAGCGCGCGCTGAAAATCTCCACGTTGAAACAGCACACTGGCCAGGTTGTACGCAGTCACCGGGTTTCCCGCGTCCAACTCATACGACTTCAACAGGCTGTGCTCACCCTCGGCTCGCTGCCCTGCCCTGACCTGACACAGCCCCTGCGCGCGGTAGGTCTTGGCGCGCTCCGAGTAACGAGGGTTGGCCAACGCCTGAGAGAAATACTGCTGTGCCTGCGCGTAGCGCGCCTGCTGACAAACCAGCCACCCCAAGTTGTGCACGATATTCGCATCGTCAGGGTTAAGCACCAGCGCCTTCTTGAAGCTTTCCTCCGCGAAACCGTAGTCGTTGAGCCTCATGTAGATGAGGCCACGAAGACTATACGCCTGGCTGTAACCGGGATCGGCGGTAAGAGACTGCTTGAGTTCATCCAGGGCAATGGTCGTTTGACCCTGCTCAAAATAGCCCACCGCGAGCTCGAGTCGGATACGCGCACGCTTGCGCGCCTCCGGCTCGTCCGAATCAGTGACCACCTCGCGCCCGGTGCTATCGGTCCCCGAGCCCGCCAGTTTTGATGCGCATCCCGAGAGGGTGCTCAGCGCGAGGAGGAGAAGCATGGCAGAGAACGCCCACTTCATGCCGTCGAGCCTTCGTCCGGGTACGTTGCTCATGCTTCAGGTCTCCTTGACTGACAGTCTCGGGGCCGATGCCGACCTCAGAATCAGCGTTCGTTGCCGCGCTATTCTCTCACCAACCCGGGTACGGTCTCTGACGTCACCAGCGAGTTGTCCGCAGGCAGCATCAATGTCGTCCCCTCTCGTCTTTCGAACGGTAGTGACGATGCCGGCCTCGCTCAGTATCCGGGCGAACAACTGCACCTGTTCAGATTTGGACCGTTCCAACCCGGACTGCGCAAATGGATTGAACGGAATGAGATTGAACTTGCACCAAGGCACACCGTCTGAATGATGCTGCATCAGCTTGACCAATTCATGTGCATGCCCGGCTTGGTCGTTGACACCATCGAGCATGCAGTATTCAAAAGTGATGAAGTCTCTTGGGGCGCGGGTCAGGTAGCGTCGGCATGCCTGCAGCAACTCCGTCAACGGGTATTTGCGGTTCAGCGGTACCAACTTATCGCGCAGCACATCGTCGGGAGCATGCAACGACACAGCCAGGGCAACCGGACAGTCCTGCGACAGACAATCGATTTTTGGTACGACACCCGCTGTTGAAACCGTGACCCGGCGACGCGACAAACCGTAACCGTGATCGTCAAGCATCACGCGTAGCGCCGGCAGCAGTTCCGAGTAGTTCTGCAAGGGCTCACCCATCCCCATCATCACAACGTTGGAGATGACGCGATCTTGTCGACTCAAGTGTCGCCTAAGAAAATGCTCGGCAAACCAAAGTTGTGCGAGGATTTCTCCGGTCGTGAGATTGCGACTGAATCCCTGGTGCCCGGTGGCACAAAACCGGCAACCCATGGCGCATCCGGCCTGCGAGGAAACACATAGGGTGCCGCGATCGCTCTCTGGAATGAAAACCGACTCGACAGCGTCACCTCCGCCAACGTCAAACAGCCACTTGATCGTCCCGTCGAAGGAAATATGCTGCGACAGCGGTGTAAGCCCCTTGACGCAAGCGACGCCCGCGAGCTTTGCTCGCACGCCCTTGGTCAAGTCGCTCATGGTCTCAAAATCGGCGACGCCTTTTTGATGAATCCATCGAAACAGTTGGACCGCGCGGTAACGCTTCTCACCCAAGCCCTCGCAAAAATCCGTCAGGCGATCAAGATCGTAAGCAAGCAGGTTGATCGTCATCGTTAAGCCGCCGCCTCCACCAGCCCCATGCCTGCAGGCGTCTGCGCGCCAATCAATGCATCACCATGGAACCGCACGAACATGATCTATCTGGAGTAAATGTTCATGACAGGAAAGAAAAACGCCACTTCCAGCGCGGCCGTTTCGGACGCATCCGAACCATGCACTGAGTTTGCGTCAATGCTGTCGGCGAAGTCGGCTCGAATGGTGCCCGGCGCGGCCTTCTTCGGATCGGTCGCACCCATCAAGTCCCGATTTCTGACAATCGCATTCTCGCCCTCAAGCACCTGGATCATGACTGGTCCGGAAGTCATGAAGTCGACAAGATCGCTGTAGAAGGCGCGCTCACGGTGGACGGCATAGAACGCTTGCGCTTCAGCGCGCGACAACTGAACCATCTTGGCAGCGACGATCTTCAACCCTGCCGCTTCGAAACGGGCATAGATCTGACCGACCACGTTCTTGGCTACGGCATCGGGTTTGATAATGGAAAGAGTGCGTTCGAGAGTCATGGGTGATCCTGGGTTCATGGGTTAGCTTAGCGTGCAAGCAAAGCCGTGAATTTTATCCTGTTCACGACACAGCGTCGGCCATGGCCGTCGGGCGGGTCCGGGGCCGACCCGGTGCCTCCGCGTCGTCTCCACAACTCCCGCGAGCTATCGACTTCGCCCGTTACCGCGCGATCCACCGCCACCCGAGCGTCGAGGTCCCTGCGACTGTCGCTGACGGGTAAAACTGTCCGCGCCGATATAGCCAAAAGAAGTCTTCATCGGATCGGGCTGCGCGGCCCGCGCTTGTCTGTCGTCGCCCTGGGTGTCCCTTCTTCGGTTCGGCCCGGAATCCTTCGCCGCGCCTGCGGCACCGTCACGATTACCCCCGCTTCCGGCGCCGGTTCCCCTCACCCGGCCGCCACGGCGGCGGCGGGGCCCGGGGTTGCGATCAGATTCTGGGCGCGGCCCCAGGTCCGCTGCGTCCAACGCAGCGTCGGCAGGGCTCGAACTCGACCCTCTGGTCGCACGCACTAACGCCCGGATATCGTCTTCGTCGAGTTCCACCCAAGCGCCCCGGCGTAGACCTCTTGGCAAAACCATGGCACCATAACGGATGCGGATCAGGCGACTCACCGCATGTCCCACCGCCTCGAACATGCGACGAACCTCACGATTGCGCCCCTCGGAAATCGTGACCCGGTACCAGCAGTTCGACCCTTCCCCACCGCCTTGCTCAATCGCGCCAAATTGCGCGACACCGTCGTCGAGCCTGACGCCATCGAGCAAGCGCTGTCGCTCCTGGGCATCGAGCGCGCCGAGCACGCGCACGGCATACTCCCGTTCGAGCCCGAATCGGGGGTGCATAAGGCTGTTTGCCAATGCGCCTGAACTGGTAAACAAGAGCAATCCTTCGGTATTGAGATCGAGCCTGCCAACCGACTGCCACTTGCCCTGCGCGAGCTTGGGCAGCCTTCGAAACACGGTCGGACGGTTCTGTGGATCATCGTGGGTCACCACTTCCCCAACAGGCTTGTGGTACGCGATGACCCTGGCCGGCGGTGCGTCGATACGGACCTTGATTGGTTTACCGTTGACTTTGACGTGATCACCAAACTGAACCCGCTGTCCAACGTGGGCCGGCTCGTTATTGACGGTGATCCTGCCCTCCATGATCAACTGCTCCATCTCAAGCCGCGAGCCCATGCCAGCCTGGGCAAGGACTTTGTGGAGCTTGGGTGTCTCCGCCAACGGGGCGAGAACACGCTTGGCAGTTGGCAGTTCCTGGCTATCCTGATCAGCATCAAACTGACCCGAAATCACATCCTCAAATCGATTCCCCGCGACATCGGCCACGGTTCGACCAGGCACGGGACTTCCCGCTCGCACAGCCGCTCCTGAAGCGCCCTCACCCAAGGCAACCCCCGGTCCCACCGTTATGTCGCTCACTTCAACCGTGGGCCCGGACCCAAAGTCAAGTGAATCCACCGCCTCAGGGGTTGAATCATTGGCTTTGTTCAATGGCATGGTCAGTTCCAATCAAGAAAAAACATCGTCACCGTCGGCCGATTGAATCGCCAGTTCGGGTTGAACCATTGACCCGTCCAGGCCCATGGCGTCGAGTGCGCTGGTCTGCCGCACCAACGAATCCATGGGCGGCAGCCGATCCAGGGATTCAAGCCCCAGATCGTCGAGGAATTGCCTAGTCGTTGCAAAGAGCGATGGCCGCCCGATCGTATCGCGGTGCCCGATAACTTCGATCCAACCACGATCTTCCAACTGCTTGAGCAACAGCGAGTTCACCGTCACGCCACGTATCCCTTCAATATCGCCACGGGTGACCGGTTGCTTGTAGGCAATGATAGCAAGCGTCTCGAGCGTCGCGCGGGAATACCTGGGCGGTTTCTCCGGGTGCAGTCGATCAAGATAGGGTCGCATTTCGGGCCGACTTTGAAACCTCCATCCGGTGGAAACACGCACCAGCTCCACCCCCCGTTGCGTCCAATCCTGCTGCAGTTCCAGAACAAGTTCCTCCAGCATTTCGGCATCCACCGGGACAGCGAAAAGAGCGCACATATCATGCACCTGCATCGGCTGTTGTGAGCAAATCAAGGCGGCTTCTAGTACGCGCTTGACATCCGCCATATTCATGATCTTGCAATTTCCGGGAAGTGCACCTTCGAGGTGCGAAATTGATCGGATCCAATCGGGCGCGGCAGGCAGATTGAAAGAATCCGCAGCGCCTGTTCCAGCGGCCCACGAAGGAGGTGCCGGGTACTGATCCCATTAGCGCTGATTATAACTTAGCCCCCAGTCATCGAGCGCACTGTGAAGATCCTCTGGCAAGTCGGCCATAAACGTCATGGGTCGTGCCGTAACCGGATGAACAAAGGCCAAGCGACGGGCGTGCAAAGCCTGCCTGCGCATGCCCGCCGCGACGGCGCCGCCATACAGTTCGTCAGCGACCAGCGGGTGCCCCAGGCTCGCCATGTGGACGCGAATCTGATGCGTTCGCCCAGTATGTAAAGTGCATCGAACCAGACAGCCTCGCCCACAGTTGTTCAGTAATTCAATATCGGTTCGTGCCGGCTTTCCCGGGTTCCTCAATCCATCAACCGCCGCCATCCGCAGCCTGTTGCGCGGATCGCGACCGATTGGCAATTCCACCCGCCGTGACTCAATCCCGACCCACGGGCCGTGAGCCAGCGCGACATACTCTCGGCGAACTTCCCGGGCTGCCATGGCCCGAATCAGCGCGTCCATGCTCTGGCGGGTTCTTGCGACAACCATCAGTCCGGTTGTGTCTTTGTCAAGCCGGTGGACAATCCCCGCCCGCGGCAAATCTCTGGCCCGAGGGTCATGCCCGAGCAGCCCATTCAATAAGGTCCCACTCCAGTTGCCCGGCGCCGGGTGCACGACCATTCCGGCACCCTTGTTAACGACCAGCAAGTGCTGGTCCTCGTAGACGAAATCGAGTTCCATGTCCTGGGGTTGGAACGCCTGACTTTGCGGGGTCGGTCTCAAGACAATTTCCCCAGCGACCGCCGCCTTGACCCGAGCCGACGGCTTGCACACGACCGCTCGTCCTACGCGGACCGCACCCGTCACAATCAACTGCTGCAAATAGCTGCGCGAAAACTCCGGTATCAATTCAACCAGCGCTTGATCCAAACGCAATCCGTGCTGCGCCGGGCCAAAAAAAAGCTCGCGCGACTCTTGCTCGGGACCAATCTCCGCGCGATCTTCAGCGCCGTCGATACCGGGTTCGCTCGATATAATCGCGCTGGCGTTGTTCAAGAAAGTTATCCCTCATGCTTCGAACCAAATTATCGGTTGTTTGCACCTGGTTGCTCGCTGGGGCAGCATTGCTCCTGGCTGGATGCTCGTCGACGATTGAGGACAAGGCGTCGAACTGGAGTCCCAACAAGCTGTACGCCGAGGCCAAGGACGAAATGAATTCTGGTTCCTATGAGAAAGCCATCACGCTTCTTGAAAAACTCGAAGGTCGAGCTGCGGGAACCCCATTGGCGCAACAAGCGCAACTTGACAAAGCGTACGCCCAGTACAAGTCGGGTGAAACGGCCCAGGCGGTGGCCACGCTGGATCGCTTCGTCAAATTGCATCCGTCAAGTCCAGCGCTTGATTACGCCCTGTATCTCAAAGGCATCGTCAATTTCAACGATGACCTCGGCTTGATGTCCTCTATTACCCGCCAGGATTTGGCGGAGCGAGACCAAAAAGCGGCCAAGGAGTCATTTGAATCGTTCAAGGAGTTGCTTGCCCGATTTCCGGACTCCCGTTACTCGGCCGACGCAAGGCTGCGCATGACGTACATCGTGAATTCACTGGCCTCCTACGAAGTGCACGTGGCGCGCTACTACTTCGGCCGCAGCGCTTACGTGGCGGCGATCAATCGCGCCCAAATCGCCGTCTCCGATTACCAGGGGGTCCCTGCGATCGAAGAAGCGCTGTACATCATCGTGAAGTCCTATGACGCGCTGGGCATGACCAAAATGCGCGATGACGCGCGGCGAGTGATGGAAAAGAACTTTCCAGGCTCGGCCTTCTTGGCCGGGGGGTTCAAGCCTGGTGCAAAGCCGTGGTGGCAGTTCTGGTAAGCGCCTGCAGGGCGTGCGTCAGCGCTTCCTCCGAGTCAATGCGGTGCATCGGCGGCAGCGCAGCCAACAGTCGCCGCCCGTAGCTCATCCGGTGCAATCGGACATCGCACACAATCAGAATTCCGTGGTCGGATTCGCGTCGAATAAGTCGCCCCGCGCCCTGTTTCAGGGCGATGGCTGCCTCCGGAATGAAGTAATCGTTGAACGCGCTGCGTCCTTGTGCCTGCAGTCGCTTTAGCCTCGCCTCCACCAGAGGGTCGCTCGGTGGAGGAAATGGAAGCTTGTCAATGACGACCAGTTGCAAAGTGTCCCCAGGGACGTCGATGCCCTCCCAAAAGGAGGCGGACGCGATCAGAACACAACCCGCTTCACCGTCCCGATTACCACGACGAAACCGTTCCAGCAATTCGCGTTTTGGTTGCCGTCCCTGAACCAAAACGTGCAGACGCTGATCGTCGCCAAATTGATGCGACAAAGCCGTGCTGATGGCCTGCAACGCGCGTAGCGTGGTCGTCAACACGAGTGTTCCACCACCGACAATGGACACAGCCCTGGCGACAAGGTCAGCCACGTGCTTTGCGTGGGTCGACTCGCTGGGCAAGGGTAAATTTTCGGGCACATACAGCCCCGCCTGCGCGGGGAAATCAAACGGACTGCCTACCCGCAAGACCTGTGCGCTGTCCAAACCGCAGGGCTCCGTGAACCAGCGCAGGTTAACGTCATCACCCAGCGTTGCTGACGTGAATATCCACGACCGTGACAAGCCTCCCGCGACCGGGCGATCGTCGACACGCCCCCGCATCACGGTGGCAATATCAAGTGGCGACTCCACCATGCTCAATTGGGCCCCTACATCGAGCCATCGAACCGCGCCAGGCGCGCACGCGGCGCTGAAAAACTCAAGTTGTTTGCAAAATCCAGTGACCCGTTCGCTCAGACGCGCCAGATCAGGCGAAGCGGCGCGAACCATATCAAGCGCAAGTCCGACACGTGTACACGTCCTTCGAACCCCGTCAAGGGCGGCCTCCCAGTCGGAAGCATTGAGTCGATCGGGTATCGCGTCGACCCAGCGCAACCTTTGTCCATCGAGGCGCCTACCGCCGACCAGACGCAGGTTGCGGGCCGCTTGTTCGGTCTCGCTGGCCAACGTCTGCCAGTCTGCCATGCCACGCGCGCTCTGCAAACCGACCGCAAGGAGATCTTGCGCAAAGTCGACCAGTTGGCCGGTGCTCAAGCGCTGACCCAGAAACTGCACACCCGTTTCATTCAATTGATGTGCTTCGTCAAAGATGACGGTCTGCGCCGTCGGCAACAACTCAGCCATGCCGGTTTCGCGAACCGCCAAATCCGCGAAGAACAGATGATGATTGATGACCACGACGTCGGCAACCAGCGCCTCGCGCCGTGCCTTAAGGACGTGACAGTCGCGAAAGTGCGGGCAAGGTGAGCCCAGACAGTTGTCCCGCGACGAAGTCACTGCAGGGACCAGCGGCGAGCGCTCGTCGAGCCCCGCCAGTTCGGCCAAATCCCCGGTATCGGTCCTCTGCGCCCATAGTTCAATGGCGGCCAACGAGCGCATCACGGCACCATCAGAAAGTGGTAGTGTCTTTCGAGCTCCATGCAGCCGCTGCAAACACAAATAGCTGCCGCGCCCTTTGAGCAGGGCGGTACGCACTGGCAAACCCAAAACCTTAATCAGACGCGGCAGGTCGCGGCCAAACAACTGATCCTGCAAGGTCTTGGTTGCCGTCGAGATGAGGACCCGGGCACCACAGAGTAGCGCCGGGACGAGGTAGGCGTACGTCTTTCCAACACCCGTACCAGCCTCGACGACAAGTGCGCCGCCGCCATCTATTGCCTCGGCAATGGCCAACGCCATCTCAAGCTGCCCGCCCCTGGGTCTGAACTCTGCAATAGAGCGCGCCATAACACCTTCGTGCGCGAAGGTCTCGCGCACCAGGTCTTTCAGCGCCATCCGTCAAGCCGGCTGATCGGGACTGACCAAACGCTCCAGCCTGGCGATTTCGTCGCGCAAACTCAGCCGTCTCTTCTTAAGTCGCTGCATCAATAGCTCGTCCACAGGGTGTTCGACACTGGCGCGGTCAATCATGGCATCCAGATCGCCATGCTCAATTCGCAAGTCGATCAGCCGCCGTTCGGGAGAATGCAGGTTAGTGTCCATGGCGTTTCGTAAGGGAAAGTAACCGAATCAATCAATTGGGAGAAATTCACGGCTTGGCTCGATAATACTTCCTTCAGGCGATTATTTCGAACTCTAATTTATATTTGTGTTACCTGTGTCCAAAGGTTACCGTCTTACAGCGTCCACTGGCATTCATAAGGGCGACCGTGACTACCAGCAAGATCAGGTCATTCTACTGACCCATGCACGCGGTAGCGGGTGCGTGCTGGCCGTGCTGGCGGACGGCATGGGGGGACGCAGTGGCGGGCGCAAAGCATCCGACCAGGTCATGATGACCGCGCGCCAGTTGTTTGAACGCTACTCACCGTTGACTGACGACGCTCCGGCGGCCTTGCTGCAATTGGTGCAGGAAGCGCACACCGTGATCAAGCTGACCGCCATTTCATCGGAGGAAGAGCCCCACAGCACGATTGCGGCTTTCCTGATCAATCCCAAGGGCGATTGCCACTGGATTCATGCGGGCGACTCGCGGATCTATCACTACCGGGGAAACAAGCTGGTCAAACGCACGCTCGATCACTCCTATGTCCAGACGCTGGTGAGCCGCGGCGAAATCACCGAGGAACAGGCGAGCATTCATCCGCAGTCCAATATCCTGATGGGCTGTCTCGGAACGGACAACGAGCCGCTGGTAGACGTGCACTGCATTCCTGGCCTGCGCAGTGGTGACGTTTTGATGGCCTGTAGCGATGGGGTCTGGCATTACTTTAATTCCGAGGAAATGGGGTCAGTCCTTGCCAGTCTGAGTGCCCGCGAGGCAACCGAATTTCTGATTGAAAAAGCACGCTCCCGCGCCAACGGTGGCGGCGACAATTTGTCACTGGTCGTTGTAAAGCTCGAACCGTTGGGCTCCTAGCGCATCGGCGGGACCCCGCGCAAGGACTAAGCGGTCCCCCTGCGAGTCTGTCCTTGGACACGGGTGCCCCAAGCGTGGCGGGTGACGCCCCCGGGGTAGGTTTGTCGCGTCGGGCCCTCGAAATTGAACGGCTGGTAGCCGATGTTCTCCGAATATTGAGTGTTGATTCCAGCTTCGGTCGGCCGCTGCACCGCGTCGGCGATGCCGCGCAAGAGCGTCTGCCCGGCCGCCCCACCACCGACCGAGCAACCCATAAGGTCCACGCAGCCAAACGGCGCAAGCAGATCGGACAGGCGTGCGAAATGCGGCCGCATCTCCGGCATCAAAGCCGCGGAGAAGCCTGCGCGGTGAGCCGCCAACACGGCCCCGTCATGCCCGCCAGCGACGTTCTGTGCCCCCTGCCCGCCGTGTGAGTAGAAGCGGACCATCGCAGCGATGCCACTCGCACCGGCTCTGGCCACCACCTGCGAGACCGCTGAGGCCAGCGCGTTGGATTGACCATACATCTGAACGACGTCGTGCGCCCCGGCGCGCGCCAATCCACCGGTAACGCGGGTCCGTTGCGCGGGGTCCTCGGCATCGACAATATTCAACACCCGAAGTCCCGTCAGCCGTTCCATGGCCAGCCAAGTTGCAATGCCGACTTGGCCGTCGGGCGTCAGGCGCACGTCCGGACGTCGTTGAAACGCCCGGACCGCCTCGACCGTCGTCGGACCGAAATCGCCGTCAACCCTTAGGTCAACACCAAGCCTGCGCAACACCCCCTGAATCATGATGATCCGGGGACCGGACTGACCCTGCCTGAGGAGAAACATGAGGAAATCGTATCGCCAAACAGATGGAAAAACAAGCGTTTGCCCAACGCGTGTTGATTACCTGCTCGTCATGTCCCTTATCTGCTGCAGTGCGGCGGGATCGTCCATGGTGGTCAGGTCCCCGGGGTCACGACCCTCGCAAACGGCCTGAATGGCGCGGCGCAGCAACTTGCCACTTCGGGTCTTGGGCAAAATCGTCACGAAGCGCACCCGTGATGGTCTTGCCACGGCACCCAGATCATTGTCGACAATCTTCATGATCTCGCCCTCGAGCTTCAAGCGCGATGCGTCATCAACCAGCAAGTCCGGGTCTTTCACAACGGCAAAAGCCATGGCCACTTGACCCTTGAGCTGATCGGACACGCCAACCACGGCCACTTCTGCCACGTTAGGATGAGCCGCGATGCTCTCCTCAATTTCGCGCGTGCCCAGGCGATGTCCGGCGACATTGATGACGTCATCGGTGCGCCCGAGGATAAAGAAGTAGCCGTCGGCATCGCGAATGCCCCAGTCAAACGTGTTGTAGACCATCCTACCCGGGACCGTTTCCCAATAGGTGCTGACAAAACGCGCATCATCGCGCCACACCGTCTGCATGCAGCCAGGGGGCAGAGGCCCTTCAATGGCCACTACACCCTTCTGATTCGCGCCGGTCAATTCTTGCCCAGTCTGATCATCCAACAGCTTGACGTTGTAGCCATAGACGGCCTTGCCTGGCGAGCCAAACTTGCTTGGTGCCTGCTCCACGCCATTGCACAGCGCCAGGATGGGCCAACCGGTTTCCGTCTGCCAATAGTTATCGATGATGGGCTTGCCCAATCCCTGACTGATCCATTGGGCCGTTGGCTCATCGAGCGGTTCACCAGCGAGGAACAACGCGCGCAGACTCGACAGATCGTATTTGGTGAGCAGGGCCGGGTCCTGCTTTTTCAAAACGCGGATGGCCGTGGGCGCGCTGAACATCACCGTCACCTTGTATTTTTCAACCAGACTCCACCAAATTCCACCGTCGGGTCGAATCGGCAGCCCTTCGTACATGATCGTGGCCATCCCCGCTATCAGCGGCCCGTAAATAATATAGCTGTGCCCGACGACCCAGCCGATGTCGCTGGTCGAGAAATAGGTCTCGCCAGCGTTCCCGCCATAAATGTGCTTCATGCTCGCTGCCAAGGCCACTGCGTAACCACCGGTGTCACGCTGCACCCCCTTGGGCTTGCCCGTGGTTCCACTGGTGTAAAGCGTGTAGCTTGGGTCCGTCGCGTCCAGCCATTCACAGTCCACCACGGCATCGAAGTGTTTTTGCCGCAGCATTGCCCACAGGTAATCGCGGCCCGCTATCAAATCCATAGCAGCCAAGGAACGATCCACCATTATTACGGCACCTGGCTTATAGCTGGAAAGTCGAATTGCCTCATCCAGCAGCGGCTTGTAAGCAACCGCCTTTCCACCGCGCGAACCCGCGTCGGCGCTGACAATAACGACCGGCTGGGCGTCTTCAATGCGCGAAGCCAGCGAGCCCGAAGCGAAGCCGCCGAATACGACCGAATGAATCGCACCAATGCGCGCACATGCAAGCATCGCAAACGCTGCCTCGGCAATCATGGGCATGTAAATCAGTACCCGCTCGCCTTTTCGCACGCCAAGTTCCTTGAGCGCGGCCGCCATACGTTGCACCTCGCGATGCAATTGGGCAAAGGAGTACACCTTTTCCTGGTTGGTCTCGGTCGAAACAACAATCAACGCCGCCTGATCGGGCCGGTCCTTGAGGTGCCGGTCGACGGCGTTGTGGCACAGGTTCGTCGTGCCACCGACAAACCATTTTGCAAAAGGAGGATTGCTGTAGTCACAGATCTGCTTCGGTCCGGAATTCCAGTCAATCAGTTGGGCTTGCTCCGCCCAAAAGTCGTCCCTCTCGATCAGCGAACGTCGATGAAAATCGGCATAGGTCTTCATGGAATATCTCCGGTTTGTCATGAATTTGAATTTATAATTATGATCTTACAGCTTTCAATAACCTGACGCCCCGCGCCGAGGCAAGCGCCTGTCTGCTACCTGATTAGCATCTGGACCGCCTTGAACCCCGGATGCTGGGCGGTCCGCAACCATTCGAAAGCCACCATTTCAGTCGTCACCAGTTCGACACCGACTGCGGCCAGCCGATCAAACGCCGCGTCCCGATTGCGCTCCGTGCGGGATCCGCAGGCATCAGTCACGACCCAGACATCAAACTCTTCGTCGAGCAGATCAAGTGCCGTTTGCAACAGGCACACATGCGCTTCGCAGCCAGCCACGACAATCGTGTTGCGCGCTGTTGACCGGGCCGCTGACTCCCGATGCTGTCGGGGCAAACTGCGTGTGTTGCCAGCGACCGGACCGGCGCCAGGGCGCAGCCACGACAGCAGTCCCTCCTGCGCCGCGCTGAATCGCATCTTGCTCAAGGTCTTCGCGCACAACGCCTTGACTTCGATAGCGTTCTCCCCCAATTTGGTCGGATTCTGCTCAGTACCCCAGGTCGGGACTTCCATCAGGCGAGCCAAGTGTCCGAGTCGAACTGCGTTGCTCAGGACCAACGCGTTTTCGAAAATGACGGGCATCAAACGGCTCTGGTAGTCGACCAGTACCAGTTGGGATTCGGAGGCTTCTAACAGCATGGAACAGGGCTTTCAGCACAAGGTTTCAGGACAACGACCCATTACACCGCAACTTTTTGTACGATGGCATTCGGTTGCAGTTTGACACCAAACCCGCACTGCGACTATGCTGCGCACAATGCGTACTCCTGCCCTTCTTGGCGCCCTGATCCTTGCCGCTGGCGCCCACACTGGCCCGGTAGCTGCCGACGATCTGGATCAATTCCTGGCAAATTCCGGTATGCGCGAGCGAGTTGACCAAGTGACCCGGTCCGTCACTGAAAAGGCGTCAGAGCTGGTCTTGACGGCCATGGGTTTCCTGGGTGTACCCTATCGGCGCGGCGGCAACACGGGGGAGACTGGTTTTGATTGCAGCGGCTTTGTCAAGGCGATGTTTGAGCAAACGACCGGGCAGGATTTACCCCGACGCGCCGAGCAGCAGGCGGCCGTAACGCAGAAGATCGAACGCTCTGCCATTGAACCCGGCGATCTGGTTTTCTTTAACACGCTGCGGCGCGCATTCAGCCACGTCGGCATTTATGTTGGCGATGGAAAATTCATCCACTCGCCAAGACCAGGCGCGGAGGTGCGGATTGAGGACATGACACTACCCTATTGGCGAGGCCGTTTTGACGGGGCGCGCCGAGTCACCCAACAGACTGATACCGCGTTTGGCGGAGTCGCGAATGCGCGCGTTGAGACGATGCTTCCATGAACGAACAGCGCCGGCCGACGCTCGACTCATTTGACAGGTCGCCCGTGGCAGCGCACACCCACCCGGACCTGCGTCCCCTTCTGACTGGACTCGCCTTTCCAGAGTCGCCGCGCTGGCACGATGGCGCGCTGTGGTTCTCTGACTTCCACACTCACAAAGTGCAGCGCGTGGACATGACCGGCAAGTGCAACACGGTCGCGACGGTCCCTGGACAACCCTCCGGTCTTGGATGGTTGCCCGATGGCACGCTGATACTGATTTCGATGATCGATCGCAAGCTGTTGCGTCTTGACGGGACGCGGCTTACACAGGTCGCCGACCTGGCGGAGTTGGCGCCCTTTCATTGCAACGACATGGTCGTCGACGGGTATGGGCGCGCCTACATCGGCAACTTCGGCTTTGATTTTGCTGCCCGACAAACCCCGCGCGCGACGGGTCTGATAATGGTGCCACCGGACGGCGCGTCCCGAGTCGTCGCGGACGATCTGCTTTTCCCCAACGGCGCAGTGATCACACCCGACGGGCAAACATTGGTCATTGCCGAAAGTTTCGGCTCCAGACTGACCGCGTTTGACATCGCTGGCGATGGTTCCCTGAGCCGACGCCGGGTCTGGGCAGCGTTGATCAAGGGCGCTCCAGACGGCATCTGTCTAGACGCCGAGGGCGCTATTTGGATCGCGTCCCCAACAAGTCGCGAAGTGCTGCGTGTACGCGAAGGCGGTGAAGTCACGCACCGACTCGCAACCCCGGGCCAAGCTGTCGCCTGTGCGCTCGGCGGCCCGCAGCGATGCACCCTGTTCGTGTTGACCACCAAAGTCATGATCACGGCCCAGGAGTCGCTGCGCTCGCTTCCCGGCGCCATCCATAGGCTGCCCGTGGACGTGCCGGGTACGGGCTGGCCTTGATCGGATGGTTCTCGCGCAGGCCCTCCTCACTCATGGGCATGGACGGCCACCCTGAGTGCCGGAAGTGCCGCTGTCATGGCCAGCCTGCCCGCTTCAATGGCTCGATGGCGCGCACCGAAATCGGAGCTGCCAACGGCGGCAAGCAAAGGGCGCACCACAACGTCGGCCTCACGCAACTCATAGGCGTTGATGCTTTTGGCCATGATTGAAAACGATTGCAACATGATTTGCAGAGTGTCACCGGCGGCGTTGCTTTGCGGTGCGCCGGAGATGTCGACCGCGACAATCAGATCCGCACCCATCTGCCGTGCGTAACGCACAGGCACTGGGGATACAAGGCCCCCGTCAACGTATTCGCGCGTACCAATTCTTACCGGCTGGAACAGCGCCGGAACCGCGCTGGATGCCCGCACCGCCGTCGCGGTGTCCCCACGCTGAAACAGCACCCCTTCGCCGCTGTTGAGATCCGTCGCCACGATGCCAAGAGGCAACGACATGCTTTCAATCGGACGCCCCTGAACCTGTGCGCTGACGTAGCGAGCCAACGCCTCCCCACGCAACATGCCACGACTGAAGATTGGCAACGCCCAGTCGGCGAAAGTCGACTCTTCCATAGCCAGCGCAACTTTTTGCAACTCGACACCGCTCTTGCCACTGGCGTAGAACGCTGCAACCACACTTCCGGCGGATGTGCCTACCACAAGGCCTGGGCGAAATCCCGCCTCTTCGAGCACCTGAATGACGCCAATGTGCGCAAATCCACGGGCGGCACCGCCCCCAAGCGCCAACCCAATTTTAGGAACCTTCTTTGCGACGGTCGGGGCCGTCATGGGCGTTGGTAGCTGCATCGGAGGCTTCGGTGCCATCCCACACCCCACCAGGACCACCGCCAACAGCAGTGGGGTCAGAACCGAGCGAACAATCGCCATGCATCAACGGGTTGTAACCCAATCCCTACCCGGCAGTCGCCTCCTGAGCGTCGGATTTTGATTTACCCTCTCGCTTTGGCAATGGCTGAATGTCAAGCAACACCTCGGTCTTGTTGTCGTCCGCGTCGTCAACGTCAACCGTCAGGCGCCCGCCATCGGTCAGTCGTCCAAACAGCAGTTCATCGGCCAACGCGCGACGAATCGTGTCCTGAATCAGTCGCTGCATGGGACGCGCGCCCATCAGCGGATCAAAGCCTTTCTTCGCCAGATGCTTGCGCAGCTTGTCCGTGAACGTCACGTCCACCTTCTTGTCTGCAAGTTGCGCTTCGAGTTGGAGCAGGAACTTGTCAACCACCCGCATGATGACAATCTCATCGAGCGCCTTGAAACTGACGACTGCGTCGAGCCGGTTGCGGAACTCGGGGGTAAACATCCTCTTGATGTCGACCATCTCATCGCCGGCCTGGCGCTCATTGGTAAAGCCCATGACCGATTTGTT
Organism: uncultured Pseudomonadota bacterium; assembly: GCA_963844495.1. Lineage (GTDB taxonomy): Bacteria > Pseudomonadota > Gammaproteobacteria > Burkholderiales > Burkholderiaceae_C > Rhodoferax. Next base: position 170,094 of record CAWJOT010000001.1, read on the forward strand.
CAGGGCCTCAGCGCCAGCATTGGTCGTCATGATAATGATGACATTGCGAAAATCCGCCTTGCGTCCATTGTTGTCAGTCAAAGTTCCGTGGTCCATCACCTGGAGCAACACGTTGAAAATATCCGGATGGGCTTTCTCGACCTCATCGAGCAAGAGTACACAGTGCGGCTTCTTTGTCACAGCTTCCGTAAGCAGACCGCCCTGATCAAACCCCACGTAGCCCGGCGGCGCCCCAATCAGTCGGCTGACCGCGTGCCGCTCCATGTATTCACTCATGTCAAAGCGAATCAGATCAATGCCCATGATGTACGCAAGCTGCTTCGCAGCCTCAGTCTTGCCGACGCCCGTGGGACCGCTAAACAGGAAGGCACCAATAGGCTTGTCCGCTCGGCCCAGTCCCGAGCGCGCCATCTTCACCGCGGAGGCCAGCATGTCGATCGCCTTGTCCTGCCCAAACACAACGTTCTTCAGGTCACGATCGAGCGTGCGCAGCTTGCCTCGATCATCATTGGAGACGTTGGCTGGCGGGATGCGGGCAATCTTGGCGACAATTTCCTCGACCTCGCCCTTGCTGATGATCTTCTTGCGCTTGGACGGCGGCAGGATGCGCTGCGCTGCGCCTGCCTCGTCGATGACATCTATTGCCTTGTCTGGCAGATGGCGATCGTTGATGTACTTGGCGCTGAGCTCGGCCGCCGCCTGTAGCGCGGCCAGCGCATATTTCACACTATGATGCTCCTCAAACCGGCTCTTTAGCCCTTTAAGGATGTCGACCGTCTGCTCGATGCTCGGCTCGACCACATCGACCTTCTGAAAACGGCGCGACAGCGCAGCGTCCTTCTCAAAGATACCACGGTACTCGGTAAACGTCGTCGCACCGATGCACTTGAGCGCCCCTGAGCTCAAGCCTGGCTTGAGCAAATTGGACGCATCCAACGTACCCCCGGAGGCCGCCCCGGCGCCAATCAAGGTGTGGATCTCATCGATGAACAAAATGGCCTTCGGTTTGTCCTTCAGGGCTTTGAGCACACCCTTGAGACGTTGTTCAAAGTCGCCACGGTATTTTGTGCCCGCCAGCAGGGCACCCATATCGAGCCCAAAAACCACCGAATCAGCCAGAATTTCGGGCACGTTGTCCTGTGTGATACGCCAGGCCAACCCCTCCGCAATGGCGGTCTTGCCAACACCGGCTTCTCCCACCAACAACGGATTGTTCTTGCGACGCCGACACAGGATCTGGATGACGCGCTCGACTTCATACTCACGCCCGATCAGAGGATCGATTTTGCCGTCCCTGGCCAACTGATTGAGATTCTGTGCGTACTGCTCCAGGGGTGACTGCTTCTCACCCTTTTCGCCCGCGGAGTCATCGGTTTCGTTCGGGCCTTCGCTGGTTTTGCCGGTTTCCGGAGGATCGTTCTTCTTTATCCCATGAGCAATGAAATTGACCACGTCAAGCCGCGTCACACCCTGCTGGTGCAGGTAGTAAACCGCATGCGAGTCCTTTTCGCCAAAGATCGCTACCAACACGTTGGCGCCCGTAACTTCCTTCTTCCCGCTGCCGGTCGACTGAACGTGCATGATTGCTCGCTGAATCACGCGCTGAAAACCGAGCGTCGGTTGGGTGTCCACGTCGTCCGAACCAGCGACCTGCGGCGTATTGTCTTTCACAAAAGTTGACAGGGATTTGCGCAGATCGTCAACATTTGCCGAGCACGCTCTCAGCACTTCGGCAGCGCTCGGATTGTCCAGCAGCGCAAGAAGCAAGTGTTCCACCGTAATGAATTCATGGCGTTGCTGCCGCGCCTCGACAAATGCCATATGAAGACTGACTTCCAATTCCTGGGCAATCATGTGGTTTCCTTAATAGCCGCGCTTTAACGCCGACTGTAATCCGTTTTCAATACCAAGTCTGCCGCGATGTTTTAGTCGGTCGGCTCACTCACGCACTTCAGTGGATGTCCGGCCTTGGCCGCAGCATCGAGCACTTGATCGACCTTGGTTGCGGCGACATCCCTGGTGTAGACCCCGCACACGCCCTTGCCTTCGATATGGATTGTGAGCATGATTTGCGTGGCCGCCTGCAGGTCTTTACCAAAAAATTCCTGAATGACCACCACCACAAATTCCATCGGTGTGTAGTCATCATTGAGCATGACGACCTGAAACATTTGAGGCGGTTGCGCCCGCTTGGTTCGCCGCTCAAGTACCGCCGTCCCTTCGTCACCGGGGTCGCCCTTGGGAACCGGTCGAATCGGTGGTTTCAGTGGAGGATTCGTTGCCATTCGTTCATTCTATCGACGGCGCACCGGCGCTGTGCAACACATCTGATGTGGAGCCTGCCGCGCTATATTCAAGACGTGGAAAACAAGAGACCGCTCAAAGCCAATGTGGCCGCAGCGGTCCGGAACCGGGCGGGGATTGCCCCACCCGAAGCTGTGACGCTGTCACATATGGTCAATCATCACCTGGCCAAAACCGGAGCAACTGACTTGGGTTGCGCCTTCCATCAAGCGCGCAAAGTCATACGTCACTTTCTTGCTCTGAATGGATTTCTTCATCGAGCTGATGATCAGGTCAGCCGCCTCAACCCACCCCATGTGACGCAACATCATCTCTGCAGAAAGAATCTCGGAGCCGGGATTGACGTAGTCCTTGCCAGCGTACTTCGGCGCAGTCCCATGAGTCGCCTCAAAACACGCCACTGAATCCGAAAGATTCGCGCCCGGGGCGATGCCAATGCCACCGACCTGCGCTGCCAGGGCGTCGGATATATAGTCGCCGTTGAGGTTAAGGGTAGCAATCACGCTGTACTCGGCGGGGCGCAACAGGATTTGCTGCAGGAATGCGTCAGCAATGCTGTCCTTGACGATGATTTCGTTGCCGGTTTTCGGGTTCTTGAACTTGCACCACGGGCCACCGTCGATCAGCGCCGCACCGAACTCCTTCTGCGCCAGCGCGTAGGCCCAATCACGAAAGCCCCCCTCGGTGTACTTCATGATATTGCCCTTGTGTACGATCGTCACGTTGGGTTTGTCGTTGTCTATCGCGTACTGAATCGCTTTGCGTACCAGTCGCTCTGTACCTTCGCGCGAAACCGGCTTGATGCCGATGCCTGAGGTATTGGGGAATCGAATCTTGGTGACACCCAACTCGGTTTGCAGAAACTTGATGAGCCGCCTGGCCTTATCGGACTCAGCCTCAAACTCGATACCGCAGTAAATGTCCTCGGAGTTTTCGCGGAAGATCACCATATTTGTCTTGTGGGGCTCCTTCACCGGGCTGGGCACGCCATCGAAATACTGTATCGGACGCAGACAAACGTAAAGATCAAGCTCTTGGCGCAACGCAACATTGAGCGAGCGAATGCCGCCGCCAACCGGTGTCGTCAAAGGACCTTTGACCGACACAACGTACTCGCGCAGAGCCTGCAACGTCTCCGGGGGCAACCAGACGTCGGGACCATAGACCTTGGTCGACTTTTCACCGGCATAGACCTCCATCCAGTGAATCTTCTTCTTTCCGCCGTAAGCCTTGGCCACGGCCGCGTCGACAACCTTGAGCATCACCGGCGTAATGTCGAACCCGGTTCCGTCGCCTTCAATGAATGGAATGATCGGCTGGTCCGGGACGATCAAAGACATGTCGGCATTGACTGTAATTTTTTGGCCTTCAGAAGGCACCTTGATGTGCTGATACATTCAATTACTCCGTTGATTGGTTCGAGTTGGGGTGATTTTCGAAGTCTGACCCAATCCTGAACTCGTGTTTCGGGCGGGTCGACAGACAATCGTTGATTTTAGTCCGAAAATATTCCGGTTTCTGTCAACCGAAGCTAAACCAGCCCCGTTACGAGCTAGCCTTCCGTCACTCGGTAGGAAATATTGAAATAACGTTATTCCAAGGAAATCGCAAATGAACAAACTTCTCGCCGTTTTGGTTGCCGCTCTCTTCGCTGCTGGCGCTTCCGCTCAAACTACCGCTGCGCCTGCCGCCGTGACCGGCAAGGCTGCTCCGGCCGCCGCCGCTGCCAAGGCTGCTCCCGCCGCTGAGGCTCCCGTTGCCAAGGCCTCGGCGCCAGCAATGACGGACGCCAAGGCCGACGCCAAGGCTGGCCAAGAAGGCCGCTGCTGCTGAAAAGGCTGCGGCCAAGAAGGCTGCTGCTGCTGAAAAAGCTGCCGCCAGGAAGGCCGCCGCCGCTGAAAAAGCTGCCAAGAAAGCGCCTGCCAAAAAGGCCGCCGCTTCGGCAGCGAACTAAAGTCTGATTCAGGAAGCCACCCTTCCCGATCCAGTCAAAATGCCCGCTTCGGCGGGCATTTCTTTGTCCAACTCTTTATTCCTGTCACCGCGGGTTCTGCGAAAATCAAGAGATGAAAAATATCGTCACCTTGGTGCTATGTCTGTTAAGCGCCATCCTCAATATCGGCTATGCACAAAGCGCCCAGATGGACCTTCCTCGCGCCAAGATCACCGCTGGCATGAATTTGATTGACGTGCAGCTCGCAACAACGCCTGAACAACGCGCGGCTGGCCTGATGTTTCGCGGCAGTATGCCGGTGTCCGAGGGCATGCTGTTTGTCTTTGACGAATCAGCGCAACAATGCTTTTGGATGAAGAACACAAGCATGCCGCTGACTGCTGCGTTCGTCGCAGAGGACGGTGTCATCGTCAATCTGATCGACATGAAGCCACAGAGCACCGTCCCTCACTGCTCGGCACAACCCGTCCGGTTTGTCCTGGAAATGAATCAGGGCTGGTTCGACAGGCGCGGCATCAAAGCTGGTTTCAAGCTCAGAGGCCGCCCCTTCGTTACCAGATAACAACTGACCAGCGTCACACGCACCCGGCGTCTTGGCCAAAGCGCAAGGAAAACGTCGGGATCAATCCCGACCGGCTTCACACGCTCGTGCTGTCTGAGCGCCTCAGGCAAAATTGGCTTGGGCAAAGCTCCAGTTGACCAATTTGTCCAGATACGTCTCAACGTACTTGGGACGGGCATTGCGGTAATCAATGTAGTAGGCATGCTCCCATACATCTACCGTCAATAGAGCCTTATCAGCCGTCGTCAGGGGTGTTCCAGCTGCACCCATATTCACGATATCCACCGAGCCGTCCGCCTTCTTGACGAGCCATGTCCACCCTGACCCAAAATTGCCCGTCGCCGATTTCACAAAAGCCTCCTTGAACGCGGCAAAAGTACCCCACTTGGCATCAATCGCTGCTGCCAACGTTCCCGAGGGCGCACCACCCCCATTGGGTTTCATGCAGTTCCAAAAGAACGTGTGATTCCATATCTGCGCTGAATTGTTGTAGATACCCCCGCTGGACTTCTTGACGATCTCCTCCAGCGTCATATTCTCGAAATCAGTGCCTTTTTGCAGGTTGTTGAGGTTGACAACATACGCGTTATGGTGCTTGCCATGGTGGTACTCCAACGTTTCCCTGGAATAGTGAGGCGCAAGCGCGTCAATTGCAAAAGGAAGGGTGGGCAGTGTATGTTCCATGTGATCCTCGTCGGTTTGGTTTGGCGAAAAGGGCAATTGTAGGAACTTTGCTCAGTTCTTGCCCGACACCGTCAAATCAAGTCCACCCTGTGCAAGGGCGGCATGCAACCTTTGCCCAACCTCGGCTTGGCCCGCGCTGGTAATTGTCTGACCCTCGCCAGTTGTCAACCACGCGTAGCCACGTTGCAGGACAAGTCTCGGATCGAGCAAACTCAGACTCCGCGCCGCGCCACCAAAACGCTCTTGCGCACGAATCAGTCCCTGCGTCAGGGCTCGGGCAAGCATGGGCTGCCTCCGTTGCAGGTCGCGCTCATGGCGTCCAATCGTCCCGGAGGCCGAATGCCGCAACCGCTGAGCGCCGGAGGCCAGTCGCATCTGCAGTCGCGAAACCACCGCAGAAGGTCGCCCGAGCCGTGAGACAGTCAGGTCCAAGCGCTGGCTATGGCGGTCCACGATACTGTTGGCCGCATCATGCAGGTCGCTTGCAAGTTGCTCCAGGGCGTTGCACCAGACCTCGCGCGGCCGGGCCACCAGTTCAGCGGCGGCAGTGGGCGTGGGTGCGCGCAAGTCCGCGGCCAGATCGACCAGCGTGAAATCGGTTTCATGGCCGACGCCGCTGACCGTGGGAACCGGGCTTTGCGCCAGGGTCCGCACCAATTGTTCATCATTGAACGCCCACAAATCCTCGAGTGAACCTCCTCCACGCACCAACAGGATGACGTCAATGACCGGGTCCTGATGATTCTTTTCTGCCCCTTGCACATTGGCCGATTCGCGATCCAACGCCCGTCCAGTCTGCGTGAGGCGATATAGATTTGATAGCGCCTTGATCAACTCTGCCGGCGCCTGAGTCCCCTGCACAGAGGCTGGTGCGAGCACCACGGCAATATGCGGAGCGCGTCGGCTCAACGTCGACATCACATCGTGCATCGCTGCTGCACCAAGAGAAGTGACGACACCGATTCCGCGGGGCATCGGCGGCAAAGTGCGCTTGTTCGCAGCGTCAAACAGCCCCTGAGCTTCGAGTCTGGCCTTGGTCTTCAGAAACTGCTCGAACAGAGCACCCTTGCCGGCCCGACTCATGCTCTCCACAATGAGTTGCAGATCCCCGCGAGACTCGTAAACGCCCAAGCGCCCCTGCAACTCGACGAGTTCGCCGTCACCGGGCGAAAAGTCCAGCGAAGCGGCCGCGCGACGAAACATGACACACCGAATCTGGGCGCTTTCGTCCTTGAGACCGAAGTAGCAGTGGCCGCTGGAGGCCCGCGTAAACCCGGTGACCTCCCCGCGCACCAACACCGGATTGAAGCCAGTGTCAAGCGTCTGCGCGATCGCCCCGCACAACTCCGCGACGCGCCACTGCTTTGGCGTCACCATGCCTGGTGCCCGCTTTTCTCATCTACCAATGCGTGGGCCATAATCTCAGGGCCTTTATTTGTGCGGAGATTTCATTTGATTTCAATCATACAAGCTGCAGGCTGGCCCATCTGGCCGCTGATTGCGTGCTCGATCCTTGCGCTGGCACTGATCATCGAGCGATTCATCAGTCTTCAGACAAAGAAAATTGCTCCGCCCAAACTGCTCGAGGAAGTGCTGAGCGTTTCGCGCGTGGCCGTGCCGACGCCCGATATCGTGCTGCAGCTTTCGCAGAACTCGGCCCTGGGTGAGGTGCTCGCCAGCGGCCTGCATTCGCTCAACAACAACCCGACTTGCACCGACGATGACTTGCGCGCGACCATGGAAGGAGCGGGTCGCATCGTCGCGCACCGGCTCGAGCGTTACCTGAGCGCGCTGGCAACCATCGCCTCGGCGGCGCCTTTGATGGGGCTGTTTGGAACCGTCGTCGGGATGATCGAAATCTTCGGCTCACAAACCCCGACGGGAGCGGCCACAGGCGGCAATCCGGCGCAATTGGCGCATGGAATTTCGGTCGCCCTCTACAACACTGCTTTTGGCCTGATTGTGGCCATCCCATCGCTCATTTTCTGGCGCTATTTCCGGGCTCGGGTGGATGCCTACCTGCTGACTCTGGAACTGGCAGCTGATCGCCTGGTGCGTCACCTCAACGGTCTTAGGAAGTGACGATGAATTTCCGACACCGCACGCGCGAGGAGCCCGAGATCAACCTGATCCCGTTCATCGACGTGCTGCTGGTCATACTGATTTTCTTGATGCTCTCGACCACTTACAGCAAATTCACTGAGTTGCAACTGAAGTTGCCAGTTGCGGACGCCGAGGCGCAACGCGAATACGCAAAGGAAGTGCTGGTCACAGTGACAAGCGATGGAGCGTATCGGGTAAACAAGTTGTCAGTGGCCGACCGCAGCGTGGAGACGCTTGCCTCGGCGCTGCTGGAAGGCGCCAGGGCTGCCAAGGACCCGGTGGTCATCATCAGCGCCGATGCTAGCGCCCGGCATCAGGCGGTTGTGACAGTGATGGAGGCCGCGCGCCGGGCAGGGTTGACGCAAATCACGTTTGCCACGCAATCTTCAGCGCATGCCCGGACGCCTTGAATCGATCGGCTTGACGCCGATGCGCACTGCGTTCCAGGGCGGGATGGCGACGGTATGGGGTGGGCGCGGACTGCTCGCCTGGCTGCTATGGCCGACGTCTCAGCTGTTGCGAGCACTGGTGGCGCTGCGGCGCGCGTCATATCAATTTGGATGGTTACGAAAGCACCAGGTGCCGGTACCTGTGGTGGTCGTCGGCAGTGTCCTGGTGGGTGGGTCGGGCAAAACGCCCGTCGTGCTCGCGCTGGTGCGCCACCTGCTCGCACAAGGGCATCGGGTCGGTGTGATCGCGCGCGGTTACGGGCGCCAGAGCACGGACTGCCGCGAGGTGCTGGCGCAGTCGCCCAGCGTGGACGCAGGCGACGAGCCGGTACTCATCAAACGTGCGACGGGGGCCCCGGTTTTTGTGGCGCGCCGACGCGTTGACGCGGCGCGTTCCCTGCTGGCTCGTTACCCTGAAACCGAGGTCATCATTTGTGACGACGGGCTGCAACACCTGGGTCTACAACGCGATCTGGAAATATGTGTGTTTGATGACCGCGGTACGGGCAATGGATTTATGCTGCCAGCGGGCCCGTTGCGCGAATCCTGGCCGCGGCCCGTCGACCTGGTACTGCATACCGGCGGCGGGCGCCCGGCCTTTGCCGGATATCTCGCTCCACGCACGCTCGCGACGCACGCGCAACGCGGCGACGGTACCCGAATTGCACTGGCGCAACTGGCAAAGGGCAGCCCAAAACCCCTGCTTGCCGTCGCCGCCATTGCCCGACCGCAGGCGTTCTTCGCCATGCTCAGAGCGCGAGGTCTGGCACTTGCCAAAACCATAGCATTTCCCGATCACTATGATTTTGATAGCTGGTCAAGCACAGAATACGGCGCCTACCACGTTATCTGTACTGAGAAAGATGCCGTCAAGCTATGGAACAAACAGCCAGACGCCCTGGCTGTGCCGCTGCAAATTGCGCCCGAACCAGCATTCCTGCTGCACTTCGACACCCTGCTTTGGACTTGTCCGAAAGCACGCCAAGGATCGACGCTATCATCCGAGCATGGACACTCGACTGCTTGAACTGCTGGTTTGCCCCGTCACCAAAGGGCCGTTGGAATATGACCGCGAAAGGCAGGAACTAAGGTCGCGCAGCGCACGCCTAGCCTATCCGGTACGCGACGGCATTCCGATTCTGCTGGAAAGCGAGGCACGCACGCTCAGCGACGAGGAACTGGGACTTTGAGTCTGTGAAATTCACCGTCCTGATTCCGGCGCGACTGGCATCCACGCGGCTGCCCAACAAGCCACTGGCCGATCTGGGCGGCGTTCCGATGGTGGTTCGGGTCGCGCAACGGGTGATGGCCCGGGGCGGTGGTGCTGCCAGGTTCCGCGTGGTTGTAGCCTGCGACAGCACGGAAATCGTCAAGGCTTGCGGCGCCCACGCGGTGGAAGCGATTTTGACCCGGACCGACCACCTCTGCGGTAGCGATCGTCTGGCCGAAGCATGCGACCTGCTGGAACTGCTCGACGACGACTTGGTTATCAACGTGCAGGGCGATGAGCCCCTGATCGATCCTGCCCTGGTCGACGCAGTTGCAGAATTGCTTGTGCAACGACCCGATACGAGCATGAGCACCGCGGCTCACGCGATCGACAATATCGCTGATTTCAACAACCCCAATGTCGTCAAAGTGGTGCTTGACAGCCGGGCCACAGCGCTTTACTTCAGCCGTGCCGCGATTCCGCTGTGCCGCGACAAGAGTTCCACCCTGCCCGACCCGCCACCCATGCGCCATATTGGCATCTATGGGTACAGGGTGGGATTTCTGCGCCAATTTCCTCGACTGGCGCCAGCGCCGATGGAAGTTACCGAGGCGCTGGAACAACTGCGTGCGCTGTGGCATGGTCACCGAATTGCGGTGCACGTCACAGCAAATGCACCCTCCCCTGGCGTCGACACGCCGCAAGACCTGGAACGGGTCCGCCGAATGTTCCAATAGGCCGCTGGTGCGTCGCGGCGACCCTGCGCCGACGCCGTGCTATTCTTCGCAAAACGGCCGCGCAAGTTTCGCACCCATCGTGTGGAGCCGCCGGTCTTTCATTCGAATCAAGGATCCTCATGAAAATCATCCTTCTGGGCGCCCCTGGCGCAGGCAAAGGGACCCAGGCGACCTTTATCTGTCAGAAATATGGCATCCCGCAAATCTCCACAGGCGACATGCTGCGCGCCGCCGTCAAGGCCGGTACGGCGCTAGGCATTCAAGCCAAAAAGGTCATGGACAGTGGTGGCCTCGTCAGTGACGGGTTGATCATCGATCTGGTCAAAGAACGCATCGCTCAGAGCGACTGCTCAGCGGGCTTCCTTTTTGACGGCTTTCCCCGCACGATCCCGCAGGCGGACGCGATGAAGGCGGCTGGCGTCAAGCTTGACTACGTGCTGGAAATCGAAGTCCCTTTCGATGCCATCATTGAACGCATGAGTGGACGGCGCTCACACGCCCCGTCTGGACGCACTTACCACGTGAAATTCAACCCCCCCAAAGTTCCCGGGCTGGACGACCTGACCGGGGAGGCCTTGATTCAGCGCGATGATGATCGCCCGGAAACCGTCAAAAAGCGATTGGACGTGTACAGCGCGCAAACGCGGCCGTTGGTGGATTACTACGCAAATTGGGCCAAGATGGATCCGATCGGCGCGCCAAAGTATCGTGCCATTAAGGGCACGGGCAGCGTTGACGAAATCACCGCTGGCGCTTTCGCCGCGCTGGCGAGCTAACCGCTGCACTGTCGCCGCCATTGCGGTGATTGCCCCCCGCGAGTCCGCCAGCACAACACAAGTTGATCGGGCTGCCACTGGCACAACCGAGCGCGACGCGGGGCGCGTTGTTCCTCCCCATGATGGAAACTGACACTCAAACGGGGGCCTACGTCTGCTTTTGGGTAACCGTGTTCACCCCACCGCCTTGATCAACAGTCGCCCCGAGGGTAAACATTTTTTGCCGGACCTCTTGCAATTTCCAATAAACTGGTTAAAAATACAGTTACTGGATATCAACACAGTGTGTACAGATGACCAGCAAGCCCTGCCTCACTTCCAAGGAGTCCTCATGCTCGAAAGCCCAAAACTCACGGCCCGCCAACAGCAGATCCTCGATCTCATTCAAAGCGCAATTGCTCGCACCGGCGCCCCCCCAACGCGGGCCGAGATTGCCACTGAACTGGGCTTCAAATCGGCCAACGCAGCCGAAGAGCATTTGCAGGCGTTGGCCCGCAAAGGAGTCATTGAACTGGTCAGCGGCACGTCACGGGGCATTCGGTTAAAGAGTGACGCCCTGCACGCGATCAACGAGTCGCGCAACAAACAATATTCATTTCAGCTCCCCAGCTTGGCGCAGTTGGTCCTGCCCTTGATTGGCAGAGTAGCTGCTGGCTCGCCCATTCTCGCGCAAGAGCATATTGACCAGACCTACTACCTCGAAAGCACCCTGTTTCAACGCAAGCCCGACTATCTGCTCAAGGTCCGTGGCATGTCGATGCGCGACGCAGGCATCATGGACGGCGACCTGCTCGCGGTGCAAGCCACCAAGGACGCCAAGAATGGGCAGATCATCGTCGCCCGGTTGGGCGATGAAGTGACCGTCAAGCGCTTTCGGCGCAACAAACACCTGATTGAGTTGCACCCTGAGAATCCCGACTACCAGACGATTGTGATAGAGCCGGGAGAACCATTTGAAATTGAAGGTCTGGCGGTAGGTTTGATCCGCAACACCATGCTGATGTGATTCGGCGATTGCCTCGTTCTCGAAAATTTGTCATGAGTACCGTGCCGTATTTTGTTTCTCGGTCGTTGGAGTCTTCGCAAAATTTGTGCCGCTGGCTCGTTCTGGCCCTCACGCGCACGCACGACGGAGCGCGTCGTTCGAGCGTGCCACAACGGGCCTCAGGCGGCGAAGAGGCACGCCCCGCGCCGCTCGACGCAACCGCGCACTCGGTGGTCAAACCATTGCGGGTCATTCGAGTCCTGGAGATGGATCACGCGCCCTCCAATGTAGGAAGAATGGTCATTTCAGGACGGATGTCAGATGTTTGCGCTGAGCTTGACCGGCTCGTGGCGTGCCAGGCTGCACAGCACTGAGCAAGCCTGCTCGCGAGCCCGTGCCAGCCCTCCCCGCGGCCGAGGCACAATACGTCTGGTATGAATATAGTGATTCTCGATGACTATCAGGATGCGGTTCGAAAGCTGGAGTGCGCAGCAAAGCTCGATGCGTATCAAGCCAAGGTTTATACCAACACCGTCAAAGGCCTGGGGCAATTATCGGTTCGGCTGAAGGATGCCGACGTGATCGTTCTCATTCGCGAGCGGACCCACCTGTCGCGTCAACTGATCGAAAAGCTGCCCAAACTCAAACTGATAGCGCAAACAGGTCGGGTTGGTCCTCATATTGATGTCAACGCTTGCACCGAGCGCGGTATTGCCGTAGCGGAAGGCGTCGGTTCACCGATAGCGCCAGCCGAGTTCACGTGGGCGCTCATGATGGCGGCCATGCGGCGCCTCCCACAGTACATCGGAAATCTCAAGCATGGCGCCTGGCAACAATCCGGCTTGAAGTCGGGATCGATGCCCGCCAACTTTGGCATAGGAATGGCCCTGCGGGCAAAAACCCTGGGCATCTGGGGTTACGGCAAGGTTGGGCAGTTGGTGGCCGGCTACGGCCGTGCGTTTGGCATGAATGTTGTCATCTGGGGACGGGCACCGTCACGCGAGAGAGCCATCCTTGACGGGTACGACGCGGCACTCAGTCGCGAAGACTTCTTTTCGCAAAGCGACATTGTGTCTTTGCACTTGCGACTCAATGACGAAACACGAGCGATCGTCCGCCTTGATGACCTGGCTCGAATGAAACCAACCTCGCTGCTGGTCAACACTTCGCGTGCCGAATTGATTGAGCCCGACGCCTTGATCAGCGCTCTCAACCGCGGGCGCCCCGGCATGGCCGCGGTTGATGTGTTCGAGACTGAGCCCATTTTGCAGGGCCACGCGCTGTTGCGCCTGGAGAACTGTGTCTGCACGCCGCATATCGGCTACGTGGAACAAGACAACTACGAGATGTACCTCGGCGCGGCCTTTGACAACGTGGTTAGCTTCATCAAGGGCACACCCAAGAATATCGTCAATCCAGGCGCGCTACAGGTTCGCCGTTGACCAGCAACCAACCTATTTCTTTGCCGCCCGCGCCGCCAGCATGAGCTCTGTGTTGACCTTACGCTCGGCGTTTACCCTCTGCACGGTGGCGCGCTCACCCATCGAGCGCAAATAGTCCTTCACGGGCAGCGCCGCTAGCATGTCTTCGCCGTAGATGATCTTGCAGGTGCTCGCCACCAGCGGCAAATGGACAATGGCAGCGCAGTCAGCCAATGTAAATTGCGGGCCTGCTACAAAAGGCGCAAATTTTGCCAACTTGCCGTAACCGCCAATCCCCTTGAGCAGCAGTTTGCGGCTTTGTTCTTTGATGGCGTCACTGACTTTTCCGCCGAAGAAGGCCTCGGGATACAAATTGCGAGCAACGAGTTCAAGATGCAACTCACTGTAGATGACCAATTCACGCACTTTGGCTGCCCCGAAGGGGTCCGCGGGCAACATAGGGTTGCCCGCGTAGGAGGCCTCAATATATTCAGCGCAGGCCATGGATTCGCAAATCGGGCCATGTTCGGTATCCAGAAACGGCACCTTGCCCATGGGAGATCTGGCCGTCAAGGTGTGCTCGGAGGAACCGGTCCAAACCAGTTCCTCCTCAAAAGGCACCCCTTTTTCAAGTAACTGGAGTTTGATCTTGTTGTAATAGTTGCTGGCTGAAAATCCGCATAGTTTAAGAGTCATCGTGTGGTCGTTCGTAGATAGAAGCTGCTCACCTGCAGCCCAGAGGTTTTCCGGACGAAAGGCAGCATTGTCGCCCGAGTCGGATCACGGGTCCCAATCACCGACCAAGTCATAATCGACCGATGAAGCCAATATTTTCATGTGTAGGCATCGTCGGCATGGGTGCGATGGGCCGGGGCATCGCCCAGATTGTGGCCCAGGCTGGGAGCACCGTGTTGATGTTTGACACAGCGATCGAGGCAGCCCGTTCCGCGCAAGGCAGCGTCGGCATGCAATGGGACAAGCTATGCGACAAGGGGCGCCTGGACGCCGCCAGCGTGGCTTTGTACAAATCAAGGCTGACAACTGTTGACTCAGTTGCTGCCATGTCCAAATGCGACCTGGTCATTGAGGCCGTTGTTGAGCGCATCGACATCAAGGCAAACTTGTTCGCGGAGCTCGAGGGCGCCGTGACTGCGACCACCGTCATGGCGACCAACACATCTTCGCTTTCGGTAACGGCCCTGGGTGCTCGGCTCAAGCGACCCGGGCAACTGGCCGGCTTTCATTTCTTCAACCCGGTGCCCTTGATGAAAGTGGTGGAGGTCGTCGCTGGCCTGAAAACCAGCGAGGCGGTTTGCGCAGGACTCGCTGCGTATGCCAGACAACTTGGTCACACGCCGGTGATGGCGCAAGACACTCCGGGCTTCATCGTCAATCACGCTGGCCGCGCCTACGGCACCGAGGCACTTCGGATCGTCAGCGAAAGCATTGCCGATTTCGCCACGATCGATCGCATTCTCAAAGACCAGATCGGCTTCAAGCTCGGTCCTTTTGAATTGCTGGATTTGACGGCGCTGGACGTGTCGCACCCCGTGATGGAATCGATCTACCACCAATATTTTGAGGAGCCTCGCTACCGGCCCAGCGTTATCACCGCCCAGCGGCTCGCAGGCGGAGTCGTTGGAAGGAAGGTCGGCGAGGGCTTTTACCGCTACGAAGACGGCAAAGCTCAGATCGCCGCCGAGCCCGTGGCACCGACGGTTCATGACATGCCCCCCGTATGGGTGTCACCGCGCGCGGCGCGCCGCGCCGAACTGCTCGCGTTGCTCAAGACACTGGACGCCAGGATCGAGACAGGAACCTCGCCATCGGCGTCCGCCCTCATCGTGGTCGCGCCGTTGGGCTTTGATGTCACAACGGTCGCAGTCGTGGAGCGGTTGGACCCTACTCGCGCCATTGGCATTGATATGCTGGTCGAAGATGCCGCCAGCAAGCGCCGTGTGCTGGCTACCAATCCCGCGACCCGCCCTGACATGCGCAGCGCGGCCCACGCCCTGATGGCGCGCGATGGCAAGGCTGTCAGCGTCATTCGCGACAGTGGCGGGTTCGTGGCGCAACGCGTCGTCGCCGCCATGGTCAACATAGCGTCGGACATGTGCCAACAAGGTATCTGTTCACCCACCGATCTCGACACGGCCGTCACACTGGGGCTGGGTTATCCGTTGGGACCATTGGCTATGGGCAATCTCTATGGCCCTGCCAATATCCTCGAAGTCTTGTTCAACATGCAGACCGTGTATGGCGATCCTCGCTACCGACCCAGCCCATGGCTGCGCAGACGCGGGGCCATCGGCCTGAGCCTGCTTCAGGGGGAAACCTAAGTGCAATCGGGGCTGACAGACGTACAAGCGACAACGCCCGAGCTGGCGTACCGTCTCCGGCGCGACAATGACGGGCCCATTCAGTCACCGAAAAGACAGTCCATGGACGATCCTATTCTTACCATTGAAGAACGCGAGGCGATCAATTCCGGTCGCTGGTTCGCAACCCTGTCACCTTCATTGCGTCACGATATCCTTAGATGTGCCTACGTCAAGCGCTACAAAGACGGCGAACTCATTGCCGCACGTGGAGAACCACCGGAGGAATGGATTGCGTGCGCGCGCGGCGCTGTGCGCGTCAGTTCGACTTCGATCTCTGGCAAACAAATCACGCTGACCTATGTGGAGCCTGGCATCTGGTTTGGCGACGTGGCAATTTTCGATGGCGACCGGCGTACGCACGATGCCTACGCACACGGCGAGAGCACGACTCTGTGCGTAGCCAAGGCAGATTTCAAAAAGATCCTCGCCCTGCATGCGGAGCTATACGAAGCCTTGCTACGCCTGCATGCTCGGCGTATCCGCCAGCTCTACGGTTTGGTCGAGGACCTCAATACCTTGCCGCTGCGCGCCCGCCTCGCCAAGCAACTGCTGCATCTGGTTCGAAGCTATGGCGTGCCGTCGCTGAGCGATGGGCGGGAGATGCGCATCGGCTTGCAATTGGCTCAGGAAGAGTTGGCGCAGTTGCTCGGTGCCTCGCGCCAGCGCGTCAATCAGGAACTCAAGTCGATGGAACGCGAGGAAACAATCCGCATCGAACCAGGGGGGCTGGTCATTCGCAACCGCGAAGCGCTGATGCGCATCCGCGAAGCCGACAACTAGGATCGAGAAGCAGCGCACCATCATGAATGATTTTGCACATTTCATCGGCACGACAGCGGTCTCCGAAAAGCATCTCTTTGACGTCGAGGCACTCTCGGTCTGGCTACAGGAAAACCTGAAGGGATTCCGCGGCCCGCTAACTGTCGAGTCGTTCAAAGGGGGGCAGTCCAACCCAACCTACAAACTCAACACACCGGCCTGCAGCTATGTGATGCGCGCCAAACCGGGGCCGGTGGCGAAATTGCTGCCTTCGGCGCACGCCGTTGAACGCGAATTCGCGGTGATGAGCGGCCTGCAGGGAACCGGTGTGCCGGTACCCGCCATGCATTGCCTGTGTGAAGACGAAGGCGTGATTGGACGCGCTTTCTACGTCATGGAGTTCATGCCGGGACGCATTCTATGGGACCAGACCCTCCCCGAGATGTCGGTGGCGCAGCGCAGCGCAATTTACAACGAAATGAACCGCGTGATTTCGAGATTGCACACGGTCAAGTTTGCCGAGCGAGGCCTGGCAGGATACGGTAAGCCGGGCAACTACTTTGAACGGCAGATTGGCCGCTGGAGCAAACAATATGTCGCCTCCATTACGCAGCCGATCGTGGAAATGGACCAGCTCATGGCCTGGTTACCGCAGCATATTCCGGACATGGCCCGCGCCGACAACATGGTCAGCATCGTGCATGGCGATTATCGACTCGACAACCTGATGTTTCACGCGAGTGAGCCACGCATTGTTGCAGTGCTCGACTGGGAACTCTCGACGCTGGGGCATCCGCTGGCGGACTTCAGCTATCACTGTATGGCATGGCATATCCCACCGGGGACCTTTCGGGGCATTGGGGGGCTTGATGTGACGAGCCTGGGCATACCGACGGAAGAGGAGTACATCGGCCTGTATTGCGAACGTACCGGACTCACGACGCCCGATGCGCTCAAGGCCGACTGGAACTTCTACATGGCCTACAACATGTTCCGCATTGCCGCCATTTGCCAAGGTATTGCCAAACGCGTCGAGGCTGGTACGGCCGCCAGCGCACAGGCTGTCAGTTCGGGCGCAGGGGCCAGACCGCTGGCCCAGCTGGCATGGAAATTTGCGCAGCAAGCCTAGGCGCAGGATCACCATTTTTTAACGCAACACTTACGGAGCTCTCATGGACTTTGACTACTCACCCAAAACAAAGGAATTGCAAGGCAGGTTGCAAGCCTTCATGCTGGAGCACATCTACCCCTCGGAGGGCGCCTGCCATGCGGAAATTGCTGCCAATACCGCGGCGGGCAAGCGCTGGACACCGCTGCAGACGATCGAAAATCTCAAGCCCAAAGCTCTGGCTGCAGGGCTTTGGAACCTGTTTCTTCCGGTCGACAGCGCCGCCGTCTCGGGCTACCAGGGCGCCGGCCTTACCAACCAGGAATACGCTCCGCTGGCCGAAATCATGGGCCATGTGATGTGGTCGAGTGAAGTATTTAACTGCTCCGCACCTGACACCGGAAACATGGAGACCATTGCCCGCTATGGCTCTGCAGAAAACAAGGCTCGCTGGCTCAAGCCATTGCTGGAAGGGAAAATTCGCTCTTCGTTTGCGATGACCGAGCCCGAGGTGGCTTCGAGTGACGCCACCAATATTCAGACCCGCATTGAGCGCAAGGGCGACGAATATGTTATCAATGGCCGCAAGTGGTGGACCTCGGGCGCCGGTGATCCGCGTTGCGCGGTATATATCACGATGGGAAAGACCAATCCCGACGCACCTCGGCATTCACAACAAAGCATGGTGATCGTACCGGCCAACACGCCGGGAATTACGGTGGTACGCGCGCTCAACGTGATGGGCTACGACGACGCTCCGCACGGCCATATGGAGGTCCTGTTCGAGAACGTGCGCGTTCCGGTCAGCAACATTCTGCTTGGCGAGGGACGCGGCTTTGAGATCGCCCAAGGGCGCCTGGGTCCGGGCCGTATCCACCATTGCATGCGGCTCATTGGCCTGGCCGAACGGGCGCTCGAGTTGATGTGCAAACGCACCTCGATGCGCGTGGCCTTTGGCAAGACTATTGCCTCACAAACCGTCACCCAGGAACGGATCGCGGAGGCGCGTTGCAAGATCGATATGGCCCGCCTGTTGACACTAAAGGCGGCGTGGATGATGGACGTTGCCGGCAACAAGTTTGCAAAGAACGAGATCGCAATGATCAAGGTCGTAGCGCCGAGCATGGCTTGCCAGGTCATCGACTGGGCAATGCAGGCGCACGGCGGAGGCGGCATGTGCGATGACTTTCCCCTGGCCTACAGCTACGCCAATGCGCGCACGCTGCGTTTTGCCGACGGTCCGGACGAGGTTCACCGCAACTCCATCGCCAAGATGGAGCTTGGCAAATACGCTAGCGCTCCCGCAAAGTAACGCCCAACTGACGCAAATACGCTGCCAGCTCCGGGCTAAGTGCGCCGCCCGCGCGCGCCCTTTCAGCTTGCTCGGTGGCCGCCGCAATTTGCCCCTGTGCTGCCAATGAAATGGCGGCTCCGAGCATCCAGCGCGGCTCATTCGGGCGCAATTTGAGCGCCGTCAAGTAGGCGACCGCGGAGTCAGCATGACGCCCGAGTCGCTGTGCCGCGTTACCGCGAATGGCCCATAGTTCTGCGATGCCCGACACTGCTGGCTCGAAACGGGTAAGCATTTCCAGCGTTTGGCCGACGTGGCCTTGAGCCAGTTCCATCTGCGCCAACTCGCGAATCAGAGAACCGGGAACGGTTCCGTCAGCCGGCAACTTGTGGTTCAACTGGCCCGAACGTTCCATAACAACCAGCGCGTCGCGCAACAGTTCAATAGCAGCGTTGCGTGAACCGGCGGCCCAAAGTTGTTGGGCCTGTGCCAACACCTCCAGCGCGGCAGACTGCCGTGAGGCCGCAGACTGCGCGAGGACGACGCCCGACGCAACATTGGCTGCGGCGCGCGATGCACGCACCATCGATGACGCTGCGGGCTCCGGGGCAGCCGGCGGGACGGACTGAGCCTGGACTTTGGCTGTGGTCGGCGCCACTGGCGCCCGACGAATCCTTGCCTCCATCTTCAGGGATGCGCCAACTGGCGATTCGATCTCGATCTGCCTGGTGGCCAAAGGCGGCGACGGAGCACGCGCAGTTACCGACACTGGGACGGTTGGCGAGGCGGCCGGAGTCGGCGGCCGCGGCGCAGACGTGACGTCCGACGATTGAACTGGGGCCCGTACCGCTGCGCTCCTCGTGACGTACCACCACGTAGCAACGATTACCCCTGCGGCGAAAGTCAGCATCGTTGCTCGAATCGCAACATGACGGGGCCCGTGACCGCGCGTAGTATCGTTCCAATCACCAACTGGCCTGGTACCGGCCGCAGCCGCTGGGCCCTGTCCCCTCAAGGGCGTGGCGGATGGTACAGCCGCCTGGGCACCTTGACGACTGTCGAGATCACGAAGCATCTTGTTGATCACGCTCACGATATCCCTCCGGGCGCATTGCCCCGCGACTCAATCTTGGGCACTTCCGACCGGACACTTCGCAGTCCAATCCGGGGAAAATAGTGACGCCAGGACCACCACGAGCTACGTGAGACTGCCAACACGCCAATGCCCGGAGTGTCTGCGGCAGCCAGAGCAACATGATCGCGGCGCACACGGTGCCCTCCCTCGCCGTAGGCCAACATCAGGCACTTGTGTGCCAACACGTTCACCAGACGCGGTACGCCCCCGGTCACACGGGCAATCTCACACCCGGCATCGAGTTCGAACACCTTGACATCTGTGCATTCATCCAGGGCCGCCTTGAGCAGGCGATGCTCCAGATACGCCGGCACCCGATGTGCCTGGATCGGTCCGAGGAATTCACTGAAAGTGATGCGCTGCAGGAGTTGGCGGATTTCTACTCGAGCCAGGGTTGCATCAAGCTCCGGTTGCCCCAACAAGACCAACTGCAACAACTTTTGCTTCTCGGTCTCCAAGTTCGACAGCAGCCGGATGCTCTCCAGCGTCTTCAACGGAATCGCCTGTGCCTCATCAATACACACGACCACACGGCGGCCCGCCTTGGCGTGTTGCAACAGGCAATCGCGAAGCAGATGAAGCACATGATGACGGCCGCTGTTTGCCACGCCCGGTATCGGCGCAAGGTCTACGCCCAATTCATGAACCAAAGCCATCAACAAATCGTCGGGGCCCATGTCCGGATTCGGGATATAGGCGGTGACACATTCGTCGTGCAGGATATTGAGAAGATGACGGCACAAAACGGTCTTGCCACAACCAACTTCGCCGACAACCTTCAGAAAGCCCTCACCGCTACGCAACGCTACCAAAAGCGTGTTGAGCGCAGACTGGGCCGCCTCATGCGGATAGAAGAATGCACTGTCGGGCGTGATCGAGAATGGCGCTTCACGCAACGAAAAATGCCGCAGGTACATTACTTCGCTGGACTTCCTGCCCGACCATCGTCCGCACTGCCATCGAGACGAATCACCCGCGCGCGCGCCGCATCGATATCTTCGAGTGCGGCGCGAGCCCGCTGGGTTTGCGCTTCCCAATCCTGGGCTGTTCTGATGATGCTGGGCTTGATCAACACCACAACTTCCTTCTTGCGCCCATGGTTCGCCTTGTTGCCAAAAATGCCAGACAAAAACGGGACCCCCTCGCTGCCGGGAAGACCCGAGGAACTCCGATCCGACTCGAGTTGCATCAGGCCGCCAATAGCGACGATGTGGCCATCACGCACGCGCACCAGCGTATCTGTTTCGTTGACGTTGCTCGACGCTAATGGCAAACGATAGTTCCCGACGCTTCCGAGATCGACCTGTTTGGTCTTTTCCGTCACGCGGGTAACGGACGGATGGACATGCAGCATGATGTTGTTGCTGTCGTCGATCTGCGGTGTCACATCGAGTGAAATACCGGAAAAGAACGGCGTCAGGGTCAGCGACGGCAAGGTCGTATTGCCGGTAGACCCCACCGAGGAATTCGATGTGGTCCCACTCGAGACATTCGTGACAAAGAAGTCTTCCGCGCCGACCTTGAGCACAGCCTTCTGGTTGTTCAGCGTTGCGATGCGCGGGCTCGAAAGAATTTGCACGTCACCTTGCGTCTGCAGAAATCCAAGAACCGCCTGAAAGCCCTCCCGGGCAAAGGCCAGACCAAACAACCCGGAGCCAGCCGCAGGCAATGAAACGCCGTCCGCCAACAACGTGGAACTCGCCGCCGCGAAGCCCGGAAGATTGGGCAGGGTGCCATTGATCAGGACGTTGCTGCTCGCGTTGGATCCTATGACACCCATCGCGCCGGTTGCGCCTCCCCCATTCTTGAGTGCGGACCAATCGATGCCGCTCTGGAACCCGTCACGCAGTTCCACCTCCACAACCTTGGCTTCAAGCATCACCTGGCGCTCGACGGCGATCTGCGCGGCCTTCAGGAACTTGTCAACCTGACGCAACTCCTCGGGCATCGCACGCACGGCCATGATGCCCGCCTGTGGACTCGTCACAACACTGCGTCCGGCGCCTGACCCAACCAGGCCGCGAACCGCCCCCGTCAGTTCTGCCCAGAAGTCGGTCCTCGACGTCGTCGAGACACGGCTACCCTCGCTCTGTTGACCCACTGCCGGAATGACCGCGTTAGTCCCTGGCGTTGGCGTACCCGTTGAATTCCCAGCCAGCGATGAACCGGAGCCGACGCGCAGTTCGCTGTTACCCGTGCGCTGCGAGTTCGGATAGTTCACAACAAAGATCCGCGTCTGCAAAGTCGGCGCGTAGATCGTGATGCGTCGACCATCAATCTTGAAATCGTAGCCATAAACGTCGCGAATGGCCTCCAGCGCTTCCATCACGGTCACGCCACGCAACGTCACGGACAACGAACCGGCCACGTCCGGGTGCATCAGCAGGCTGTAACGGGTGTCCGCGACTATCGCCAGGAATACGTCGCGCGCCAGGGCATTGTTCACCAACAGGTCAAGCCTTGGCTCCGGGGCCGGTGCGACTGTCGGCAGCAGAGGCTCGGCCAAAGCATCACTGATTCGCGAAGGCACGATAACGGGTTTGACGACCTCCACTGATTTCAGATCACCTTGAATGGCCTTGCCCACATCAGGCATACGCATCTCGCGCTGCGCCGCACAACCGCCAAGCCAACCAGCAAGAAAGGCTGGCATCAGCAGTGATGCGAACAGTGACAGCAGGCGCGCACGCTTGTTTGTCGATGCCAATGGAAATAGGTCAGTCACGACGTGGACTCTTCTTGTCATTTGGATGGACCTCACGGTTGGGCGCTGGCGCCAAAGGGAGTTTCAAAGCTTGCTCGGTCGATGAGCCAGTACTGCGCTTAACGCCTGGAAACCGCGGCACCTTGCGCACGACACCGTCCTCACGCAGCCAGACCTCGGTCTCGCTGATCCGTTCAATCCGTGCCATGCCGATCTTCTGTCCCTGCGCATAGACCCTTGACCCGATCACCAGATGGGGTCGTCCCTCGCGGACGATGATTGCTTCAGCCCCGATTCCACGCGGTTCCGCTCCAGCACCCGATACCCCCGTTCCCGCGCCGGCTTCCGCCGGGGCGACCGTCGGGTCGCGCAAACTCTGACCCAGCACTGTGCCGAACCAGCACAACAGAATCAAGCCAGCCAGCCAGCCAGATCGCTGCCGCGCCACTGGCGCCGCGCCACATCGGCCGATCACGGCTTTACTCCAACCAAGAACAACTGCAAAGTGAGTTCCACAGGCGGTTTATCGCTTTTGAGTGTCATGGTACCCCACCGCACATAGGGCAACGCCTGTTCCAGCGTTTGAACGTATCGGGTCAACTCCGGGTACGACCCCGAAACCGTCAACTCCACTCCCTGTCGGGTCAGCCCGGCCACAGCCGAGTCGACGCCGACGGGCGACGCCCCCGCAGCCTGTGGCGCCAATGTTGACGTGCGCACCAGCGTCAGGCCATCATGGCGACGCAGCAAATGCGTCAACACTTGCACCAAAGGGGGTGCGCCGGTCGGAGTCGGTACGATTTGGCCGATACCCTCATTGACCTCTGCCAGCCTGACCTGCGTTGCAACGACTTGATCGCGCACAACCTTGCCAGCATCCACCGGCTTGGCGAGTTGGCTCAACGCCTGACGCGCGCGGTGCAACTCGTCGCGCTGTCGATCGTGCCGTTGAACCAACAGCTTGTGAGCCACCTGTGCGGGCGAGAGCCAGACCGTGTCGGCAAAGACCAACAAACATGCAATGATCGACACAAAGAGTAAAGCACGTTCACGCAAACTCATCGCGTTGATTCGGCCCGCCAGCGTTGACCACGCCGTCTGGATCTGCCCGCTCATCTCACGCTCCCTCCCGTGACGCCCGGACTGTCCATCGTGCTGACCAGGGTGAAAGTCCACCTCGGACGCGCGCCGGCACCGGCGACGTCGCTGGTTGCCGGGCTGACACTGGCAACCTTGACAGTCGACAACTGCTGGCCGTCGAGCAAAGGGCTCGCCCTCAGTTTTGCAACCCACTCATTGAGTGCCGCCGGTTCCAATGTGTAGCCGCTGACATCGAGCCGACTCTCGTCCGCCCGCACTTCGGTCACCCACACTTGCTGCGGTATGCTCTGCGCGAGCAGACGCAGGCGGGCCGCGTGACCCGCTCCCGGGTGGATCAAGCCGCGGCGCAGTTCCTCGAGAACTCTCTCACGCTGAGCCAGTTCGGATCGCCGCTCCTGAAGCTCGCGCGTCAACGCGGCATCGACCGGTCCGGCGCTGGCCCGACTTTGCGCCATGGCCGCCCGAAGGCTGTCAAGTTCTCGCGACTGCGCCTCCAATGCCTTGGTGAACCCGTCGCTGGCCGTGTTCAAACTTCCTACCCAATAGGCGAACAAACTCCCGCCCAGGATGACAAAAACGATCAATGCCTGCGCCATCGTTTGGGCCGAAAAATAGCGCTTCTGTGTCAGCAGAATCGGCGTGCAGAGGTTAATTTGCTGCGGCATGTTCGCAATCGGGATCAGAGCTTTCGGCTCTCGGTACGCATCAAGACACCGAGGAGAGGGAGACAAAGAGCCCTGTCATCCGCAGTCCCCCCGTCCATACCCGTCACCAAGCCGCCAACGGTCATCGGCGTCACGTCCAGTCCGATCTGAGCGCTCAGCCACTTGGCAAGTTCATCGCTTCGATCGCCAGCAAAGACACGCAGGGAATGAAGTGGCAGGTTCGACCAGGTACGCTCCCAGACATCGAGCGAGCGCTGCACCTCCACCAGCAGCCGTTGCGTCTTGTCGTCCTCGGCGGTCAACGACCCATGAGGCGGCCCACCCGGATCGCCCTGGTATTCATCCATCAACATCAGGTCGGCGCCCGCGTCTGTTGGCACCGACGCACGCTCGCCCGGGCTGCCCCAAGGGGCGCTCAGGAATCCCTCGGGTAGTTCAAACCAGCGAGAGTAGAACAGCTCTTCGTTGGCTGTAATCGTCAGCACCGCCTGATGCCCTTTCATGACAACCAACAACGCTCGGGCACGATCGGCATATCCTTCGCGCGCTGTCTGTGCATTCTGAAGATTGCGCTGCGCCGTTTCCTGTACATCAATCACGGAAATAGCCCAATGCATGGTCTCGCCCAGATCAAGCACCTCACGCAGCAGGGCGTTGGCCGCCGCCACGACGAACAAATGACCCGCACCTTTTTGCACTCCGTCGCCCACGCGCATCACATCAAGCGTGACATCGTCGACGTGCGAATCGAGCATCTCCCTGATTTGATAGCGCGCCGCAGCGCGCAACTCTTCCGGAGGTACGGCGGGCGCTTCGATCTGCAATAGTTGGTATTGCTGCGGTCGCAACATGACCTTGGTCTCAAGGCCGCGCAAGCCCAGGGCCTGCAACCTTCGCACGAAATCCTCAACGCTGCTGGAGCCCTGGCGCTCCACCCCAAACTTGACTACGTGATGCGAGCCGCCAACGTTCGAACGCGCCAACACATAACAAAGCGTCTGACCCGCCCAGGACACAATCAGTTGATTGCCCGATACCTGACGCTGCCAAGGCCAGCGCATGTTCAAAGCCCGCGACATGCCACAGGCATCATGCCAACGGCAACAGAGATCCGAATAACGGTCATCAGCATGTCGGTGTACGCTTCCCTGCCAAGTTCAAAATTGATAGCTCATTATGTACGAAATACCTGCACAAATCATTCGCGCAAACCCTTCAAAGCGCGTTCGTGATCAGTAGCTTTCACGTTGAAAAATGAGGGATTCGGCGCCCCGGTACAAGCCAAATGATCCGCGCGCCGCAGGATTGTTTGTATCCGTGGGGTCGCACCAACGCCCCGCCAAATACGTCAGGTTGGGCCGCACAGGGCTTGGCGCGGGATGGGTCACGATCGGCGCCCAGGGTCGGGTCGGCGGTCCCAGGGCGAGATTCTTCAGACAGGATGACGCCGCAGTTTCGGCGCCGGTCGCCGCCAGATTGATACTTGCATCAAAGGTGACCCTGCCTCCGGCTGGTTTGGGAATCATCAGAAAAGCGCTGCCGGCGACCAGCGTGCGGTCGGCAGCGACCGGATTGAACACCACCGCTGCGGGTCTCTTGACATAGTTGCCAAAACTCCACGCGCTTGCCGGCACAAACGTACAGATATCGTTTGTGTTTCGCACGAAGCTCATACCGCTCCAGTGCTGCGCCTCAAACTCCATTTTCAGATTGCGCGTTTCGGGTCCAATCGCGTTCAACAGCCTGAGTCGGCCGCTTCGAATCTGAGTCGAACCCTCTAGGAAACCATTGGAGCTCACACCGTCGGTGTCGACTGCGCGTAGCGCGACGCTGGTCGGCGCCGACGGAACAGTGGCAAACGAAAATGCCGGTGAATCGGTCACGGTCACTACGCCCAGACTGAACAAATTTGCTGCGATGGCTGCGTTGGTCATGGTGCCGGCAGCGCCAACAGCGGACAAGGTCACCGCCTTCGCAAATGCCGGGGCTGGGTTGACACCGCCGCCGTCGTAGTTGACCGTCTTGGTCGGCGTCGCCAGACCGTTCATGGCGGTCACCTTGGCGGTAAATGCTTGTCCGGAATAGCTGAATCCATCGGCGCAGGTACCTTCGCTCAGGACGGTATCAAAATGGTGTGGAATGAACCGACCGACAGCGCCGGTGGTTCCGGTCGTGCCGACGGCGGCGGTCACGCCCGAACCCAGGTAATTGCCGCTGGCCAAGGTCGCCGACAAGTCGATGGTGCCAACCTCGCTCCAAGCCATGGTTGCCGTGGCGACCCCGGCAGCAAAC
>CAWJOT010000002.1:0-67928 GCA_963844495.1 uncultured Pseudomonadota bacterium
GTGTACGGTGACCTGCTCGCCGCCAGAATGCGCCCGATCCAGACGCTCGGCGACGTACCCGCATCCATGCTCAAGGCAGGCGCGCCCGTGCTCGATGAGTTGCGCCAGGAATCGCAGGCACGCCTGCGAGCCCTGCGCGAGCGTCCGCCGCCGCAGACCGTTCCGTCGCAATTCATGGCGCTGTCATCGTTGAACAAGCACGCCATCGCCGTCGATGCGTCGCGCTCGCGCTTGTACCTGTTCCAAAACAACGCCACCGGTTTGACCCTGCTCGCTGACTATTACGTCTCGGTAGGAAAGCTCGGGCTGGAGAAGTCCAGCGAAGGTGATTCACGCACGCCCTTGGGCGTCTATTTCGTTACCAGCAATCTCGATCCGAAGACGCTCAAGGATTTTTACGGCTATGGCGCGCTGCCCATCAACTACCCGAACGAGCTCGACACGCGTCGCGGCAAGACCGGCCGTGGCATCTGGCTGCACGGAACGCCACCGACCCAGTTCTCGCGGGCGCCGCTGGCCACTGACGGCTGTGTGGTGCTGGCGAATCCAGACCTGGCGCGGATCATCCGCACCGTGGAAATCCGCAGCACACCGGTCATCATTGCCAAGCGTCTGAACTGGGTCAATCCCAGTGAGGTGCGCGCGCAAAGCAAACCCTTTGAGGCGGCTCTTGCGGGCTGGCGCAATGCCAAGACCAGTGGTAACCTGAACCAGTTGCTGAACTATTACAGCCCTGATTTCAAGAACAAGGGAAAGTCGCTGGCGCAGTGGACACCGACGCTGCGCAGCGAGATCGACAGGGTACGGGGCCGATCCATCGAACTCAAGAACCTGTCGATGTTGCGCTGGACCGACACGACCGATACGATTGTTGTCACTTTCGGCGAAGTGGCTGCGGGCGCGCAAACCGGCCCGACCAAGCGCCAGTACTGGGGTCGCAGCGGCAACGAGTGGAAGATATTTTTCGAAGGAGTAACCGGATGAGATTTCGTATATTTTCAGTTCTGGCGCCCGCCATCATTGCGTCGGCAGCTATGTTTTCCGTAGCAACATCAGCCTCGGCGCAGCCCGCCCCGCGGGTGCGGTTTGCCACCACCGCAGGCGACTTTGTGGTTGAAGTCTATCCCGACAAAGCGCCCAAGACGGTCGCGAACTTCTTGCAGTATGTCAGGGACAAACACTACGACGGCACGATTTTCCACCGCGTGATCGACAGTTTCATGATCCAGGGTGGCGGCTTCGACACCAATTTTGTCCAGAAGCCAACGCGCGCACCGGTGGAACACGAGGGTCGCCAGGCCCTGGCCAAAGGGGGATCGAAGAACGTCAACGGTACCCTTGCCATGGCCCGCACCAACGATCCGAATTCAGCCACGGCGCAATTTTTCATCAACGTCAAGGACAATGCCTTTCTTGATCCGACCGAGCAACAGCACGGCTACACCGTCTTTGGCGCGGTGGTCGCCGGGATGGACGTCGTGCAAAAGATCCGCGCCACGCCCACCGGCGCGGGCGGCCCGTTCACCAAGGATGTCCCAAAAACGCCCGTGCTGATACAAACCGCAACCATCGAGAAGTGAACCATGAACAAACCCCAAGTTGAACTCCACGTCGCTGGCTACGGCGTCATCACTCTCGAACTCGATCAGGAAAAGGCACCCAAGTCGGTCGCGAATTTTCTCGATTACGTCAATCAAGGTCACTACAACAATACGATCTTTCATCGGGTCATTCCCGGCTTCATGATCCAGGGCGGCGGGATGGAGCCAGGCATGCGCCAAAAACCCACCAACGCCCAAATCGACAACGAGGCCACCAACGGCCTGAAGAATGAGCCCTACAGCGTGGCCATGGCGCGCACCAGTGCACCTCATTCGGCGAGTTCGCAATTCTTCATCAACATCGAGCGCAACAGCTTTCTCGACCACACGGCGCCAACCGCCCAGGGCTGGGGTTACGCGGTTTTCGGCAAGGTCGTTGGCGGAACCGATGTCGTCGACAAAATCAAGGCGGTCAAGACCGGCAGCAAGGCCGGGCACGGCGACGTTCCGCTGGTCGACGTCCTGATCGAAAAGGCCGTGGCGATCTGACGTGCCTGCTCGCGCCGTGCAGTCTGCCGCCACCGCTGCGCCGCGGTACAAGGCGCACGCGCACTGGCGAACGATTGATTTCATCTCGGATTTGCATTTGCAGCCTGGCCAGACTGCCACGTACGATCTCTGGCGCGATTACATGCAGCGCACCCCCGCAGATGCGCTGGTCATTCTGGGTGACCTGTTTGAAGTCTGGCCCGGTGACGATGTCGTCACAAACGCCCAGGTGCCGGGCTTTGAGGCGCGCTGCGCCGATGTTCTGACGACGGCCTCGAAGCGCATGGACATCTTGTTCATGCAAGGCAATCGCGATTTCCTGCTTGGCCCGGCGTTTGCGGCGCGCTGCGGCATGACCCTGCTAGAAGACCCCTGCGTGCTTGAGTTCGCCGGACAGAGTTGGCTGCTATCGCACGGCGACGCACTGTGTCTGGGGGACGCAGATTACCAGCGCTTTCGCGCGCAGGTCCGCGCTGCACCGTGGCAACAAGTGTTCCTGGCACAACCCTTGGAGCAGCGCTTGGCCCAGGCGCGCGCGCTGCGACAGTTCAGCGAAGCTAACAAGCAAAGCCGAAAGGTCTCAGGCATGGCACCGGTGGACCTCGACCCCGAAGTTACGCGCCAATGGCTGCGCTCGGCCGGGGCCGACACGCTGATTCACGGCCACACGCACCGGCCGGCACAGCACGATCTGGGCCAGGGGCTGACACGCGTCGTGCTGGCCGACTGGGATGCCGCAGCCGTGCCGCCCCGCGGGGACGTGCTGCGCCTGAGTGCTGACGCGCCGGCGGGCTGCGCGCTGAGCCGACTGCTGGCTCCGGGCTAGACCACCGCGACTTCGTCGATCTGCCAGGGGTCGAGAAACTGTTCGGCGTAGCGCTTGTAAACGGCCTGATTGACAAAGATATCAAACAGGTCCGGGTCGATATGGCCGTTGTCCTTGAACTTGTTCATGGTCGACAGAGCCTGTGACAGTTTCATCCCAGGTTTGTACGGGCGGTCGCAAGCGGTCAGTGCTTCAAAGATGTCTGCGATGCCCATCATGCGCGCCTGCACCGACATCTGCTCGCGCGTCAGGCCGCGGGGATAGCCACGACCATCCATGCGCTCGTGATGACCGCCGGCATATTCGGGCACATTCTTCAGGTGTCTGGGCCACGGCAGTTGCTCGAGCATTTTGATCGTTGCAACGATATGGTGATTGATCGTGTCGCGTTCAAGCCTGGTCAGGGTTCCGGCGCGTATGCAGAGATTTTCAACCTCGTTGGCGGACAGGAAATCGGTCTGCACGCCATTGACATCACGCCAGGTGCGCACACTGCCGATTCGTCGCACCCGCTGCATCGCGTCCTCGGCCATCGTCTCACCGCCGGTGTTGGCGGCGCGAAGGAATTCACGATCTGCGTCAAGCTCTCGCAACTTTGCCTTCGTGCTGCGCGCGATCACGGCTTCAGCTTTCGGATCA
Organism: uncultured Pseudomonadota bacterium; assembly: GCA_963844495.1. Classification (GTDB taxonomy): domain Bacteria; phylum Pseudomonadota; class Gammaproteobacteria; order Burkholderiales; family Burkholderiaceae_C; genus Rhodoferax. The sequence goes on from CAWJOT010000002.1 coordinate 3,556, forward strand.
ACACAGGTGCGCAGGGCCAGTTGCTGGCGCAAACCGTGTAGTTCCGCATCGCGTTTGAGCACCTCAAAACGCGTGTCTATCAGATGGATCCTGTCAAACAGTGTCTGTAGCTTGGTCGCCTTGTCCACGACGTGCACGGGCGTTGTGATCTTGCCGCAGTCGTGCAACAGGCCCGCGATGTGCAACTCGTAGCGGTCGCTGTCGCTCATGCTGAACGTCGCCAGCGGCCCCTCGCTCGTCTTCACCACCGCGTCGGCAAGCATCATGGTCAGAGCGGGCACACGCTGGCAATGTCCACCGGTGTGCGGCGATTTGTCGTCAATGGCCAAGTTGATCAAACCGACAAACGAACCAAACAATTCCTCCAACTGCGTCATCAGCAGCCGGTTGCTCAAAGCAATGGCCGCTTGCGAAGCCAGTGACTCGGCCAAGCTCTGATCGGCGGGCGAAAAGGATACAACTTCCCCCGTGGCCTGATCGATCGCGTTGATCAATTGCAGGACGCCGATTACTTCGCCGAGCTGGTTCTTCATGGGCACCGCGAGCATCGATTTTGAGCGGTATCCGCTGCGCTGGTCGAACACCCGTGTGCCCGAAAAGTCAAAGTTCGGCTCGGTGTACGCGTCGGCAATATTGACTGTCTCGACGTGTATCGCCGCGTACGCAGCAACCAGCGAGTCGTTCGGTGCGCCGTCCTCGCCGCGCAGTGGCAAGTCCGGAAAGCTGATCGCCACCCCCGACGTGCCCCCCATCGCCATGTTCAGAGAGTCGGTGCGCAATATCTCAAAGCACAAGCGCTCGCCATCGGGCTGCATCCGGTACAGGGTGCCGCCGTCAGCCCGGGTTATCGTCTTGGCCGCCACCAACACGCGCTCAAGCAAGAGGGTCATGTCGCGCTCCTTCGACAGCGAACTTCCGATGTCGTTGAGCTGCTCGAGCAGTAGCAGCAAGTCGTCAACAGAATTCATCGCTCCCTCCCTCCCGATGTTTGTCTCCAGTTCGCAGCGACCACGCACCCGTGCCTCAAATTCAGTGATCCCAGCCTCAAGGATGCGGCTTCAACAGGACTTTTAGCACATTTTGCAAGCGCCGCGCCGAGGCCGGGTCAAAACCGGCAGCGAGCACCTCGCTCACGTCGTGCGCCCAGGTCAGTGCTGGGGCCGGATCATTGCGCCGCGTCAACATTTGCAACTGCAGCGCCCGCCGAGCCTGCAAATGCTCAGCAGCAGTCGGCAACTCACTGGCCATTTCAAGGCGCAGCAGGGCAAGCCCGGCCTCGCCCGCACACGCCTGAGCCAGCGCCTTGGCCCAAGCGCCGCGCGCGCCCGGCGCCACCTGCGGGCCGAACCCCTGCGCCGACGGCAATCTGGATGGATCACGCTTTTCCCAGGCCTCAAGCAACTGCGTGAGGGCCTCGCCATGCGCCTGCGCGGCAAGTTTGCGCAACGTCGACTGGGCGTGCTCAAGTGCATCGCGCTGTGCGCGAAAGGCTGGCTCGCTCAAACGCGGCAAGTCCGGCCGCGGCGGCGCCATCGCGTCGCGTCGCGGCAATTGCTGCGCGCGCTGGCCAAACGATTCGTCCCGTGCGCCGCGCGGCCTCTCGCGCACACCATCCCGGCGCGGACGTCCGGCAGGCGACGGCTCGCTCTTCTTCATGCCCGGGCGATCGTCGCCACGCACTGCCACCACGGGGCGAGCGGGCGCCTTCGTTGCCGGCACTGGCGTGGCCGCTTCAACGGAACCACTGTCGGCCCCGGCGGGCTCTTGTTGTCCTACAACTTCAGAAGCATCTTGTCCTTTGTTTGCAGGCGCTGGCAAGGAATTCGGCTCCGAATTCGCCGCTTCCCCAGCCGCCGCCACAGCGGCCTGGGCCTGGGCCTGTCCGCGCAGCGCGAGTTCCAGCGCATGCATTGCGCCGCGGATTGCTTGTACATCGCCAGCGGCGTTGGCTGCCTCCAGCGCCCGGGCGGCATCGAGCACAGCACGATCACGCTCGCCCAGCGCCGCCTCGGCCTGCTCGCGCTCTTGCGCCTTGCGGTTGAACGCCTCGTCCAAAGGCTTACGAAAGGCGTCCCACAGCTTTTGCTCATGGCGCCGATCCATCGGAACGAAATGCGTTTCGGCCTGCCAACGCTGCTGCAACGCCTTCACCGCGTCGATCCGCAATTGCGCGGCCCGACCGAGTTCGCACGCCTCTTCGATCATCGCCTGCCGATTGGCCAGACTACGCTCACGCATCGCCTCCAGCGGCGCTGCGGCGCCCTGGATCGCCGACATCCACAAAGGCTGCAACTCGGCAAAGACCTTTTCCCCCACGTGTCCACCGTCGCGCCAGCGTTCGCCGAACTGGTGCAGGATGCGGTTGAACCCCTTCCAGTCATCGTCCAGGGCCACCGGGTTGGCCGCTGCCCAGGCATTGACCTCCTCAATCAGCGCCAATCGCTGCAAGCGGTGCTCGGCGGCCTCGGCTTTGATCCTGTCGAGCCAGGTTTCGACCACTTTATGCGCTTCATTGCAGGCGTCGTCAAAGCGCTTCCACAGCCCGTGATTGGGCGAGCCACCCTGATCGGTCTGCTTCCACTGCTCACGCAGGGCACGCAGGTTCTCTTGCATCTTTCGTCCACCCATGGCCTGACCCTCGGGTCGCGTCAGAAGGCCCTCGGCCTTGGCGACCAATTCCTCGCGCAATTGGTCGGCACGCCAGCGCTGCCAGCCCTCGAGCTCACCCGCAGCCGCGAGCGCCGCATGCGCCTGGTTCTCCAGCTTGGCGTCGATCAACCGACCGTGTTCCTTCAACGCATTGCGCAAGGCAGACGCGGCGCCAGTGCTCGCCTTGCCATGGCCCTGGCCGATCTCCTGCTCCAATATCGATAGCACCTCACGCACGCTGATGTTGGCCTGCGCCTTGATTTCGGGATCGACAGAAGGCCGCTTGGGCTTGGCCGTGGGCTCACTTGCGACCCCACGACTGGCACGAAGTTCGTCGGCCCAGACCGGCACGGCCGGCAGTGGCGCGGCAGCATCCTGCGCCGCCGCGCAGGCCTGCCCCAAGGCTTCGCTGAAAGCCTGCCAGACCACGAGCAACTGGCCTCGCGAAGCCTCCAGCAGGGGCGGAAATTTGGCGTCCACACTGGGCCAGTTGGGGTCGTCCAACAACAGCGCGGCCTGCGCCTGCCAGTGCGTGACATCGCTCGTAAGCCCCTCAACCACCGTTTGCGCGTCGCGCCAGGACTTGGTCGAAAGCACTTCGATGCGTTGCGCGAGCAGCACCGCGGCCTCGCGCTGGACCTGAACGCGGTGCTGCAAGTCCTCGATACACTTGACCCGCTCACTAAGTTGGCCACGCAGCGCCGCCAGCGGCTCCTTGCTCAGTGGCGCGCCAGCCTTGGCCGCGTCGCGTTGCCACGCCATGGCATCAGCAATATTGAGCTTGGGCAGCGCCAGCAGCACGCCAGCCCTCTGAGCCCACTCGTTTGCCAAGCTTGCCTGGCCACGACTGCGTTTGATCTCGTCGAGGCGTTCACGCAACAGTTTCGACGCGCCCTTATCCTTGCCGCTGAGTTCCTTGAAAACCGCCTGCATCTGTTCGGCGCTCGGAGCACCGGCCAGCCAGGCCCTGATCCGCGCCGTTCGCTCACCCGAGGTAGGTGCCGAAAAGGCGCCGCCCGTGAGTTCATCCAGCGGGTGGCTTTCCACCGCCTTGGCCGCGACGGGAGTTACTTCCGGGGTTTCCGGGACTTTTTGGGTGGCAGCAAAAGGGAACATGAATCGCGCAAACAAGGAAGAGGAAACCCAACCGGGTCCCGGTCGGGGCAAAGAAGCATTTTCGCCGCAAATTTTGCCAGCGGGCAACTAATAAGACAAAAGCCCGGTCGGTTGGCCTAGAGCCTTGCCGCCGGGCTTGACAGCGAACACAAGGTCCATGCTGTCGGGGTTCGCACCACGGGAGGGTAAGGTCCCATCGTGCTGGATGGCAAAAGATTGCCTCCAAGAATCGCCGGGACCGCTTCATCACAGCTACCGTGAGGTAGGGACTGGCTACTGCCGACGCGTCGCCCGTCGCATGACGGACGCGTTCAGTGTAAGTAGCCTGCGGGCTGAATTCAAGTTTTGTTTCGGAATAACACTTGATTTTGATATGGTTGACTTGATATATGAAGTCAACCTAGAATCCGCGCACCTTTGGCATTACCAAGGGATTACCCGAATCCGCTGCCGAACCCGGCATATTCAAATCTCTGCCCATCCATGGAAACCTAGCAGGATATTGATAGCGTACCAACCCAAACGAGGTTCCGCCCCTGCCCGCAGGCACGCTGGCATCCGGGCTACCCCCGTGAAAGAAGGAAGAGCTATGACAGCGTCGAATAAATTCAGCTTGGGACTGCGAACTTTCGCGACCGATATTGCCCAAGGCCTCTTTGAAGTTACCCACAACGGTTTCGCCGTGGTCGGGCTCGTGGTCATGTTTGCCGCGATCATGCTCGCGTTGCGCCCGGAACTGCGCCAGGACGGAGAAATAAAACTCATGGGCTGGCTGCAAACCCGCCAGGCGGTGGTGACCGGCTCGATCAATGGCGTGGACCCGCGGGACCGGGCCACAGCGAGCGACCCGCACGACTTGCCCCGGCAGCAGGCGGCCCTGGCTTATTGGCTGAGCAAGAAATACCGGATCGCTCCCGAGCCGCTCAGCGCCCTCGTCGCTGAGGCCTACGAGATAGGCCAGCGCAGTCAGCTCGATCCGACCCTTATCCTGGCGGTGATTGCGGTGGAGTCGCGCTTCAACCCGTTTGCGCAGAGCCCGGTCGGGGCTCAGGGCTTGATGCAGGTCATGACAGCGGTACACAGCGACAAGTATGAGAGTTTTGGCGGCAAATTCGCCGCCTTTGACCCAGTGACGAACTTGAGGGTGGGCGCGCGCGTCCTGCAGGAGTGCATCCGGCGCGCTGGATCGCTGGAGGGCGGGTTGCGTTATTACGTCGGCGCAACGGGCATCGACGACGGCGGGTACGCCGACAAGGTGGTGGCCGAGCGCGACCGCCTGCAATTGGTAGCCAAGGGGCAGCCGGTGCCGCTGTTCACAGTGCAGGCAGTTGGTACACGGGTCCCGGCCAAAGCCAACCCGGAGCCTGATAAAGTCGCGATGTTGACTCCATCCTGACCCGTTGTCGGCCCTTGGCCGCGCCGCCCCAAGAACCACCATGTACGACCTCACCGCTCTTGTTGAACAAACCGATCCCGAAATATTTGCCGCCATCGAGGCCGAACACCGGCGCCAGGAACAGCACATCGAGCTGATCGCCAGCGAAAACTACGCCTCCCCAGCGGTACTTACCGCACAAGGCACGCGGCTGACCAACAAGTACGCCGAAGGCTACCCTGGCAAGCGCTACTACGGCGGATGCGAATATGTTGACATCGCCGAACAGCTCGCCATCGACCGTGTCAAACAGTTGTTCGGCGCCGCCTGCGCCAACGTGCAACCCCACTGCGGCGCTTCGGCCAACGAGGCGGTGTTTCTGGCGTTTCTCAAACCCGGCGACACCATTTTGGGCATGAGCCTGGCCGAGGGCGGTCACCTTACACACGGCATGGCCCTGAACATGAGCGGCAAGTGGTTCAAAGTTGTCAGTTACGGGCTCAACGACAAGGAAGAAATCGACTACGACGCGATGGAGCAAAAGGCGCGCGAGTCCCGACCCAAGCTGATCATTGCCGGTGCATCTGCCTACAGCCTGCGCATTGACTTTGAGCGCTTCGCCCGTGTCGCGCGCGAAGTCGGCGCCATTTTCATGGTCGACATGGCGCACTACGCCGGCCTGATTGCCGCGGGCGTGTACCCGAACCCGGTGCCCCATGCTGACATCGTCACTTCCACCACGCACAAGAGCCTGCGCGGCCCGCGCGGTGGCTTTATCCTGATGAAGCCAGAGCACGAAAAAGCCATCAACAGCGCGGTCTTTCCCGGTTTGCAGGGGGGCCCGCTGATGCATGTCATTGCGGCCAAGGCGGTGGCGTTCAAGGAAGCACTGGCGCCGACGTTCCAGCTCTATCAACAGCAGGTGCTGACCAACGCGAGGATCGTCGCTGAAACACTGAGCGCGCGCGGCCTGCGCATTGTCAGCGGCGGCACGCAAAGTCACCTCATGCTGGTCGACCTGCGCGCCAAGGGCATCACCGGCAAACAGGCCGAGAGCCTGCTCGGAAGCGCGAACATGACGATCAACAAGAACGCCATCCCGAACGACCCCGAAAAGCCGATGGTCACCAGCGGCGTGCGTATCGGCACACCGGCGATGACCACGCGCGGCTTCAAGGACGAGCAGGCGCGCCAGACGGCCAACCTGATCGCCGATGTGCTCGACCATCCGAACGATGCGGCCGTGCTCGACGAAGTGCGCGCCAAGGTTGCCACCCTGACCGAACGATTCCCCGTGTACGGGCCACCCAGTGGGCATCCATGAAATGCCCATTTTGCGGGCACTCGGAGACCCAGGTGATGGAAACCCGGGTCGCCGAGGACGGTGACTTCATCCGGCGCCGGCGCCAGTGCGCCTCATGTGAAAAGCGCTTCACCACCTACGAACGCGCTGACGTCAGTTTTCCGACCATTGTCAAGAAGGACGGGCGCCGTACCGAGTACGAACGCGCCAAACTTCTTGCGTCGATGAAACTTGCCCTGCGCAAGCGCCCCGTCAGCACGGACCAGGTCGATGCTGCGGTGGAGCGCATGGAGGAAAAGCTGCTCAACCTGGGCGTGCGCGAAGTGCCCTCGGCGCGGCTGGGCGAACTGGTCATGCGCGAGCTCAAGAAACTCGACAAGGTGGCTTACGTGCGCTTTGCCAGCGTCTACCGGCGGTTTGAGGATATTGCCGAATTCAAGACCCTGGTCGACGAAGTACGCCGGTAACGGTCAATCTTGTGCCGCCCGTCCGCCCCAACCCACCGTCTGTCCATTGGCACTAGCCAAACCCTGGCAATGACGCCAAACTCACCGCCATGAACAAGTCTCGCGGCTTTACCCTGGTCGAACTGATGATCGTGATCGCCATCGTGGCGATCCTGACCACGCTGGCCGCGCCTTCGTTCAAGCAGTTGATCCAGTCCAACACCATGTCCGGTGCCGTCAACACCTTTCTCGGGGATATGCGCTTTGCCCGTAGCGAAGCGATCCGCCGCGGTGGCGGTGTCGTCATGTGCCGCAGCGCTAACCCGGAGGCCGTCAATGCGGTTTGCGGCACTGGCTCGACCACAGGCTGGGAGTCCGGCTGGATCATCTTTCAGGACAACAACAGCAACGGCGCACGCAACTTCAGCACGAACCCGCTGGTTGACGATACGCTGCTGCGGGCACAGGGGCCTATCACATCGATCAGTTCGATCGCGGAACCTGGCGCAGCGACGGTTTTTCGGTTCGCAGGCACCGGCCGCCTGACTTTGTCGGCGGCGACGTCAATTCAGTTTGGAAGCACACCCCAGTACACCAACGAAGTACAACGCGTGGTATGCGTCAACCTGGGGGGTCGCGCCCGCATTGCTGGCAACGGGCTCGCATCTTGTACGGCCAGCGGAGCAGCCTACTAATGAAGTACCTTCCCTCCTCCCGGCAGACCGGCGCCTCGCTCATTGAGGTACTCATTGCCATTTTGCTGCTGTCGTTTGGTTTGCTGGCCCTCGGCGCCATGCTGTCGTTTGCGGTGCAGGCGCCCAAACTTTCCAACTACCGCGCTTTGGCAGCCAACATCGCTGCCGCACACATCGAACGCATGCGGGCCAACCCGACCGGATTTACCAGTGGGTCCTATACCGTCACCATGAGCTATGACGGCACCTTAGACAACATCCCGATCATCAACTGTGCGTATCCGGATTGCAATGCTGCCAGGTTGGCCACACTGGACAACTCCACCGCGCAACGAACAGCGCGCATCGAATTCCCGGCCGGCGGCCTGCTGGTGACCTGCGACACCACTCCTTGCAGCCTGACGACCGGCTCAGGCAATTTGTGGGTTATCTGGCAGGAGCCGAGCACCTACGCCGCGTTGAACCCAAGCGCGTCGGACAACTGTCCCGTCGAGGTTACGGGCACCTACACCAATCCCAGACCGCGCTGTCTGTATGTGAGGTTCAAGATATGAGGTACCGTCACCGCCTGCATTCGACTTGCCGCCGCAGTCAGGGGTTTTCGCTGATCGAGCTCATGGTATCTCTGACCATTGGGTTGATCATTGCCGTGGCCGCCGTATCGGCCTATCTTGGGGCGGCCAGCGCGGGCAAGATGGCGGAGGCCCAAAGCCGCATGAACGAAGACGCGCAGGCGGCGCTGGCCATATTGACCCAGCAACTGCGCATGTCAGGGAGCAACCCAAAGCGAGCGAACCGGATCGATGCGGCAACCTCGACCCTGGCGAGTCTGCGCAACCCTGTCTATCTGCCGACACCCACCTACGCTGGGTTCAGCGTCGCACCAAGCACGTTTACCCTTGCGAGCTTTCACTACTTGCGCGGTTGTGATGGTCGTTTCGCCAACATCACGTCGACCACAGCCAAGATTGATTCCTTGGACACATCCACCTGTGCTGCCGGTACCAGCACACTCCCGGACTCGCTCTCGGTCATCTACGAAGCCGACCGATTCAATACGATTCCGACAGCAGCCGGCGCGCCAACGGATTGCCTTGGTAACGCGTTACCGGTGATCACAGCGCAGATGCCTACCGTTGTCGGCGCTGCCACCGCGACTACCGGCGTGACGTACACAGTTGCCGAGAATCGCTTTTTCATCGGGACCTCGGCAGCGATTGTTTCGCCTAGCCTCTATTGCAAAGGCAATGGTGGCGCGAGCCCGCCCGCCCAGCCGCTGGTTGAAAACGTCGAAGACATGCAGTTCACTTACGGTACGATGAGCCACGACGTCGACCGCCACTGGTGTCGCCGGCTACCTGCGGGCCGACGAGATCCTCGCCGAGCCCACGCTGGCCGCATTGGCCAATGACGCACGGCGTTGGGACAAGGTCATCACGGTGCGCATCTGCGTGGTGATCCGCAGCGAATTGCCGGTGGTCAGTGACGCAGATTCGGCCAAGTACATCGATTGCGCCGGGGAACTGGTCAGCGCGCCGGACCTGCGCTTGCGCCGTGCCTACTCGACCACCGTTGAATTGCGTAACTAGCCCCAACTTCTCAAGGGCCATCATCATGACAATACCCAACTCACCAACAACGGCTAGCGACCATACTGCACGCTCGCCAGCCGGTTCGCCGCAGTCCCAGCGAGGCGTCGTGCTGATCATTGCACTTATTCTGTTGGTCGTGATCTCTCTGCTGGCGGTAACGAGCATGCGCAGCGCAAGTTCGTCGGAAAACGTCGCCGGCAATGTCCGCACGACAGAGCTTGGCATGCAGGCAGCGGAAATTGCGTTACGGTACTGTGAAAACTCCGTGCGCGAACAAATCACGACCTCAACACTGACCGCCACGCCAACGATCATGGCCTACTCGGCCACACCAAGGTGGAGCGCACGAAACACTTCGGGTGAACTGGTCAACTGGGACGGCCCAACGTCGACGCCAACCTACGCTCTGCCACTGAACATGGTCAACCAAGCCGGGATGGCGGCGACCTACCAACGGCCGCCGGAATGTCTGGTCGAACCCTTGCCCGTCATGCCGGCGGGGACGACGACCGTGAGCACCAACACATCGTTTGTGGTCACGGCGCGTGGCTTTGGTCCGGAGGTTGTTGCAGCAGACAACAACCGCAGCCGCCCCAGAGGCACCGAGGTCTGGCTACAGTCCCACATACAACTCGCCGGTACTGGTACCGGAACGGGAACCGGCACCTCAACGGGTACCTCTACCGGCACCTCAACGGGTACCTCTACCGGCACCTCAACGGGTACCTCTACCGGCACCTCAACGGGTACCTCAACTGGTACGTCTACCGGCGATGATGATCACGATGATGATCATGATGATGATCATGACGGGCGCCACTGAGGCGGGCCGCTCGATCACGGACATTTGGCATTTGATTGACAAGAGGTAACCCCATGCTGCAACGCTCCTTCAAACCCCTGTTGGCGAGTCTGCTCCTGACAGCGACGTTCTCGCCCCTGTTCGCTCAAATGGCGCAGGAACCGCTGCTGAACCGGCCGAACACCGTTGCGCCCAATCTGACGCTGATCCTGGACTCGTCGGGCTCGATGGCGTCGGACTACATCTATCAGTGGGGTGGCACCGGCAACGCCTATGGCATGCCCGGGCCTAGCACCAAGACCTATGCGCAATTTTCACCGGATGTGAACCGGCTGTACTACGACCCGCGCCTGCGCTATCTGCCGCGCGTGGACTACGCCGGCAATCCGATGACTGTCAACGCGCCATCCTCGGGGTGGAAGGTCTATTTCCGCATTTCCTCTGGTCCATACACGGCTAGCCAGCTCGGCAGCGCCAGCGACTACTACAACCCCTACGTACCACCGGCGACGATCGTGGTTTCTGGAAGCACGGCCAGATATCCAACGACGGTAACGGCGACGATGATTGCCCAAGGCGCCTTGTTCCCCAAGTTCATCAACCGCACCGACTGCGTCACCAACGCCACGTCGTGTACGGCCACGGAGGAGGCACAGAACCACTCCAATTGGAACAAGTGGTACACCACGCGCCTGGAAATGACCAAGACCGGACTGGGCGCGGCGTTTCAACCACTCAAGGACGATGCCATCCGCCTGGGTTATGGCACCATCAGCCAGATCGATGGCGGCAGGCTGCAGCAGGGTGTCAGCTCGTTTGCTGGCGGGGTTGGCGGCACGAAGAGCACGTTCTTTAACTGGCTCTATGGTCTGAACGCCTCGAGCAGCACGCCGAACTTGACCGCGGTCAACAACGTCGGGAAGTACTATTCGCGCACCGACAGCGACGGCCCATGGGCGACCCGACCCAATCCTGCATCCACCGGTTTCAGCAACGTGACCGCCAGCGGACCAGGTAGATCCGAAGCGATCGCCAGCCACGCAAGTTGCCGCCGCTCGTTTTCCATGCTGGTCACCGACGGCTACTGGAATGGCACGCAGCCAACGACTGCGGGCAACGCTGACAACAGAGGTTTCAGCATCACCCCGGCGGTCGGCCCCGCTTACACGTATGTGCCCGGACCGCCGTACCGCGACGGCGCCAGCAACACGCTGGCCGACCTTGCCATGTATTACTGGGGTCGCGATTTGCGCACCGATCTGGCCAACCGGGTTCCAGTCATCAACGCGCACGGGATCAACAATCCGTCGACCTGGCAAAACGTCTCGTTCTACGCCGTCACGCTGGGCATCGACGGCACGCTACCGCAAACGGCAGCCATGCTGGCAAGTCTGACCAAGGGCGCCACGTCGTGGCCGACCCCGAGCGCGAACACGCCGACAACGATTGATGACACCTGGCATGCCACCATCAACGGCCGTGGTGACATTCTCAACGCCAGCAACGCCAATGAGCTGACAGCCGGCCTGAACAAGATGTTCAGCACCATTGCCGGCAAGCCACAGACCCTGTCCGGCGTGGCGGTCTCGGCCACCTATCTCAAGAGCGGAACCCGCAAGTACAAGCCGGAATACGTTCCCGGAAGTTGGTCGGGCCGCCTGTCGGCGCTTGAACTCGATCCGACCACCGGCAACGACAAGGTGCCGCAGAACACGTTCTGGCAGGTTGAAATGGGCGTGGACGCCAATGGTGACCCGATCAGCCTGATCCCGGCACCGAATGCGCGCAATATCTTCGACATGGAACGGCAGCACGGCGGTGACCTTCAATGCCAGCAACACCGGCCTGACCACCGATCTGGTGAACTATGTACGCGGCGACAGCACGAACGAACTGCGCAAGGGCAGCGGCACCTACCGCGACCGCGCTTCGAAACTGGGTGACATCGTCAATTCGAACCCGGCGTTTATTCTTGACGGCCTCGACATGAGCTACGAGAAGCTGCTGCCGGCGACTTCGTTTGGCGACTACCGCGCCTTCGTCACAGCCAAGAAGGCGCGCACTGAAGGCGTGCTGTTTGTCGGCGCCAACGACGGCATGCTGCATGCGTTTCGCGACACCACGGGTGTCGAAACCTTTGCCTTCATTCCGCAGGCTGTCGTGCCGAACCTCTCGAAGCTGACTGCCAACCCCTATACGCATCAATATTTTGTTGACGGCCCCAGCGCAGAGACCGACGCGTTTCTTGGCGGCGTCTGGAAGAACGTGTTGATGACCACGACCGGCGCTGGCGGCAAGGCGGTGTTCGCGCTTGATGTCACCAAGCCGCTGGCGATGGACGCAAGCAAGGTCTTGTGGGAAGTCAACTCAAGCACGACCAATTTTGCCAACCTGGGCAGCATCCTCAGCAAGGTGCAGGCCGGTGTCTTGCCAAGCGGCGACTGGGCTGCCATCTTCGGCAATGGCTTTTCCAGCACGTCGGGCGTGGCCAGCCTGTTCGTGGTCAATCTGCAAACCGGTCGCTTGATCCAGGAAATCCGCGCCGACATCAGCGGTGGCAACGGACTGGGCGGCGTGACGCTGGTGCGCGATGCCACACAGCGGGTCATCGGTGCCTACGCCGGGGACCTCAAGGGCAATATGTGGAAATTTGATCTCTCAAACACCGTCAGCGGTGGCTGGAAGGTCGGGCTGGCCAATGGCTCTTCATTCGTCCCGCTGTACGCCGCTGGCACGACGCAACCGATCACCGCAGCACCGGCTGTGTTGCCCAATCCCAAAGGTGGCTACGTTGTCACGTTTGGCACCGGCCGGTTCTTTCTCGCAGCGGACGCGCTCTCGCCCTACGTCACGCAGCGTCTGTATGGCGTCTGGGACGCCCAGCCGTTCGGCGCGGCCACGACACCCACCGGTGCTGGTGTGACCGGGTTGACTTCGCTGGTACAGCAGACCATCACTGCGGTCACTGTTGCCGGCTCGCCGCCGGTCGAGTATTACAACGTGTCAACCAATGCAGTAATTGGGGTGATGGTCTGACCGGAACCCGGGGCTGGTACATCAACCTGCCTAACAGTGGCCAACGCCTGGTCTATCCGTTCGACCGACTGGCGGGCACCTTCGTCCTTGCCACCACGCTGTCACCAGAGAGTTCGGCTGCGGCTGACCTTTGTGTGCAAACCGGTAGCGGCTCGGGCTGGGTTTATGTCATCGATGGCGTCACCGGATCAGGGCCGACCAAGCGCATCCTCGATACCAACGACGATGGCATCATCGACGCGACCGACGCCCTGGTCAGTGGCTGGCAGCATCCGATTGACGGGCCGCCGACCCCCATCACGATCGAGTCGACCAACGCTCAAAGATAGCTATTGCATCGTGACCGCGCAAAACACCTGCACCAGGATCGAGACTCGAATGCGGGCAACCCGGCGCCAAGGCCTGTCCGGCGAATTCATCGTCGGCCAGCGGCCTGAAGTCACGCGAATGGCGCCAACTCTTCATGCGATAGACTGGCAAAGCTCGTCGTACGCATTTCTTCAGGAGACTGTTCCATGCATGTTGTCACCATCGCACGCAAGCGCCGCGAGTCCATGCCCGGCTTCACGCTCATTGAAGTGATGATTGTGGTGGCCATCATCAGCATTCTGGCGGCCATTGCCCTGCCCTCGTATACCAGCTATATTGCGCGCGCCAATCGGGCTGATGCGCGCGCGCAACTGATGCAGGTCGGGCAGTTCATGCAGCGGTTTTACGGCGCTAACGACCGGTACGACACAATTCGCGACGGCTCGGTCGGTGTCATCGATCGCATTCCTGCCAATCTTCAGCAATCGCCCGCTGACAGCACAGCGCTGTATACCTTGGAAATTCCGACCGCCACACTTACCAACTCTTCTTACGTCCTTCGAATGGTGCCGGTGGCTGGCGCAAAGATGGATGGCGACGAGTGCGGTACGTTCACCGTCTCGTCAACGGGCGTGCGCGGTGTCATCGTCGGTGGCACAGCCTCCACCAGTGGAGCCCTGCGCGATCGATGCTGGAAGTAGGCGCACCTGACAGCAGCACCCGGCTCCTTGAAGGCGAGACGCTGTGACTGAACCTTTTCATTAGCGGCCCATACTATTTCAATTAGCCGGGCCTACACCTTACAATCGGCCGATGCTAACCCCGCCGCTGCTACCCGGCGCCCGGCCCCTGTTGCGCCTGGTTCAGGCCAACCTGCAAACCAGCCTGGGCGATACCCCGGTCGTTTTGATTCAGGGCCCGAGGCAATGCGGTAAAACCACTTTGGCGCGCACTGTGGCAGAGCCGCGCGGTTACGGGTATGTCAGTTTTGACGATGACAATCTGGTGAGGGCAGCACGGGCCGACCCGTTGGGTTTTGTCGCCGACCTGCCACACAAGATGGTGCTCGATGAGGTTCAACGGGTACCTGAAATATTCACTTCCCTCAAGCTGGTTGTGGATCGGGATCGCCAACCCGGGCGGTTCTTGTTGACGGGTTCGGCAGACGTGTTGTTGCTCCCCAAGTTGGCCGATTCCCTGGCTGGGCGTATCGAAGTTATTCGTCTGCATCCTTTGGCGCAAGCTGAATTACATCAACAAGAGGCCGACTTTTTGACGCGGCTTTTCAATGCCGATTTTGGGCTCGCATCGTTCCAGCGCCTGGGTCAGGACTTGGCCGAGCTGTTGGTCGCCGGCGGATTCCCTGCCGCGTTGATGCGCCAGAGCGCCCGCCGACGCAACTGGTACCAGGCCTACGCCCAGACCCTGATTCAACGCGATGTGCGCGACCTGGCCCGAATCGCTGCGCTCGATGCCATGCCGCGCCTGCTTGAACTGGCTGCGGGTCAAACGGCACACCTGTTTAACGTGAGCGAGTTGGCAAGCCCCTTTGGTCTGAGCCGCCCTACGGTACGCGACTACCTGACCTTGCTGGAGCGAGTGTTTCTGGTTGATATCTTGCCGCCCTGGCATGTGCGCCAGATCAACCGTCTGGTCAGAACACCAAAACTTCATATGGGTGACACCGGGCTTGCCGCCGCACTGCTGCGTCTCGATGCGGCTGGCCTGCATGCCAATCGAACACTGCTTGGCCAGTTGCTGGAGACCTTTGTCTTTCAGGAATTGCGCCGCCAGGCCGGTGCCAGTTCGCAGGCCGTAGCGTTCTACCATTTTCGCAACCGCGACAACCACGAGGTCGATATCGTGCTCGAGCGCGGAGCCGGGTTGGCCGGCGTCGAGGTGAAAGCGTCTGGCACTGTGCGCAACGAGGACTTCCGCGGTCTGCGCAAACTCCAGGAGATCGTTGGGGAACGTTTCACCTGTGGCGTCGTGCTGTACGACGGCGAAGCCAGCCTGCGTTTTGGCCCACGCCTGTTTGCTCTGCCGGTACAAACTTTATGGGTCGGCAATCGGGACAGCAGTTTTGCCTGGAATGACACATGTACTCGTTAATGACCCAGGCCCTCGAGTTGGCCACTGCCAGTTTGACGCTGAGTTCTCCGAACCCAAGAGTGGGCTGCGTGATCGCCAACCCTGCGGGCCGAGTTCTTGGTCGCGGTAACACGCAGCACGCAGGTGGCCCTCACGCCGAAATTATGGCCTTGCGCGACGCCACGGCCCAGGGACATTCGGTGGTCGGTGCCAGCGCCTATGTCACGCTCGAACCGTGTTCACACCACGGTCGCACCGGCCCCTGCTGCGACGCCCTGATTGGTGCGGGGATCAAAAGAGTGGTCGCATCCATCACCGATCCCAACCCGTTGGTGTCGGGCCGTGGCTTCGAGAAGCTGCGCACGGCCGGTGTCGAGGTTGAGACCGGCCCGGGTGCGAGCGAGTCGCGCGAGCTGAACCTGGGTTTCTTCAGCCGCATGGTTCGCAAGACGCCTTGGGTGCGGATGAAGATTGCCGCCTCGCTTGACGGCAAGACGGCCCTGGATAACGGCAGCAGCCAGTGGATCACCTCCGAGGCCTCGCGTGCCGACGGCCACGCCTGGCGAGCACGGTCCTGTGCTTTGCTCACGGGCATAGGCACCGTGCTGCACGACGACCCCCGACTCGACGTACGGCTCGCGGCCACCGAGCGCCAGCCGCACTTGGTGATTGCCGACAGCAGGCTTCAAACACCTCTTTCTGCTCACATTTTTATAGCTGGTCGCGCCCTATCTATCTACGCTGCAGCCGGAAATGGCACAAAACAAAGGGCATTGCAAGACCAGGGCGTGCGCATCGTCCTTCTGAGCGACGGGCTCGGCAAGGTGGATCTGGCCGCCATGCTGCGTGATCTGGCAAACCAGGAGATCAACGAGTTGCATGTCGAGGCCGGTCCGAGGCTCAACGGCGCACTGATTCAGGCAGGACTGGTTGACGAGTTCGTGATCTACCTGGCTCCGAAATTGATTGGGCAGGGGAAGGACATGGCACGGTTTGGCCCGATCGATGAATTGTCTGCCGCTGTGCCTCTTGAATTCACAGCGACCGAGCGGTTGGGGCCAGACCTGCGCCTGATCGCCCGGGTCCGCGGCCGCGACCAGTTCTAACTCGCCGTCGTCGACGTGGTTGCCGACCTGCGAAACCCCCTGGCCACCGACATGAAATCTGATGCGCCTGGGTCGGTCGTGCTGGTATTGGCTCTGATGATGGTGCTGGCGCCGGCCCTGGGGGTGCGCAACGAGGAGATGCTGCAGGACACGCTGAAGTCGATCGTGGTCTCGTTCTCTGCGCTGGCCGGCGTGTTTGTCTGCTTCTGGCACCTGCGCGAGCAAAGCGCAACGCTCTATTTTCACAAATTGCTGTATCTGCCGCTGGCGCTGATGGCCTACGCGCTGGGCAGCATGGCTTGGTCGCACACCTATCTGGGCGGAGTCGAGGCGGTCCGTTGGTTTGTTTTTGGCCTGATCCTGTGGCTAGGGCTGAACGCGCTGACCCGCGAGCGCCTCACCTACCTGCTCTGGGGCATTCATCTTGGGGCCGTGTTGGCTTCGCTGTGGACGGCACTGCAGTTCTGGTTTGACTGGTCTTTCTTCGCGCAGGGTCCGAACCCCGCGTCGACTTTTGTCAACCGCAATTTCTTTGGCGAGTTTATCGTCTGCACGTTCCCTTTTTCAACGCTACTTTTGTACCGCGTGCGCGACAAGGTTTCGGTGTTTGCCCTGGTGTTTTCGCTGGCCTTCAACGTGGTGGCCTTGCTGATGACCGGTACCCGCTCGGCACTCATCGGTCTGCTTATGTTGCTGGTACTGGTACCAGTGATCGTCGCGCGCACGCGCGCTCAAATGGCCTCCACCGGTTGGCGGCAAAGCCACTGGGTCGGGGTTTGTGCGCTGTTCGTCGCCTCGGTGATCGCACTGGGCTCCATCGGAACGGCCAACCCCGCGTTGATCGCCGAGTCCGGCCGCGGCAACGCTCTGCACCGCGCCACCGAGCGCTTGTTCTCCATGACCAAGTCGAGCGAATACAGTGCCGGCTCGTTCTCGATCCGTTCCCGGTTGTGGAAGGCCAGCGCCCGAATGATTGCCGCACACCCGTTGACCGGCGTTGGCGCCGGTGCCTGGGAGGTGCAGGCGCCACGGTTTCAGGAAGCGGGCAGCCAACTGGAGACCGATTACTACGCGCACAACGAACCGCTGCAACTGATCGCCGAGTATGGGCTTGTTGGCTGGCTGTTCCTGTTGAGCCTGCTCGGCTACCTGGCGGCGGCGGCGCGGCGCACGCTCACTGACGACAGTCCGACCGGGGCCCTGGAAGCGCCGCTGCGCGCGTTGACCCTGTCGAGTTTGCTGGTGTTCCTGCTGGTCAGCAATGCCGGGTTTGCCTGGCGCATGGCCGGTACCGGCGCCCTGTTCGCGATCAGTCTGGCCATTCTTGCTGCCTCTGACACCCGTCTGGCTCCGGGGCGAGCTTGGCTGTGGCACCGATGGACCTGCGGGCCAAGGTGTGCTGTTCCTGCCCTGTCTCTTACGGCAATTTGCTTTGGGCTGGGTCTGTACCTTGCGCAACAGGCGGTCGAGTGCGAGTCAAAGATTGTCCAGGCCGTGCGGATTGCACTGGCGATCTCGCGTTCGGGTGAACCTCGCGCTGCGCACTGGGACGATGAAAAGAAGCGCATGTTCGTACTCCTGCGCGAAGGGATCGCGATCAATCCGCACTACCGAAAACTCACCCCCATGGTGGCAGATAACGTGGCGAGCTGGGGCGACTGGAAAGACGCGACCTGGATCTGGGAATCGATCCTTCGGTCCCGACCCTATGTAGTTGTGATCCTTGCCAACGTGGCGCGAGGGCATATTCAGGCGGGCGAGTACGACGACGTGCAGCAGCTCATTGACCGGGCGCGCGACGTTCAGCCCAACGCCCCGGCAGTGGCTTCGCTCGAAGTTGTGCTCTGGAGCCGCACGGGCCGGCAAGAGCAGGCCACACAACGCGCCAAGGCGCTGCTGGCATCGGGCTTTATTGACAACGATCTGTTTCAAACTTCCTATTCGCTGGCCATCGCACAGCGCGATCAGTCACTGGCTGTGGCTGCCC
This sequence comes from uncultured Pseudomonadota bacterium, assembly GCA_963844495.1. Taxonomy (GTDB): domain Bacteria; phylum Pseudomonadota; class Gammaproteobacteria; order Burkholderiales; family Burkholderiaceae_C; genus Rhodoferax. The sequence goes on from CAWJOT010000002.1 coordinate 22,063, forward strand.
TCGACGCTGCCATCAAACAGTGGCCCGAGCGCGCCGTCGACGGCTGGATCAGGTTGGGTCGGGCCTACGACTCAATCGAGCCCAGGGACCAGGGCAAGGCGTTGTCCGCCTACCGCAACGCGCTGGCCATCGCCTCGCCCCGGTCAAAAAAAGCAGTGCTGGCGGCCATTCCAACCGCTTACCGGGAACGGGTTCAGTGAGGGTCCATGAGGCATAACACGCCCGCTGCACGGACGCAATTGGCCTGTACCATCGCCTACGAGCTCGGGCTCGTGCTGGCGGCGGCGCTGCTGCTGTTGGCCCTGCTGCACGGCGCAACGGTCTGGCACACCAACGTGGCGACGGTCGTCGATACCAACCATGTCACCGTCACGCACCCGAATGCCGCCAGCCTGACCCTGGGCGAGGTGGTACCGATCTACCGCTTCAGCAATGACTGGCGCAGCGAGATCGGCACCGCCCGCATCGAGCGGGTTGAGGGCCAGACGGTGCTGCTTGTCTACGACCCGGCTTCGATGCGCTGGCCGATGGGACGCCAGGGCCTGGTCACAGCCCAAGTCGGCGAGTTTGTCCAGGTCGGGCTCGGCAGCGGGGTCGGCTTGCGTGCGGGCGACCATCTCAACCTCTTCCACGATCGCAAGAGGGTTGGCAGCGTCGTACTGACTTACGTTGGCGAACAAACGTCCACGGCTCGAATCATCGACGGCAAAGGCCTCGCAGCGATTGGCCTGTTGGCCAGCGAGTTCACGGTTGCAACGCAGGCCGTCTTCGATAACGATCCGTGGCTCAGCGCCGTCGAAGTCGCTTCCTTCAGTCTGGCACTGTGCATCTTCGGCGCAGTCTGGATCCGCACGAGGCGTTCTCCGTTTCTGGTCCTGGGTGAGCAAGTCATGCCTTCGCTGCAACGCCTTCAGACGCCTCTGGTTCGCTGGCTGTTGCAACTTGGCGCGGGCATGGCATGGGTCTGGGTCAGCATCACGTTTTCGGTTTATCTGCTCGACCATCTGGCGGGCATGGTGCCGCGCCCGGTCCTGAGCGAGCCTCTCTCGTTCCTACTCTGGACGCCCGCGCTGCTCAAACGCAACCTGCCCTCCCTGTACGTTGTCGGCGCACTGGCATACCTGGCAATGATGTGGCATCTTCGCGCGTCGCCGCTAACGCTCTGGTGGCAACGGCTGGAATTTTCCGGCGGCATCTACAAGCGGGTGAAGCCTGGCGCATTTCGCAGTGCATTGATCTGGCTGCTCCACGGCGTGATCGCGTTGGCCTTTGCCCATACCTTACTGGGTTTTGTCCAGGGCAACCTCAGCAACGCGCTGCAAATTGCATGGCCACACGCTGGCACGGTGCTCTCAGGCCTGCGCGACCCGGGCCCGGCCGGACTCTTGCTGGGCACGACGGGCTCGGTGGGCGCCACCCTCGCCCACATGCTGACCCACCGACCACACTTTGACTCGATTGAATCGATTCACCTCACCGTACGCTACCTGCTGTGGACCCTGACCATCTTTGGTTGCCTGATCGGCTATGGACACTCAATCCTCGGCTTCCTGTGGGGCAAGCGGATTCGTAACCTGGATTTCACAGTCACGGGCTGGATCACCAATGCGGTCTGCTACGGGCCTCTCCTGGGCGTTGTCTTTTGGCAGATGCTGCCACCGCTGGTCGGACGTGACCCGATCTTCGCCTCGGGAGCCATCGGCTACCTGGCGATGAGCGCGGAGACCTATCTGAACGTCGTCTACATGCTCACGATATGGAATCTTGGAACCATGTTTGGCGTGATGACCGACAAGGGTGTGCGCACGAGTGGTTTCTATGCCGTGGTGCGTCATCCTAGTTATACGATGGAAGTACTGATGTTCCTGGCATTGGAGTTGCGCGGGCTCAGCGGGCCTGCTCAGTGGCTTGCTGCGACCATGCTGCTGGCGATTTACTGGCTGCGCTCCGAACGCGAGGACGCCTTTATGCACCGTTCCAATCCGCAATACGCGGCCTATCGCCTGGCCACGCCGTACAAATTTATTCCCGGCATTTATTGAAACGACCGGCCCGCGCGGCTGACAGGGCAGAAGAGCGCCTCGCGCAGGTCACCTTCATGACGCCATTTTTGGCCCGTCCACGGAGCGGCGCTGATTCCCTGCGAAAATGCAGTCATGTTTACTGGAATCATCACTGGCATCGGACACATACTCTCGGCGGACCCCTTGGGTGCATCCGACACACACGGCAAGCATTTGCGCATCCAGACACCCTCGGACTACCTGGCCGACGTGACGTTGGGCGACAGTATCGCGCTCAACGGCGCCTGCATGACTGTCACTGCGCTTGAACCGTCCGCCAGCACGTTCAGCGTCGATATTTCGGCCGAGTCGCTGGCGAAGACGGCCGGCCTGGCAGAGCCGGGAACGATCAACCTGGAAAAGGCCCTGCGGGCCAACGACCGGCTGGGCGGACACCTGGTCTCGGGTCATGTCGACGGCATTGGCGTCGTGACCCGATTTGCACAGGCTGGCGAGAGCTGGGATCTGCGCATCCTCGCGCCGCAGGCGCTGGCTAAATACCTGGCCTACAAAGGGTCGCTGACGGTCAATGGCGTGAGCCTGACGGTGAACCGCGTGCAAGACCTTGACAATGGCTGTGAAGCCCGCATCAACCTGATTCCGCACACGATTGAGAACACGGCTCTGGGGGAACTCCGGGTTGGCGGCGCGGTCAATCTGGAAATCGACCTGATCGCACGCTACGTTGAGCGCATGCTGGGCGCACCGCTGGGCAGCGCCACCAACCAAGCTAAAGACTGAGGCCGTCGGCGGACTCCATCATCCCTTGAAGAGACAACACATGAGCGAACTTTCCCCAGTGGCCATTTCTGCGGTTGAAGACATTGTGGCGGATATGCGCGCGGCACGCATGGTCATCCTGATCGACGAAGAAGACCGTGAAAACGAAGGTGACCTGCTGCTGGCAGCCGAGCACGTAAGCGCCGAGGCGATCAACTTCATGGCCCGTTACGGCCGTGGCCTGATCTGCCTGACGCTGAGTCGGGAGCGCTGCGAGCGCCTGCAATTGCCACCCATGACCCTGAGCAACGGGGACAAAAAGAACACCGCATTCACGGTGTCGATTGAAGCCGCCGAGGGCGTCACCACCGGGATTTCAGCGGCCGATCGGGCCCGTACCGTGCAAGCTGCCGTCGCCCACGATGCAGCGCCGAGCGATCTGGTCCAGCCCGGCCACATCTTCCCGTTGCAGGCGGTCGACGGCGGCGTCCTGATGCGTGCCGGTCATACCGAAGCAGGTTGTGACCTTGCGGCAATGGCCGGGTGCACCCCGGCTGCCGTCATCTGCGAGATCATGAACGACGACGGCACCATGGCCCGACTGCCCGATCTCCAATTGTTCGCGGCAAGGCACGGACTCAAGATCGGCACCATCGCCGACCTGATTGCGCACCGCAGTCGGGTCGAGTCGCTGGTGCAACGAATCGGTACACGCACGATCGAGACCGCCTTTGGCGCCTTCGAGATTCACTTGTTCAAGGACCAAACCACGCACGACGTTCATCTTGCGCTGGTCAAGGGCCAGTGGGGTCCGCTCGACACCGTGGCCGCGCGTGTGCACGAACCAATGTCAGTGCTCGATGCCCTCGAGGTCGGCCGAGCCATGCACTCATGGAGCCTGGACGCCGCCCTGACGCGCGTTGCGGCCGAGGGTCAGGGTGTGGTCGTGTTGCTCAATTGCACCGAAAGCGCCGGGCAATTGCTCGCGCAGTTTGATGGCACGGCCCGCTCCAGTCACGGGCCTGAACGCGGGCGCATGGACTTGCGCAGCTATGGCATCGGTGCCCAGATCCTGCGCGAGTGCGGCGTGCACAAGATGCGCGTGATGGGCAACCCGCGGCGCATGCCCAGCATGGCCGGATACGGCCTGGAAATCGTCGGATACGTCTCGAAATAGTTGCCCCAAGGGCGAGGAACCAGCATGTTTGAAGGTGATCAAGGAACTCTGGCGCGCACCGATCCGCGGCTCAACGGCAAGAAGTTGAAGATCGGCCTGGTGCAGGCACGCTTCAATCTCCCGGTAACGCAGGCATTGACCCAGGCCTGCACCGCTGAATTGATCGAGCTTGGCGTTCAGGAGAAGAATATTCAACTGGTCCAGGTACCTGGTGCGCTGGAAGTTGCATTGGCGCTGGCGGGGCTGGCCGAAAGCGCCGGCCTGGACGCCTTGATCGCGCTGGGCTGTGTCATCCGCGGCGAAACATATCATTTTGAGCTTGTCGCCAATGAATCCGCCGCCGGGATCAGCCGCGTTGCGCTGGATTACCAGTTGCCCATCGCCAATGCAATCCTGACCACCGAGACCCTGGCCCAAGCCCAGGCCCGGCAAGTCGATAAGGGGCGCGATGCGGCACGCGTGGCAGTCGAAATGGCCAATTTGATGGTCGAGTTGCAATGACTGATCCAGACACCGCAGCAGCCCCCAAGCGTCCGCCGCGACAGGTCCGCGCTGGCTTGACCGCCACCGGAGCGCGCAAGGCCGCAAGCAAATCGCAACGCACGCGCTCGCGCGAATTTGCCTTGCAGGCCCTGTACCAGAGGCTCGTCGGCAAAAACTCGGTCCTCGAGATCGAAGCCTTTACGCGCGACTTGGCTGGCTTTTCCAAGTCCGATCCGGCCCACTTTGCAGCGCTGCTGCACGGCTGCACCAGCCAGGCCGAGGCGCTTGACGCCCTGCTCGCGCCCCTGTTGGACCGAAAGCTCGCCGAGCTCTCCCCGATCGAGCATGCCGTCATGTGGATCGGGGCCTGGGAGTTCGGGCACTGCCCGGACGTGCCATGGCGCGTCGTGCTCAACGAGTGCATCGAGCTGGCCAAGGAGTTCGGTGGCACCGATGGGCACAAATACGTCAATGCCGTACTCAATGAACTGGCCAGGCGCTTGCGGGCGACTGAAATTGCCGCTGGGGCGTCGAGCCCCGGCCACCCCACGAAAGCCCCGAAATGACGCAAGACCTGTCGATCCTCCATCTGGTTCTCAATGCCAGCCTGGTCGTGCAACTGGTGATGCTGTTGCTGATGTTCATCTCCGTGTCGAGTTGGGCCGCGATCTTTCGCAAATGGTTCGGGCTCAAGAGAATCAAGACGCTCAATGACGGCTTCGAGCGCGGCTTCTGGTCGGGTACCAGCCTGAACGAGCTGTTCGCCGCCGCTGCCAACAACGCGCGTGCCTGCGGACCCATGGAGCGCATCTTTGCCAGCGGCATGCGAGAGTTCCAGAAACTGCGCGAGAAGCGCATTGCCGATACCAGCACGCTGCTAGACGGGGCGCGCCGCGCCATGCGTGCGAGTTTGCAGCGCGAGATGGACGTGATCGAAACCCACCTGTCGTTTCTGGCGTCGGTGGGCTCGGTCTCGCCCTACGTTGGCTTGTTCGGTACGGTCTGGGGCATCATGCACGCGTTCACCGGACTTGCCTCACTGCAACAGGTCACGCTGGCCACGGTCGCGCCGGGCATTGCCGAGGCTCTGGTCGCCACTGCGATCGGCCTTTTCGCCGCCATTCCGGCCGTGGTTGCGTACAACCGGTTTGCACGTGACATCGACCGCGTGGCGATCAGGCTGGAGACTTTTATCGAGGAGTTCTCCAACATCCTGCAGCGCAATCTGGGCACACATTCGGCCTCGGGCCAGTGAGAGGAGACTGATCATGCCCTCCATGGTGAGCCGGGGACGCGGCCGACGCACGATCAACGAAATCAACATGGTGCCCTTCATCGATGTGATGCTGGTGCTGTTGATCATTTTCATGGTCACGGCGCCACTGATTGCGCCCAGCGTGATCGACCTCCCAAGTGTCGGCAAGGCCAGACGCCAACCCGATACCGTAATCCAGGTCGTCATCGGCAAGGATGAATCGATGACGATGAAGATTCGCGAGAAGTCGACCCCGGTTGGCCTACCCGATCTTGCCCGTGTCGTCGCTCAGGCGCAGACGGGTTTGGCCAATTCTGCGGTGGTGATCAGCGCCGACCGCAGTCTTCGGTACGAAACCGTGGTCCGGGTCATGGACACGCTGCAGCGCGCAGGTGTGCAGCGCGTGGGCTTGTCGGTGCAACTCGCCAACTAGGGCGTTGTCATGCAATTGACCACCGACCGCCTGGAGTTCGCGCCGCCACCGACACCCGGAGTGATGCGCGCGCTGGCCCTGGCAATCCTGGCGCATACCGCCCTGCTTGCGGCACTGACCTGGGGCGTGCACTGGCGTCGCGAAGCAGTCACGCTCAACGCCGAGGCCGAACTTTGGTCGGCCCTGCCGCAGGCGGCAGCACCCAGACTGGTTGAGCCCGCACCGGAGCCAGCACCTCAGCCCCCACCCCCGGTCCGGGTTGCGCCGGCCCAGCCCGATCCCGCCATTGCACTGGAGCAGGAAAGAATCCGGCTCGAAAAACTCCGGCAACAAGCGCTCGAGGAGCGGCGACAGGAACGGCTGCGCCAGGAACGAGTCGACCGTGAGAAACAGCACCTGCAGGAACAGCGCGCGGCACAAGAAAAGCTCAAGGCTGCCCTGGAAGCCAAACGTCGCGAGGCTGTGGCTGCGCAGCAGGAGTTGCAGCGCGTCGAAGCACAGCGTCAGGCTAATCTGCAGCGGCTCAGCGGCTTGGCCGGTGCCACCGGCGCACCCGGGACCTCCGGCAGTGCCAAGCAAGCCTCCGGCCCTTCCGCGAGCTATGCCAGCCGGGTCAGCGCCCGGATCAAGCCAAATATCGTCTTTGCCGACATGATTGAAGGCAACCCCCTGGCCGAAGTGGAGGTTCGCACGGCAGCAACCGGGCTGATCATCAGTCGAAAGTTGACCAAGCCCAGCGGCGTCGCCAAGTGGGATGAAGCGGTCCTCAAGGCGATCGACAAAACCGGGGAACTCCCGCGCGATGTCGACGGGCGGGTTCCCCCCGCGTTGATTATCGGGTTCCGACCGAGGGACTAGCGTTGGCGCTTGGTGGGCATCGAATTGCTACTTATTGACGTTTCCACAATTCGTGACGTCCCCTTTCGTCATCGCGAGGCCGCGGGCCGTGGTGATCCATGCAGTCAATGGATTGCAGCGTCACTGCGTTCCTCGCAATGACAGCCCGATTCGTCATTGAGATGCGCAAGCGACGTGGCAATCGCAATGACCGTCGGTGGGGTCGTGATTTGTGGAAGTCTCCCGAGACGCTACAAATTAGATAGCTGCTTGCGCAATATTCATAAGCATGGCAGCCACTCTCACTCATATTCAATGGTCACGGCGGACCCTGCCCGCGCGCGCCATGCAGCGAGCGCAGCGTCGCTGGGAAAGAACTTCATGCCATCGGCCAGTTGCAATTGCACACAGGCGAGCGCGCCCTGCTGCTGGCACGTCAACATCAAGCGCACCCCCAAACCCCACAGCAATTCGCCCTGCGAAGTCACCTCGCGCCGGGGTGCAAACTCCCCGATCAGCGCTGCAATATCTTCCATCCTTGCTGCCTCAGTGCGGATCGGCACGCTCAGGAATTTGCCAAAGCGGCAACGCGCCTGCTCCAGATTCCACATCTGCGTGACGGTCAACTGCATGCCCCCGGCAAACTTATCAGGTTGCGGTCGGCCCATGACAATCACGATCTGATCGTCCTGCAACAGGTCACGGTGCCGCTCAAGAGTTGCCTCGTCGGCACGGGCCTCGATCACCCCGGTCTTGTCGTCGAGCTTGAACAGGGCGAGTTTGCCTCGCTGGGCGTTGACCATGCGTAGATCGCTGATCACGCCGGCGAGCAATTGCGGCTCGCGCGTATCAATCAAGTCGCCGACACAGCGTTTGACAAATCGGCGGACCTCCGGGGCGACCTCGTCAAAGAGGTGTCCCGAAAGATAGAAGCCCAGAGCCGTCTTTTCCTGCAGCAGACGCTCCTTGACGCCCCAGGGACTGGTCTGCACCAATTCGGGCTCCCGTGAGCTCGAACCATGATCGTCACCAAACAGGCCCGCCTGATTGGCGTTGACCAGCGCGGCGGCACCAAATTCGAAAGCTCGATCAAGCGAGGCAAGCACGCTAGCGCGGTTGCGTTCAATCGAGTCAAAGGCCCCCGCCTTGATCAAGCCCTCTACCGTGCGCTTGTTGATACGACTGCGGTCGACTCGCACACAAAAATCGTACAGGCTGGTGAAGGGACCCTTTTGCAGGCCAAATGGCGCCGCGCCACGGCCTTCACGTGCCATCACAACGGCCTCGATCGCTTGCGAGCCGGAGCCCTTGATCGCGCTCAGGCCATAGCGGATGAGCCTGTCCGAAACCGCCTCAAAGCTGCTCGTGCCCCGGTTCACGTCGGGCGGCTCAAAACCCATGCCCATCCTGAGGGCGTCTTCAAACAGAACCTTGAGCTTGTCGGTGTCGTCCATCTCCACCGTCATATTGGCGCAGAAAAATTCCGCGGTGTAGCGAACCTTCAGCCATGCCGTGTGATAGGCCAACAAGGCGTAGGCCGCCGAGTGCGACTTGTTAAAGCCATACCCGGCAAACTTTTCCATCAGGTCGAACACTTCGTCGGCCCGCGCCTGGCTCAGGCCATTGGCGGCAGCCCCGTCGCGAAACGCCTGGCGCTGACGCGCCATTTCATCGGCGTCCTTCTTGCCCATCGCGCGGCGTAGCACGTCGGCGCTGCCCAACGAATAGCCTCCGAGGATCTGCGCCATCTGCATCACCTGTTCCTGGTACACCATGACGCCGTAGGTCTCGCCCAGGATGCCTTCGACGCGCGGATCGGGGTACTGAACCGGTTCGCGTCCGAGCTTGCGCGCGATATAGGTCTGAATCAGATCCATCGGACCCGGACGGTACAGCGCGTTCATCGCGATCAGATCCTCCAGCCGGCTTGGCCGCGCATCGCGCAGCATCGCCTGCATGCCGCGACTTTCAAACTGGAAGACGGCTTCGGTCTGACCCTGCGCAAACAACTGGTAGACCAAGGGGTCGTCCAGCGCCAGATCGTCGTACACGAAATTCTCCCGGCCAGGATGCCTGGCCCTGATCATGTCCTTGGCCAGCTCCAGAATGGTCAGCGTCGCCAAACCCAGAAAGTCGAATTTCACCAGCCCGATGGCCTCGACGTCGTACTTGTCGAACTGACTCACCGCTGATTCACTGCCGGGCTGTTGGTACAGCGGACAAAAATCTGTCAGCTTGCCCGGCGCAATGAGGACACCGCCAGCATGCATGCCTACGTTGCGGGTCACACCCTCGAGTTTGCGCGCCAACTCGAGCAATATCCTGACGTCCTCCTCCGTGCTCTCGCGCTGCGCAAGGGCTGGCTCGGCCTCGATCGCATACACCGTCTTGTCATCCCTGCCTCGATCGCTCGCGGGTATTTGCAGACTGACGCTGACCCCAGGCTTGTTCGGAATGAGCTTGCTGATCCCGTCACAGAAGGTGTAGCTCATGCCAAGCACCCGACCGACATCGCGTACCGCGGCACGCGCGGCCAAGGTGCCGAAAGTCACAATCTGGCTGACCGCATCCCTGCCATATTTGAGTTTGACGTAATCGATCACACGGTCGCGGTTGCCCTGGCAAAAATCAATATCGAAGTCGGGCATCGAGATCCGCTCCGGGTTCAGGAAGCGCTCGAACAGCAAGTTGTATTGCAGGGGGTCCAGATCGGTGATCTTCAGCGAATAAGCGACCAGCGACCCGGCACCTGAGCCGCGCCCGGGCCCGACCGGACATCCGTGCGTCCTGGCCCAGTTGATGAAATCGCCAACAATGAGAAAGTAGCCGGCGAAGCCCATCGTCAGAATCGTCTCAATTTCAAACTCCAGCCGTTGCTCGTAGCGGGGTCGTTGCGACTCGCGCTGTTGCGGCTCGGGATAGAGATGGATCAATCGCTGCTTGAGCCCCTCACGCGAGGCGTGGCGGAAGTACTCCGGCGCTGACAGGCTTCGACCGTCGATCTCGGGCGTAGGAAACTCAGGCAACTGGGGCTTGTCAAGTTCAAATGTCAGACTGCAACGCGTGGCAATTTCGAGCGAGTTGGCCAGCGCGCTGGGCAGATCAGCAAACAGGGCCTTCATCTGGGCTGAAGACTTGAAATACTGCTCACGCGTGAATTTGCGCACGCGCAGCCGGTTGCCCAAGGCTTCCCCTTCGGCGATGCAAACACGCGCTTCATGCGCTTCAAAGTCTTCGGCTCGTGTGAACTGGACCGGATGCGTGGCCACCACGGGCAAGCCCAGACGCGCGGCCAATGCCACGCTGGCGCCGACGCAGGCATCGTCGTCCGCTCGACCGGCACGCTGCAGTTCCAGATAGAACCGATGCGCAAACACGTTTGCCAAGCGCAGCGCCAGGTCCGATGCCCGGGCGTCGTCGCCACGCATGAGCGCGCCCCACAGCGGCCCGGCCTGGGCACCCGAGAGCAGGATCAGTCCTTCGTTGAGTTCGGCCAGCCAGGCGAACTTCAGCGCCGCCTGGCCTTTGCCACTGTGCTGCATCCAGCCACGGGTCAGCAACTCACAAAGGTTCAGGTAACCGCGCCGGTTCTGGACCAACAACACAACGCGCGACGGTGCGGCCTCGCGCTCGCCGAAGCCCTCGAGCCACACCTCGGATCCAATCAGCGCCTTGACGCCAGCTTTGCGCGCGGCCTTGTAAAACTTGATGGCGCCAAACAGATTGCTCAAATCCGTGATCGCCAGCGCCGGTTGTCCGTCCGCGGCGGCGCAACTGGCGATATCATGGATGCGGTTGGTGCCGTCGACAATGGAAAATTCAGTGTGCAAACGCAGATGAACGAACATAATTCATTGTAGATTGCGGGACAGACCGCAGCGACGCGATGCGCGCAAGCTCTGTCCCCAACTGATTAAGGATTGCAGGACAAACTGCAACGACGTGTGGCGCACCAGAGAGTTGCCATCTGCGGGGGAACGCGAGGGAGTTCAGGCTTTGAAGATTCTTGTTGTCGACGATCATGCCCTGGTGCGCGAGGGCTTGCGCCAGGTTCTCCATGGACTGCCGACCGCGGTCGAAGTACTCGAGGCGGAGCATTGCGCTGGAGCCTTTGAAATCGCCCGATTGCACCCTGATCTCGATCTGGTCCTGCTCGACTATCACTTGCCGGACATGAACGGCATGCAGGCACTCGACCTGTTTGGATGCAAACACCCCGAACTGCCCGTGCTGATGCTCTCGGGCTCAATCAATCCGAACATGATGCGCCAGGTTCTGGCCAAGGGCGCTTGCGGCTTCCTGACCAAGACCGGTCGCAGCAGCGAGATTCTTGCCGCCGTCCGGTTGGTACTCGCGGGCGACATCTATCTGCCAACGCAATTGCGTGCACCAGCGGGCCAGTCGCAAAGCGCGGGATCGACATCCGGCGAGGAACTCCCGGTGCTGACGCGGCGCCAGGAGCAGGTGCTGTATCTGTTGATCGATGGTCATTCAAACAAGGACATCAGCGAACAGCTGCATCTGTCCGAAGAAACAATCAAGACCCATGTCGGTGCGGTCATGCGCTGCTTCCGCGCCAAAACCCGGCTCCAGGCCGTGACCAAGGCCGCGCGTTACGGTTACGTCAAGCCGTCGGGCCGCTGATCTGGCAGCAACAGATGGCGTACCAAGCTGCGCAGTTTGGCCGGCCGGACCGGCTTGTGCAGTAACGTCAGTTGGGCCTGCTGCGCGGCCTGCATCGCGCCTTGGTCGGTATTGCCGCTGATCAGGCACGCGGGAATGTTTCGGACCGCCGCGGCTCGCAATTCGCGTACGACTTCGACGCCGTCATGGTTTTCCCCTAGATGAAAATCACTGATGATCAAATCAATCGTGAGTGCATCGCTGAGACAGCGCAAAGCGCTTTCCAGACCGTCTGCGACCCAGACCGTGCCACCCCAGCCCTGCAACAAGGCGACCAGTGCTTCACACTCGAGAACGTTGTCTTCAATGACCATCACCGCCTGTCCACCCAAATCGTCAAACCCGTCGCCGCGCGGCAACCGTCGGCGCTCCGCAGGCGGGCCCTCGGGGCTCGGGAGCAGCGGCAGATCGATGCAAAAGCGAGTACCACGCCCGGGTTGTGAGTGCAGTTGCAAAGGGTGCCCAAGCAGGTTCGCCGCACGCTGCACAATGTTCAGGCCCAAGCCCATTCCCTTGCTGCGCTCCCGGCTGGCGCCGTCAATCTGGTAGAACTCCTCGAACACCGCGCGCTGATGTTCTGGCGCGATCCCGATGCCGGTATCCCAGACCTCGATGCGGGCGACGCTTGCGTTGGCCCGATGACGGCAGACGAGCAAAACACCACCACGGGCGGTGTAGCGCAAAGCATTGCCAAGCAGATTCAACAAGATGCGGTTCAGCAGGGTTGGGTCGCTTGACACCCAGGCGCTGGTCGCTCGCACCCGAAGGCGCAGGCCACGCTCAATGGCGATGCCCTCCATTTCGTGCCGCATTTGCTCAAAGACCCCGGCCAGGGCTATCGGCTGCACATGGAGTTGCACGGCCCCGGCGTCGAGCCTGGAAATATCGAGCAAGCCATCGAGCAGTTCCTGCAACGACTCCACTGCGAGCTCAAGTTTTTCGATCAATTGGGTGGCTTCGGTACTATGGTGCAGTTGGGCCAGACGCGCGACGAACATTCCGAGGGCGTGTGCGGGCTGACGCAAGTCGTGACTGGCCACGGCCAGGAACCTCGACTTCGCCTGCGTCGCGGACTCTGCCTCGTCCTTTTGTTGACGCAGGGCGACGGTGGCAAGTTCGACTCGTTGTTCAAGTTCGTCGCGGCCGGACTGCAACTTCTGGGCCATCCGGTTCAATCCCAGCAGAACTTCGTGCAGCGGTTCTTCGGGCATGGTCTGGGCGCGCACAGTCAACTCACCGCTGCCCAGGCGTTCGATCATGTCAGAAACCCGCAATATCGGCCGGATCACGCCGCGGCCGAGTCGCACCGCCAACAAGCCGCCAAGCAACAAGCTGCCCAAGGCCACGACCGCCCCGGCGAGCAACATCTGGCGCTCCTGGCGCTTGAGCCGGTCCCGTGACAATTCGAGCAGCAATTGACCCAGGCGTTGCGTCGGAACTTGAGCCGACTGGAGTTCAAACAAGTCGTCAAGCTTGACCTGCGTCGCGAAGATCGGTTGCGACAACAGCCTGTTGCCTGTGCGCGGATCAGACTGCTCGCTTTCCCGGCTCTCTCCACTGGGGGGCCCAGCATAGCCGGGGTTGCCCGCGCTGGCGAGCATCCGGCCTTCGACATCGAGAATGGCCACGGAGCGCACATCAGCCTCGCGCATGGCGCCGCGCACCAAGCTCTGCAAAAACGCCTGGTTCCCCGAAAACAGACCGTACTCGCTGGCAGCAGCGATCTGGCGCGCCAGCGATCGACCACGCTGGCTGTGCGCCTCGTCGTTGTCGGCCATTCGCGCCACCAGAAAGACGCCAACCAGCCAAAGGACGATCAGCGTCACCGGCGCCAATGCTGCCAACAGCATGCGAGCGCTAATCGTGCCCAACCTCACGGCGCAGACTCCCTGCGTCGCAACTGTGCCGCAAGACTCTGGGCATCAAGCGACAGGCCCAAAGATTGCGCGACGTGCTCGTTCACGGCAATGCTGAAATCGTGCAGATACTGGGGTGTTGCAGCCAGCGTCTTGCCCTGAAATACGGCGCGGGCCACCGACGCGGCTTGTTCGCCAATCTGGGTTGTTGTCGCGTACAGCGCCATCAAGGCGCCGGCTCGCACATAAGCGGGCGAGAACGCCACCAGTGGAACCCGTGCCCGAAACGACGCAAGAAGTATGTTCTGAATGCTGTTGCTGTTGTAGATTTCAGGCTCGGGCAAGGCCAGCAACACGTCAGCCTCCTCCAGAATCCGCCGCAAGCCCGGATACGGCGAATCCTCAGGAGCAACGGGTGCCGCAACCAGTTGCAGCCCGCCCGCTTGCAAGAGCGGTCGCAGCGCATCGACCTGTTCGCGCGACTCGGGCCCCGACAGCACACCGATTCGCCTCGCTGCGGGCAAAGCCAGACGAATCAATTCGACCTGACGTGCAAGCGGCTGCTCCAGGTACAGCGCGGAGAACTGCGACGACGCCTTGCGACCCGTCGCCAGCAGGGTGCGCTCAAAGCTGCGTTTGGGCAGCAGGATACACAGCACCGGTGCACGAACATCAGTTTTGGCCAGCGCCAGCGCAGCGTCCGAACCGAGCGTCACCACCAGCGTCGGTGCCGCAGATGTGGCCGCCGTCAAGTCAGCTACCTTGAGCTGGACAATCTCCAGCCCCGGCACCTTTTGCCGCTCGAACTGCGCGACGATGGTCTGCGCCGTCTCCAGATACGCAGGACCTGTCTCGGCGCCGACGATCACCAGTCTTGCCGCGTGCGAAGCCGCAGCGCTCGACAAGGCCAGCCAAAGAATCAGCGCACGCCAACGCATGATGCCTGCGAAACCCAGGTTAGTTGGTGATCTGCAGGCTGGCAAAGGCGCGCCGCCCAAACATGAACTTCTGTGAGAAATCGGTATAAGGCGAGCCCAGGTTCTGAATCACGAGTGCAAGCTCGCCGCGCTTCGTGCCAAGCCGCAAGGGCGCGGCCAGGCGAAGATCGGTGCGGGTCATGGCCGACTGGTCGTCGCGCCCGGCGCCCTGCAGGGTCCGTGTGCCACTGTTTTGATGCATCAGGCTCAGATCCAGACCCCCAGGCAGTTTCTGGAAGAAGGACAGCGTCGTGGCAAGTTTGGGGGCCACCAGCGTCATGCCGGAATCCGAGTGCGGGCCATTGTCCACGATTCCAATATCGACCCAGGCCTGACCGAGCACAAGCTGCGCCCCCGGCCAGGGCCGCCATTTCATCTGGTACTCCAGGCCGCGAATAGCGAACTCTTCCCTGTTCGCGTAATCTTTGGGCAGCGCCGCATTCTTCTGCTCAATGAAGCCAGCAATGAGTTCGTGAAAGACTCGCACATCGACGTTGACGCCCAGCGCCGGAAAATCGCCCAGATAACCCAGCTCACTGGCGCGCACACTCTCGGGCCGCACGGTACCGCTGGCCAGCGTGTTCACTTGCAGGAGAACCCCCTGCCAGCGGTAGCGCACGTCGGCAAATTGTTCGTAGGTACTGGGTGGGCGGTATGCTTTGGAAACCCCACCGCGCAAGGTTTGCCCGTCGGCAACGTGCCAGTTCAGCATCAGTCGCGGCGCGAAATTGCTGCCGCTGGTGCTGCTGTTTTCAGCCATCGCTCCGGCATTGAGGACCAGCTGTGGGGCAAGGCGCCATTCGGCATTTCCGAACAGACGCGAGAAATCTGTCACCAGCGTTGCATCGGTGTTGTACAAGGGCGTTGACTCGATGCGCTCGCGACGCAATTCCCCGCCCCAAACGACGCGCAAGCTCGGCGCCGCGCGCCAGGTATGCACCAGGGAGAGGGTATCGTTGCTGCCGCGCCCACTCAGATCGACATCAACGCTGCCAGGAAGCCCTAGCCCCGCAAGCGAATAGGGGAAGCTGTCCCGGTAGGTCTCCCCCGCATGGGAATAGCTCAGCGCCAGATCAGCGTTCTCGCCCAACGCACGGCGCCAGTCGAGCTGCAAAAACGCGGTCTGAAAGCGCGTGTCGCGGGCAAGATCGGTCACTTCGACGAGGGAACCCTTGCCGGCATCGATCGCAACAACGCCGGCACGCAGTTCAAGTTCATCGTGGTTGCTGAGCCGAAGATCGGAGCGGAAATTGACCCGACTGACGCGGTCGGTGCCAACCGCCCCCAACAGGCCCTGATCCGACCGGGTGTCCATGCCCAGACGAAACGTAGCGTTGCCTGCGCCCCAGCCAATCGTCGCACCAGCGTCACGAATACCGGTGTTGCCCAGGTTCACGCTTGCTTGCGCGCCCAGCGTATCGATCGTATGCCGGGTCACAATATTGATGACCCCAAGAAACGCACGTGCACCATAGGCCGCGGAATTCGATCCGCGCAAAACCTCGATACGCTCGATGTCAGCCAGCGCCACCGACTGCAAACCGGGCTCGACACTGCCGATGAAATACGGCGAGTAGGCAGAACGACCGTCAACGAGCACCTGAATGCGGTTCGAAAAAGTGCCGAACCCGCCGTGGTAACTGGCCTGCGGCGCGATGCCTTCAAACGCCATGCTGCTCTGAAAACCCGGCACCAGGCGCAGCAAGTCGGCGATATCGCGCGCGCCGGAGCGGCGGATCATGTCGCGATCAATCACCGTGACGGCGCCTGGCGCCTCGTCCAGACGCTGCGGCAGTCTCGACACCGACAGCACAATCGGCATGTCGGACAGGAAATCGCGCTCCGACAGCAGCGCGACCGGTTGGCCACTGGCGATACCGGTCAGACCGAGCAATACGACCAGACAAGACAATTTATGCATCGCCGCTTCTCCCTGCAATTAACCAAGAACGCGTCGATTTTGCCCGGTTGTTGGCCGGATTTGGGCGCTTTGCGCCGCTAAATTTTCTAAATGGTCAGCGCCGCAAGGATGCGCTGACCTCGGCAACCCGTCTGCCGAACAATTTGGCGGTCTCCAGATCGCCTTGCAACATTTCCGCGGGCGAAGCGTCCGAGGGCGACTGCGCCATGGCGCCGGCCGACGAGCCAAGGTAGTTGACATCGCTGCGCTGCGCTGCCTTGCTGTTGCTGGGCATCATGCCGGTGCCCACCCAGATGCCACCGTGCTGCATCGCCAGGGTGAACAGGTAATGCAGTGTCGACAACTTGTCGCCATTGATGGTGGCGCTGTTGGTGAAGCCAGCAAAGACCTTGTCTTTCCAGGCCTGACTGAACCAGGGCTTGCTCGACGCATCGGCAAATTTCTTGAACTGCCAGCTCACGTTACCCATGTATGTCGGCGAGCCCATGATGATGGCATCGGCCGCGTTGAGCGTGTTCCAGCCCGCGTCGGCAAGCTCGCCCTGCGGATCAATCGCCACCAGCTCGGCGTTGGCGCCTTCGGCCACTGCTTGCGCCATGCGCAGCGTATGACCATAACCCGAGTGAAAAACCACTGCTACTCTTGCCATTTTGAAAACTCCTTGATAAAAACATTCGACGCGAGCACCGCGCTCACGCCCAGGCGAACAGAAACCGATCAGGCCTGCAGATCGAACACGAGCACCTCCGCGTCCTTGCCTTGGTCCAGCGTGAGCGAACTCTCGCCCTCGATCAGAGCGGCATCGCCCGCGGTCAACGTGACGCCGTTCACCTTGAGCTCGCCACGCACCAGCTGCACGTAGCCCTTGCGCGTGGGCACAAATGGCAGGGTGGCCATCTCTGCGCCATCAAACAGTCCGGCGTACAGGCGCGCATCCGCACCAATCGTGACCGAGCCATGTGCACCATCACCGGCGGCCACCAGACAGAGTCGCCCGCGTTTTTGCGCCACGCTAAAGGTCTTTTGTTCGTAACTTGGCCTGCCGTCGGTCACACGGGGCTCGATCCAGATTTGCAACAGGTGAGTCGTTTCGTTGGGGGCGTCGTTGAACTCGCTGTGCTGCACGCCGGTGCCCGCAGTCATACGCTGCACATCGCCCGGTGGAATGGTCTTGACATTGCCCATGCTGTCCTTGTGTGCCAACGAGCCGCTGAGCACATAGGTGACGATTTCCATGTCGCGGTGCGCGTGCGTACCGAAGCCCCGACCGACTTCAATCCAGTCCTCATTGATGACGCGCAGGTTGCCCCAGCCCATATACAGCGGATCGTAGTAGTTCGCGAACGAAAAACTGTGAAACGATTTGAGCCAGCCATGATCGGCGTAGCCACGCTCCTTGGATTTGCGAATTCTCATCGTGGGAATGCTCCTGTATCTTCAAAATTCGGGGCCGGGCCCTGCTCTGGCATCAGCACAACCGGTGCCAGGAACTGTAGGCGCAATGCGGGCCATGGCGCGGCGCGCGATTTGATGGCATCATTCAAAATATTCGAATTGAATTGACCTACCCATGCAAACCGCACGCGACGTATTGACCCCTGACGCCTTTGCCATGGTGCAGGCTATTTCCATCGCTGGGAGCTTTGCTGCGGCCGCGCGCAAGCTCGGTCTTGTGCCCAGCGCCTTGACCTATCGTGTGCGCCAGATCGAGGACGCGCTGGACGTCCTGCTGTTCGACCGCAGTTCGCGGCAAGCCAGACTGACGGAGGCCGGGGCCGAGCTGCTGCGCGAGGGCAGTCGGCTGCTCGAGGAGATCGACGCCGTAGCCAACCGCGTGAAGCGGGTGGCCACGGGGTGGGAACCGCAGCTAACCATTGCGGTGGACAGCATCATTGCGAAAGCAACCGTGATGGAACTGTGCGAGAGCTTCTTCACCCTGGCCGCGCCGACGCGCATCAAGCTCAGCGACGAAACCCTTTCGGGCACGCTCGAGGCCCTGACATCAGGCCGGGCCGATCTTGCCCTTGGCGTTACCGAATCCGGCAACCATACCGACGTCCACAGCAAGCCGCTGGGAGACGTCGGCTTTGTCTACGCGGTGGCGCCACATCATCCACTGGCCAGTGCCCCCGAGCCACTCAGGGACGAAGTCGTGCGCCAACACCGGGCGGTCGCGGTGGCCGACACGGTGACACGCGGAGCCGGGATGACCATTGGCCTGCTCGGCGGCCAAGAAGTATTCACGGTGGCGACGATGCAGGCCAAGCTCGATGCGCAGTTGCGCGGCCTGGGCTGCGGCTTCGTGCCCGAATGCATGGCCCGAGCCTACGTGGAAACGGGGCGGCTGGTGGTCAGGAAAATGGCGCGCCCGCAGCGCGTCGTGCGCGTCTATTACGCCTGGCGCAGCGCGGCGCGTTCGGACCGCGGCGGTGCCTTGCAGTGGTGGCTGCATCAGCTCGAGCGGCCCGCCACGCGCAGCGCTTTGCTCGAACGTCACCGGGGCGTGTAAAGTCCGGTTCAAACCCTCGCTAACGGAAAGACCCTCATGACCCAAGTAAATGCCAGAAATTTCGCCGTTGTCGGAGCTGGCATGGCCGGAATTGTCTGTGCCAGAACCCTCAACCAGGCCGGGCATCGGGTGACGGTGTTCGAAAGAAGCGGGGAAATGGGCGGGCGCATGGCCAGCTGCGCGAGCAGTTTTGGCAGTTTTGACCACGGCGCGCAGTACTTCACCGTGCGCGAACCACGCTTTGCCCAGGCTTTGCGAACTGCAGCGCTTGCGTGCAAACCCTGGAGTGCGAACACGGCGCGCCTGCTCGACGCCCAGGGTCAAGTGGCCGCCGCCGGCGTTCCTACCCACGAGGCGCATTGGGTCGGAACACCGGGCATGAACGCCTTGGTCACACACTGGGCGCAGCCCCTGGTCGATGAGCACCAAGTCGTGCTCGATACCGGAATCGTTCGCTTGCAGCGCGACGCACTGCACTCGCAGCAGTGGCAGTTACACAGCGCGGGTCGCGACGGAGGGCAGCGCGTGTATTCCGGTTTCGACGCAGTCCTGTTGGCACTACCCGCCGGACCCGCGCGCGTGCTGCTGGGCACGACCGCAGTGGCTGAGCAGCTAGCCAAGCGGATCGACGTGGTTGAGGTGGCACCGTGCTGGAGTCTGATGCTCGCATTTCCACAAGCCATGCAGCCTGGCCTGTCCACTTTGGGCCCGCAGTGGAACGCAGCGCGCAGCACACACCACCGCATCGCATGGCTGGCGCGCGAATCGAGCAAACCCGGCCGCAGCCTGGTGGAGCGCTGGACCGTGCAGGCCAGCGCCACCTGGTCGCAGGAACATCTGGAAGACGACGCCGTGCGCGTACAGGCCAAACTGCTCAAGGCGTTCTCCGAGGTGACCGGCATCCGCGCCGAGCCAGCGTATATCGACAGCCACCGTTGGCGTCATGCCAAAACGACGCACCCGCTTGGCCAGTCCCACCTGTGGGATGCCAACACCGGCCTGGGCGCCTGCGGCGACTGGTGCCTCGGGCACCGGGTGGAGGACGCGTTTGTTTCCGGTCTGGAACTTGCGCTGGCCGCGGTGTGAATGCCTGCAAAATATATTGGACGATTTGCGCCGTCGCCGACCGGGCCGCTGCACCTTGGCTCGCTGGTGGCGGCGCTGGCGAGCTGGCTCGACGCTCGCGCCCACGCCGGGCAGTGGCTGGTGCGCATCGAGGACGTCGACCGGCCGCGTTGCGTCGCGGGCATGGACCGCGTCATTCTCCAGCAATTGGACCAGTGTGGTCTGCAGCCCGATTTGCCCCCGGTTTGGCAATCACGTCGCAGCGCGCGCTACCGCCGCGCACTCGACCAGTTGCTGAGTTTGGGCCTCGCGTACCGCTGCAACTGTTCGCGCAAGGACATCGAGCTGGCGATGCAGCGCCTCGGCCAAGCGCGGCTGCGCCACGGTGAACTGGTCTACCCCGGCACTTGCCGCACGGGGGTGACCCACGCCACTGACCCGAGCCGAGGCGCCGAGCATGGCAACATTGCATGGCGCTTCAGAACCGATATTTGTCATGGAAATACGTCTGCAGCGCCCGCCAATAAAGCAGTGTCAGCTACTGATTCGATAGCAGACGGGCTTGTGCGGTGGCACGATCGTCGGCTCGGGCCGCAGCTACAAAACGTGGCAGCGCAGGTCGGCGACTTCGTGCTGCAACGCGCCGACGCCTGTTTCACTTACCAGCTCGCCGTGGTTGTCGATGACGCCGAGCAAGGCGTGACTGACGTGGTGCGCGGCGCCGATCTGGTTGACAACACCGCGCGTCAGATCCGGTTGCAGCAAGCGCTGGGCGTGTCGACACCGCACTACCTGCACACACCTCTGGTGCTGGGCGACAACGGCGAGAAGTTGTCCAAGCAAAATGGTGCGTTGGCCATCAACGCGAACAATCCACTGGCTGCCCTCAATGCAGCAGCGCGCGTGCTCGGTCTGCGCGAGCAAACAGGCGGCGTGGGTGAGGTCTTGCACGAATGGGTCCAAGCCTGGCAGCGATCTTTTCCATGAAACGCTGGCTTGCCTTACCCTCGGTGCAGATCGCCTTGTGCGTCGGCGCCTACTTACTGGTCGGCTACCATTTTGGAGTATTTGCAGTTGTGTTTACCGCGCCAGTGTTTGCCGTTGCCATAAGGCATCCGGTGTTCGCGCTGCTGGCAAACTTCCGCAGCAACGTGCGCAAGCAGGTCTGGCTTCCGCTGCACGGTCAGCACTACGTCTTCCACAACGTCACCATCCATGTGATCGAAGATGACGATCACTACCGTTGGGTCAGTCTGCCGGACGTGCAAAAGGCGGTCGGCGTGACGGCCGCCGAGCGCGCGCTCGCACAGGTCTATCCGGGCCGCGTGAAAACGATGGGCAATCCGGCCCAGGCGTATGTTCGCGACGACGCGCTGGTCAGTCATCTGGGCAAGGAAAATCTGGCCACAGCCCTGCGTTTCAGAACCTGGTTGGAGCGAAATGTTGCCTTTCCAGGGCGAACCATCCGCAAACGACTTGGCATCCACGCGGACCACGAATAGGCCGTCGGGCTCGACTCCCGATGGATAGTTTCCGAAATGATGACATGCCAAATTTCTCTCAGCATGCGGGGTGGATCTGGCCACCGGGGCACTCAGCTCCGCGGCTGTCCTCCGTCCTTCGGACTCCCCCTTTATGCCGCTGCGCTGAGTGCCCCAGCGTCCAGATCTTTCAAGCTGGATTGGTGTGCGAGCAACGCAAACCACCAACGCGTCTTGCCGATGGCGATGCAGTGGGTGGCGCAGCGTGGACTTGGGGTTTTGCCAAATCAAGGAGGAGGCCATAGGCCGGGGGACATTCGCGGAGCCAATCACTGCGGCGCCGGCGACCTCAGACAGTCCTGCCAAACCGGTGTCGCGAATTTCGGAACTCTCAATAGAATCAACCACCGTGAACACAACCACACCGTCAGAATCCACCGCGGCGCGCCAGGGCGTGGCGTTTCCGAAGGAAATCCGCAGTTTTGTCCGCCGCGCCGGACGCATCACCAGCGGCCAGACCCATGCAATCGATGCGCTAGGACCCAAATTCATTCTTCCGTTTCAGCAAAGCGCTATTGATTTTGTAGCTGCCTATGCAGACGCAACAGGCGCTGCAGGCCAAAATGATCCAAAAACACGGCCCTTGATCCTGGAGATTGGCTTTGGCATGGGCGAGGCGACGGCGCACATCGCGGCGCTGCTGCCACAGAAGAACTTCCTGTGCTGCGAAGTGCACCAGCCCGGCGTCGGTGCGCTGCTCAAGCGCATTGGCGAGCAGGATCTGCGAAATATCCGCATCGTCGCACACGACGCCGTCGAGGTGATTGACCATATGCTGCCCGAGCAGTGCCTGGACGGCGTGCATATTTTCTTCCCCGACCCGTGGCATAAGAAAAGGCACAACAAGCGCCGCCTGATTCAACCGCCGCTCGTCGCCAAGCTGGCCGCGCGCCTGAAGACGGGCGGCTACCTGCACTGCGCCACCGACTGGCAGCCCTACGCCGAGCAAATTCTCGAGGTGCTAAGCGCCGAGCCGCTACTCAAGAACACCGCCACCTTGAGCCACCCGCAGCTCGCTGGCTACGCGCCGAGGCCGCATTACCGGCCTCTGACCAAATTTGAAAACCGCGGTATCAAGCTCGGGCACGGTGTCTGGGACCTTGTCTTTGAGCGCATCTGAGCGCTTTCTTCCGGCCGGGCGCAATGGCGTTGGTCCGAGCTGCGTCGGCCTGCCGCCTGGACCCTGGCTCACCATGCTCGATTTCTTTGCCTCACGCTTCCCGGCCATTGGGCGCGAGGTCTGGCGAGCGCGCATGGTCAGGGGCGAAGTGATTGACGAACACGGCGTACCGGTCACGCCAGCACGTGCCTTCCATGGCCACCTGCGGGTCTACTACTACCGCGATGTGCCTGCGGAGCCACGCATTCCGTTCGATGAAGTCGTCCTCTACCGCGACGCGCACCTTGTGGTGGTCGACAAGCCGCACTTCCTGCCCGTGGTGCCCTCCGGCAACTATCTGAGCGAGACGGTGCTGGTGCGGCTCAAGCAAACGCTTGACATTGACACGCTGGTGCCGATTCATCGCATCGACCGCGACACCGCTGGACTGGTGCTGTTTTCCGTGCACCCGAGCAGCCGCGGCGCGTACCACGCACTGTTTAGCCAGCGCCGCGTCAGGAAGACTTACGAGGCTATTGCCCCGTGGCGCAGCGACCTGGTGCTGCCGCTGACGCGCGAGAGCCGTATCGTCGAGGCAAAACATTTCATGCTGCAACACGAAGTCGAAGGCGCAGCCAATGCCATCACCCGAATCGACTTGCTGGAGGTTCGCAACGCCGTGGCACGTTATGCGTTGATGCCGGTGACCGGAAAGCGCCACCAGTTGCGTGTGCATATGGCCGCACTAGGCCTGCCCATCGTCGGTGACGGCCTCTATCCAGTACTGACACCCAAAGGCCAGGTCGACCATCACAACCCGCTGCGACTGCTAGCCAAAACGATTGAGTTTGTTGATCCGGTCAGTGGCGAGGCTCGACGTTTCGAGAGTCAGCGCCGGCTCGATTTCTAGGCAGCCCTCCATGCACTGATCAGACACGGCCCGGTCATCGTCGACGCTTCGACCGAACGCATGGATTGCCGCGCTGCGCTCGCAATGACAAGAAAAGGCGCAACGAGGGGTGGAGTCGCAATGACAAAAGGCCGGTGTCATCGCGAGGCCGCAGGCCGTGGCGATCCACCATCTTGAACCTCAGAGCTTGGCAGAAACCCAGCCGACCACACTGGCCAGTGCTGCGGCGAGTTTGGCCGGTTCCGTGCCGCCCGCCATGGCCATGTCGGCCTTGCCGCCGCCCTTGCCCCCAACCTGCGCCGCCACGAAATTGACCAGTTCCCCGGCTTTCACCTTGCCCACGCAGCCGGTTGTGACCCCGGCAGCAATCTGCACCTTCTCACCGTCCACGGTGGCGAGCACAATGACCGCGGATTTGAGCTTGTCCTTGAGCTTGTCCATGGTTTCGCGCAGGGTTTTGCTGTCTGCGCCATCAAGCTTGACCGCCAGCACCTTGACGCCCTTGACTTCGATCGCCGTGTTCAACAACTCATCTCCCTGGGCCGAAGCGAGCCGGCCCTTGAGCGCGGCAATTTCTTTCTCCAGCGCGCGGGTGTGCTCCATGGCTTGGGCCACGCGCTCGTTGAGTTCGCCCACCGGGGCCTTGAGCGTTCCTGCCACCAGCGTGACGGTGTCTTCCAGGTCCTGCAGGTAGGTTAGGGCATTCTGCCCGGTGAGAGCTTCAATCCGCCGCACACCCGACGCGATGCCGCTCTCGGCGACCACCTTGAACAGGCCGATCTCGCCCGTGCGCTGCACATGTGTGCCGCCGCACAATTCGCGGCTCGATCCAATATCGAGCACGCGCACAGTCTCGCCGTATTTCTCGCCAAACAGCATCATCGCGCCGGTCTTTTGCGCCGACTCGATGTCCATCACCCGGGCCTGCGCCTGCGCATTGGCCAATATCTCGAAGTTCACGCGCGTCTCGATCTCGCGAATCTGCTCGTCGGTGACCGGCGCGTTGTGGGCAAAGTCAAAACGTGTGCGCTCAGGCGTCACCAAGCTGCCCTTTTGCTGCACATGCTCGCCCAAAACTTCGCGCAGAGCCTTGTGCATCAGGTGCGTCACGCTGTGATTGCGCTGCGTGGCACAACGCAGCGCGGCGTTGACATGTGCTGTGACCGTATCGCCCACCTTGAGCGTGCCGGTCTTGAGCACGCCATGGTGGCCAAACACATCGGCCTTGATCTTTTGCGTATCCGCCACTTCGAACAGTGCCGTGTCACAGAAAATCGCACCCTGATCGCCGACCTGCCCGCCGCTCTCGCTATAGAACGGTGTGCTGGCCAGCACGACCACCCCGCTTTGACCAACATTTAGCTCTGCAACGCCCGTTTCATCTGCGTAAAGCGCTACGATTTTTGTAGCTTGCGTGAGTTCTTCGTAGCCGCAGAAATCGTTGCTTTCGCCGTTGTATTCGAGCGCCTTGTCCATCCTGAACTTGCCTGCCGCGCGGCCCTGGGCCTTTTGCCGTTCCATGGCAGCGTGAAATCCGGCTTCGTCGACACTCAGGCCGCGCTCACGGCAAACGTCGGCAGAAAGATCGAGTGGAAAGCCAAAGGTGTCATGCAGTTTGAAAGCCACGTCACCAGGCAACGCTTTCACGCCGCCCGCCAACGCTGCTTCCAATATCTCCATGCCGACTTCCAGCGTCTCATAGAACCGCTCTTCTTCCAGACGCAGTACGTCGCTGATGCGCTGGGCCTGCGCGGCCAGGTTTGGATACGCCGAGCCCATTTGCGCCACCAGATCGGGCACCAGTTTGTGGAAAAACGGCTTCTTCTGGCCCAGCTTGTAGCCATGGCGAATGGCGCGGCGGATGATGCGCCGCTGCACATAGCCTCGCCCCTCGTTGGACGGGTTCACGCCATCGCTCACCAAAAAGGCCGTGGCCCGAATGTGGTCGGCGATCACGTTCAGAGAGGGATTCTTCAAATCGGCGCAACCCGTTTCGCGGGCCGCCGCTCCAATCAGGCCCGTGAAGATGTCGATTTCGTAGTTGCTGTGCACGTGCTGCAGGATCGCGGCGAGCCGCTCCAGGCCCATGCCAGTATCGACGCACGGCGCGGGCAGCTTGACCAGGCTGCCATCGCTCTGCATGTCGAACTGCATGAACACGTGGTTCCAGATTTCAATGAAGCGGTCGCCATCTTCGCCCGGGCTGCCGGGCGGGCCACCCCGGATGTGTTCGCCGTGGTCGTAGAAGATTTCGGAACACGGGCCGCAGGGGCCGGTGTCGGCCATCATCCAGAAGTTGTCGGAGGCGTACTTTTTGCCCTTGTTGTCGCCAATGCGGATCACGCGCTCGGCGCTTAGACCGATCTCTTTGGTCCAGATGTCGTACGCTTCGTCGTCGTCCTTATAGACGGTGACCAGCAAGCGCTCGGCGGGCAGCTTGTAGACCTGCGTGAGCAGTTCCCAGCCCCAGGTTATGGATTCACGCTTGAAATAGTCGCCAAAACTCCAGTTGCCCAGCATTTCAAAGAAGGTGTGATGGCGCGCCGTGTAGCCGACATTTTCCAGGTCGTTGTGCTTGCCACCGGCGCGCAGGCAGGCCTGCACCGAGGCGGCACGCACGTAGGAGCGCTTGTCGCTGCCCAGAAACACGTCCTTGAACTGCACCATGCCCGAGTTGGTGAACATCAGGGTCGGATCATTGCCCGGCACCAGCGGGCTCGATGCCACCACGGTGTGCCCCTTGGACTCAAAGAAGTCGAGGAAGACCTTGCGGATATCGGCGACCGTGGCAACGCTGGCAGGTGAATTCATGGCGGGACGGGAATGATGGAGCCGCTAATTTTAGGTCATCGAGCCGCCTGACAATGCTGCTGAAGAAACGCGAACACGGGTGGATCGTCGCAAAACGCGACGTTGAACCGCAACCACGGACTCGGCTGCAAGTCCGGACTGAACAGATGCCCTGGGCCGAGCAGAATATCCTTCTCCGCGGCCTTGTACGCCAACTCGGTGGCATTGGGGATGGCGGAGTGCTTTGCCCATAGGAACATTCCAGCCTTCGGTTCCAGAAAGATCTCAAACCCGAGCTTGAGCAGGCGGGGAGCGGCATCCTGATGCGCTTTGGCCAGACGCTCGCGCAGGCCCTTGATGTGTTTGCGCCAGCGCCCGTCCATCAGGGCACCGTGCGCGATCCTTTCGTTGAACTCGGACGAGGTCAGACCCGAGATCATCTTGAGTTGTGCGAGTTCCTCGAGCAAATCGGGCTGCGCAGCCAGGTACCCGGCCCTGAGATTGGGCGAAATGGTTTTCGAAAAACTGCTGATATAGATCACCCGGCGCAGCTGGTCCAGGCTGGCCAACGAGGGCCTGGGCTCCGGGTCGAGGTCGACGTAAATATCGTTTTCCACCACGACAAAATCATGCTTGTCGGCCAACTGCATGACGCGGTGCAAATGCGCCAGTTGGGCCACCGAACCGGTCGGGCTTTGCAGCCGTGGCTGGGTAAAGAAGACCTTCGGCTTGTGCTGGACCACAAGTTGTTCCAGCGTGGCAAGGTCGTAGCCCGTGGTCGTGCGCGGCACACCGAGCAGGCGCGCGCCCAAAAAGCGCAACGAGGACAGCAAATTGGGGTAACCTGGCTCATCGACCAGAACAGCATCGCCCGCGCGGACCAGCCGTCGCGCCACCAGATCCATCGCCTGGCTCGAGCCTTGCGTCAACAGCACCTGTTCGGTGGTGACGGCAATTTCCTGCTCGGCGAGCAAATCGCGCACCAGTTGACGCAGAGGCGGGTAGCCCTTGGGCTCGCCGTAGCCGCCAAGGTCGACGTTGTCGGCAGCGAGCGAGCGCAGGCTGCGCCGCACCCCATCCTCGAACAGCCAGTCGCTGGGAAACCAGCCACATCCTGGCTTCATCCTGAGCGCCCGATTCTCGAAAATACGCCGTGTGTACCAGGTTGAGTCGAAGCTGAATATCGGCACGATTCCTGGCACGCCGGTATCGGAAACCGGTCGCTGTTTGACGAAAAAGCCGGAATTCTGTCGCGATGCGAAATAGCCCTGAGCCACCAGCCTGTCGTAGGCGTCAACCACAGTAAAGACGCTGATCTCGTGGGCATGAGCGAATTGCCGGATCGATGGTGCCTTCGAACCCGGTCGCAATGAACCATCGTCGATGACGCGGCGAAACCCATCGACGATCTGCAGGACCAGCGGCTGCGAACTTTGGGAATCCAGGGAAAACATGGGCGGCTAAGGGTTTTCCTGTACAGGTCGAGTTCGCTGCACAGTACACCCAAAAAATGGAACCATCTGTATATGGTAGCCGTTGCCGCATGCATCTACATTTATGGGGTCGGACCAATCACCTCACCCTAGTCAGGAGTGTTATGCAGCGCGAAACTCAATTGAAAAACGCAACCTTGATGAAGCGCCGTACTGCGGCGGTCGCACGTGGCGTCGGCCAGAGTCACGAAGTATTTATTGCCCGCGGCGAGAACGCCGAAATCTGGGATGTCGAGGGCAAGCGCTACGTCGACTTTGCCGGGGGCATTGCCGTGCTCAACACCGGGCACCGCCACCCAGCGGTCATTGCCGCAGTCAAAGCCCAACTCGATCTCTACACCCACACCTGCTTTCAGGTGCTGGCTTATGAACCTTATGTCGAGTTGGCCGAGCGCATCAACGCACTGGCACCGGGCAATTTCGCCAAGAAGACACTGTTTCTGAGCACCGGTGCCGAAGCCATCGAAAACGCCGTCAAGATCGCACGCGCCTACACCAAACGCACCGCCATCATTGCCTTTACCAGCGGCTATCACGGGCGCACGCTGCTGACCCTGGGTCTGACCGGCAAGGTCGCGCCCTACAAAACCGGTTTCGGCCCCTTCCCTGCCGAAATCTTCCACGCCCAGTTTCCCAACGCGTTGCATGGTGTAAGCGTCGACGACTCGATCGCCTCGGTCGAGTCGATCTTCAAAAACGACGTCGAAGCCAGCCGCGTCGCGGCCATCATTGTCGAGCCGGTGCAGGGTGAAGGCGGCTTTAACGTCGCGCCAGCGCAGTTCCTGCAACGCCTGCGCACGCTGTGCGATCAGCACGGCATCGTGTTCATCGCCGACGAAATCCAGACCGGCGCGGGACGAACCGGGACCTGGTTTGCCGTCGAGCAGAGCAACGTCGCCCCAGATCTGATCACGATGGCCAAATCGATGGCCGGGGGGTTTCCGATTTCTGCCGTGGTCGGGCGCGCCGAGGTGATGGACGCCCCGGCACCGGGCGGCCTGGGCGGCACCTATGCCGGCAGCCCGCTGGCCTGCGCTGCGGCCCTGGCCGTGCTCGATGTGTTCGAGCGGGAGAAACTGCTTGACCGCAGCAAGGCGCTCGGTGCGCACATAACAGCGAGCCTGAAGGCGTTGGCGACCAGGCACCGCTGCATTGTCGAAGTACGCGGTTTGGGCGCGATGGTCGCCATGGAACTGTGCGTCGATGGCGACCCAAATAGGCCCGACGCCGACATGACCAAGCGCCTCGTCGCCGAGGCGACACGGCGCGGACTGATCCTGCTCTCGTGCGGCACCTACGGCAACGTGATCCGCATCCTCGTGCCGCTGACGGCCAGCGACGCCATCGTCGACGAGGGGCTGGCCATTGTGGGAGCGGCACTGGCAGCCGTTCAGGGAAATTAGCGTTCTTGCCGCTTTGGTATCTGGCTGCGCGGCGTCGGCTCGACTCCACGCACAAGCGGCACAATGACGGCAGATATTCCAACCTTAACTCAGAGTCCCAAAAATGATCCAACTCAAAGACCCCACCCTGCTGCGTGAACAAGCCTATGTCGATGGTCAGTGGTGCAACGCAGACAGCGGCGAATCCTGTGCCGTGACCAACCCGGCGACCGGCCAGACCATTGGTACTGTGCCCAAAATGGGCAGCGCTGAAACCCGCCGCGCCATTGCTGCGGCCAACGCGGCCTGGCCGGCCTGGCGCGCCAAAACCGGCAAGGAGCGCAGTGCCGTGATCCGCAAATGGAATGACCTGATGCTGGCCAACGTCGACGATCTGGCCATGATCATGACCACCGAGCAGGGTAAACCGCTGGCCGAGGCCAAGGGCGAAATCGCCTACGCCGCGTCCTTTATCGAATGGTTTGCCGAGGAAGCCAAGCGCGTCAGCGGCGACACCCTGTCCTCGCCCTGGGTGGATCGGCGCATCGTCGTCATCAAACAGCCCATTGGGGTTTGCGCGGCCATCACGCCGTGGAATTTCCCCTCCTCCATGATCACGCGCAAAGCCGGCCCGGCGCTTGCAGCGGGCTGCCCCATGGTGCTCAAACCGGCGCTGGCCACACCCTTCTCCGCTCTGGCGCTGGCCGTGCTGGCAGAGCGCGCCGGCGTGCCCGCGGGCATCTTCAGCGTCGTGACCGGATCGGCCAGCGCCATCGGTGGCGAAATGACCTCGAATCCGACTGTGCGCAAGCTCTCGTTCACCGGCTCGACCGAGATCGGCAGCATGTTGATGCAGCAATGCGCCAAGACCATCAAGAAGCTCTCTCTCGAACTCGGTGGCAACGCGCCTTTCATCGTGTTTGACGATGCCGACCTGGACGCGGCGGTTGAAGGTGCCATCATGTCCAAGTACCGCAACGCCGGACAGACCTGCGTTTGTGCCAACCGCCTGTATGTGCAGGACGGTGTCTATGACGCCTTTGCGAAGAAGCTCGTGGTCGCGGTGGAAAAGCTCAAGGTTGGCAATGGCATTGATGCTGGGGTGACCCAGGGCCCGCTGATCGACGCTGCAGCGCTCAAGAAGGTCGAGGAACACGTTGCCGATGCGCTGGCCAAGGGGGGTCGCTTGCTCACCGGCGGCAAACGCCATGCGCTGGGACAAAGCTTCTTTGAGCCCACCGTGATTGCCGAGGCAACACCGGACATGCTGGTGGCGCACGAGGAGACCTTTGGTCCGCTGGCGCCGCTGTTTCGATTCAAGACCGACGCTGAGGCCATCGCCATGGCCAACGATACCGAGTTCGGACTGGCAAGCTACTTCTATTCGCGCGACATCGGTCGCATCTGGCGCGTCGGCGAAGGCATAGAGAGCGGCATGGTCGGTATCAATACCGGCATCATTTCCAATGAGGTCGCGCCGTTTGGCGGTGTCAAGCAATCCGGCCTGGGCCGCGAAGGCTCCAAGTACGGCATGGATGAGTACCTTGTGATCAAATACCTGTGCATGGGTGGTCTCGACAAGTGAGCGACGACGCAGCACGAAACGGAGCGACAGTGGACAATTTAACGCGAAAGATATCCGGCGCAGGCCAAAGCGATCGTAGCCACCACCTGCATCCCTACACGCAACTGCGCCAGCTCGAAAGGGACGGCCCCTTGGTCATTGTTCGCGGCGAGGGGGTGCAGGTCTTTGACGAGCACGGCAAAGCCTACATTGAGGGGATGGCCGGGCTCTGGTGCGCTTCGCTGGGCTTCTCCGAACGGCGCCTGGCCGATGCGGCTTTTCGCCAGATGACGACCCTGCCGTACTACCATTCGTTCTCGGGCAAGGTTCCCGGCCCGGTTACAGAGTTGGTCGAGGCGATGATCAAATGGGCCCCGGTGCCGATGGCGCGCGTGCTGTTTGCCAATTCGGGCTCGGAGTCAAACGACACCGCCTTCAAGCTGGTGCGCTACTACAACAACGCCAAAGGCCGACCGCAGAAGAAGAAGATCATTGCCCGCAACAAGGCGTACCACGGCGTAACCGCTGCGGCTGCATCCATGTCGGGTCTGGCTGCAATGCAGCAGCATTTTGACCTGCCGCTCGATGGGATTGTGCGAGTGAGCTCGCCGAGCTATTACCAGTTTGGACAGCCCGGAGAGACCGAAGGACAGTTCGTCGACCGTCTGGCGCGCGAACTCGAAGAGACGATCCTGCGCGAAGGTCCGCAAACGGTCGCCGCCTTCATCGCCGAGCCGGTACAGGCAGCCGGTGGCGTGCTGCTGCCCGCTGCTGGCTATTTCGCCCGGGTGCAGGCAATCCTGAAGAAATACGACATCCTGTTTCTGGTCGATGAAGTCGTTACCGGCTTTGGCCGTCTCGGACAAGCCTTTGGCACGCAGGTGTTCGATCTCAAGCCCGACATGATCACCGTGGCGAAGATGCTGACCTCGGCCTATGTTCCGATGTCAGCGTTGTACCTGACCGATGAAATCTATCAGACCATTGCCGACACCAGCGCAGCAGTCGGCGTCTTTGGCCACGGCTACACGTATAGCGGGCATCCACTGGCCTGCGCGATTGCGCTTGAGACGCTGCGCATCTATGAGTCGGATCGCGTCATCGAACATGTGCAGCAAGTCGGACCGCGTCTGCAACAGGGCTTGCAGGAGTTGCGCTCCCATGCACTGGTCGGCGATGTGCGCGGCATGGGTCTGATCGGTGCCATCGAACTCTCGGCCGACCCGGCCCTGCGCACGCCCTTTGATCCGGCGCGCGGCGTCGGCAATTACTTTGTCAGCCGCGCCCAGCAACACGGCCTGATCGTGCGTGCATTGATCGGCGACGTCATCGCATTTTCGCCACCGTTGATCATCAGCGAAGCCGAAATCGATTTGCTTCTCGATCGCACGAAGTTGGCCCTGGCCGACACGCTGGCCTGGGTCAAGAGTTGGACGACGCCCGGCGCCAACGCGTGAGGCCGTAACGCGAAAAGCCAATTTCGTTAAGAATACGAACCCATGGCACTGATCGAATTTGAGCATGTCTTCAAGCGATACCCCGGTAGCAAGAGCGCGGCCGTAGACGACTTGAACCTGCATATCGAGGCTGGAGAATTCCTGACCCTGCTCGGACCTTCGGGCTCGGGCAAGACGACCACGCTGATGCTGCTGGCCGGCTTTGAGGCACCCAGTTCAGGCACGATCAGGCTCGATGGCAAGTCGATCGAATCGCTGCCGCCGCACCACCGTAACATGGGCGTGGTGTTTCAGAGCTACTCGCTGTTTCCGCACATGACGGTGGCACAAAACGTTGCCTTCCCCCTGTCGGTGCGCAAGGTTGCGGCAAGCACGATCTCCGAGAAGGTTGGCGCCGCGCTGGCCAAGGTCCATCTGGAGAATTTCACCCACCGCAAGCCCAGCCAACTCTCGGGTGGGCAGCAACAGCGCGTGGCTCTGGCACGCGCCCTGGTGTTCGAACCCAAACTGGTGCTGATGGATGAGCCGCTGTCGGCACTGGACAAGAAGCTGCGTGAGGAAATGCAACTCGAAATCCGCCGGCTGCACCGCGAGCTCGGAGTGACGATGGTGTTCGTCACGCATGACCAGAGCGAAGCCATGACGCTGTCGGATCGGGTCGCGGTCTTCAACCACGGGCGCGTCGAGCAACTTGCCTCACCACAAACGCTGTACGATGCGCCGACCAATCCGTTTGTTGCGAGTTTCCTCGGCGACAACAACATGATTCACGGCAGCCTGGAATCGACGACGACTACCGAAAGTAACGCGCCCACCGCATGGTTTCGCACGGCAGGCGGCCAGCGACTGCAGGCCAGACCCTGCGCTTCCAGACCCCTGGGCGCCGAGGACGCGGTCAGGCTTTGTGTGAGACCCGAATTCCTGCAGGTTGCCGCGCCCGTCGACGCAGGCACGCTGCCCAACCGGATGGATATCGAGTTGGCCGACATCATTCATCAGGGTGATCATTGGCGGCTGGTCGCCCGGCTGCAGGGAGTCGACGCCGCGGGCTCGAACCAGGCACCGCAGTGGTTTGCAAAAGTCAGCCCTGGGGCCCTGCCTGCCGGCCTGATCGTTGGGCAAAGGCTCTGCCTCGGATTTCGACCCGAAGACGCATGGATATTCTGATTGGTTGGTTGGTTTACTTAACTTTTTAATGAGGAGCATAGAGATGAGGAAACATGTATTGGCGGGCATTGCCGCAACCGTGGCACTGGTTGGCTTGGCGAGTCACGCGCAGACACGCGACTTGAATGTTGTTTCCTGGGGCGGCGCCTACCAGGACGGACAGAAGGAAGTCTATTTCAAGCCCTTCAACGCGACCGGCATCAAACTGACCGATGAGGCTTGGGACGGCGGTCTGGGCGTGTTGCGCACCAAGATCAAGGGTGGCAACAATACCTGGGACGTGGTTCAGGTCGAGGCCGATGAGCTCGAAGTCGGCTGCGATGAGGGCTTATACGAGAAGCTCGATGTCAACAAGATTGGCGGCGCGGCGCGCTATCTGCCGGGGACCGTGCACCCGTGCGGCGTGGGTGCCATTATTTACAATCTGGTGCTCGCCTACGACGGTGACAAACTCAAGACTGCGCCCGCGGGCTGGGGCGATTTCTTTGACACCAAGAAGTTTCCGGGCAAGCGTTCGATCCGCAACGGC
The DNA here is from genome assembly GCA_963844495.1 of uncultured Pseudomonadota bacterium. GTDB lineage: Bacteria > Pseudomonadota > Gammaproteobacteria > Burkholderiales > Burkholderiaceae_C > Rhodoferax. Next base: position 55,974 of record CAWJOT010000002.1, read on the forward strand.
GCCAAGTGGAATCTTGAAGTGGCATTGATTGCTGATGGTGTTTCCTCCAAGGACGTGTACAAGGTGCTGCGCACACCGGAAGGAATCGAGCGCGCGTTCAAAAAGCTCGACACCATCAAGAGTGATCTCGTGTTCTGGAAGAGCGGTGCACAACCGCCCCAAATGCTCGCCGCTGGCGACGTCATCATGACCACCGCCTACAACGGCCGCATCACCGCGGCCAATGAAAAGGACAAGAAGAACTTCAAGATGGTCTGGAAGGACACCCCCTACACGATGGACAGTTGGGTCATCATGAAGGGCACACCACAGAAGGTCAATGCCGAGAAACTGGTCGAGTTCATGGGTCGGCCCGAGAATCAGGCGAAATTGCCGAAATACGTCCGCTACGGTGTGACGGCAGCGGCCGCGGCGCCCATGGTCGACAAATCGTTGATGGCGGATCTGCCGACGAACCCGGACAACCTGAATCAGGCATTTCATGAAGAAGTGAAGTTCTGGATCGACAGCGGCGACAAGTTGGCCGAGCGCTGGACCAAATGGGCCGGTACCAAGTAAGAAGACGCCAGCCCGACCATGTCCGCGCGCCGAAAGAACGCATTGCTGTTGCCCCTGACGGGGTTCCTGCTGGTGTTCTTTGTCGCGCCGCTGGTCTGGCTGCTTTCGTTGGCGGTGCGCGAGGCCGAGGTGCCCCGCGCGCTGCCCAAGACCCTGGCCGTGCTGCGCGACTGGCAGCCGGCCGCGCCCCTTCCGACGGCGGTATATGCCGGATTTGCGCAGGATCTCAGCGCAGCGCGCGAGGCCAATACCCTGGCCGATGCCGCGCGCCGGCTCAATTACGAGGTCAATGGTGTGCGCAGCACCCTGATGCGGGCAGCGCGCGAGGTTTCTGCGGCGCCGCCAGAAACAGTTTTCGGCGCAGATTTCTTTCGTAGCATTGACCCGAGTCTCGCCAGCACGGCCTTTTTTGCTGCTGTCAAACGCGCCCGCGGTCCAGTCTCCGGATACTACCTTCTGGCCGCGTTTGACCTGGTGCGCAATGCGCAGGGGAACATTGAACGAGCCACCGAAAACAACCGCATCTATATCGACGTGTTGATGCGCACACTGGGCATCAGTGCCAGCGTCACCCTGATGTGTCTGCTGCTGGGTTTTCCGGTTGCCATGCTGTTGACACAGGTCACCGAAAAAACTGCCGACTGGCTGATGATCCTGGTGCTTCTGCCATTCTGGACCTCGCTGTTGGTGCGCACCGCGGCCTGGGTCGTGGTGCTACAGCGAGAGGGCATGGTCAACACCCTGCTCATGGATCTGGGCCTGATCAGCGAGCCCTTGACGCTGATCTACAACCGAACCGGCGTGCTGATTGCGATGACGCATGTGCTGTTGCCGTTCATGATTCTGCCCCTGTACGGTGTCCTCAAAGGCATTCCGCCGCATTACATGCGCGCCGCGACCAGTCTGGGTGCACCGCCGGTCACGGCCTTTTTCAGGGTCTATCTGCCCATGGCAGCACCGGCGATCATCGCAGGGTCGCTGATGGTATTCATTTTGGCCATGGGCTACTACATCACGCCCGCACTGGTGGGCGGCGGAGCGGACCAGATGCTGTCGTACTTCGTGGCAACCTACACGACCGACACCGGCAACTGGGGACTGGCCTCGGCGCTGGGCCTGATGATGCTGGTCACCACGCTCCTTCTGTATGCCGTGGCACACAAGGTTTCGGGCGGGCGCGCGCTCTCGATGGGGTGATGCAGCGATGAAGCCGTGGAAGCTCATTTATTGGACGATCTGCGCGGCCGTTCTGGTCTTTTTGCTTGCGCCAATCGCAGCGATCATTCCGCTGTCGTTTTCCAGCGGCTCGTTCCTCACTTACCCGTTGCCTGGGTTGTCACTGCGCTGGTACCACGAAGTTCTCGGAGGTGGCAAATGGTTGTCAGCGCTGGGCAATTCACTGTTCATCGGTATCGTCGCTACCGCTGCCTCGGTGGTGCTCGGCACCATGGCTTCGTTGGGCCTGGCACGCCAGCGCGCCTGGTGGAGCGCAGTGCTCAAGATGGTGGTGCTCTCGCCGATGATCGTGCCGGTGATCCTGATTGCCGTAGCCTCGTATTTCTTCCTCGCGCCCCTGTCGCTGACGAGCACCTACACCGGGATGATCATCGCGCATACGGTCATCGCGGTCCCTTTTGTCGTCGTGCCAGTGCTGACCGCGCTCGAATTGCTGGACCAGAACCAGGCACGGGCGGCGGCGGCCTGTGGCGCCACACCCAGGGTCACCTTTATGCGTGTCACCCTGCCCAGCATCATGCCGGCCATGGCCTCTGGCGCGCTGTTTGCCTTTGCTGCTTCGTTTGACGATGTCGTGATTGCGCTACTCATCGCCGGACCCGATCAACGCACCTTGCCACGCGAGATGTTTTCCGGACTACGCGACAGCATGACCCCGGCGCTGACCGCCGTGGCGACCATCATGATTGTCTTTTCGACCACCCTGTTTCTTCTCATGCAAATGTTGCAGCGCCGGACCCGTCGCGCCTCCAAAGGCGATTGATCCCGATGCCAGAACGCAAAACTGCCATCGTCACGGGCGCCAGCCGTGGCATCGGCCACGCGGTGGCGCAGCGCTTTCGCAGCCTGGGCTGGCGCGTCATCACGCTATCACGACACCCGTTGCCCACGCTCTGCCCGTGGAGCACGGAGGAGAACACGCATGTTGAACTCGATTTGTCTGACCTCGACCAGATCGGGCGCACGGTCGATGCCTTGCGCCCCCTGCTTGGCGGCTCCCGATTGCACGCACTTGTGAACAATGCTGGCATTTCGCCCAAGGGTCAGATGGGGGAACGGGTCAATTCCCTGACGACCGATCTGAAGGTCTGGCAGGCCATGTACAACACCAACTTCTATGCCCCGCTGATCCTGACGCGCGGCTTTGCCCAGGAGCTTTCAAATGCGCGCGGCTCAGTCGTGAACCTGTGCTCGATTGCAGGCTACCGTGTCCATCCGTTTGCCGGTGCGGCCTACGCAACCTCGAAGGCGGCACTGGCCGCGCTAACCCGCGAAATGGCCGCTGACATGGCCTGCATGGGTGTGCGCGTGAACGCCATCGCACCTGGCGAAATCGACACGGCGATCCTCTCCCCCGGCACCGATACCATCGTGCAGAACAACATACCGATGCGCCGCCTGGGCACCGTCGACGAGGTGGCCGACCTGATCGAGTTTCTTTGCAGCGAAAAATCGTCCTACATCACCGGCGCCGAAATCGCGATTGACGGCGGCCAGCGAGTCTGACCCGGCATCTTACGGAGTACCTTTATGCAATATCGAAGGCTGGGCCGCAGCGGCCTCCAAGTGAGCCAACTGTCCATGGGCTCGTGGGTGACCTATCACAATCAGGTTGATGCCGGCGCCGCGCGCGAAATGATGGCCATCGCCATGGACGCGGGCATCAACTTCTTTGACAACGCCGAGGCCTACGCAGTTGGCAAGAGCGAAACGCTGATGGGCGAAGCCATAAAGGCGCTGAAATGGCCACGCGTGAGTTTCGTGGTCTCGACCAAGTTTTTCTGGGGCCTGGAGCGCGAAGGTGACTCGGTCAATCGCAAGGACACGCTAAACCGCAAGTACCTGATGCAGGCCATTGACGGATCCCTCAGGCGCATGGGCCTGGACTTCATCGATCTGGTGTACTGCCACCGCAGCGACCCCAACACGCCGATCGAGGAAACGGTGTGGGCGATGAGCGACATGATCTCCCAGGGTAAGGCCCTTTATTGGGGCACCAGCGAATGGTCTGCCGACGACATTCGCACGGCCTGGAGCATCGCCGAACGCCATCACCTGCACAAGCCGGTGATGGAGCAACCTCAATACCACCTGTTTCACCGCAAGCGAGTGGAGCACGAATATGCCAGGCTAATCGATGACATCGGCTTGGGTCTGACGACCTGGAGTCCGCTCGCTTGTGGCCTGCTTACCGGCAAATATCGCCAGGGGATTCCCGAGGGCAGCCGCGGGTCCCTTGATGGCATGAGTTTTCTCGTCAAAGGCTTGACCGACGTGACGCGCAATGCCGCCGTATCACAGATCGAAGTCATCACCAAGGAACTCGATTGCAGCCTGAGCCAGCTCGCCATCGCCTGGGCCGCCCACAACCCAAAAGTCAGCAGCGTGATCACTGGTGCGTCACGGGTTTCGCAATTGCGCGAAAACCTCGGCGCCGTGGACGTGCTGCCCAAACTAACGCCCGAAGTCCTGGCTCGCATCGACCTGATCAGCAAACCCGTTGCGACCTGATAGTGCCGTTGGGAGAGACCTATAATTCGGCACCCAGGCGGGTGTAGTTCAATGGTAGAACGGCAGCTTCCCAAGCTGCATACGAGAGTTCGATTCTCTTCACCCGCTCCAGACCTTCAATTATCCTAGTGCTCCATTGACTACCGCAGCTTGGGATCTTTGAGCCCAACCTTTGGTTGCCACCCGACGAATGCCGGGTAGTGACGTTGGACCACTGACCCATTGACATTCCAGGCCAGGCATTGGCCCACGAAGTGCGGCGGAGAGCCGTCAATAGCGTCAGGAAGCGGTCCTTCGGGCAGGTTCTGGAACGCGACCGTGGTCATGTTGAAAAGAAGCTCGCGCAGGTGGGTGCAACCCCGTGCGCCGCCAAGGTTTCGCTGAATGGCATGGCGCCAGCCCGGCCCCATGGTGCATCCAATCATCTTCTGCATGGGAGCTTGAGCCATCGGGCATTCGGGGTGCGGCACGCCATCCATTGCCGCTGCAATCTCTCGTATCACAAACCCGTCGTCAATCGTTACCCGTATCGACAGGTTGTGCAGAGGCTCTCCGGGCTGCCAGGTCCCTTCTCCTGGGATGTCCATAGGGTGCGTCTTCGTGTCGCGCATTTCGGCTTCGATGTCCCACGGACGGTCAGTACGCTGAAAGCCGCGGTGAATGACTTCTCGGGTATGCAGATGCGTTCTTGGTTGGGGTGGTGGCAGTGGCAATATGATGTTTCTTGAGCGCAGATTGCCCGGTTGGCAGTCCGCTACCGATACCATTTCACAAAATCATCCAGACTCTTTCTTGAGCTCCGATAACTGTTGAGCTTGGCCGCGGGGTCTGGGTAGCCCAGCGAGATACCGAGCACCAGTTTATTGCTTTGGGGTAGATCCAGGAATTCGCGAACGGCGTCTGGGTAGTGCGTCAATGACGCCTGTAGACAAGTGCCAAGTCCCAGACCATGGGCTGCCAACGCGAGTGTCTGCGTGAACAAACCCATGTCGAATGTTGACCACTGGCTCAGTGTGCTATCCATGAACAGAAGCAGAACGCAAGGCGCGCCGAAGAACTCGTAATTCATCAGGCGCAGCTCGTTTCTTCCCTTGGCATCATCGCGCTCGATCTGAAGCACACGAAATCTGCGGGCGCTGTGCTCGCTCGATCTGTCTGCCAATTCAGTCGGCCATTGCAGCGGCGTGGGCATTTCGGAACTGCTGGCGACGCCAGAGCAAGCCAGGGTGTAAAGAATTCTGCTCAGTTGATCACGTTTGGCTCCGGTTACCACCGCCACCTCCCACGGCTGGGTGTTGGTGTAGGACGGGCTGCAGTTCGCCAATCGAAGAACCAACCTGAGGGTTTCTTCAGGTATTGGTGTGGATTTGAATCCGCGGATGCTTCGACGTGTCTCGATGCCTTGTATCAGTTCCATAATCAGTATCCCTTCTTGACGTCCAATGTTTGGTGCTGCTCGACGTGCTTGATCAGTCCGTCGCAGGCATCCTCCACCAAATCCAGCACATGCTCGAAGCCCTTCGCATCACCATAGTATGGATCCGGCACCACGTCGCTGTGGAACTGTAAACAGAATTCTGTCAGTCGGCGAACCTTGTGTCGGTGCGCAGCCGGACACTGTTCTTGCACCATGGCGAGGTTGTCCAAGTCCATCACCAAAATCAGGTCGAACGTCTTGAAGTCCGCATGATGAATCTGCCTAGCCCTCAAGTCTGAGATGTCGTACCCACGCCTGGCGGCATGACCCTGTGAACGCTCGTCTGGCGGGCTGTCGGGGTGGTAATTGTGCGTGCCAGCCGAATCGACTGCCACCGTCTTCGACAACCCCAGGTCAAAGACCTTTTGTCGAAACACACCGTGAGCCGTCGGACTGCGACAGATATTGCCCATGCAGACGAAGAGAACCGAATACGCGGTCATTGCTCAGATCGTGGACGGGGGCTGTATCGCCAATCCCTCAGCCGCAAAAGGCCGCAGGAATTCCATGCTGTGCTGGGCTGGAGCCTGCAGCCAGTCCTGATAGCGCTCAGTGGGCAGGATGACCACCATGCGCTTCTCGTCGGTTGACTTGTGGAATAGCTTCATCAGGGGATGATCATTGGCGTTGACGGTGAGCATCGTGTAGCTGTGAATCACCTCGCCCGTGGGGGATTTCCACGACGCCCACAGCCCGGCAATACCCATCGGCTCAGCGTCGGCACGGACGATCTTGGTGGCTACCGACTTGCCGCTGCGCCAGTCAGGCTCGAAGATGACCTCTGCCGGGATGATGCAGTGCTGGGTACGCTTCCAGGCGTCCCTGAAGCTTGGTTTCTCCGCCACGGTTTCGCTCCTGGCATTGAAGGTATGCCGAGCTGTCTTGGTGTCCTGCGACCAGTGCGGGATGAGTCCGAATAGGCCGCTCAAGGCCTCGCGGCCTGGTACGGCCACGTCCCCTATTTCGGCGTGCGGATGACGCCGTATGAACGCTCCCAAATACCCTGGCCACAGGTCCCAGTTACCGGGCTTGAGCGGCGGTTCGACGCCGAAATAGCGGCGGTACTTATCCTGTTCCTTGAGGGCTTGGTAGTGGCTGCACACCCGATCATGTTACAGGCTGAAAAGATCCACTTGGCACGGGTTGGGGCCGCGTCTTTGAATTGGGAGTTAATGCGCCAGCAGGTAACGATCGCAATGTCGGTTATAGGAAAAGTCCGTGCGCTCTTGGAAGCCACCATCGTCTGACCGAGTTGCAGCGATTGCGGGTATCCCGGCTGCCGAAATCAACGCCCCTTTGCTGTCGGTCGGGCGTAGCGGCCAATGGCCGGTCTGGAGGAGGCAGATCGCAAACCGCTACTTCTGCGATGTGTCTCTTGGTGTCGGTCAACAGGCCAAGGTCTCCGAATCCACGTCAGTTGCTCGAATAATAAATCTGTTCCAAAAACCAGTCGTGTGGCTTTACCATTGAGAGAACAAATGACCACATGGTGGGAGTAAGAAGTGATTAAGATAGGGGCGATATTGATAAAGTCCCCGGGCATCAGCCATCGCATTGCGAGGCTCCCTTCACCTCCCGACGGTCAATTTATCCAGTCTCAAGTGACGCGGTTTCGGGATTTCGCACCGATTGGAAGTCATTTGCAAGGATGACGGACTTGCCCGAATTTACCGCGATTGGCTTGGTTGTGAGCAGATGCGCCGACCCGCGCAGCGACCTACCAGAAGGGCTACGTGGCAGCCGCACCGGTGAGCGCCACCTGCGCGAGAGCGCGTCTGCCCGACGCTACAGAATTAGACAATTCAACAAGGAGATCCGCCATGCAAATGTCCAATATTCCATTCGTCACCACAGATTGGTCCAAGATAGAGCCAACGGAACACAAAGGTGAACGTGGAACGTCGCACTGGCGCACTGGCAACTTTGGCGATATCCGCGTGCGAATTGTCGAGTACTCTGCGGACTTCCTCATGGATCACTGGTGCTCAAAGGGCCATGTCTTCTATTGTCTCGAAGGCGAGTTTCATGTCGAGCTCGAAGATGGGCGCAAGTTCACCCTCACGCCGGGTACCAGCTACCAAGTTGCAGACAACGCTGAAGCGCACAGACACCACACAAGCGATATTGGAGCCAAGGTGTTTGTCGTGGACTAACCAGCCGTTGTCCTGGAGCGTCTGTGGTCCACCATCGGTTGTCGTCTTGGAACTGGCTGATCTTGTGCCTGCTGCCTTCGGCCTGCAGCAGCTATGCGCCACCACAAGCTGTGGTCGGCATGAGCCGCGACCAGATCGTGGCACGCATGGGCGAACCTGACGCGGAGCTACCACTGAATCAAGGCGTTCGACTGGAGTTTGCGCGCGGACCATTTGGCAGGCACACTTGGTTTGTCTATGTGGATTCAGGCGGCCGGGTCAGCCGCGCCGAGCAGGTATTGAATGAGCAGAACTTCAGCCTGATCAGCCCTGGCATGACGCACGACGATGTGCGTCAAATCCTGGGTCGGCCAAGCGAAATGGAGATGCTTGCACGCGAGCGCGGTCTGGTGTGGAACTTCCGGTACGAAAACAATTCCTGCCTGTGGTTTCAGGTGGAACTATCGCTTGAGCGGAAGGTGCGTTCCACCGGATATGGCGAGCCACCTGAATGCCGCGGCCCCAATGTTCGTCGCGACTAATGACGCGATCTTCGCACTACCCCCGATAACCGAGCATCCTGGCTGGAAGAAACAAGATGCTCTTGATCAGCGCCAACAGTGCGCCAACGCCGATCCCCACCAGCCTCAGCGGAATCGACAGCAACCAGACAATGGGCCAAATCACCAGAGCCAGCAGTGCCAGAGGCCAGCACAAGATGAACAGGAGCGACCAGCCAACCAATGACAGGAAGATGTTCATCAATCAAGACCGACGTCTGATAACCATATTGCCGGGTTGCTCGGCGGCAGCGGACGCGGATTGGCCAGTCATCGACACAGTCCCCTGCCGCGCGGTGGCATCGAATTTCAACAGCATGGCACCGTTAATGACAGCGGTCATCAGCACGGCAGCGATCAGTCCGGCAAAACGTGTCGCGCGATTGGTGTTCATTTACTCTCTCCGGTTTTGGACCTTCGCGGCCCGATGAAGAGAATGTATGCGTATCAAATCCGGGGTGCACGCGTTTTGCGACGAACTGCATGATCGCGCGATAGGCTGCGCGCGCATCCCAATCAAAAGCGAATCACGCGCCCAGGATTCAACAGGTTTTGCGGGTCCAGCGCGCGTTTGATGGCGCGCATCATGGACAACGCCGTGGCAGACTTGTACTTCTCCAGTTGTGCTACTTTCAGGCTGCCAACACCATGTTCGGCCGAGATCGAACCGCCAAAATCAACGACTGAATCGAAGACCATGGCATTTACGCGGTCCTCCTGCTCGTGCAGGAACGTGGCGGCATCGACACCGACCGGTGCCTGCACGTTGTAGTGCAGATTGCCGTCCCCCAGATGTCCGAAGTTGACCAGGCGCACGCCGGGAATTTCCCTTTGCAGCATGGCGTCTGTGCCGCGGACAAATTCGGGAATCCGTGAGACCGGAACCGAGATGTCGTGTTTGATGTTCAACCCCTCAAGCGGCTGTGCCAGCGGGATGCTCTCGCGGATGTGCCACAACTGGTTTGCCTGGTGCAGGCTTTCCGCTACTACGGCATCGCTGCCATGGCCGCGCTCCAGCGCAGCCTCGAGCAGGCGTTCCAAACCGGCTCTGGCGTGCGCCTCGGACTCATGATCCGTGCATTCAAGCAACACACACCACGGCGATGCAAGCGGCAGCGGCGGGCGCAACTGCGCAAAGTGCTTGAATACGAGGCCCAGGGCAAACTGCCCCATGACCTCAAAACCGGTGAGCCCCGGGCCGAGGTGGCGCTGCGAAAGAGCGAGCAACTCGACGGCATGTTCGAGCGAATCCGCCGCAACCCACGCCGTCAGCCGTGCCGCAGGCACGGGATAGAGCTTGACCGTTGCCGCAGTGATGATGCCCAGCGTACCTTCGGACCCGATGAACAGATCGCGCAGGTCGTAGCCGGTGTTGTCCTTTCTCAGGCCAGACAAGCCGTGCCAGACTTCGCCGTCAGCGCCAACGACTTCCAGGCCCAGGCACAGCTCGCGCGCATTGCCGTAGCGCAGGACCTGCGTGCCCCCGGCGTTGGTCGCGAGGTTGCCGCCGATGGTGCAGGTTCCCTCAGCGGCGAGACTCAGCGCGAACAAAAGCCCGGAGGCCTGCGCATGCTCCTGCAGGGTTTGCAGGACGCAACCGGCCTCTGCCGTGAGCGTCAGATTCTCGACGTCAAGGCTACGGATCTTGTTCAGACCCTGCAGGCTCAGCACGATCTGCCGACCCGAGCTATCGGGCGTCGCGCCGACGACCAGGCCGGTGTTGCCGCCCTGCGCCACGAGGCTCACACCGCTGCCGGGGTTCGCAGCGCAAAATGCCGCACAGGCCTTGACTACGGCACAGACTTCAGGCGTCGAGCCCGGGCGCACCACCGCCAGTGCCCTGCCCTGAGCGCGTTTGCGCCAGTCCTGTTCCCAGGCGCTGAGGTCGCCCTCGCTGAGAACGTGCGCCGCGCCAACGATCCCGCGCAAGGTCGCGAGCAGCTCACGCATCGCCGACGTTCCTTGGCGCGGCTGCGGCCAGCCGCAATCGTACATGCGCCGCGCAGGCCGCAAACAGGCTAAGGCTCAGCGCAACTTCCAGCAATGCCAGGCGCGAACTCAGTGGTGCCATGTCGGTGGTGCGCGCCACACCCTCGGCAAAATAAAGCCAGACCAGCAGACTGAGCCAACGATAGGTGTGCAGGCGCATTTTAAGCAATCCGGCCAGCGGCAGGCACAGCGGCAGCACCTTGAGCGCCAGCCACGAACCGTTCGGACGGATCGGCGCCAGAACCAGTTCCCAGGCCAGCCCCAGAGCGATCAGCGCGAGCAGGCTCGCAACTGCCCACCAGCGTGTGACGGTCACCGGCAGCGAGATGTTTTGTTGATTGAGCATGGAGATGGCATCATAGCGGCCATGACCCTGCCATCGAACCAGCGACCCCCCGTGCGCCCGAGCTGGACCGAATACCTGAAAAATTTGGTCCGAAGCTTGTCGACGTTTCCCTGGAAAAACACGGCACTGACGCTGCGCGAACGTTTTCGCGAAGATCGGCTCAGTCTGACCGCAAGCAGTCTGACTTTCACGACCATCATTGCCCTGGTGCCATTGATGACGGTAGCGCTGGCGGTGTTTACAGCGTTTCCGATGTTTGCAAAATTCCAGACTGTGCTGCAACAATGGCTGCTCGATAGCTTGATTCCAGAAAACATTGCGCGCCAGGTGCTGGGCTCCCTGACACAGTTTGCTGGCAAGGCAAGCAGGTTGGGTGCCGTCGGTGGCGCCTTCCTTTTCACAACGGCGCTGGCCCTGGCTCTCACGATTGATCGCACACTCAACAGCATCTGGCGTGTGCGCATACCACGCTCACTGGCACAGCGGGTGTTGATTTACTGGGCTGGCATCACGCTCGGGCCGCTGCTGCTTGGCGTGAGTCTGTATCTGACCTCCTACGCCATATCGGCCTCGATTGGTCTGGTCGGCTTTATGCCTGGCGAATTGCGGGTTTCGCTTGACGTGCTGCAGTTTTTGTTGATCGCATGGGCGATGGCGGCCATGTACTACTACGTGCCCAACACGCGGGTTCGGTGGAGTCACGCCTGGATCGGCGGCCTGTTTGTTTCGGCGAGGCTTTGAAGTTGCCAAGAAGCTGCTGGCCCTGTATCTGAGCAAGGTGCCAACCTATTCGGTGGTTTACGGCGCGTTCGCGACGGTACCGATACTTCTGGTCTGGATCTACGTCGCCTGGGTCATCGTGCTGCTCGGCGCGGTCATTGCCGCCTATTTGCCGGGGCTGCTGGGCGGCATCGAACGCCGCTCTCACGCGCACGGCATGCAGTTCCGATTCGCGCTGGAAATCCTGCAACAACTGCACCAGGTTCGCAGCACGATCGAGAAGGGATTAACGATCGAGCAACTCTGCGCGGCGCTGCGGCTGGACTCGGTTGAAATTGAACCTGTTCTCGAATCCTTGACAGCGCTGGACTGGATCGGCCTGCTGCACGAGGAATCCGCCGACCAGGCGGGACGCTATGTGCTGCT
>CAWJOT010000003.1:0-183562 GCA_963844495.1 uncultured Pseudomonadota bacterium
GACTTCATGGATCGCCACGGCCTACGGCCTCGCGATGACGATGCGAGATGGATCGCCACGGCCTGCGGCCTCGCGATGACAAATTCGCGCAAAGCCCCTTCCCCCCGTGCTACCATCCGTTCATAATTTGAACAAAAAGTGTCAATCGACACTGCGGTAGCCTGCCCGAGAGAAAACAGGCGCCGCCCAGGGGAGCCGTTCTGTTGGTACGCTCCATGCCCGAAAACACCACCCTGCACGAAGAAACGCACCTCAAAGTGCTGCGCCTGCTCCAAGCCCAACCGCAGATCAACCAGCGCGACCTGGCCGCCGCTTTGGGCGTGAGTCTGGGCAAAACCAACTTCTGCCTGCAAGCGCTGCTGAGCAAGGGCCTGCTCAAGATGCAGAACTTCAAAAGCAGCAAACGCAAGCTCGCCTACGCCTACCTGCTCACCCCCGCGGGCATCGCCGAAAAAGCCGCGCTGACCAGCCGCTTTTTGCAGCGCAAGACGCATGAATACGAGGCGCTCAAGGCCGAGATTGACATGCTGCAGCACGAGTTTGAGGTTTCCGAGGAAGCCGGGCGATGACGAAACCGGCTGTCATTGCGAGGAGCAAAGCGACGTGGCAATCCAAAAAGGCTGTCATTGCGAGGAGCGAAGCGACGTGGCAATCCATGCCGCGAGAACAACATGGATCGCCACGGCCTGCGGCCTCGCGATGACGATACGAGATGGATCGCCACGGCCTGCGGCCTCGCGATGACGATACCGCAGCGCCAACGACTCCAGCATTAAAGTCTTTGACGACCGCATCGAGTTTTTTAACCCCGGTGTGCTGCTCGATGACCTGACTGTTGAAAAGATCAAAACCGGCCACTACAAATCGCACCTGCGCAACAAACAGCTCGCCACCATCTTTAAAGAGCTCGAACTGATTGAAAAATATGGCAGTGGCGTACGCCGGGTGATTGACGCCTTTGTGGCCTATGGCTTGCCTGAGCCAGAATTTGAAGCCACCCAGGGTGGCATGGCGGTGACAGTGTTCAAAGCGCCTGCTGAAATCAAGGGCAGTGGACAGCCAGAGTCGCAGCCAGAGTCGCAGCCAGAGTCGCAGCCAGAGTCGCAGCCAGAGTCTGGCCTGACGCTTGACGTTAAAGTATTGCAATTGTTGGCCAAGACGCCCATGAGCAAACGCGACATTTCTGCCGCTCTGGGTCAGAAAGAAGTGTCCGGGCAGCTCAATAAGGTCATTCGCGTGCTTGTGGCACGTGGCTTGATTGAGGTCACTATCCCCGACAAAATAAATAGTCGGTTACAGCAATATCGCCTGACGGCACAAAAATAAACATGCACTGCTCAAGCAGCACGGCTACAGCGTTAACATAAGCGTTGAATAAATCCGCCTCCAGCCCCCGCGCAGTAAGCGCAAGCGGCTACAAAATCAATAGCAACCAACGCCCATGACGCAAGCCAAAATCTACGTCGCTGGTCACCAGGGCATGGTGGGCTCTGCAATAGTGCGCCAATTGCAAGCCATGGATTGCCACGTCGTTCCTCCTCGCAATGACGATACCGGTGTCATTGCGAGCGAAGCGCGGCAATCCATGCCCCCACTCACCATCGTCAGCCGCACCCGTGCCGAGCTCGACTTATGCAACCAGCAAGCCGTGCAAGACTTCTTCGCCCAAGAGCGCCCAGCCAGGTCTATCTGGCCGCCGCCAAAGTGGGCGGCATCCATGCCAACAACACCTATCCGGCAGACTTTATCTATGACAACTTGATGGTGCAGGCCAACGTCATCCACGCGGCGCACACGCACGGCGTGCAAAAGCTCATGTTTCTGGGCAGCAGCTGCATCTACCCGCGCCTGGCCGCGCAGCCGATGCGCGAGGACGCGCTGCTCACCGGCACGCTGGAACCCACCAACGAGCCCTATGCCGTGGCCAAAATTGCCGGCATCAAGCTCTGCGAGAGCTACAACCGCCAGTATGGCCGCGACTACCGCAGCGTCATGCCCACCAACCTCTACGGCCCGGGCGACAACTACCACCCGCAAAACAGTCACGTCATCCCGGCGCTGATCCGCCGCTTTCACGAAGCCAAGCTAACATGGGCGCGAAGCCAGGGCTGTAGGTGCTGTCGGAGGTGGCGCGTCTGTTATGGCGGCGGCAACCGGAAATCGCTGAATCCGGGGTGGACCGCCCTGTCCCTTTTTCAAAGCGCAATGTGCCTGTAGCGCCCATGCAACAAGCGCTTCACGCTATTGTTTCTGAAATTGATGTTAAGCAAATCGTGTTTGTGTCTGGTGGTGATGGGGCGGGCCGGGCTGATTTGGTGGCACGCTGCCAGGGCTCGCCCAACGTGCGGTTCACGGCATTGCAGCCGATTGAGCGATTGCCCGCTTTACTGGCTTTTGCCGACATTCACCTGTTGCCCCAGCGTGCTGACGCGGCCGCTCTGGTGATGCCCAGCAAGCTCACCGGTATGCTGCGACCCGTGTTTGCCACCGCCGTCGCGGGCACAGAACTGGCGAACGTGGTGGGAGGGGACGGTGGGTCCGCTTGCGGCTTGGTGGTGGCTCCTGATTATGTGGCTGCTTTTGCCCTGGCAGTACGCACGCTGGCGGCAGATCCGGCGTTGCGCCAGCGGCTGGGCGCGGCAGGCCACGCCTATGCCCAGGCCTATCTGGACCGCGATGCGGTACTTCAGCGGTTTGAGGCGGATTTGGTGGCACTGGCAGACGCCGGACCCGGGGCGGCGCGATGACCAAGTTTCAATGCCGCTGCCGATGCAATGAAAATTGTCTTGAGGCGTGTATTGCTACACATTTGGTAGCTTCTTGCGAAGACCACACGTGCGCTAACAGCCTAAACAACTCATGAATCCAATGTTGATCGTCGCCGGGGCCGGCACTGGTTTTCTGGTCGGGCTGACCGGTGTAGGCGGCGGTGCTTTGATGACACCTCTGCTGCTGCTGGTATTTGGCATTGCACCGCTCAACGCGGTGGGCACTGACCTCTGGTTCGCGGCCATTACCAAGATTTTTGCGACCCGGGTTCACCATGGCCACGGCTTGATTGACTGGCAGGTGGTCAGGCGTCTGTGGTTGGGTAGCTTGTCCGCGTCGGCCTTGACGCTGGTGTGGATGAAGTGGCACCCGGCAGATGGATCGGCGGTTACGCTGCTCAAAGCCACTATTGCCTGTGCCGTGATCGTGACTGCGTTTGGCATCGTGTTTCAGAAGTCCTTGCACGGGCTGGGCAGGCGCCTGCGGGTCGGCAACGCCGCTCGCTTCAAGTCAACCCAGGCACCATTAACGGTGATGGCTGGGGCCGCATTGGGGATATTGGTCACCCTGACCTCGGTCGGCGCGGGCGCCCTGGGAGCGGTCTTTCTGGCCTATTTGTATCCGCTACGGTTAACGCCCCCGCGTCTGATTGCCACCGACATTGTTCACGCCATACCGTTAGCGATATTTGCCGGAATGGGGCATCTGCTGATTGGCAACGTAGATTTTGGCCTGTTGGGTAACCTGTTGATTGGTTCCATACCGGGGGTGCTGCTGGGTGCTGTCTTGTCGGCGCGCATGCCGCATGGTCTGCTTCGTGCGTCGTTGGCAGCGGTGTTGATGGTGATTGGTTTCAAACTTTGGTGGTCAGTGGCTGCATGAAAATTACCCAAGAGCAATTGACGCTGCTCTGCGACATAGCGCTTGCGGCTGGCCGCGAGGTGATGGCGGTTTACGGTGCGGATATTTTGGCTTGGGAAAAGGCTGATGCATCGCCACTGACCGAGGCAGACTTGCGATCCGATGCCGTGATTCGCCGGGAGTTGGAGTGCGCCTTCCCAAGCATATTTGTCTTGTCCGAGGAGTCTACTTCAACCCAGACTGCCAGCGGCGTCGATACTTTCTTTCTGGTCGATCCACTGGACGGCACCAAAGAGTTCATCAAGCGTACCAGCGAATTCACCGTCAATATTGCTCTGGTGCATCGGGGCAAGACCCTGGCAGGTGTGGTTTTTGCTCCTGCATTGGGCGAATTGTTTTACGCTGCTGAATCGATCGGCGCCTTCAAGATCAGCGCCCTGGCCGAAAAGCCGGTCACTATCCGCACCGCTGGAGCTCACGCGACCGGCGCTGTGCGGGTTGTGGGTAGCCGCTCGCATGGGGCTGACCGGCTGACGGATTGGCTTACCACGCTCCAAACTGATTACGTCCTGACGCAAGCCGGTAGTTCGCTGAAGTTTTGCCGGGTTGCCGAAGGTGTGGCGGATGTGTATCCCCGATTTGGCCTGACCAGCCAATGGGACACGGCAGCAGCTCAATGTGTTTTGGAATTGGCCGGTGGTTGCGTGCTTGACTTCTCCGGGCTGCCACTGCGCTACGGACTGGACCAACCCGTGTTGAACCCCGAGTTTGTAGCTCTGGGTCACGCGGCCATGTTTGACACTTATTTCTCACATTAACGACTCACTATGATTCGCTTAGACCCCACCTTGCATCAGCTTGAGGCTGAAAGCATCGAGATACTGCGTGAGGCCATATCGGCTGGCCGCAACCCGGTGATGATGTATTCAATTGGCAAGGATTCATCCGTTATGTTGCACTTGGCACGCAAGGCGTTTTATCCCGCGGTGCCGCCGTTTCCGCTGTTGCATGTGGACACCACCTGGAAATTTCGCGAAATGATTGCGCACCGTGATCGCACGGTGGCCGAAGCGGGTATGAAGCTGATTGTCCACACCAACCAGCTGGGTCTGGATGCTGGCGTCACGCCGTTTACCCACGGCTCCAGCTATTACACGGATGTGATGAAAACCCAGGGTCTCAAGCAGGCTTTGGACGCGCATCAATTTGACGTGGTGCTGGGCGGTGCGCGGCGCGATGAAGAAAAATCGCGCGCCAAGGAGCGGGTTTTTTCGTTTCGAGCGCCAGGGCACCGCTGGGAGCCGAAGGCACAACGTCCCGAATTGTGGAATCTGTATAACACCCATATCAAGCCGCTTGAGAGCATTCGGGTGTTCCCAATATCAAACTGGACCGAACTCGATGTTTGGCAGTACATAGCGCAAGAAGAGATTCCCATCGTACCGCTCTACTTTGCCAAGGTGCGGCCGGTGGTGCAACGCGAGGGAACAATGATCCTGCAAGACGATGCGCGCCTGCCGCTGCAGCCCGGGGAGACTCCCCAACTGCGACTGGTGCGCTTCCGCACGCTAGGCTGTTACCCGTTGAGCGGTGCCATAGACAGCACCGCTGCCACGCTGGAGGACATTATTGCCGAGACCCTGGCGGCCCGCGCATCCGAGCGCGAGGGCCGCCTGATTGACTCGGACCAACCGGGTTCGATGGAAAAGAAGAAGCAGGAAGGATACTTTTGATGTTGACATCCGCTCACAAGGCAACGCTGCGTTTTATTACTTGCGGCAGCGTGGATGACGGCAAATCGACTCTGATTGGGCGCTTGCTGCATGAGGCTAAATGTGTCTTTGAAGATCAGTTGCAGGCGCTTGAGGATGACTCAAAGAAATATGGCACACAAGGCAACCGGGTCGATCTTGCACTGCTAGTGGACGGTTTGCAGGCGGAGCGTGAGCAGGGCATCACCATCGATGTGGCTTATCGCTTCTTTGCGACCGATGCGCGCAAGTTTGTCGTGGCCGATACCCCTGGTCACGAGCAATACACCCGCAACATGGCCACTGGCGCATCCACGGCGCAATTGGCTGTTATTTTGGTAGATGCCCGCAAGGGCGTGATTACGCAGACCAGGCGGCATTCGCGCATTGTGTCAATGATGGGTATCCGCCAGATTGTGCTGGCCATCAACAAGATGGATCTGGTGAATTTTGAGCAAGATGAGTTTGACCGCATCGATGCCCAATATCGTGCATTTGCGGCTGATTTGGGGTTTTTATCGATCCAGAGCATGCCGTTGTCGGCGCTGGAAGGCGACAACATAGTCGCACCTAGCGTCAACACGCCATGGTACGACGGGCCGTCTCTGATGGGATATTTGAACCAGGTCGAGATTGTCAACCCGGTCGCCAAGGCGTCGTTTCGTATGCCAGTGCAGTGGGTCAATCGCCCTAATGCTGATTTCAGGGGTTTTTGCGGTCGCGTCGCGCAGGGGGTGGTGCGCCCGGGTGACCAGGTCAAGGTGCTGCCGTCGGGCGTACAGACCCAGGTCAAGGCGATTGTGATTTGGCAGGGTGAGTTGCAGGAGGCGCCGGTTGGTGACTCGGTCACGCTAACGCTGGCTGATGAGGTGGACGTGGGGCGTGGTGATGTGCTTGTGGCGGCAGGCGAGCCACCCGAAGTAGCAGACCAGTTTGAGGCGCGCTTGTTGTGGATGCGCGACCAGCCATTGGTGCCCGGACGCGCTTACCTCTTGAAAGTGCACACCAAGGAAGTAGTCGCGACCGTGACCGCCATCAAGTACAGGCAGGACATCGACACTGGCGCCCACTTGGCGGCTACAACTCTTGCCATGAATGAAATCGCCATGGTGAACTTGTCGCTGGCGCAACCGGTCGTCTTTGAGCCCTACGCACTGAACCGCATGCTGGGGGGCTTTATTCTGATTGATCGGTTCAGTTTTGAAACCGTCGGTGCGGGCATGATCGAGTTTGCCTTGCGTCGCGCCTCGAACATCCACTGGCAAGCGATTACGGTGGATAAGGCGGCGCGGGCGGCTATTAAGCACCAGACACCGCGCTGTATCTGGTTTACCGGCTTGTCAGGCTCCGGCAAATCGACCATTGCCAATTTGCTGGAGAAACGGTTGCATACGCAGGGTATGCATACCTATATTCTGGATGGCGACAATGTGCGCCACGGGCTCAATCGAAATCTGGGCTTTACCGAAGCCGATCGAGTGGAGAACATTCGTCGCGTGGCTGAAGTTGCCAAATTGATGCTGGACGCAGGCTTGGTAGTGATAGCGTCGTTCATTTCACCCTTTCGAGCTGACCGGGGAATGGCGCGCAGCCTCTTTGGTGAGGGCGAGTTTGTTGAAGTTTTTGTTGACGCGTCGCTGGAGCAGTGCGAGCAGCGCGACCCCAAGGGCCTGTACGCCAAAGTTCGGCGTGGCGAACTGAAGAATTTCACCGGAATTGACAGCCCCTACGAGGCACCCCTAACCCCCGAGGTGTATCTGCAGACAGCCAGAGCTGATGCCGCTACACTTACAGATCAAGTTGTTGCTTGGCTGGATCGTTCATAAGTCACCCCGGCAGAAAACCGGGCGTGGTTCAAACCCAGGTAACACTCTCCCCGGTTTCAGCGCTGCTGGGGGCGACCAGCCAAGGGGCAAGTTTCAAAGTCACGGATACTTGCTGCCCTTCTTTAATAGCAGCACATCGGCATGACCACAACGAGATTTCCGGCCACCAAACTTCTCGCCGCCCAACGGATTCGGCTGGGCCACTCACTTGCTGTGCCTGCGCGACCAAGGCCTTGACCCTGACTTCTTTATCGGGGACCAAGGAACTGGACTGCCGGCCGGGCAGGAGCAGGGCTGGGCCGCCAAGCGGTCTGGCCGAAAGGGCCGCTCTAGACGGCCGCTTCCTGCAACTAAAGATGGAAGAGTACGAAGTGCTCAAAGCCGAGATCGAGTCGCCACGGTCGGAGGAAGTAACCCGATATTCAGCTTCTGCCGGCCCAGAGCCACAACCGGATGGCACCACGCCGGGGCAGGCAAAACAATATGCCGAATCCGCTTGTAGTGCCCGCCTGACGTGCGAAAGAAGCTACTAACTATATAGCAGATTCATGCCAATACCGAACCGAAAATCCTTTGCCCGGATACCGGCTCGCCGTGGCTCAAAGGGGATTCCGCGCAAAAACATCAAGTTGATTGCCGGCAAGCCGTTGATCGTTTGGACGATCGAAGCCGCTTTGGCTTCTTCCTTGCTCGACGCGTGGTGGTTAGTACAGAGGCCCCTGAAATTGCCGAGATTGCGCGCCAGGCTGGTGCACAGGTGCCCTTTGTGCGGCCCGCTGAGTTGGCGCAAGAGCTGCCAGGTAATTGTATGAAATGTAATATACATCCACTTGCAGATGTAAAAAGTGTAGACATTGGAGATGATACACGTATCTGGCAATTTTGTGTAATTTTTGCCGGCGCAAAAATAGGTGCTGACTGTAATATCTGCGCAAGTGTTTTAATTGAAAATGATGTGGTTATTGGTGATAACGTTACGATAAAAAGTGGTGTGCAACTATGGGATGGTGTACGGATAGAAGACAATGTATTCATCGGGCCGAATGCAACATTCACTAATGACAATTTTCCTCGCTCCAAGACACCTTACGAACAGTTGAACACTTTTATTAGAGGTGGTGCAACTATAGGTGCGAATGCAACTATATTGCCCGGGGTGACCATAGGTGAAAATGCAATGGTGGGTGCTGGATCGGTAGTGACCAAGGATGTGCCACCCAATGCCGTTGTTATTGGAAACCCGGCGAAACAAGTGAAAAAGTTATGAGCTTAGTAGATTGCAAACTTATTGAATTGCCTAAGGTAACCGACCCAAGAGGAAATCTGTCATTTATCGAGGGTGGGCAACATATTCCATTCGATATAAAGCGTGTCTATTATTTATATGATGTTCCAGGCGGATCGGATCGTGGATCGCATGCGCATAAAAAACTGCATCAATTTATCGTCGCTATGTCAGGTAGTTTTGATGTGGTGATGGACGATGGAAAAGAAAAAAAGCGTTTTCACCTTAATCGCTCATATTATGGACTATATGTCTGCCCAATGATGTGGCGCGATCTGGACAATTTCTCTTCAGGTGCGGTTTGCATGGTGCTCGCATCTGAACATTATGATGAAAAGGATTACATACGCGATTACGACCAGTTTATTTTGGCCGAGCGTGCGACAAAATGAAAGGCGTGTCAGCATGTTAATTGATGCCGTGGTTGAAAAGGGGCAGGTACGATTTTTGCAGCCTGTTAAATTTGCACACGATCATTTTTCGGTAAAGGTGGATATACCAGATAGAGAGGTAGTCCTTCAAGATGATTCGATTCAAGTGGCAATGATTGAAGATACTACTTTAAGTGTTGTAAGTAAGTATCCTGCGGAATATTTGGCATTTAAGGCGTTGCAAGATTCAGTATTCGGCAAAGAATATAAATACTTACCAGAAAAAACAGACAAAGAAATCATGCAGGAACATTGGACGGAAAAATATGCGCAAATTATTTTTGTGGGACACTAATATCGTATTAGATGTACTGCTGAAACGGGTTCAGGCCAACCCCTATTTCGAGACCGTTTATCTTGCCTTTATTAACAATGATTGGGCTATTTATCTTGCCGCACATCAAATAGGCACGATTGAGTATATATATCGCCAGGAATGCCAGCGCGCACAGATTTCTTTGACTGATGCCTGGAAAGTGTGGGAGAAGTTTCGTCAGCGTGTAAGTGTATTAAAAACCCCCGCTGCCGTTGATTGGAACAATCAACTCGCCCAGTTCGATTTTGAGGATTATCAGATCGAATGTGCCGCAAAATTGATTGATGCACAAATTATTAGTCGTCATGAGAATTTTGTTGCGCGCTCGACACATTGTGTGACCCCCCGTCAATTCTTGGAAAAACTAGCACAGAGTGACGAGCAATTATTTGGCACTGTCACTTTTCTTGACCTCAAAACCCCGCACATAGAACTACGTGCTGAGCTGGAAGCGGCCTTTGATCGCACATTGAATTCCGGTTGGTACATTCAGGGCAACGAACTTAAACAGTTTGAAAAGGAGTTTGCCGAATATTGCGAAATTGAGCATTGCATCGGCGTGGGTAACGGGCTGGATGCGCTTCACCTGATCTTGCGCGCCTATGATATTGGTGCTGGTGATGAAGTTATTGTACCTTCGAATACGTATATTGCCACTTGGCTAGCTGCCAGTTATGCTGGCGCAACGCCGATCCCGGTCGAACCTGATGAGCGAACTTACAATATAGATCCTGCACGTATTGAAGCCGCCATCACGCCGCGCACCAAAGCCATCATGGTAGTGCATTTGTATGGTCAACCCGCAGATATGGACCGGATCAACGCTATCGCCAAAAAATACAATATCAAAGTGATTGAAGATGCCGCGCAAGCGCATGGCGCACGCTACAAAGGTAAGCGAGTCGGTACATTAGGTGATGCGGCAGGATTTAGTTTTTATCCTGGAAAGAATTTGGGCGCGCTTGGAGATGGGGGTGCAGTCACCACGAATGATGCGGAGTTAGCGCAAAAGATTCGCGTGCTGGGTAACTATGGATCGCAAATTAAATATCACAACGAAGTCAAGGGCTACAACTCGCGCTTGGATGAGTTGCAAGCCGCATTCATGCGAGCAAAGCTTAAATCCTTAGATGCATGGAATAGCCGCAGGAAAGTTATAGCTTCAGAATATCTCAGTAAATTAACAAATTCTAGTCTGATTTTACCAGTTGTCCCAGAATGGGCTGATCCCGTATGGCATCTATTTGTAGTGCGCAGTCAGAATCGAGAAGCATTGCAAGGGTATTTGCTGCAACAGGGAGTAAGTACGATGATTCATTATCCTATTCCACCCCATTTGCAAAATGCATATTCAGAGCTTGGTTATAAAAATGGTGACTTTCCAGTTGCTGAAGCTATTCATAGAGAAGTTCTTAGCTTACCCATTGGGCCACACATGAATGGGGCGAAAAGCTATGTGACAGATATTTTAGTAAATTGGACGCGCTGAATGGACAGGTATGCTGCGGACGGCAAGAAGCTCCGCATTATCAAACGCATCCTTTTTGGGAGTGCGACCATCTCGGCCACTGACCCTTAAGGGTGCGGGTGTGGGCTGGAAGCCCGTCTTTTCACGAAGTTGTAGGCAACAATACCGCATTTGTACCGTGCTGAGTGTAGGTTGGTTGCAACTCGCATTTACAGTACGCTAAAACATAGTTTTGATGGATTGTTGGCTTAGGGACACTCTGCAAAACCCTGACAACTCATGAGATGCCGGGACGTTAAACGGTTATGAAACAAATCAGTCTTGCCAGCACCGGATTCGAGATGGTCACAAAGCGCACCCGCAAACGCGTGCTTCTCGACGAGATGAACCTTGTTGTGCCGTGGCGGGAACTGGTGAGTTTGATTGCCCCGTTTGCGCCAAGCGGTGCAGGCGCCAAGGGCGGACGCCCGGCCTTTCCTGTTGAGACCATGCTGCGCATCCACGTCCTGCAACAACTCTATGGCCTGTCTGACCCGGCCATGGAAGAGGCGCTGCACGACATGCCGTTGTACTGCGAATTTGCAAGACTTGACCCTGGGGCCACACGCCTGCCCGATGAATCCACCATTCTGAGGTTCCGCCACCTGCTCGAAGCCAACAACCTGAGCCTGCAAGTGTTTGCCACCATCAACGCTACTTTGGCCAGCAAAGGCCTGATGCTCAAGACCGGCACCGTAGTGGACGCCACCTTGATTGCCGCACCGAGCTCGACCAAGAACAACAAAGGTCAACGAGATCCTGAGATGCATCAAACGAAGAAGGGCAATCAATGGCACTTCGGAATGAAGGCACTACAGGGACTTCCCGCGTAGTCAAGGATTCTGAGCATGCAGTTTCTTTCTACCAATTTATCCTGGCGACAGACGAAAGGTGAGGTGTTTGAAACGAGGAACAGACTGCACATCTACAGTCGGGCTTATTGCACTTGGTGCGGCCCCAGATACGAACCGCTCAGCAGGGCTCCATTCACATCGCGTGGCATCGATTCGATCCACTTGCCTTCATTCGAGCTTGCCTGCTGCCGGTCTGACCTGTTCAAAGCATCTTTGATTTCACGTCTGGCTTGGAGAGAGAGTTGGTTACGGCTTTCGCGTCTTCATCGTTTACGTCGCAGTCAGCATGGTCGTCGAAGGACGGACACTGACGTGGTTGGCGTCATAGCGTTTGTCACGCGTCATGACAGCCCACAATATCCGCGCGTTCTTGTTGGCAAGGGCGACCACGGCTTTTTGCCAGCCACATCGTTCGCGCAACTGCTGCACCCACAAGAAGATGGGATTGTCATATTTACCTGTCAGCGCCACAGCTTTAGCGCCTTGAATCAGCAAGGTGCGAAGGTAGTTGTCGCCACGCTTGGTAATGCTGCCCAGGCTGGTCTTGCCGCCACTGGAGTGTTGTTTCGGTGTCAGTCCCAACCATGCACCGAACTGCGCGCCGTTCTTGAATTGCCTGAAGTCGCCGACGGTTGCGACAACCGCCGAGGCAGTAATGGGGCCGACCCCAAGCAACTCGGCCGCACGCTGAACTTGTTCGTCGACTCTCTGATGCTCAGCAATGCGTTGATCGCACCATTTGACATGTGCGTCGATCTCTCGCCATTGATCCTGCGCTCTTTGCAGAACCAGGCGGGCCATACCGGCAAGGTCATTGCTGCCATCTTCGAGTACATCGTTCAGATGCTGCCGCAACACCTCAGGGCTCTGCGGCAAAACGACACCAAATTCAGCCAGCAAGCCACGGATACGATTGATGCACGCGGTACGTTCCTCTTTGAGACCCTCGCGCAACCGATGCACACACAGCATTCCCTGCTGCGCCAGCGTTTTGGGTGGCACAAAGTTCATGTGGGGTCTGGAAGCCGCTTCGCAGACCGCTGCAGCGTCGTTGGCGTCGTTCTTTCCACTGCGCCCCTGAATCCGGTATGGAACAACAGACTGCGCGGGAATCATGCGTGCGTCAAATCCACGCTCACGCAGCTTGCGACACCAGTGGTGGGCACCGCTGCATGCCTCCATCGCGATCAGGCAATCTGGCGGCAAATCGGCGCACCACAACAAGAATTTCTCGCGCTTCAAGGCGCGGTTGGTGATCACTTTGCCTGCCGCATCGACCGCGTGAACCTGAATGAGATTTTTGGCCAAATCGATGCCAACTCGGGTAACCTTACTCATGGGACTTCTCCTTCCGTTTGTGGGTTTAGATTGACTTGCCAGCAAGCCAATCATGGCACTCAGATGCCGTTACCTGGAAGCGGGAAGTCCCTTCGTATTCATATCGGGGTGGATGCTGACTCTGGACTGGTGCACAGCGTCATTGGCACAGCGGCCAACGTCAACGACGTGACCCAAGGCCATGCTCTGTTGCACGGAGAAGAAACTATAGTCTTTGCCGATGCTGGCTATCAGGGAGCACAGAAACGAGAGGAAGCCACAGGCGTAGCCTGGCACGTAGCCATGCGCCCTGGCAAACGCAGGGCACTGGAGAAGAATTCGCCTTGGGGCAACTTGTTGGACCAGGCCGAACAACTCAAGGCCAGTGTCCGAGCCAAAGTCGAACACCCATTCAGAGTCATCAAGTGCCAGTTTGGCTTCACCAAGGTTCGCTACAAGGGTCTGGCCAAGAACACGGCGCAACTGATAACACTGTTCGCCTTGAGCAACTTGTGGATGGTCAGAAAGCGAATAATTCACGGGGCAGTAGGATGAATCCGTCTGCAAAGCGGGAAACAGCCCGCCAATCAGGCAAAAAGACGCCACATCCGAGCCAATATGCCCAGAATTTCGGTGGAATCGTGATTCGGAATTCATTGAACTACTGTTTGACCTTCAGCTCCCGAATTGGCGCGGGTTATTCAGATGTTCCCTAAAGGAATAGTGATGACTTTGTAATTTAATAATTTAAAATTATCTCTAACATACGTTGTTGGCGCACTAATTGTGTCAGTAAGTGTGAATAATACCAAGCCAATTAGATAACGTCCGAATACGGATTTAAGCCGGCTGTTATGCCTGAATCCATGCACAGTATAAATGATTTTATACCTGCGCTTGCTGAATAAATTGGCCAACCCCACCACAAGCAATTGCCAATTTGTGTTGACGGTTACGATATGAGGATTATATGTGTTAACAATTTTTACAAATTCTTTTGTTAGTCTGAATAAATCATGATGAACATCAAACCCACCTATGATTTTGTTCTTAATGCCATTGTCTTGCAATAGCTTGAAACAACCATCATATTGCTCATGCTCACCAGTGACCACTAGTGCATCAATATCTTTAAGCTCTTTATACGCAAGCGCAAGCTGGGTGCATATTTCAGCCCATCGTGGACGGCGTTTCAGACTGAACGCGGACGCCATTTCAGCGTGATCGTGGACGGCATTTCAAATTGATCGTGGACGCTGTTTCAGCGCCATCGTGGACGATTTGGGGGGATACACGTAAGTGATTTTCTTGAACCAGGCATAGGCTCAGCGCTTTTTATGGGTGCCGCCAATGCCAACGAACAGAATCACGATGCGTCAAATTCGAGAGACATTGCGCCTGCACCTGCGGGCAGGACTGAGTTTCAGTGAGGTAGGCCGATCCCTCAAGATCTCCAAGAGCACAGCAGGCAATTACGTCTCGCTGGCCCGTGTGGCCGGTGTCGACTGGGCGGTTGCCCAGAGCCTTACCGACGAAGAGCTTGAAGCTCGTCTGTTTCGCCCAGCACTGGCGCGTAGCAGCCGCCAACTGGCGCCCGACTTCGCCCTAGTTCACCAGGAACTCAAGCGCGCCGGCCTCACCCTGCAGTTGCTGTGGGAGGAATACGCCAAAGACAACCTTCTGGCCTACAAGTACACCAGCTTTTGCGTCAAGTACCGAGAGTGGGCGATGGGCCTGAAGCGTTCCATGCGCCAAACCCATATTGCCGGTGAGAAGCTGTTTATCGACTACGCCGGTCAGACTGTGCCGATTGTTGATGCCGCCAGCGGCGAGATCACCCGAGCACAGATCTTCGTGGCCGCCTTTGGAGCGTCGAACTACACCTACGCCTGTGCCACCGCGCGCCAGACCACGGTCGACTGGATCGGTGCCCAGATTCAAGCGCTGGAGTTCTTCGGTGGTGTGCCGCGATTGATCGTGCCCGACCAGACCCGCTCCCTGATCAAGAACCCCGAGCGCTACGACCCACAACCCAACCGCCTGTACGACGAATTCGCCACCCACTACGGCTGCGCCTTGTTGGCAGCACGACCAGGCCACCCCAGGGATAAGCCCAAGGTGGAGAACGCCGTGCTGGTCGTAGAGCGCTGGATTCTGGCCAGATTGCGCAACCGGCGTTTCTTCAGCCTGGCTGAGCTCAACCGGGCAATAGCCCTGCTGCTGGTCGATCTGAACCAGCGCGCCTTCAAGAAACTGCCCGGTAACAGGTGCAGCGCCTTTGAACAACTGGACCTCCCGGCCTTACAGCCGCTACCGGCCAAACGCTTTGAGATCTTTCGCTGGAAGTCTGCCAAGGTCAATATCGACTACCACGTCGAATTTGAAGGCCATTACTACAGCGTGCCCCACGCCCTGGTTCGCTCTACCGTCGAGCTGCGCGTCACCGCCACCCTGGTGGAATGCTTCTCCTGCAACCAGCGTGTGGCCTGTCATCCCTTGAGCCACCAGCGCGGCCGGCACACCACCACGCCAGACCATATGCCCGCGTCTCACCGGGCGCATCTGGAGTGGACACCGCAGAAGCTCATCGACTGGGGGCTGCGCATCGGCGTGAGCACGGCAGCCGTGGTGACCTGGCAGTTGGAACACCGTCCGCACCCCGAGCAGGGTTACCGAGCTTGTCTGGGGATGCAGCGCTTGGCGCGTGAGTACACGCCAGCGCGGCTGGAGGCAGCCTGCACCCGTGCAATGGCGATCCGTTCGCCCAATCTCAAGAGTGTGACCTCCATCCTCAAGAGCGGGCTGGACCGCCAGCAAAGCCTGCCCACCACCACGCCAGGCGCATTGCCTGTGCACGAGAACATCCGCGGGCCGGACTATTTCCATTGAACCCACCAACAACGATTCACGCCTGCCAATTCAACCAACCCTGAAGGAAACACAGCTTTTATGAATGAACACACCCTTACCCAATTACGCGACCTGCGCCTGGACGGCATGGTGCGCGCCATCGAAGAGCAAGCCACCAGTACCGCCGCTACCGCGCTGGGGTTTGATGAGCGTTTCACCTTGCTGGTGCAATCCGAGGTCGCCTGGCGCGATGATCGGCGAGTGCAACGCTTGCTCAAGGCGGCCAAGCTCAAGGTCAGCACCGCCTGCGTGGAAGATATCAAGTGGCGAGCGAGCCGCGCACTGGATCGGTCTTTGGTCACGGCACTGGCCAGCGGTGACTGGATCCGCAATGCGCAGAATTTACTGATTACGGGTGCCACCGGGTGCGGCAAGACTTGGTTGGCATGCGCGTTTGCGCATCAGGCTGCGAGGTCGGGCTTCTCGGTGCTTTACACCCGCGCCGGAAGGCTCTTCGATGAACTGCATGTGGCGCATGGCGATGGCAGCTTTGCGCGGCGCCTGGCTCAACTGGCCAAGTTGGACTTGCTGGTGATTGATGACTTTGCGATTTCTCCGATGGGCGCGTCTGAGAGAAACGATTTGCTCGAAGTCCTTGATGACCGGGTTGGCACGCGTTCAACTTTGATTACGAGCCAACTGCCAGTCAAAGCCTGGCACACCTATCTCGATGACCCGACACTGGCCGATGCCATTCTGGACCGAATCGTGCACAGCAGTCACCGCCTTGACCTCAAGGGCGCCACGCTGCGCGACACGAAGAAAGACCAATAAATGCCAGCGTCTGAGTGCCAACACGACTTACCCACCGCATCGGCCGGTACGTCGCAAGCGCCGTCCGACGCCCTGGATAAGTCTGCACCGCCGAAATCAACTTGCGATACATTTAACCCCTCGCTTGCGCGCATCCCCTGCGCGTCCACGATGGCGCTGAAACGCCGTCCACGATCAGCCTGAAACAGGCGTCCATGATCGCTGAAATGCGCAAGCTGGGTCTTTTGGTTGGTCAAACCCATCTTATAGGATGATGCAACATGGATAAGCTTAATCTTCATTCCACCACTTCTGTAATTATTGAATAGTCGCCCGGCAAATTTACTCGGTGTGCCATGTTGTTACGTCTGGCATCAAGGCAAGCCCATGCCCGCCAGCAAACCGGCCAGTTGCTCGCGGTAAGCGGGCGCGTCGTAGTTACGCGCAACATGGGCAGCCCCAGCATCGCCGATGCGTTGGCGCAACCCTGCGTCGCCCACAAGGCGCGCTAACGACTCTGCCAAGCCTTCGGGGTTATCGGCCTGGCAGAGCAGGCCGGTTACGCCGTCCACCACCACCTCTTGCAGGGCGTCCACCCGACTTGCCACCACCGGCACGCCAGCGGCCATGGCTTCCAGGGCGCTCAGGCCAAAGCCTTCTTCACGGCTGGGCACAGCGGCTATGTCAAATCCCTTGATGGCGCCATAGATTTCTGCGCGCGGCACACGCCCGGCAAAGTGCGTGACGGTGCCGATGCCCAGTTGCCGGGCCAGCGCTTCCAGGCCAGAGCGCTCGGCCCCGTCGCCGACCATTACCAGCCGCACCGGCAGGCCTTGGGCATGCAGGCGGGCCACCGCATGCAGCAACACATCCGCACCCTTAATGTGCGCCAGGCGGCCGGCAAAGCCCACAACCAGTGCGTGCGGAGGCCAGGCCAACTCGTTACGCCAGTCCCTTGCTGCGGCGAAGTGCACTGCGTTCATGTCAAGTGTGTTTGGAATAACCAGCACCCGCCCAGCAGCCCACGCCGGGGTTACCGCAGACCCCAAAACCCCAGCAGCTACGGTCCGCGAAACGCAGACAAACCGGCTGCACCAGTGGCGTGCCAGCCAGCGCAACCGGCGCAACCCGGCGGGTGAATAGTGCGAGGCTGCCACATGCATAGCAGCGATCAGATTGGGTGTGAAGAAACGGGCAAGCGCCAGTGGCAACAAGGTGGGCGTCATGTATTGCAGCCAGATGACGTTATAACGGTAACGCCACAGCAATTGCGCCAACGTAAGTGCGAGTTGCCAGTGTGTGCGCAGTCCGGCTCCACGATGCACGCCAAGCATGTGCACTGTGATGCTCGCCGACTGGAAGGCATTTAGCATAGTGGTATCGACTTCGTCGAAATAGACAACAACCTCAGCGACGTACCCGAGCGACTTTAATGCCTGGGCTGTTTGCAGGGTGGCCACTTCGGTACCACCG
Organism: uncultured Pseudomonadota bacterium; assembly: GCA_963844495.1. Taxonomy (GTDB): domain Bacteria; phylum Pseudomonadota; class Gammaproteobacteria; order Burkholderiales; family Burkholderiaceae_C; genus Rhodoferax. The sequence continues at coordinate 18,054 of CAWJOT010000003.1, forward strand.
GTAAAAAGGCATGGGAGCAGGATGGCTACGGTTCCGTGCGCCTTGGCTTCTGCAACTTCAAGCAAAGAGATTTGTGTGCTCCTTGAGGTTGGCCCAGTTGCCACTACCTGGTATCGCGACAATATTCCACGTGTCTTTCAGATTTGAATCCAATTTACCTGAAAAGGACTGAAGTCGAAAAAATTCGTACCCGGCGAGCAGTGGTCGTATTTGAGTCTGTAAAGATGAATTATCAAAGTACTCCTCCTACATTAAAATTAACTATAACGCAACAATTATACCAACCATAAATCTTACCCTATGCCGCGGTCTGCACCGCCAATACCAGATTCGACAAATAGGAATTGACCGGATTTATAATACCTCTTGCTTAAATTGTCAGCCCCGTCAGCGACGACCCGCTTCCAACAACTTATGGATGAATGGTTTTAACGATTCTGCCATTGTCTGTCGCAATGCTGAGGCAATAGAAGACCCGCGCCATTTGATCTGAAACAGTTCACAGGATCGGTCGGTCCATAGGCTCTTATATTCTTCCTCCCCGCGCAGCAAATCAAATATCTCCCCACCGCGTGCAATCGCATCACTTGCACAAAAATAGAGGTGAACTTTTCCTGGGGAATAGGTTTGATATGTGGGGTCAAAAACAGGCATATACCAATAGAGTCGGTGACAGTAGTAAAAACCGATATGTCGACTCACTGGAGTATCACCAACAGCAAGCTCAGAAACATGCAACAAACCAGCTGGCAATGCTTCCTGGACTACAAACTTATGAAATTCCGGGAGTTTGTAGCTGTTTGGCCATTTGGCGCTGTGCTGGGATAATATATTTGGTAACCAAAGGAGTGCTGTATCTGCTTCGTCAGGCTTTAGCACCCGATAAGAAACAGTTCCGAGGCGCCCTAAACGGCGTATTTGGCGGCCAATATCACCGCGCAAGCTGCCGCTAAGGGAAGAGAGAAAATTCGTCGGAGATGAATACTCTTTGATGGAAAAATATGGTGCCCTATCATACACTGTCGTACCCTTGAGATTTGGGCTGACTCGCAAGCCACTGAGGATGGCAACGTCAAACTCCCCCCCCCACCGCTTTTGTATCTCAGCGCCAAAGGACTCCCAAAATGCTGGCCAGTGGTCTGCCAAAATGCCACATGCAACAGGATCATGGTAGTCGTATTCGCTTTGGCCAACTGCCTGCAAAGTGCGAAGATAGCCGTTCTTTAGACCGTACCTGATGATCACCAAAGGCATAAAGATGGTTGCACCACCTCGCGTTGCTATCAAAAAGCGCGGAACGGTCGTATAGACCTGTTGACTAGCGAGCCACCATGCACGCACCAACGCTGGAGTGGCGAATACGTGCGGTTCAATCGCAAATTGAAGGATCGACTGCCATCGCTCAATTACATCTGGATGCCAAACCACTTGCCAGGTAGTGAACCACTCGAACTTCCATGAGCCACTCATTCAATTCCACCGATCGTCACAGCCGTCGTACTGGGGTGAGTGGCCTTACGTGTTGCATGGAAGAATCGCTTCAACTTGAGAAAATGCCTCTCGTACAGTTGCCAACTCAGCCAAGCCATTACAAACGATGAACCAATGGCGAGCCCGAAGTATATAAGAATCCCAAGCAATGGGGAACCGACTGTGTCAATCAAGAAGCCCCTGTCATAATATGTCTCAAAAGTAGGACGAAGAATGCCGTGGAAAATATATAAACCATAACTTAATTTGCCAAATAGAATCATTATTCTGGAACAGAGAACGCGATACAAACGGCTTTCTTCATTGGACGTCAGGACATAAATCAGAAGGGAAGCAAAAAACACCCACGACACATAATGCATCGACAAAATCACCAGATCCGAATGGATTCTCCTTGGCAGCATCCCCAGCAGCAAGAGCAAACAACCGACTGGAATGATCATTTTTCTCGCCGAACTGGCAAGTGTTGCGAGTCCCGATTTTTCACGAGCAACAAGAGCGCAGTAGGCCCCAAGTGTCAGGCTCCCACTTAAGCATAATGTTGACCATCGCAGATATCGAGAAACTTCGCCGTCTGTCACAGACGAAGCCAAACCCGCGGCGATGCTTATGGCAACCCAGGAAAGACAAACGTTCTTGAGTTGTCTGGCCGACAAAGAAAAGACGACAAAGGGCCACATAAGGTAGAAGTGCTCCTCCACCGCCAACGACCAAAAATGTCCAAGCGCAAATAACTTGGATTCATCCCAAGCTGGATGGCCGGGAAAGTTTGAAAGATAAGCCCATAGCCACCATTGCTTATCTACTATTTCATAACCCGCCGGGTCCAAGTCGACCAAGGCGGGTAAAACCAAAAAGATAAGTGCCAGCGTCCCAAAATACAGCGGAAAGATGCGTAGCACCCGCCGTGCATAGAAGTTCAAAAAAAAACGTTTTGATCCCTTGGTATCGAGTAATATCCCCGTTATGAGAAACCCGGAAAGTACAAAAAACAAATCCACTCCCATCAACCCGGTCAATGCGAGCTTCGTAATAATCGGTCCTGTCAATGGAAAGTATTCTTTCAATATGGCTTCGCCGTTAAAGTGCGCAATCAGTACCAAAAGAATGGCCAAGCCCCGTATGCCGTCAAGGACAGGAACATGATCCTGCGGTCGGTTCATTTCCATTTCCTGATGGCCAACCGTTAACATCGATGTGCCGGCCACATTAAGTATTCATGATTCCCGCGAAAGTTGCGCAAGAACTCCGCCGGCAAATCGCCGCATACTGATTTCCCACATTGCGGATTGTTTTGACCGAGGTAGGCAAGAACCGCAGCCTGCTTCCTTTCCTTTACCGAGGAAATATCTATCTTCTCGATTCGGTTTTCCAGAATATCCGGAAGCGAACGCAAGCGCAGGTTATGCCAAAGCCAAACGGGATAATGCATTAAGGTGATCTCGGCACCATTTTCCAGCTTCGTCAAGGCGTACGCGACCAACGCGCTTGCCGCTTCATGGTCTGGCCAAGTATCGTTGGGATGCGGCGCATAAATTTCAACCGGATTAATGGCGGCCATTAGCCGAGCCAAGTCGTTAGCTGCCGACTCGAAGCCGACATCGTATTCCAATGGGATGGCACCGTCCGGAAGGCCAAGCATGTAGAAATTTCCGCTCTGAAGCCCCAATTCGGCACCGGCAGCGACAGCAAGCTCCCGTCGGCCAGAAGCTATCCTAGCAGGAGGCGTACTGCAGCAGTTCCGATGGGATGCCTCGCCATCTGTTAGCAAGATAATTGATACTTTGGCCCCCAATTGCCGCTTCAAAGCGATAAGCCCCCCGCAACCTAAAGCTTCGTCATCAGGGTGCGGCGCGATGATGATCGCAGAATCAGGAGTTACGCTGGCCGTCACAGCCGCGAGTTGGATTGCGCCATTAACCAGGGTGCGTCGCAAACCTTTGAGTTTCTCGATGGCACTCACGGTGTTAACCCCAAGCCCGCAAAGAGATTCTCGTACTGCATAAGCACGGTCTCTGGCGCGTAGTACCGATACAAGGGAGTCGACCCATATATTTCGTCCATTTTCTCTTGTTGCCAAGAGGAAAAGAGCACTTCCAGTGCTTCGGTAATCTTGGTCGCACTGTTGACCGGGACACAAATTCCCCCTCCACGGGACGAAAGAATGTCGTGAAGAGTTCCCTCTTCCGGCGAAACACTCAAGATGGGGCGCCCCGTCTCAACATAGTCAACAAACTTGCTTGGAAGGAAAATGCCTTCGGCACAAGGGGCTTCAATAACCAAAAGCAGGCTGCTGGCGCGAAGGATCGCCAAAGTTTGCAGATAACCAAGGGCCCCCGTGACTTCAAGATGCTTGGTCACGCCGAAGCGTTCCGCTTTTTTACGCAAGCCCGCATTATCGAGGCCAATATTGACAAACTTTACCTGCTCTCTGCCGCCCATCCTTTGAGCAAAAAGCCCAAGCCCCTCAAGAAAGGCATCGGGATTCCGCTTGTCATCCAGGTGCCCAGCATGGCAAATAGTAAATACTCCACTCCTTGATGCAGAAAAATCCGGGTCGAAATTCCCTCCGATATGAGGAACGACGATGCTTCGCCCTTCCTCTATATCAAGGTACCCGGATATATAGCGCCTGAGTCGCTCCGATGGAAACGTATGGTAGTTGGCTTTAGCTGCCACCGATGCAAGAAATCTTTCTTGAAAGAAACCTGGTTTGGCATCCAGACCGCCACCATAAGGGGCCGGCATTTTCATTGCCGTAGGATCGTTCCAATTGGCAATCCAGGGCAGGCTCGTGTGCCGAGAAAAGAGCATCGCCGGGAGATGAGCAACATCAGGAGTCGAGCGGGAGATAACAACCTGATAAGGCTGCTGATGATGAAGCTCTAGGGCATGCTCCAAAGCCCTTCGTGCCCACCGAACGCCCGCCACCGCTTGGCCGGTCTTGGCCACATCGACGAACCGTTCAATGGTCCTGATCCATCCGCTTCCATGAGGGTAAACAACCTCATGGGTATGTTCGCGAAGAGGCAACCAGGGCGCTTCCCATCTTGATCCATAGTAGTCACTATCACAACGCGAGATGACGTCAACATGCCAGCCCTTTTTCTTCATGGCCAGTACCAGCTTGCCGTTAACTATATTTTCCGATGCCGCGTAGGGGACGAAGCCTGGAGCAAAAACCAATATTTTATGGGTCACAATGATCAACAGAAACTTGGTTAGCCCGCGGAACGCGGAACGCTATCAATCATCCGGCGAAAGTCGTTTCGAACTATTTCTCCTATCAGCTTGCTTTGGGCCAACTGCTGTGCCCCAATGGTATCCGCGCGCATCTGCAAACAGTCAAACATATCGATGAGACGCGCCCCAGTGAGCAACTGATCATCTAGGCAGTTTGCAGTCAGGCCAAACTGGTCCATGAAATCGAGTGTTTTCGGGTGATAAGCGATAGCCAGCAGCGGCGTGCCGGTGACCAGTGCGATTATTACCGAGTGCGTCTTATGGCCTATAAACAACTTGCACTTGGCCACTTCACCGATGTGTTCCAGCATTGTTGGCGCATCTTTGTAGACCGCGCATAGGTGCCGGTCGCGGACAGTTTGAAGCACCGCGTCGATGCAGGGCCGGTCATCAGCGACTTCACCTTGTAGTTGCATCGGAAAAAACTGTACTCGGTGTCCCGTGTGTGTGACATGATCGACGAACGCCCGCAAAGCCCCGACATAAGCCGCTTGCTCTTGACCCGTGCGAGCTTGGGCGCTGTATACGGAGATCCCGACCACGGGCTCGCGTTCTGACGGCTTGCTAAGGTTGCCGAGGTGGCCTCCAAATCCGAGCACCGATTCAAAAGTTTTTTTTGTCTTGGCGTTGGATATACCCAAACGGTCGATTTCGCCGAACGATCGCTTATCTCTGATATAGATTCCCGCGGCTTGGGAAAGAATTGCCCGAATAAAAAGTCGATTGTCATCATCGGTAAATTCAAACGGGCCGATCGACTGGGACCAGAGGAAAAGCGGCTTGCCTGCCAAGAGGGCCATCCCCATTTCGAAAGTCTGTGGCGAGATAGCCTGCGGCGCAAGGATGCTAGTCACATGATGTCCACCCGTACTCACAACGATATCGGCCGATTGCAATGCTTGCCAGAATTCCTTATTACACAGGTGCGCCAACAAGGCGGGCTTTGTCCCTCTCACTAAACTCCGCCGGACGACGGCGTAACTTCGGGGGTAAAACTCGCGCATGAGTCGATTTCGTAGCCTAGCCATTAAGCCAGGGCTTCGGTTGCGCTCGTCATTCCATCCCCAAGGCACATACCGCACTTCACCTCCATCCTCGTTAGTAGCGGGATGACAGCAAGCAGGCTCGTTGGCGGAAACAGTAATGTGGCTAACGCCGTTAGCCGCAAGTTCACTCAAAACAAATTCGAGAACGGCCCTGTCACCCTTATTCGTCGAGCAATGATTGATTACTAATACCTTCAATCAGGAGCACCCACGTTGTTACCTGCCGGATGATCAAACAATGCGATTGAACAATTAGGGGTTGGCTTCGCATAGCCATGGCCCCAATTAAAGGACGAGCGCTCCAGTATGGCGCGTGTAATTTTATGGCTATCCACGGCAAATACACTTAGCCCAATAGTTGACAATTTCATGCTTAAATTTTTCTAGCTAATACTATAACTGTCGCGGCGCCTGAACGTGTGACTTGAGATTTGCTAGATATTGCCTTTCTTAGAAACCTGTTCATATCTGGTCGCACATTCGTTCTATTTGTTGCCAACTGGTTCAAATGCCAGTATTGCTCTACAAAGAATCCATTGTCAGACAATATTTTTGATAAGGTCTTAACGCTGAAATAATTAAGATGCTCTAGGTCGACCCTGAAGCCGGCCCACGCTGGACCAACCACTTCACAATTTCCGCCATTTGGCATCGACAGTAATAACCGGCCGTCATTTGCGCACTTTTCGTAAATCTTTTCCAGAACAGCTTTTGGGTTTACAAGGTGCTCAAAAACAGAAAAAGCACAAAATATATCTTGCTGCTGCTTGACATCATCTATATCGGCAAAAACCGGCACACCTAAATGTTTGGCGATACTTATTCTAGCCTTTTGATCGAGTTCAATTCCTGTTGCAATGGCCCCGCAAAATCCTGCCAGTTGAAGGAACAAACCAAATGAACACCCGATTTCGCAAATGGTTCGGCCATGCAATCCACCAAAATCGTTCAAAATTTGAACGCCAAAATGCGCCCTCGACATCCTCCACTTCCTTATAAAACCAAGAGGCCTAGCACCTGCGGAGAATTCTTCATACCCTTTTTGGTCACCATACATTTCATAAAAGCGATCAATGTCTTCTTTCCCTGGAGTGTCAGGTAAATAAACTAGGCTGCATTCCTTACATTGATTAACAGCGAGACTATCTGGTCTGATGCAAACAATATTAGATGAGTCTTCCCCGCAGACCGGGCATGATCGTCGAATCAGGAGATTTCTATTCCAATGAAATAATTTGCCCGCTTCAACCGTTTCCGGGAGTGATGGCAAAACAATCATGTTCACTCCACCAAAAATTCGTACGTAAACTTGACGCTCTTACGGGATGGCGGTGGCGCGCCAATCTCCGGATATCCCAAAGCAGCGTTAGCAACAATCCGGTAGTAAGGCGGAATTGAGAGGGCTTCTCTTAATTGCTTTTCCTGCAGAAGGTCATGATGTGTCCAGTTCAGTAACGTCATGCCGACTCCAAGGGAATGAGCCGTCAGACAACAATTCTGCATACCGAGCGCCACATCGAGAACCGGGAGAGTCAATTCGGTGGGCATGTCATATACGCGCAAGTCCGCACAAAATGACATGAAGCATGAAATTTCGCCGGATAGACAAGTTGCCCCGCTGTTGGCTTCAAGACAAGTTCGGATCAATCCGCTTGAGTCCGCAATGAATATCTTGGCCGTCTGCCTGTTGCAACTTGATGGCGCCCACGTAACCGCCTCGGCGATCTTTTCCACCACCTCGCGAGGAAGCGCCCGATTAGCGAAGTTCCTTATGGAGCGGCGTGTTTTTATCGCATCTATGAGATCATCATACGAGCAACTTGTCGAGACGAAGGGGCCTGTCTTTCCGCCGTTGATACAGGCCTTCTGGAGATTTTCATAGGCCGTGATTTTCTCCCTGGCCCAGACTACAGAAGGGTCTCGCAGCATCTCAGGCCCCGAAATCATATCCCGACTGGCGCAGGCGAGCTTGTAGTAGTCACGCCCATGACCAGGCTCACAATCGCAGCATTGCAGACCTTTATCTAGGATATGGGCATATTTCCGGAGATTTGATGCCCAATATTCATCATCTTGCCCCCTCTTTTCGTGGCGCATTATGAGAATCGATTCAGACAAGGCGACCTCTTCGCGATAGCCCTTTGGAACTATCGTAGGATGCAGCAACCATCGCCGTACTGAAAACGGGATCAAGCGCCGAAGCACATTTTTGAACATTTCTAACACGGATAGACTCGCTGGAAAAAACATGAATCAGGAAAAGCGACACCATTCAATCGCATCAGATGCGAAGACCCACGCTTCTTCGTACCCCGTTTATGCATACATGTGCGCTGCAGTCAGCTCCTCCAGTCCAAACATCAAATCCAATGAGCGCACCCGCAGTAATCAAAGCTGTCAGCCCACCTTCCAGGACCAAGGCTATCCAACCCACAGGAGGATAGAGTGAGCGTAACCAAAAACAGAAGGCCATGCAGGCATACGCCAAAAGGGCAGGTAACAAAAGCGTTCTTACAATCGGGCGCCATTTAGAGTTACCCAAGACATATTTCCATGTCAAGCCAACAGTGACAATGCCGAATAATGCAGTAACACAATATGCGTAACCAGCACCTGCAATTCCAAAACTCGGGATGAGCCAAAAGTTTAGGCTCAGGCTCGTCACGCCGACAAAAATTGAGAGCGTCGTCACGTATTGTGGTTTATTGATACCCCTATATAGCGATTCATAGACCACAAAAGCCCCGCGTACGACTGAACTTAATGCTATCAACTGCCCGACATAACTGCATTTGGCAGCAAACTCCGGTGTAATCCATAGCCCAATAAAATCAGGCATGAAGATGGTCGCCGGAACAAAAATAATACTTGAGAGGAAGAGCATGGCCCAGGATGCTTGCAGGTAAAGCTGTGTGCGCACGTCCAGGTTTTCAACCGCGCTGAATCGCGGGAAAAGTACTGCCCCACCTTGAGCAACCAACGACAATCCCCGGGAGGCAAGGTCCTGCGGTAATGTCAAAAAACCAACGCTTCCCGCACTTATGAAAGCACCAGCCAGCAATCGATCGGAATGACTGAAGCCGATACCGAATATTTGAGACAGAAATGAAAACATGCCATATCCAAAAACTTCTCGCAGCCCAACCCTAGAAAAGGATGGCAAGACTATTATGGCTGGAACCAGTTGCCGAACCACCAGATAGTTGAGGAGAATGGAAAAACACTGTGCTGCAATTCCGATCCAAATAAGGGCAATGATTCCATATCCCCGGAGCAAAAAGATCGCAGAGACCAGTGCTTGCAACATGGCGACGGAAATGACAAGTTTGGTATTAATATCGTAGCGCTCTAAGGCTTGAGGAACCGCGCTGAGGACGGTGTTCACCAGATTAAAGATAAAACCAAGCGCAGCAAAGCGTAGTAGATTCGTTGCCAGACCTATTTCTTCAGGGGTGATCTCAAAAAGAGAAATAATTGATGGGGCCAGCATTATGACCGCCAGGACTGTCACTAGGCCCACCGCAAGGTAGACAAAGAGAGTGGCGCGAAAAACTCGATTCACACCTTCCATGTCATTCAAGCTGGAATAGTGGGCAACAAATCGAATGGTTGCATCGCCGAGCCCGAAGGACATAATCCCCATGAGCCCACTTATCGACATAACAAGCATGTAAAGGCCGTAGTGACCTTCACCAAGACGCGTAACGATGATTGGGGTTAGAAAAAAAGTGACCGCGAGAGGAACAATGCGGGCAAAGATATTCCAAAACGCATTAGACGTAATGGAATTATTCATATCTCGATTTCTGACCACAATGCGTAGCTAGCTGATGACTGTCTCTTTGAATCGCGAGACAATTCTCATTGCGGCCTTCCCGTCCCCATAGGGATTGTGCATCAGACTCGCCTTGTTGTAGAGCGAACTATCTGTCAACAACCTTGATGCCTCAGATACCATCCTGTCCGGATCGGTGCCGACTAGCCTCACCGTACCCGCTTCCAGGGCTTCCGGCCGCTCGGTGACTTCTCGCATAACCAGCACGGGTTTGCCAAGCGATGGAGCTTCTTCCTGTACCCCGCCCGAATCGGTGATGATCAAGTAGGAGCGCTGCATCAGATAGACAAACGGCAAATAGTCAGCCGGCTCGACAAGGCGTACTCGTGGAATCGCACCGAGGATGCGCATGACCGGTTCCCGTACATTGGGATTGAGATGCACCGGGTAGAGGATCTCGATGTCGGCATGCAGTTCGGTCAAGTCCCTAAGCGCCCGGCAGATGTTTTCAAACCCTTCGCCAAAGTTTTCGCGGCGGTGACCGGTTACCAGGATCAGTCTGCGCGCTTGATCGAGGTAGGCGAACCGGCGATCAAGCTCCATCTTCATCGAGGGGTCGGAGTTGATCCGGGCGACAACGCCCAGCAAGGCATCGATCACGGTATTTCCGGTGACGTGGATTGTGTTGTCCGCCACGCCCTCCGCGAGCAGGTTTTGCCGTGCCCGTTGCGTTGGAGCGAAGTGCAGCGTAGCAATGCGACCGGTCAGCCGCCGGTTCATTTCTTCGGGCCAGGGTGCGTAGATATCGCCGGTGCGCAAGCCCGCTTCGACATGCCCGACCGGAATCTTCTCGTAAAACGCGGCGAGGCTTGCAGCAAAGCTGGTTGTCGTGTCGCCATGGACAAGGACGAGATCCGGCCTCCACTGGCGCAGCACGCCGCGCATACCGGTTAAAACACCGGCGGTCACGTCGGTAAGGTCCTGGCCCGACCGCATCAGATCAAGATCGAAATCCGGAACAATTTGAAACAGGGTTAATACCTGATCCAGCATTTGCCGGTGCTGGGCAGTCACGCAGACTTTGGTATCGAATTGTGCATCGCGCCGCAATGCCTCTACAACAGGCGCCATCTTGATGGCTTCAGGGCGCGTACCGAATGCGACAAGGACGCGCTTCATCCCGTTAGCTCGCTGAAAAGTCGAGGCTGGTGATGCGGCACAGTACGGCAGAACTCATGGCCGCCTATCTGCATCGCCTTGAGGGCGCTTGGGCCGGTGATGCTGGTTTGCAAGTCTGCCAGGGGGTGGATGAAGGGGTTTGCCATGTTGATGTTGCTATGTCTTTTGTAGCTGCTTGCGCTTATTGGACGGGCGTTTGGGGGTCATTTTGTATGTCAGAGGTAGCCCACCGGAATCGCCGTCACGCTTTGCGACAGCGGGATGTCGCGCTCTACCAGGCACAGTACGGCGCCCGGTCCAATGGTCTTGCCCAGTTTGCCAAGCACGGCAAACCGGCTCCTGGCATTTTGGGAAGGCGATGCGGTCTTTTTGATCTCTACCGGGTGCAAAGTGTCGCCGGACTCGATCAGCAAGTCGATTTCTTGCTGGTCGGTGTCGCGGTAGAAGTAGAAGTTGCCTTGCAGGCCGTTGTGCCAGTAGCTCTTGAGGACTTCGCCCACCACCCAGGTCTCGAGCATCGCGCCCGACATGCTGCCTGCTTCAAGCGAGGCGGCATCGGGCCATTTGGTCAAATAGGCCGCCAGGCCAGTATCCAGAAAATAGAGCTTGGGCGTTTTGACCAGCCGCTTGGTCAGGTTGGTGTGGTAGGGCTGTAGCAGCAAGACCAGGCCCGAGGTCTGTAGCACCGACAGCCAGGCCTTGGCTGTTTTGTTGTCAATGTCCACATCGCGCGCCAGGTTCGCGTAATTGAGCAGTTGCCCGGTGCGCGCGGCCACAGCGGCCAGAAAGCGGTTGAACACCGTTTGGTCGGAAACTTTCAGCACGTCCTGCACATCGCGCTGGATGTAGGTCTGGATGTAAGACCGATAGAACACATCCCGCGCCTTGGGCCCCTGCGCGTTCAGGCGTGGGAACGAGCCCAGCCAGATTTGCCCAAACAGCGCCCGCAGTGGTTTGGGCTTGTTGGCGCTGGCGGCGCGGGCAGCGCTTACCCACTCTGCAGTGGGCACAAAGGGGCGCGATGCAGCGGCGCGCCCATCCAACTCGGCTTGTGACAGCCCGAGCAGATCAATAACGGCTACGCGCCCGGCCAGGCTTTCGGTGATGCCGCGCATCAGCTCAAACTTTTGCGATCCCGTCAGCCAGAACAGGCCGTTGCGCTGGTCCCGGTCAACGATGATCTTGATGGCGCCAAACAAGGCTGGCGCGTACTGAATCTCGTCGATGATCAGCGGCGGCGGCCAGGTTTGCAGAAAAAGCGCCGGGTCGCGCTGCGCCAACGTGCGCGCATTCATATCGTCGAGGGTGACATAGCCGCGCTGCGCTGCCAAACCCTCTTTGGCACAGATTTCGAGCAGCGTGGTTTTGCCCACCTGCCGCGGGCCAGTGACCATCAGAACCGGAAAGCTGTCGCTGACGGTGTGGATGGTTTTTGAAAGCGTTCGGGGGTACATAAATGTCGTTTACATTGGAATTAAACTCCAATGTAAACGGTTTTTAAGACAAAGGGAGACGGCCCGGGGGGACCTTGTTCTAGACGGGAGGCTGTGAGATATCGATATCTAATCGAGCCCAAAGAGATCACGGCTGTAAATTTTGTCGGCCACATCCTGCAGTTTGGCGGTCAAACGGTTGGCAACTATGACGTCGGATTCTTGTTTGAACGCTGTCAGATCATTGACCACGCGGCTGTTGTAGAAGCTTGGCTCTTTCATGGTGGGCTCGTACACAATGACTTCCACCCCTTTGGCCTTGATGCGTTTCATGATGCCCTGGATGCTGCTGCTGCGCCAGTTGCCGGAGCCCGCCTTCATGACCAGGCGGTGGATGCCAACTACGGGGGGTTTGGGGGCTACGGAAATGGGGTCAGAGCCCAAATTGCTGCGCATATTGGGATCTGACCCCATTTCCTTATTGGGCTCTGACCCCAATTTTTTGAGGATGTCTGCGGCAATGAAGTCTTTGCGGGTGGTGTTGCTGTCCACAATGGCCTGCATCAGGGTTTGCGGCACATCGGTGTAGTTGGCCAGCAGTTGTTTGGTGTCTTTGGGCAGGCAGTAGCCGCCGTCGCCAAAGCTTGGGTTGTTGTAGTGGCTGCCAATGCGCGGGTCAAGGCACACACCCTGGATGATTTGTTTGGTATCCAGGCCGTGGGTGGCGGCAAAGGTGTCGAGTTCGTTGAAGTAAGCCACGCGCATGGCCAGGTAGGTGTTGGCAAAGAGCTTGATGGCCTCGGCTTCGGTGCTGCCCGTGAGCAGTACCTCAATGTTTTGTTTGACCGCGCCTTGTTGCAGCAGGGTGGCGAATTGTTTGGCGCGGTCTGACTGTTCACCGATGACGATTCTGGAGGGGTGCAGGTTGTCGTAGAGGGCGCGGCCTTCGCGGAGGAATTCGGGGGAGAAGATGATGTTTAGGCAGGATCCGGGTTCAGGTCGGATGCCGCGCTGCGCTCGCGATGACAAGCAACCAATTTGCGCGGTGTAGCCTACGGGCACGGTGGATTTGATGACCATGACCGCCTGCGGGGCGATGGCCAGCACGTCTTGTACGACGGACTCGATGGAACTGGTGTTGAAGTAGTTGGTTTCAACGTCGTAGTCGGTGGGGGTGGCGATGATCACAAAATCCGCACCGGCGTAGGCTTCTTGCTTACTCAGCGTGGCGCGCAGGTTCAGGGCTTTGTGGGCCAGGTAGTCTTCAAGCTCAGCGTCTTCGATGGGCGATTGCCTTGCGTTGACCATGGCCACCTTGGCGGGGTCAAGGTCAATGCCCACCACCTCGTTGTGCTGGGCCAGCAAAACGGCGTTGGACATGCCAACATAGCCCAGGCCAGCGATGGCGATTTTTGTTGTTTTGGCGGTCATTTGCTATTAGTTTTGTAGCTGGTTGCGCTTATTTGGCGGGCGTTGGAGGCGTGTTTGGTATGCGGGGATGGATTGCCGCGCTTCGCTCGCAATGACGGTTAGGAGCGCTCTTGCGGCGTGACAAACCCGATGGGCCGTTTGGATGGTTCGGGCGGTGTCATCAGTTCGCGCAGAGCGTCGAAGACCTGTTTGAGCTGATTACGCGTGTTGCGGCTAAAGGTGTAAACGAAAGTGCGCATGATCTCGATGTTGACGCCAATAGCACGTGGACTACCCAAAACCGACGACAACATGGCCACGCCTTGCTCGGTGAACGCATAGGGGGCCGTGCGGCGTCCGCCGCGCCCGGTGTTTGAGGTCACAGTTTGTGACCTCAAAGCCGTGAACTCGTCGGTCGAAATTTGAAACATGAAATCTTGCGGGAAGCGTGCAAGGTTTCGCTTGACTGCCTGCACCAGAACCTTGGTCTGCACACCGTACAACTCGGCCAGATCGGCGTCGAGCATCACGCGCTGCTCACGCAGTGCCAAAATCCGGCCACCGATCAGCGACTGCAGCGGCGCACCGATTTGCTTACCAGTAGCGAAAGCGGTTTTGGGTGCGGTGGCCATTTGACGCCGTTGAGGTTTAATAAGGGAAAAAGGGGACGCTACCCTTTGTTTGGCGGTTCTTGGGGAAAAGGGGACGCTACCCTTTTTCACCAGGCCGATGATGGTTGAGCTTGCCCGACGCGTGGGAATACAAGACATCAGGGCATACATCTGCACCGTTTGGCCAGACTATGGTTCCCAGCTCGGGGTCAACCTTCACCAGTTGAAAGTAGTTTTCATCCAGCAGCGGTGCAAAGACCCCTGTATAGTTTTTTACCACCTGATCCATGTCCACCACGGCTTGCAGTCCATCTTCAAAAACCAACCCCACCTTTCTGCCGGGGCGTAAAAGGGGACGCTACCCTTTATCCGATAGCCTGTCCGGCGATGTAGAGCGTGTCCGGTGACATATCGATTTCGTCAGTCCATTCCACGGTGCCATTGGCTACGTGGGCTAATGCGAACTTGCCAGGTTCGGTAAGGACGCGAAATGCGGGGTATTGCAGATACGGCAACATCGAAAAACGCCTGCATTCCCCGCCCGCAAAGGTAACCAAGAGTTCAAAGTCTGGCTGGGTTTTGACGTGGATAACATCGGGTGTCATGGTGGGGTCCTCAACGCAGTGGATCGATTTTGTAGGGTGTTTCACCGGCAGCTGCAAGTTCCCAGTCGGCCATGAGTTCATCGGTGTGCAACGCAATCCAGGCTTGCAGGAGCTTCATTTGCTTGGCAGGCAGGGCACCTTCGAGCGTATTGCCGTAGAACATGCTTATTGTTGGCATAACTTGCTCCGATGATTTGAATATTACAGCCGCCCATCCGCCGCGCCCAGCGGCAGCATGCTTTTGACGTCGTAGATCACAGCACCACTTTGGCCCAGGGCTTTGATGCCCGCTTCGCCCAGCGCGACAAACTGGTGATGACCCACGGCCAGCACGATGGCCGCGTAGTGGCCGCTTTGCGGTGGCTGCGTCGGCAGGCTAGGATGACCTCGGAGTGGTAGCCCACCTCCAGCGCCTTGTGCGTGAGGTAGTACGGGTCGACGCCGAACCTCTTGCCGCTGAACTTTTCCAGCACCGGCACGCAGACTTCTTCCGTGGCACCGGGGTAGACGGTGGATTCGTAAATGACGACAGCCCCCGGCGGCATGGCGCGGCCGACGGTTTCGCTGGCTTTGATGAGCGGCGTAAGGTCGGGCCGGTTGGCTTTGTCCACCGGCGTGGGCACGGTGACGATGAACACCTGGCACGCCTTGAGGTCGTCCGCGTTGCTGCTGAAGGTCAACTGGCTGGCAGTCTTGAGCTCGGCCGGGCTGGCTTCAAGCGTATGGTCCTGGCCCGACTGCAACTCGGCAATGCGCGCGGCGTTAATGTCAAAGCCCAGTACCGGGCGCTTCTTGCCAAATTCCACAGCCAGCGGCAAGCCGACATAGCCCAGGCCGATGATGGCGATTTTTGCGGTGTCGAGGTTCATCTTGTTGTTGAGTTGTTATCGATTTGCTATTTATTTCGTAGCTGGCTACGCTTGCTGCACGGGCGTTTATGGCTTATTTAGTACCAAAATAAAGGGTAGCGTCCCCTTTAAATTAGCAGTGCATGTTTATTTTTGTGCCGTCAGGCGATATTGCTGTAACCGACTATTTATTTTGTCGGGGATAGTGACCTCAATCAAGCCACGTGCCACAAGCACGCGAATGACCTTATTGAGCTGCCCGGACACTTCTTTCTGACCCAGAGCGGCAGAAATGTCGCGTTTGCTCATGGGCGTCTTGGCCAACAACTGCAATACTTTAACGTCAAGCGTCAGGCCAGACTCTGGCTGCGACTCTGGCTGCGACTCTGGCTGCGACTCTGGCTGCGACTCTGGCTGTCCACTGCCCTTGATTTCAGCAGGCGCTTTGAACACTGTCACCGCCATGCCACCCTGGGTGGCTTCAAATTCTGGCTCAGGCAAGCCATAGGCCACAAAAGCGTCAATCACCCGGCGTACGCCACTGCCATATTTTTCAATCAGTTCGAGCTCTTTAAAGATGGTGGCGAGCTGTTTGTTGCGCAGGTGCGATTTGTAGTGGCCGGTTTTGATCTTTTCAACAGTCAGGTCATCGAGCAGCACACCGGGGTTAAAAAACTCGATGCGGTCGTCAAAGACTTTAATGCTGGAGTCGTTGGCGCTGCGGTAGTCGCGGTGCACGATCATGTTGATGACAATTTCTCGCAGGGCATCCATCGGGTAGTCCCAACGCTCTTCACGCCGTGGGTTGCCGGTGATGATGTAGGCCTTGTTGGTGTGTTTGACCACGAAGTCCATGATGCGCTGCACTTGCTCAATCAGGGTGTCGCGGCTGGTAATGCTGTCTTTGATGATGGTGGGGGTGGCAAACCGACCGGCTTCCAGGGTACTTAAAAATACATCGTTTTTGGAAAACAGCAGATGACAGGCAAAGGTGGGGCTGCCTTGTTTGATGAGTTCAAACTTTTCAAGCACGGTGATGAAGGGTGCGTTGACTTTTATGGCGTCTGCAAAGGCTTGCACCTTGGGCTCAGAAATGCTGGCAATCGTGTGCTCGGGGTCGGGGTGGTAGTCCCAACTGGAGTTGATGAGCTTGATGTGTGCATCAGATATTTCTGTGGCTGACATCTGGTGGTTGCCATTACCCACGCGTTTGAAGTAGCGCCCTTTGCAAGCCACGGGCTTGATGGGGTATTCGCCAATGCTGAGGATGGCTACTGTTTTGCTTTCAATCTGTACCAGCTCAATGTCCGGGATGATGCGGGGGCTTGTAATTTGTTTGCATTGGTTGATCCAGCCTTGAACCGTTTCGGCCTGTACGGTCACGCCAACAATTTCCCTTGCATCACTGACGCCCATTAGCACGGCACCGCCTTGGGTATTGGCAAAGGCGGTGAGTGTTTCGATCACTTCTTTTTGAAAGCTGCTTTTGAATTCAACAAGCGTACTTTCGCCTTGGCCGATGGCTTCCAGCAGCGAGGCGGCTGGAAGTTTGGCGGGTAGACCGTGCAGATTCAAAAAACTCATGACGTGATTTATTCCACACTCACATTGACGCTGTAGCCGTGTTTCTTCAGCAGCGCGTGCTTCTTGGCGTCGGCCAGGTCGGTGGCGACCATTTCGTTGATCATTTCATCGAGCGTGATCTCGGGCACCCAGCCGAGTTTCTCTTTGGCTTTGGTCGGGTCGCCGAGCAGGGTTTCGACTTCGGTCGGGCGGAAGTAGCGCGGGTCGATGCGGATGATGGGTTGTCCTTCCCAATAGCCGACTTCATCCACGCCCTGCCCTTGCCATTTGATTTGCATGCCCAGCACGGCGGCGGCTTTTTCGATGAACTGGCGCACGCTGTATTGCACGCCGGTGGCAATCACATAGTCTTCGGGCTGGTCTTGCTGCAGCATCAGCCACTGCATGCGCACGTAGTCTTTGGCGTGGCCCCAGTCGCGCAGGGCGTCGATGTTGCCCATGAACAGGCAGTCTTCCAGGCCCTGGCTGATGTTGGCCAGGCCGCGTGTGATCTTGCGGGTGACGAAGGTTTCGCCGCGCCGCGCACTCTCGTGGTTGAACAGGATGCCGTTGCAGGCGTAGATGCCATACGCTTCGCGGTAATTGACGGTGATCCAGTACGCGTACAGCTTGGCCACGGCGTACGGGCTGCGTGGATAAAACGGCGTGCTTTCCCGTTGTGGGGTTTCCTGCACCAGGCCGTAGAGTTCGCTGGTACTGGCCTGGTAGAAGCGGGTTTTCTGCTCGAGTTTGAGGATGCGGATCGCTTCGAGGATGCGCAGGCTGCCCAGCGCGTCAACGTCGGCGGTGTATTCCGGGCTCTCGAAGCTGACCGCCACATGGCTTTGGGCACCGAGGTTGTAGATCTCGTCGGGCTGCGTTTCCTGCACGATGCGCACCAGGTTGCTGGTGTCGCTCAGATCCCCGTAGTGCAGCTTGAAGTTGGCGTTTGCTATGTGCGGGTCCTGGTAGATGTGGTCCACGCGCTGGGTGTTGAATGAGCTGGCGCGGCGTTTGATGCCGTGCACGACGTAGCCCTTTTCGAGCAGAAACTCGGCCAGATAAGAGCCGTCCTGGCCGGTGATGCCGGTGATTAGGGCGGTTTTGGTGGTTTTTAGGTTCATTTTCGCTATTGATTTTGTAGCTGGTTGCGCTCGGGATAAAAGGGGACGCTACCCTTTTTCACCCGCTATTGATTTCATAGCTGCTTACGCTTGCTGTGCGGGTGTTTATGGCTTATTTGGTACCAAAATAAAGGGTAGCGTCCCCTTTATGTCGGGTGTCGAGCAAGTAGCGTTGCATCATTTCCAATCTGCGCGAACCTGGTTTTGGTAAGCCAACCCATCGATGGTTTTAAACGAGCTAACTGCACCTGCAAACTGCATCACGCGGCTGATATTTGTGACAGGCGCAACGTCTTCATCATTAACTTTGTCCAGCACAATGACCATTTCATGGTGCCCTGGCTGCACTATGGTGGGTAACTGAATGGTGACTTGCCGATTGGGCAAGACATCGTAAGCGAGGTTGAGAGTGAGCATGATCTGTGTCCTTTGAAAAAAGGGAAAAGGGGACGCTGCCCTTTTTCACCAGGCCGATGATGGTCATTTTTGCGGTGTTGAGGTTCATTGGTTGTTGAGTTGCCGTCTATTTGCTATTGATTTCATAGCTGCATACGCTTGTTGTGCGGGCGTTTGGTGGCTATTTGGTACAAGAATAAAGGGTAGCGTCCCCTTATAATTCCTTTTGGTTGGAATCATTTGATTTTCAGAACTGCTGAGTTGCCCAACAACGAGCGCATTTGATGAATGGCTGTGTTGTTCAGGGCAAGCAGGCGTTCACTTTGAGAAATACTCTGGCGAATCAGCTCGGCGTTGATGCTTTCCAGATTGGAAAGGATGATGAGTTGCGCCACACTGGCGTGGTCGCGCATGTTGCCTTGCTTGGTGTTGTTCTGGTCGCGCCATTGCTTGGCGGTGATGCCAAACAGGGCAACATTCAAGACATCGGCCTCGGAGGCGTAGATTAGCCCTGCTTGCAGCTTTGTAACGGTTTGAGGAATGATGTTTTCAGCGATGGCATCGGTGTGGATGCGGTAGTTGATTTTGCTCAGTGACCGGGTCAGGTTCCATTCAAGCGAGTTTGCTTGAATTTCTTCGTCTTTGAGGCGTTGGAATTCTTTGATGAGGTAGAGCTTGAACTCTGCCGATATCCAGGACGCAAATTCAAAGGCAATGTCTTTGTGGGCATAGGTGCCGCCAGTGCGCCCCGCAGTGCTGCGAATGCCAATTGCGCCTGTCGCTTCAATCCATTTGCTGGGGGACAGGGTAAAACTGTTGGTGCCTGCCTGATTTTTAAAGGAGTCGAATTCGACCCCTTTAAAGCTTGGGTTGTTAATTTGTTCCCATAGCCCCAGAAAATCGAGGGTTGAGCGGGATCGCAACCAGTTTTTTACGACATCTTTGGGCTCGTCCGGGTTTTTAACCTTGGCAATGTCAGTCAAGGATATGAAATCACCTCGCGCTATTCGTGTGAACGAGACGATGGTGTTTTGAACCAATAGCTGACCTTTGGTGACCGCGGTTTTCACAGACTACTCCACATTCACGTTGACGTTATAGCCATCGGTGGCGGCCAGGTAACAGCCGTCTTGGCCGGTGATGCCAGGGAGAAAAAGGAGAAAAAGGGGACGCTACCCTTTTTCACCAGGCCGATGACGGCGATTTTTGTGGTGTTGAGGTTCATGGGTTGTTGAGTTGGCGTCTATATGCTATTGATTTCATAGCTGCTTACGCTTGCTGTGCGGGCGTTTTCGGCCTGTTTAGTAACAAAATAAAGGGTAGCGTCCCCTTTATTGCCTTTATTGCCCCTTGGATTGCCGCGTCGCTTTGCTCCTCGCAATGATAAGCTTGCCTCATCGCCCGGCTCCCTCGGAGACCTCAAACTCGTGCTGCAGCATGTCGATCTCTGACTTGAGCGCTTCGTATTCTTGCGTCTTGCGCTGCAAAAAGCGGCTGGTCAGCGCGGCTTTTTCGGCGATGCCCGCGGGGGTGAGCAGGTAGGCGTAGGCGAGCTTGCGTTTGCTGCTCTTGAAGTTCTGCATCTTGAGCAGGCCCTTGCTCAGCAGCGCTTGCAGGCAGAAGTTGGTTTTGCCCAGACTCACGCCCAAAGCGGCGGCCAGGTCGCGCTGGTTCATTTGCGGTTGGGCTTGGAGCAGGCGCAGCACTTTGAGGTGCGTTTCTTCGTGCAGGGTGGTGTTTTCGGGCATGGAGCGTACCAACAGAACGGCTCCCCTGGGCGGGCCTGTGTTTCTCTCGGGCAGGCTACCGCAGTGTCTTGTGACACTTTTTGTTCAAATTCTGAACGGATATTAGCACGGGGAAAAGGGGCTTTGCGATGATTTTTGCTACGTGGTTACCCGGGGCTGGAATAAGTGCGCCGTCCTGGCCGGGGATGCCGGTGATTAGGGCGGTTTTGGGGCTTGGAAGGGTCATTTTTACTATCAATTTCGTAGCTGCTTGCGCTTGCTGGGCGGGCGTTGGGGGCTTGTTTGGTATGCGGGGATGGATTGCCACGTCGCTTCGCTCCTCCGTCCCCTTTATCCTTAGTGACAATAGGCTTGCCCGACGCGTGGGAATACAAGACATCAGGGCATACATCTGCACCGTTTGGCCAGACTATGGTTCCCAGCTCGGGGTCAACCTTCACCAGTTGAAAGTAGTTTTCATCCAGCAGCGGTGCAAAGACCCCTGTATAGTTTTTTACCACCTGATCCATGTCCACAACGGCTTGCAGTCCATCTTCAAAAACCAACCCCACCTTTCTGCCGGGGCGTAAAAGGGGACGCTACCCTTTATCCGATAGCCTGTCCGGCGATGTAGAGCGTGTCCGGTGACATATCGATTTCGTCAGTCCATTCCACGGTGCCATTGGCTACGTGGGCTAATGCGAACTTGCCAGGTTCGGTAAGGACGCGAAATGCGGGGTATTGCAGATACGGCAACATCGAAAAACGCCTGCATTCCCCGCCCGCAAAGGTAACCAAGAGTTCAAAGTCTGGCTGGGTTTTGACGTGGATAACATCGGGTGTCATGGTGGGGTCCTCAACGCAGTGGATCGATTTTGTAGGGTGTTTCACCGGCAGCTGCAAGTTCCCAGTCGGCCATGAGTTCGTCGGTGTGCAATGCAATCCAGGCTTGCAGGAGCTTCATTTGCTAAATTAAAGGGGACGGTACCCTTTATTTTTACACCGGCGAGTGTGTTTGCAGCCAGTCTCTCAAGGCGTCATTCATGCGGGTTTGCCAGCCTGCGCCAGTAGCGCGGAATGCCACCAACACTTCGGGGCTGTAGCGCACGGTAACTGCTTGTTTGGAATCGTCTTTGATGCTCCCGACAGGGCGACCCCGTGCCTTGTATGCGGCAATGTCTGTGGGCGTGTGCACGCGCGCAAATTCGCCCCGCTTGGCCTGCGCTATGGATTCGAGCACATCGGCGGTAAAGGTTTTCATTTCTTCGTCCATTTTGACTTTAGGCATCGTAGGCATCCTTCCATGATTTCAAAACTTCGACCGGCATGTTGTCAAACTTGGCCTTGGCGTAAGCCGCCACCAGCACGACCTCGCCGTTGGCCAGCCGGAGGTAGTAGATCACCCGCGCACCGCCGCTTTTGCCCATGCCCTCTCGCTTCCAGCGTACCTTGCGCAGATTGCCAGCACCGGGGATGACGTCACCCGCCAGTGGGCTGTCGCTGATGAAGGTAATGAACGCTTCGCGCTCAGATTCGCTCCAGACACCCTCCACCAAGCGCCGGAAGACGGGGGTTTCGATGACGGTCAACACAATTTAATTGTAACTCCAAATAATTCTAAAAAGAATTCTAAAAAGGGGACGCTACCCTTTTTCACCAGACCGATGATGGTCATTTTTGCGGTGTTGAGGTTCATTTGTTGTTGAGTTGCCGTCTATTTGCTATTGATTTCATAGCTGCTTACGCTTGCTGTGCGGGCGTTTGGGGGCTATTTGGTACAAGAATAAAGGGTAGCGTCCCCTTTATTGCTCCCTTTATTGCTACTGCTTAGGCATGCTCAGGGACCACACTAAGCCGCAGCCCTACTGCGTGCAGCACCTTGTGAACCGTGGTCAGTGTGGGGTTGCCTTCAGCGCTCAATGCTTTGAAAAGGGTCTTGTCGCCCACGTCGGCTCGACGCGCCACTTCTGCCATGCCGTGTGCCTTTGCGACGTGGCGCAGAGCCACCAGCAGTGCAGCCGGGTCGTCCAGCTCCATCACGGCTTCAAGGTAGGCGGCTGCTTCGGCAGGGTCCTTCAGAGATTCACCCATGTGTTCGTCATAACTGACATCGCGCGGTGCGTTCATGGTTTGCCCCTTTGTTTCCAGTCGTTCAAATGATCAATGGCCTGTTGAATGGCCCGCTCTTGATCATTTTTGTCACTGCCGCAAAGCAGCAACACCAAAACCGGGCCCTGCCTACTTAAGTAAACGCGATAGCCTGGCCCGTAGTCAATCTTCAATTCCTGCACTCCAGAGCGCAATGGTTTGCAGTCGCCCAGATTCCCCGCCGCCACTCGCGCCAGCCGCGCCCTGATTTGTGCGCGTGCCCGAATGTCTTTCAGGTCGTTGAGCCATTGCGTTAGCGGCTGCCTGTTAAAGGCGTCCGAGTAAATGCGTAGTTCCATAATAGTATCTTAAAACGTACTCATACGGAAATAAGGCTGTTTTGCATCAGCAGAACGGCGTTGCTCAGGCCGACGTAGATGTGGTCAATGCGCTGCGTGTTGAAGGAACTGGCCCGGCGCTTGATGCCGTGGACCGTGTAGCCTTTTTCAAGCAGGAATTCGGCCAGATAAGAGCCGTCGTGGCCGGTGATGCCGGTGATGAGGGCGGTTTTGGGGGTTGGAAGGGTCATTTTTACTATCAATTTCGTAGCTGTCTACGCTTGCTGCATGGGCGTTGCTGGCTTGTTTTGTATGCGGAGATGGATTGCTTCGCTTCGCTCGCAATGACGGCCCCTTGGATTGCCACGTCGCTTTGCTCCTCGCAATGACAAGCTTGCCTCATCGCCCGGCTTCCTCGGAAACCTCGGACTCATGCTGCAGCATGTCGATCTCGGCTTTTAGAGCTTCGTATTCATGCGTTTTGCGCTGCAAAAATCGGCTGGTCAAGGCGGCTTTTTCGGCGATGCCCGCGGGCGTGAGCAGGTAGGCGTAGGCGAGCTTGCGTTTGCTGCTTTTGAAGTTCTGCATCTTGAGCAGGCCTTTGCTCAGCAGCGCTTGCAGGCAGAAGTTGGTTTTGCCCAGACTCACGCCCAAAGCGGCGGCCAGGTCGCGCTGGTTCATCTGCGGTTGGGCTTGGAGCAGGCGCAGCACTTTGAGGTGCGTTTCTTCGTGCAGGGTGGTGTTTTCGGGCATGGAGCGTACCAACAGAACGGCTCCCCTGGGCGGCGCCTGTTTTCTCTCGGGCAGGCTACCGCAGTGTCGATTGACACTTTTTGTTCAAATTATGAACGGATGGTAGCACGGGGGGAAGGGGCTTTGCGCGAATTTGTCATCGCGAGGCCGCAGGCCGTGGCGATCCATGAACCCGGACATCCTGGATTGCCGCGTCGCTTTGCTCCTCGCAATGACAGCCCAATTCGTCGTCACGACGGCCGCCTCATTCGTCATCGCGAGGCCGCAGGCCGTGGCGATCCATGCCTTCTTTACCCTTATCGGATGGGTGGCACGCCCAGGCGAACGATTTCTGCTTCGGCTCTTTCAATGACGGCAAAAAACACCTGGCATGCCTGCTGCGCCGCGAACAGGCTTTCTAAAAAGGTTTGCGCATGATGCATATATTCGTGTACGAGAGCGTTGCGCAGCTTGCGCGCAGCAATAAAGGCATCGGCACTGACGAGCAAGTCTGTTTTTTCGGCGACGGCCAGCGCGTCGAGCAGTGTCTTGCTGTTTTCACCCACCAGCGCAGCAAAGCGCGGCAGCAGCTTGTCGCCCAGGTGGTCCTGCAGTCTGCCAAAGCGGCTGACAAAAGCTTCCACCTTTTCTGCAAGTTCCGGTCGGTTTCCCAAGGCCTCAACCCAGGCAAGATCAATGGGTAGCGCAAACAGGGTGCTATGACTGTAGCGCAGGTGTTCGGCCTCTTTGCGTGCCAAATCAAGCGCGAGCAGTGCCGCGTGTGCATGTTCTGGCAGGTAGCGCAGGCTCATAACTGGATGCCGGTTTGTTGTGCAATTTCGAACACGGGTGCCGGGGGGGTCAGTTCATCTTTGAGGATGATGTCGATTTTGCGATCACCAAGTTTGCGTATCAGTGAGACATAGAGTGCGCCGATGGTGGTGGCACGGTTGGCAACCAGGTGATCGGTTTCAAATAGCAGGTCAATGTCACCCCCTTTTTTTGCATCGTCAGCACGCGAGCCGAAAAGGATGACCCGCGCGCTCTCGCCAAGCACCGCATGGGCCGTTTCCTTGATGGCTTGAATTTGGTCGGGCGTGAGTCGCATGGCGGCATTTTACTCAGTGAAAAAGGGAATGCTACCCCTTGTCCAGTGTACTAATTGCTATGTTTTTGGTAGCTGTTCGCGCTTGTCATGCGGGCGTTGGAGGCTTGTTTTGTATGCAGAGATGGATTGCCGCGTCGCTTTGCTCCTCGCAATGACGGCCCAATTCGTCGTCACGACGGCCGGTTTCGTCATCGCGAGGCCGCAGGCCGTGGCGATCCATCTCGCATCGTCATCGCGAGCGAAGCGTGGCGATCCATCTCGCATCGTCATCGTGAGGCCGCAGGCTGTGGCGATCCATCTCGCATCGTCATCGCGAGCGTAGCGTGGCGATCCATGCACCCGGACATCCTGGATTGCCGCGTCACTTCGTTCCTCGCAATGACGGCCTCATTCGTCATCGCGAGGCCGCAGGCCGTGGCGCATCGTCATCGCGAGGCCGCAGGCCGTGGCGATCCATGAAGTCCTGGATTGCCGCGTCACTTCGCTCCTCGCAATGACGGCCGAAAAGGGGACGCTACCGTTAACCTATTGCAAAACAGCAACGCCTGCGGCAATCGCAGCGTCTTGGAGCTGCGCATCCTGAGTGGCGATGGGCAGGCCGTGGCGCAGGGCGAGTTCCAGGTAGGCGGCGTCGTAGCTGCTGAGCTTGTAGCGCATGGCGAGTTCAAACAACTGGCGTTGGCCAGGGCCGGGGTTTGCGTCCACTTCGATCGGTAGGGTACCCAGGGTGACCAGTATTTCCCTGGCCACATCCAGGCTGAGCTTGCCACGGGTACACGCGGTTTTGAGTACGTTGGCCAGTTCGTGCTGCCACAAGGTCGGTACCAGCGCTTTGTCCGTTTCGAGCCGGGTTGCAATGGTTTGGCAATAGCTTGTGGCCTGGTCTGGCAGATACCAGCCAGTGACCACCGAGTTGTCAAGCACAAAGGGCATTAATCGCGGCCCTCCTGAAGCGCTTGCTGCACAGTGCAGCCCAGCTCGGCGCCGGCACCTAGCGCACGCAGGCGCTGCATGGCGACGCAGACGCGCTGACCCTGCTCTGGTGGTGGCTTGGTAGTCGCGTCAAGCGCCACCAGCCGGGCCACCGGCGAGCCATGGCGCGTGATGGTAATTTCTTCGCCGTGCTCTACGGCAGCCAGCAACTCCGAGAACCGGTTCTTGGCTTCAAATACTGCGATGGTTTTCATAACCCATGTCCTGTGGATTCTGGATAGCCATATTTTTGCATAGGTGAGGGAAAAAAGAAACGCCATCTCGTGGCGTCATCGCGAGGCCGCAGGGTGTGGCGCATCGTCATCGCGAGCGCAGCGTGGCGATCCATCTCGCATCGTCATCGCGAGCGTAGCGTGGCGATCCATGACAGTCCTGGATTGCCACGTCACTTCGCTCCTCGCAATGACGGCCGCATTCGTCATCGCGAGGCCGCAGGCTGTGGCGATCCATCTCGCATCGTCATCGCGAGCGTAGCGTGGCGATCCATGAACCCGGACATCCTGGATTGCCGCGTCACTTCGTTCCTCGCAATGACGGCCGGATAGAAGGGGCGCTACCCCTTATTTAGACCGTGAATGGATTCTGGATCAGGAGGCCGTCGAGAAGCATGCCGCTTTGCATATCTTCAGAAAGCAGCACCTTGGCGCCCGATACAAGCGCGGTGGCAACAATATTGGCGTCGTACAAGGACAACTGAAAGCGTTTGGCGAGTTCGACTGCTTTTTCATGCGAGGCTAGAGTTAGCGGCAGGGTCTCGCAAGCCGTCTTGACTGCCAGCAGCAAGGCGTCCACTTCTTCCCACGGCATCTTGAGTTTGCGCCGGCAAACCGACGCAACTTCATTGAGCACCTGGACACTGACCGCGCCGCCTGCTTGCAGTATGGCCTCTGCCCGATCAGCTTTGGTGGCGTCACCCGACAAAAGATACAAGACGACATTGCTGTCGATAAAGGGCTTGCTCACGGCGCGTCGCTGCGCTCGTTGGCTTGCAGACGATCGAAGTGAAAGTCAGCGGGCAAACGCCCACGAAACTGGCGCAAGCGCTCAAGCAGCTCTTTCGCAGCCGGCTTCTTGCTGACCTCAAAAGCTCTCGCGCCGACAAGGTGAAGAGCGATTTCTTCGCCCTCTTTCAAATCAAGAGCCTGCACCAGCCCGGCAGGAAACCTTACCGCCAGCGAGTTACCCCATTTCGAAACTTGCATGATGTTCTGTTGTTAGATATACACTTGTTTATTGTATATCAATGACGGCCCTGGTGGATTGCCGCGTCACTTCGTTCCTCGCAATGACAGCCGGTTTCGTCATTGCAAGGCCGTAGGCCGTGGCGATCCATCTCGTATCGTCATCGCAAACAAGCCTTTAGCCGCGAGCGTAGCGTGGCGGGCAGCGTGGCGATCCATGAACCCGGACATCCTGGATTGCCGCGTCGCTTCGCTCCTCGCAATGACGGCCGGTTTCGTCATCGCGAGGCCGCAGGCCGTGGCGATCCATCTCGTATCGTCATCGCAAACAAGCCTTTAGCCGCGAGCGTAGCGTGGCGGGCAGCGTGGCGATCCATGAACCCGGACATCCTGGATTGCCGCGTCGCTTCGCTCCTCGCAATGACGGCCGGATTCGTCATCGCGAGGCCGCAGGCCGTGGCGATCCATGAAGTCCTGGATTGCCGCGTCGCTTCGCTCCTCGCAATGACGGCCCAATTCGGCGCAATGCCAGCCTGATTCGTCATCGCGAGGCCGTAGGCCGTGGCGATCCATGAACCCGGACATCCTGGATTGCCGCGTCGCTTCGCTCCTCGCAATGACGGCCCTGGTGGATTGCCGCGTCGCTTCGCTCCTCGCAATGACGGCCCACTTCGTCATCGCGAGCTCAGCGTGGCGATCCATGTGGCTCGATCCGACGTTAGCGTTCTTCAGGGCTACCCAGCACCACCAAATGTTTGGCTTGTGCACCTTGCATGGCCGACAGCGGAACACCCTTGTCCAGCGTCACGAAATACCCATTATTTTTTACCGCAAGTGCGAGCAAATAGGCGTCGGTGATGTGGCGGCCGGTGAGCAAATTGGTCCAGTTGATAAAGCCTGGAGTCAGCAAACTGACGCCGTCTGGCCAGAAGTGGTGCGCCGGATGTGCCGTGGCCTCTGCCAGGCGCGTGGCCACTTCGGCGGCGGGCGCATGGTTGGGGTAAGCGGCCTGCGAAAGGATGCGGATGCATCCGTTTTGGGTGAGCGGGGACGATGCCCAGCCTTGATCGAGGTGCTCGCTTAGCCACTGGGTTGCCACTGCGTGGTGCATGTGACCCCCATCGAGTAAGGCAATAAGCACATTGACGTCGAGCAGCGCGACCATTAAACGCCTTCAGCTTCCCGCAGGGCGTTAACTTGCGTATTGCTCACCAGAACACCGCGCGCCGGCAA
The DNA here is from genome assembly GCA_963844495.1 of uncultured Pseudomonadota bacterium. Classification (GTDB taxonomy): domain Bacteria; phylum Pseudomonadota; class Gammaproteobacteria; order Burkholderiales; family Burkholderiaceae_C; genus Rhodoferax. The sequence continues at coordinate 46,178 of CAWJOT010000003.1, forward strand.
AGGCCGAAAACCACCAACACCGAGTTCCGTGTGTTGGCCCGAGCGCGTCGTCAGTGCCAGCCGCGCGAGACGGGAAATAACCTGCCCGGCGCTGGATCGCTCGTGGCGCGCCATTTCTTTGGCGGTGGCCAGTACGTCGTCTTCAATATCAAGGGTTGTGCGCATTTTCTGGTACAAGATGCTTTGATGCTGTGATGCGTTGATTCTAACGCATCACATGCAGGGCCGTCGTTACCGCCGCCACTTCGACATCGCGAGGCCATAGGCCGTGGCGCTTCGTCATCGCGAGGCCATAGGCTGTGGCGCTTCGTCATCGCGAGCGTAGCGTGGCGATCCATGCCTTCTTGTGGATTGCCGCGTCACTTCGTTCCTCGCAATGACAGCCGGATTCGTCATCGCGAGCGCAGCGTGGCGATCCATCTCGCATCGTCATCGCGAGGCCATAGGCCGTGGCGATCCATGCCTTGTTGTGGATTGCCGCGTCGCTTCGCTCCTCGCAATGACAGCCGGATTCGTCATCGCGAGCGCAGCGTGGCGATCCATCTCGCATCGTCATCGCGAGGCCATAGGCCGTGGCGATCCATGCCTTGTTGTGGATTGCCGCGTCGCTTCGCTCCTCGCAATGACAGCCCAACACCTCGCAATGACAGCCGGATTCGTCATCGCGAGGCCATAGGCCGTGGCGATCCATCTCGCGGCCGGGCGATGGGCTACTCTACGCTGACGTTGACGCTGTAGCCGTGTTTTTTGAGCAGCGCGTGCTTCTTGGCGTCGGCCAGGTCGGTGGCGACCATTTCGTCGATCATCTGGTCGAGCGTGATCTCGGGCACCCAGCCTAGTTTCTCTTTGGCTTTGGTCGGGTCGCCGAGCAGGGTTTCGACCTCGGTCGGGCGGAAGTAGCGCGGGTCGATGCGGATGATGGGTTCAGTCACGGAACACAAAGGCATGGATTGCCGCGCTTCGCTCGCAATGACGGCAAAACCGACTTCATCCACGCCCTGCCCTTGCCATTGGATTTGCATGCCCAGCGCGGCGGCGGCTTTTTCGATGAACTGGCGAACCTGTACTGCACGCCGGTGGCAATCACATAGTCTTCGGGCTGGTCTTGCTGCAGCATCAGCCACTGCATGCGCACGTAGTCTTTGGCGTGGCCCCAGTCGCGCAGGGCGTCGATGTTGCCCATGAACAGGCAGTCTTCCAGGCCCTGGCTGATGTTGGCCAGGCCGCGCGTGATCTTGCGGGTGACGAAGGTCTCGCCGCGTCGCGCGCTTTCGTGGTTGAACAAAATTCCGTTGCAGGCGTAGATGCCGTAGGCTTCGCGGTAGTTGACGGTGATCCAGTACGCGTACAGCTTGGCCACGGCGTACGGGCTGCGCGGGTAGAACGGGGTGCTCTCGCGTTGCGGGGTTTCCTGCACCAGGCCGTAGAGCTCGGAGGTGCTGGCCTGATAGAAGCGGGTTTTCTTCTCGAGCCCCAGGATGCGGATCGCTTCGAGGATGCGCAGGCTGCCCAGCGCGTCGACATCGGCGGTGTATTCGGGGCTCTCGAAGCTGACCGCGACATGGCTTTGCGCACCGAGGTTGTAGATCTCGTCGGGCTGCGTTTCCTGCACGATGCGCACCAGGTTGCTGGTGTCGGTCAGATCGCCGTAGTGCAGCTTGAAGTTGGCGTTTGCTATGTGCGGGTCCTGGTAGATGTGGTCCACGCGCTGCGTGTTGAACGAGCTGGCCCTGCGCTTGATGCCGTGCACGATGTAGCCTTTTTCGAGCAGAAACTCGGCCAGATAGGAGCCGTCCTGGCCGGTGATGCCGGTGATGAGTGCGGTTTTTTGAGTTGTGGTCATGATTGAGTTATCCCTGTGTCAGTTTGCAACTGCGAGCGCCGTGCGCGCACTGGCATCATTTTGTCATCAACAAGCGCCGCCAGATCGCCCCTGCGATGGCGCGTCACCCGTCATCGCGAGCGCAGCGTGGCGATCCACCCTCTTCGTCATCGCAAACAAGCCTTTAGCCGCGAGCGTAGCGTGGCGGGCAGCGTGGCGATCCACCCTCTTCGTCATCGCGAGCGCAGCGTGGCGATCCATGAAGTCCTGGATTGCCACGTCACTTCGTTCCTCGCAATGACAGCCATCTTCGTCATCGCGACGGCCACCTTCACTCGTCATCGCGAGGCCGCAGGCCGTGGCGATCCATGCCTTGGGCCCTCTGGTAGTCCTGGTACGCCAGCGCCAGGCCGTCTGCCAGCGTGACCTGCGCTTGCCAGCCAAGCGCGTTCAGGCGTGAGCTGTCCATGAGTTTGCGCGCTGTGCCGTCGGGCTGGCTCGGGTCGAAGTTGATGCTGCCGCCATATCCAACCGCATGGCTGACGGCGTGCGCGAGTTCGGCGATGGTGATCTCGACGCCGCTGCCGACGTTTATCAGGCTTTGCATGGGCCTGGTTTGTGCGTCGTAGACGGGCTTGGGCAGGTTCATCACGTGCACGCTGGCGCGGGCCATGTCGTCGACGTACAGGAATTCACGCCGCGGCGTGCCGGTGCCCCAGATCGCCACGCTGGGAGCCTGGCCCACCCTGGCTTCGTGAAAGCGGCGGATCAGCGCCGGAATGACGTGGCTGTTTTGCGGGTGGTAGTTGTCGCCGGGACCATACAGGTTGGTGGGCATCACGCTGCGATAGTCCAGCGCGTGGCTGCTGCCGTACTGGCGGTTGTAGCTCTCGCAGAGTTTGATGCCGGCGATCTTGGCCACCGCGTACGGTTCGTTGGTCGGCTCCAGCGGGCCAGTGAGCAGCGCGTCCTCGCGCATCGGCTGCGCTGCAAGCTTGGGGTAGATGCAGCTCGATCCGAGGAACAGGAGCTTCTTCACCCCGGCGCGCCAGGCCTGATGGATGACGTTGGCCTGCACCATCAGGTTCTCGTAGATGAATTCGGCTGGATAGGTGTTGTTGGCGTGGATGCCGCCGACCTTGGCCGCAGCGAGATAGACCTGATCGGGCTTTTCTGCTTCAAAGAAGGCGCGCACACTGGCCTGATCGGTGAGGTCGAGTTCGGCGCGGTTGCGTGTGATGATGCTCGCCGCCGGGTGCCCAAGCGCGAGCAACTCGCGCACGATGGCCGAGCCGACCATGCCACGGTGCCCGGCGACAAATATTCTTGGTTCGTTCATGGCCGGGCCTCGTGCGGGTCGAGTCGGTGCAGGTTGGCGGGTTCGACCAGCAACTTGCTGGGCTTGCTCAGGATCTCGATCAACACCATGGCGCGATTTTCGCCACTTGGCATCTGGTAGATGGCCTGCAGTCCGGCAAAAGGCCCGTGCCTGATCTGGACCCGGTCGCCCGGACCAAACAGGCGCCGCGGCTGCTCGCCGAGCAAGCGGTCCTGCTCGCGCAGGGCTTCGATCAGCGCGGCGTCCACGCGCGCCGGTTCACCGCCAAAGCTCACGAGGCGGCTCACGCCCAGCGTAGAGCGGATCGGGGACCAGCTCTTGCCGCTGAGGCTGGTTTCAAGGCAGATGAACAGGTAGCGCGAAAACAGCGGCTCGTGCGCCAGTGTGAGCACGCCCTGGCGCAGTTTCTCGGTGGCAAGCAGCGGCAGGTAGCAGACGTAGCCCTGGTGCGTGAGGTTTTCCAGCGCGCGCTGTTCCTGGCGCGGCCGGGTGTGAACAAGGTACCACTGCACGACGCGCCCTGCCTTCACTGCGGCTGTTCGTGAAAGCCCTGCACGCACGCGTGCAGCACGCGGCGCATGCCGGCCAGGTCTTCTTGCGCGGCAGCGAGTTCGAGTTGCTGCAACTGCGCTTGCAACACCGGCCAGGGCAGAAATTCTTCGTGCGCCTTCATGATGCGCGGGTGCGAGGTCGGCGTGGGGTTGTCGCCGATCAGCAGCTCTTCATAGAGCTTCTCACCAGGGCGCAGGCCGATGAAGGCGAATTCGATATCGCCCTCGGGGTGCTGCTCGTCGCGCACCTGCAGGCCCGAGAGCTCGACCACGCGCCGGGCCAGGTCGATGATGCGCACCGGCGCGCCCATTTCGAGCACGAAGACTTCACCGCCTTCGGCCATGGCGGCGGCTTGCAGCACGAGTTGCGCCGCCTCGGGGATGGTCATGAAGTAGCGCGTGACCTCGGGATGCGTGATGGTCAACGGGCCGCCGCGGGCGAGCTGCTCGCGAAACATCGGCACCACCGAGCCGCTGGAGCCCAGCACATTGCCAAAGCGCACCATGCTGAAACAGGTGGTGCCCGGGCCGGGCGCAGCGAGCGATTGCAACACCAGCTCGGCCATGCGCTTGCTCGCGCCCATCAGGTTGGTCGGGCGCACCGCCTTGTCGGTGGAGACCAGCACAAAGCTGGCCACCGCCGCCGCCTGCGCGGCCTGCGCCAGGTTGAGCGTGCCAAAGACGTTGTTGAAGACGCCCTCGGACGGGTTGCATTCGACCATCGGCACGTGTTTGTAGGCGGCGGCGTGGTACACGGTGTGCGGGCGGTAGCTGGTGCAGATCCAGTCCAGGCGACGCCGGTTGGCCACGCTGGCGAGCAGGGGCACGAGCTCAACATCGGACGCCTGCGCCAGGCACCAGGCCTGCAGTTCGCGGTGCAGCGCGTATAGACCGAACTCGCTGTGGTCGAGCAGCAGGAGCGAGCGCGGCTGCTCGCGCAGGATCTGGCGGCACAGTTCGCTGCCGATGCTGCCGGCCGCGCCGCTGACCAGCACGACCTGGCCGTGGAGCCCGCGCGTGAGCAGGTCGGGGCGCGGGGGCACCGCTTCGCGCGCGAGCAGGTCTTCGACGTCGAGCTCGCGAAAATCGCTCACCGTGACGCGCCCGCTGGTCAGGTCGGACAGGCCCGGCAGCGTGCGCGTGTGCACCGGCAGCGCGCGCAGGCTCTCGATGATGCGGTTACGCCGCTCGCGGCTCAGGCTGGGCATGGCCAGCAGGATGTCGGTGATTTTCAGGCGGCGCACGAGCGTGGGGACCTCGGCCGGCGCAAACACCGTCACGCCATTGATGGTTTGACCGATCTTGGACGGGTCTTCGTCGATGAAGCCGAGCAGCTTGAGCCCGCCGGTGATGGCCATCGCCGAGGAGGTCTGGACCCCGGCCGCACCCGCGCCGAAGATGAGCATGCGCCCGGACGTGGGACCCGGCGCCAGGCCCAGACCGGCGAGCCAGTAGCGCGCGCCGGCGCGGCTGGCGCCGACAAACAGATAGAAGATGATCGGCTGGAGCACGCCCATGCTGCGCGGCACCAGGTGCCAGAACTGGCTGTGCAGCACGCCAACGAGCAGCACCGAGTACAGGGCCACGGCCTTGGCGGTGGTGATCATGGTGTCGAGACCGGTGAAGCGGAAGATGGCCCGGTACAGGCCGAACACAAAGAAGATTGGCAGCGCCAGCCCGGGGGTGAGCAGGTACAGCCACCACTCCGGGCCGCTGGGCCAGTGCAGGGTCTCAAACCGGATGCTGTAGGCGATCCAGGTCGTCAGCAGCGCGAGCACGACGTCGAGCGCCATCACGGCCGCGCGCTTGACCGGGCGCGGCCAGCTCAGCAGCGGCTCGAACAGGGTGGTCACGATGGCCGATCACTCCAGTGCGTCATTTGGACCTTTAGCCGAATTGAGGTAACCTCGCAGCCCCCGCTGCGCAAATGTGCCTGCAAGGCTGGCAGCAGTTGCCGGATTTTGGCGGCCACGGCGTTGTTGTCGACAATCAGGCACCACTGCGGGCCGTCAATCGGACCAGCCTGCACGGCCTCGCGCAGGCCCGCGGGCAACAGGGGCGCAATGGCGCGCAGCCGTTTGCTCGATTCGCGCGCGAGTTCGCCCAGCCGGGCCAGGGTCGGCGACTGCTCGCTGGCCTGCAGCAGCGTGACGGACTGGTGACGACGGTTCATGGACGATTTGGAGGAGAGGATGTTCGAATGCAACTGATTATCACGGATGCGTGGCTGGCCAAGAGCCGCGCGATTCACCTCAGTGGCACCAAACTGGTGCTGGCAGCGCTGGCAGCCTCGCTGGTTTTGACGGTGATGGCCGCGGGCCTGTACCACTGGGTTTTTCTCAAGGGCGCGCGCGAGGGCTGGCCGGTGGTGGGAACGCTGGTGCGCGTGATCATCAAGGACGAATTTGCCCAGCGCGACCGCTTCATGCGCGAAAACCTCGACCTGCTCGCGCGCAAGCTCGGCGAGATGCAGGCCAAGATGACCCAGCTGGAGTCGCTGGGCGAGCGGGTCTCGGGGCTGGCCGGAATCAACCCGGCGGAGATCCGCGCCACACCGGGGCAAGGCGGCGCGCTGATCTCGGGGCGCGACCTGTCGATGCCGGAAATTGAGGCGGTGCTGGCCAACCTGGCGCACCAGGCCGATCAGCGCACGGACGCCATGACGGCGCTGGAGTCGCGCCTGTTTGACCAGAAGATGCGTTCCATGATGGTGCCCACGCAGCGGCCGGTGGCCATCGGCGAGCTTGGCTCGCCGTTTGGCTGGCGCATCGATCCGTTTACCGGGCAGTCGGCGCTGCACTCGGGCATGGATTTTCAGGCTGAGCGCGGCACACCGATCCTGGCCGCGGCCGGTGGCGTGGTGGTGACGCAGGAGTATCACCCGTCGTACGGCAACATGGTCGAGATCGACCACGGCAACGATCTGATCACGCGCTACGGCCATGCGTCCAAGGTGCTGGTCAAGAAAGGCGACCTGGTCCGGCGCGGCCAGGTGATTGCCGAGGTGGGCAGCACCGGGCGCTCCACCGGCACGCACCTGCATTTTGAAGTGCTGGTGCACGGCATTGCGCAGGACCCGCAGAAGTTTCTCGCCGCAGGCAGCAAGCTGCCCGCGCAGCAGCTCGCGACGCTGGAGTCACCCTCGCGCAAGGCCAAGGCGCGGCAAAGGTAAAATTGTCGGTTCTGGTCTTCTGGCGCGACGCTTCCCGCCTTTGCGGTTGCATTGGGCAAGAGTGACCCCATTTCATCCAGATTAGAAATAAGGATGGCGCGGCCCGTTGCCCCTCGTGGGCTGGCGGGTCCGTCTTGCATTCATGGCCACCAACATCCTCACCAAGATTTTCGGCAGTCGCAATGACCGCCTGCTCAAGCAGTATCGCGCAGGCGCGGCGCGCATCAATGCGCTGGAAGCCGGGCTCGAACAGCTCTCCGATGAGGCTCTGCGCGCCAAGACGCAGGAGTTCAAGGAGCGGGTGGCCAAGGGTGAGTCGCTCGACGACATCCTGCCCGAGGCGTTTGCCGTGGTGCGCGAGGGCTCCAAGCGGGTCATGAAGATGCGCCACTTTGATGTGCAGTTGTTCGGCGGCATGTCGCTGCACTACGGCAAGATCTCGGAAATGGGCACCGGCGAGGGCAAGACGCTGACCGCGACGATGCCGGTCTACCTCAATGCGCTCACCGGCAAGGGCGTGCACGTGGTCACGGTCAACGATTACCTGGCCAGTCGCGACGCGAAGTGGATGGGGCGGCTCTACAACTTCCTGGGTCTGACGGTGGGGGTGAACCTGCCCAACATGGGGCGCGAGGAGAAACAGGCCGCGTACCGCGCCGACATCACTTACGGCACGAACAACGAATACGGCTTTGACTACCTGCGCGACAACATGGTGTACGAGGTGGCCGACCGCGTGCAACGCGGGCTGAACTTCGCGATCGTCGACGAGGTCGACTCGATCCTGATCGACGAGGCGCGCACGCCGCTGATCATCAGTGGCCAGGCCGAGGATCACACCGAGCTCTATATCGCGATCAACCGCGTGGTGCCGGCACTGACCAAGCAGGAGGGCGAGGAAGACCCGCGCACCGGTGAAGGCGTCACCAAGCCGGGCGACTTCACGCTCGACGAGAAGAGCCACCAGGTGTTCCTGACCGAGCTGGGACACGAAAACGCCGAGCGCATCCTGGTCGAACAAAAGCTGATTGGGGAGGGCGCCTCGCTCTACGACCCGGCCAACATCACGCTGATGCATCACCTGTATGCTGCGCTGCGCGCCAATCATCTGTACCACCGCGATCAGCACTACGTGGTGCAAAACGGCGAGATCGTGATTGTTGACGAGTTCACCGGGCGCCTGATGACCGGGCGGCGCTGGAGCGACGGCCTGCACCAGGCGGTCGAGGCCAAGGAAGGCGTGTCGATCCAGTCGGAAAACCAGACGATGGCATCGATCACGTTCCAGAACTACTTCCGCCTGTACGGCAAGCTCGCTGGAATGACCGGCACAGCCGATACCGAAGCCTACGAGTTTCAGGAAATCTACGGCCTGGAGACGGTGGTGATCCCGTACAACCGCACCAGCAAGCGCGAGGACCAGCTCGACCGGGTCTACAAGACCACGCGCGAGAAATACGAGGCCGCGATCAAGGACATCCGCGAGTGCCACGGACGCGGCCAGCCGGTGCTGGTGGGCACCACATCGATCGAGAACTCCGAGGTGCTGGCCAAGCTGCTGGAGAAGGAAAAGTTGCCGCACGAAGTGCTCAATGCCAAGCAGCACGCGCGCGAGGCCGAGATCGTGGCGCAAGCCGGACGCCCGAAGGCGATCACGATTGCCACCAACATGGCCGGTCGCGGCACCGACATTGTGCTCGGGGGCAACGTCAGCAAGATCGAAGAGGCGGTGCAAGACGACGAGACGCTTGACGCCGCCCAAAAGCAGGCCAAACTGGCCGAGATTCGCGCCCAGTGGCAGAAGGATCATGAGCAGGTCAAGGCCGCGGGCGGGCTGCGCATCATCGCCACCGAACGGCACGAATCGCGGCGCATCGACAACCAGTTGCGTGGCCGCTCGGGGCGCCAGGGCGACCCCGGCTCGTCGCGTTTTTACCTGAGTCTGGACGACGCGCTGATGCGCATTTTTGCCGGGGATCGTGTCAAGGCGATCATGGACCGACTGAAGATGCCCGACGGCGAGGCGATCGAAGCGGGCATCGTCACGCGCTCCATTGAGAGCGCGCAGCGCAAGGTCGAGGCGCGCAATTTTGACATCCGCAAGCAGTTGCTGGAGTACGACGACGTCTCCAACGACCAGCGCAAGGTGATCTACCAGCAGCGCAACGAGATTCTTGACGCCGTCGATCTGTCGGCGCAGATCACCTCGCTGCGCGAGGGCTGTTTCAACGATCTGGTGCGCCAGTACGTGCCGCCGGAATCGGTGGAGGAACAGTGGGAGCTGGCAACGCTGGAGCGCGTGCTGCTCGACGAATGGCAGTTGAGCGTTGCGCTGCAGGCGCAGGTCAGTTCGGCCAGCGCGATCAGTGACGAAGACCTGCTCGCTGGCGTGCGCGACGAGGCGAATCGGGCTTTTGCGGCCAAGGTCGAGCAGGTTGGCGGCGAGAACTTTACCCAGTTCGAACGCATGGTGCTGCTGCAAAGCATCGACACGCATTGGCGTGAGCACCTGAGTTCGCTCGACTACCTGCGCCAGGGCATCCACCTGCGTGGCTATGCGCAGAAGCAGCCCAAGCAGGAATACAAGCGCGAGGCGTTCGAGCTGTTCGGGCAATTGCTCGATGCGGTCAAGAACGACGTGACCAAGGTGCTCATGAATGTGAAGATTCAGTCCGACGAGCAGCTCGAGCAGGCCGCCGACGCGCTGGAAAACCGTGGTGAAGCGATTGCCAACGTGACCTACAGCGCGCCGACCGAGACCGGCGAGGTGCAGACCGTGGTCGACGACGAGACCGTGCGCCGTGCCGTGGCCGCCGCGGGCGTGCCGCGGGTGGGCCGCAACGAGCCCTGCCCATGCGGCAGCGGCAAGAAGTACAAGCACTGCCACGGCAAGCTGAATTAATATGTTTGCGGGACAGACCGCAGTTACACGAAGTGAACAAGCTCTGTCCCCAACTGATCAAAGGAGGTCGCGCATGGCGGTCAATCTGCTCGCTCCCGATCCGGCCGGGCTTTATCCAGTGGCGGGGCTGCGCCTTGGCGTGACCGAAGCGGGCATCCGCAAACCCGACCGCAAGGACCTGCTGGTGATGCTGCTCGAGCCCGGCGCGAGCGTGGCGGGGGTTTTCACACAAAACCGGTTCTGCGCCGCACCGGTGCAGATTTGCCGCGAACATCTGGCCCAGGGCACGCCCGTGCGCGCGCTGCTGGTCAATACCGGCAACGCCAACGCCGGCACGGGTCAGGACGGTCGCTTGCGCGCCCTGGGTACCTGTGCGGCGCTCGCCGGGCGCCTGGGCGTATCGAGCGCTGCCGTGCTGCCGTTTTCTACCGGCGTGATCATGGAGCCGTTGCCGCACGAGCGCATCGAAGCGGGCCTGGACGCTGCCCTGGCCGATGCGCGCGAGGACAACTGGCACAACGCGGCGCAGGCGATCATGACGACGGACACGCTGCCCAAGGCGTTCAGCCGACAACTGCTGATTGGCGGCGTCACGGTGACCATCACCGGCATCGCCAAGGGCGCGGGCATGATCCGGCCCAATATGGCGACGATGCTGGGCTTTTTGGCCACCGACGCGTCGATCAACCCGGCACTGCTGCAGCCGCTGGTGCGCGAGCTCGCCGAGGCATCGTTTAACCGCGTCACGGTCGATGGCGATACCTCGACCAACGATTCTTTCATGCTGATCGCCACAAATCGGGCCGGGCACGCGCCGATCGATTCGTTGCAAAGTGCCGATGGGCGCGCGCTGGTCGACGCGCTGGCTGCGGTGGCGCGGCAACTCGCGCAAGCGATCGTGCGCGATGGCGAGGGCGCGACCAAGTTCATCACGCTGCGCGTCGAAGGCGGCCGGGACGCGGGCGAATGCCGCCAGGTGGCGTACGCGATTGCCCACTCGCCGCTGGTGAAGACGGCGTTTTTTGCCAGCGATCCGAACCTGGGCCGAATTCTTGCGGCGATTGGCTACGCTGGCATCGGCGACCTGGATCAGAACGCGATCGAGCTCTACCTTGACGACGTGCACGTGGTGCGCGCCGGGGGGCGGCACCCCGATTACCGTGAGGAAGACGGCCAGCGCGTGATGCGGCAAAGCGAAATCGCGGTGCGCGTGGCACTCGGGCGTGGTGCGGCCTGCGACACGGTCTGGACCTGCGACCTCAGCCACGACTACGTCACGATCAACGCCGATTACCGCTCATGAGTGCGCAGCTAGAACACTTGCTCGCGCGCGCCGAGCATCTCATCGACCGTATCGAAGCAGTGTTGCCCAAGCCGCTGTCGCCACCGGACTGGGGCGCCGCGCTGGCGTACCGGTATCGCAAGCGCAGCGCCGGTCACGGCGTGCTTGAGCCGGTGCGCCATGTCGGGGTGATGCGCCTGAGCGACCTGCATGAAATCGAGTTGCAGAAGGACCGGATCCGGCGCAACACCGAGCAGTTCGTGCACGGCAAACCGGCCAACAACGTGCTGCTCACGGGCGCGCGCGGGACCGGCAAGTCCTCCTTGATCAAGGCCTGCCTGAGCGAGTACGCAGCGCAGGGTCTGCGTCTGATCGAGGTCGACAAGGCGGATCTGACCGACCTGCCCGATATCGTCGATGTGGTGTGCGAGCGTGCCGAGAAGTTCATCGTCTATTGCGACGACCTGAGCTTTGAGAACGGCGAGCCCGGCTACAAGGCGCTCAAGTCGATCCTGGACGGTTCGGTGGCCGTGTCGACACCCAACGTGCTGATTTACGCGACCAGCAACCGGCGCCATCTGCTGCCCGAATACATGAAGGAAAACCTGAGCTACACGCCGACCGAGGACGGCGAAGTGCACCCGGGCGAGGTGGTGGAGGAGAAGATTTCTCTCTCGGAGCGCTTTGGATTGTGGCTGAGCTTTTACCCGTTCACGCAGGACGAGTACCTGGCCATCGTCGCGCACTGGCTGGCGTCGTTCGGGGTCACGGGTCCGGCGATCGAAGCGGCGCGCGCGCAGGCACTGGTATGGGCGCTCGAGCGCGGCTCGCGCAGCGGTCGCGTCGCCTACCAGTTTGCGCGCGACTACGCGGGTCAGCATTGAGCCAGGTGCCGCGCCCCTCGGGTGAAATCCGGATCGTCGATGCAGCCATTGCGCGTAGCGACGCTGCCACACGCAAGTGGGTGGACGTCGCGGTCGGTGTGTTGCTTCGCCCGGGCGGCGAATTCCTGTTGTGCTCGCGCCCGCCGGGCAAGGTGTACGCGGGTTACTGGGAGTTTCCCGGCGGCAAGCTCGAGGCGGACGAAACCCCGGCGCAGGCGCTCGCGCGCGAACTGCACGAGGAACTCGGCATCACGATCGGCGCCGCCCAAGCCTGGCGCGTCGAACTGGTGGACTACCCGCACGCCCTGGTGCGGCTGCATTTCATGAAGGTCACAAGCTGGACGGGCGAACTGAGCATGCGCGAAGGTCAGTCTTTTGCGTGGCAGCGCTATCCGGTGCAAGTGGCCCCCGTGCTTGCCGGCACCCTGCCCGCGCTGGCCTGGCTGGCCGAGGAACAAAGATAGCTGTCATTTCGAGGAACGAAGTGACGCGGCAATCCAGGACTTCATGGATCGCCGCGCTACGCTGGCGATGACGAATAGACTGTCATTGCGAGGAACGAAGTGACGCGGCAATCCAGGACTTCATGGATCGCCGCGCTACGCTGGCGATGACGAATAGACTGTCATTGCGAGGAACGAAGTGACGCGGCAATCCAGGACTTCATGGATCGCCGCGCTTCGCTGGCGATGACGAATAGACTGTCATTGCGAGGAACGAAGTGACGCGGCAATCCAGGACTTCATGGATCGCCGCGCTACGCTGGCGATGACGAATAGACTGTCATTGCGAGGAACGAAGTGACGCGGCAATCCAGGACTTCATGGATCGCCGCGCTTCGCTCGCGATGACGGATAAGCGGCCTCGCGATGACGGATAGCGCTGTCACTGCGAGGCCGAAGGCCGCGGCAGTCCAGGCTGATCCGTGAGATCCAGGTCGGTCGGTTCGTCCTGACTTGCAACCCGAAAGTGCTCGCTGGCCCAGGCACCCAGGTCGAGATTCTTGCAACGCTCGCTGCAAAACGGTCGATAGGCGTTGGAGGGCGCGTAAACACCCTGGCCTGCGCAGGTCGGGCAGCGCACCCGCCTGGGTGGTGTGGGCGTCGGCTGTGCAGCGCGCTTCATGAGCACAGGGTCAATTCAACGGTGGCTTCCTCGACGCTGGCGTGCAGCCGGTCATCGTCGCCCTGGCGCATCAGCCGGATCGAGACCATCAGGCGATTGCCACTGATTTCCGGGATCAGTTCGAGGTCGGGATCGAGCGCCAGACGCAACAGCTGGAAGGTGCGCCCCTGGGGCAGGTTCTGCTGGTATTGCCCGGCGTTGACGATGATCTTTTGCGGTGAGCCCGAATCGCGCAGCAGGCGCAGCAGCAGGTGGATCGACTCGATCAGCGGCGCGAGCGTACCGACCCAGCGATTGAGGTCGTCCCGACGCTCGGTGTCGGGCTTGTGCTGCCAGGCGAAATACGCCGGAAGGTCAAATTCGCAGGTGCCCCCGGGGATGCCGACACGGCTGCGGATGCTCATCAACCAGTCGTTTTCGGTCAAACTCTGGCCGGCCTTGCCCGCGAGCGCATTCAGTTCCTGAAAGCATCTTTCCAACTGGCTGATGACCTGGTCGAGCACGTCCTGGGCGATGACCGGGTTGTCGCGGTAGCCCTCGAGCACATGCTTTTGTTTGTCCAGATCCTTGAGCACGTCGGACTTGAGGTCGGCGCGGGCACCGACATCCATCACCTCGAAAATGGTGGCCAGCGCAAAATGGTGATCCAGCGGTTGCGAACGCGAGACCAGTTCGGTCAGGCGCAGAAACAGGTGTTCGAGTCGCAAATAGGTACGAATGCGTTCGTTAAATGGGTATTCGTAAAGAATCACGCTGATATTTTCCCCGAGGCTCTGGTGGACGCTACCCTGATGATAGCCCCAAGTGTTTGCAAAGCTCGGCGACCTGCGCGGCCAGGGCCTGCAGACTCAGGTCGACGTTAAAAATCACCGCATCGGCGGCGCCCAGGCGGCGCTCACGCGTGGCTTGCGAGGCCATGATATTTTCGATGGTCTCGCGCGCAAGACCGTCGCGCGCCATCACTCGGCTGATCTGTACATCGGGCGTGCAGTCGACCACCAGGATGCGGTCGACCCGTGGCCGCCAGTGCGCCGACTCCACGAGCAGGGGCACATCGAAGACGATGCATTTGTGTCCGCGGCTCAGCGCGGCTTCGCCCTGGCTTTGTGTCTGCGCGCCAACCAGCGGGTGAATGATGGCTTCGAGCCGAGCGCGGGCGCCGGTGTCGGTATGAACCAGGGAGCGCATTTTGGCGCGGTCGAGGGCACCGTCGGCAGCGACGAAATCGGCGCCGAACGCCGCTGCAATCGGGGCCATTGCGGCACCGCCGGGTGCGGTCAACCCGCGGGAAATGGCGTCGGCGTCAACCACAGCCGCGCCGTGCTGCAAGAGCAACCGCGCAACGCTGCTCTTGCCGCTGCCAATGCCGCCAGTCAAGCCCAGGCGCAGTACCGGTCGCACCGCCTAGAGTCCGACGAAGCGAAGAATCGAGGCCGGACCAAAGATCATCGACGTGAGTCCGGCACCGGCCAGAAATGGGCCGAACGGAACGTAGCGGCCCTCGCGCAGTGCGCTGGAGAACTTCATGCCGATGCCCACCAGCGCACCAATCACCGAGGCCATCAGGATGATCGGCACCAACGCCTGCCAGCCAAACCATGCACCCAGGGCAGCGAACAGTTTGAAGTCGCCAAAACCCATGCCGTCCTTGCCGGTGACAAGTTTGAACGCCCAATAGACGAGCCAGAGCGAGCCGTAGCCAGCGACCGCGCCCCACAGCGCGGCGGACAGTGTGGTACCGCTGTATTGCAGTGCCGCGGCAATCAACCCGGCCCAAAGCAGGGGCAAGGTCAGGTCATCGGGTAGCAAGGTGGTGTCCCAGTCGATCAGCGCCAGTGCGACCAGAACAGCCGCGAAGCCGCTCCAGAGCAGGCCCGTTGGGCTCGCCCCGGAGGTCCAGCCGCAATAGAAAAACAGGGCACCTGTAACGAGTTCGACCAGCGGGTAACGCAGACCGATCGGCGCGCGGCAGGCGGCACATTTACCACCGAGCACGGCGTAGCTCAGCAGCGGTATGTTTTGGTACCACGCGATCGCATGCTTGCACTTGGGGCAGGCCGAGCGCGGCAGCACCAGGTTGAAGCGTTCGGCCTGCACCGCCTCGCCACCAGCAAGTTCATTGCACTCGGTGCGCCATTGGGCATCGAGCATGATCGGCAAGCGGTAAATGACGACGTTGAGAAAACTGCCGATCATGAGGCCGAGCACACCCAACAGGCTCGCGTCAACCCACGGCGCGATGATCATCAGACGACCTGGCCGAGCTTGAAAATTGGCAGGTACATGGCGACGACGATGCCGCCAATAACGGTTCCAAGAATCACGATGATGATCGGCTCCATCAGGCTCGAGATGCCGGCGACCATGTCGTCGACCTCGGCTTCGAAGAAGTCCGCAGCCTTGCCCAGCATGTGGTCAAGCGAGCCCGACTCCTCGCCGATAGCGCACATCTGCAGCACCATTGACGGAAACAGGTTGGCGTTGGTCATGGCCACCGTCAGGGCGGTGCCAGTCGACACCTCCTGCTGAATCTTCTTGGTCGCCATCTCATAGACCGAGTTGCCCGAAGCGCCGCCGACGGAGTCCAGCGCTTCCACCAGCGGCACACCGGCGGCAAACATGGTCGAGAGCGTGCGCGTCCAGCGCGCGACGCACGACTTGTCGACCAGGACACCGAAAATGGGCATCTTGAGCAGGATCCGGTCCATCACCTGCTGCATCTTCTCATTGCGCCGCCAGGCCTGCATGAAGAAGTAGAAACCGCCGCCAAGGCCGCCAAAAATCAGCCACCAGTACTTGACAAAAATTTCGCTGATCGCGATCACGGCCAGGGTTGGCGCGGGCAGGTCAGCGCCAAAATTGGAGAACACCTCCTTGAACGCGGGAACCACAAAGATCATGATCACCGCGGTGACGATAAAGGCCACGACCAGCACCGAAATCGGATACATCAGGGCTGACTTGATCTTGGACTTGATGGCCTCGGTCTTTTCCATGTAAACGGCCAGGCGGTCAAGCAGCGCGTCGAGGATACCGGCCGCCTCGCCGGCCTCGACCAGGTTGCAGTAGAGGCTGTCGAAATACAGCGGGAACTTTCGAAACGCCACGCTCAGTGAGGTACCGGTTTCGACGTCGGTGCGGATGTCGTTGAGCAGCTTGGTGACACTGGGGTTGGGGTTGCCGCGCCCGACGATGTCAAACGCCTGCAGCAGGGGCACCCCGGCCTTCATCATGGTCGCGAGCTGGCGCGTGAAGATGGCCAGATCCTTGGGCTTGATCGACCGGCCCGCACTCATGCGCCGTTTCTTGAGCTTGGTCGGCATGATGCCCTGGCGGCGCAGGGCCGCGTGCACCAGGTTCTCGCCAGCGGCACGCGTTTCGCCGCGCACCTGCTTGCCGTTGCGGTCCCGACCCTCCCACTCGTAAACAAATTCTTTGGTGTCTTTTGCTTTTGACGTTGCCATAGGGTCCCCAGGGTTCGCAGATTATTCGTTGGTGACAGCCAGCACTTCTTCGAGCGAAGTCATACCCAGTTTTGCCTTGTACAAACCGGCCTGACGCAGGGTGCGTACGCCCTCGCGTTCGGCCTGCGCCGCAATTTCCAGCGCGTTGCCATCGCGCAAAATAATGCGCTGCATTTCCTCACTGATGGGCATCACCTGGTAGATGCCCACGCGGCCCTTGTAACCGTTGTTGCACATGGAGCACCCGACCGCCCGGTAGCAGACCCATGACTCGGTGAGTTCCTGATCGGTGTAGCCTGCATCTTTCAAGGCGCTTTTTGGAATGTCAACCACTGTCTTGCAGTTCGGGCACAGGCGCCGGGCCAGGCGCTGCGCCGTAATCAGGATCACGCTCGAAGCGATATTGAACGGCGCGATGCCCATGTTGCGCATCCGCGAGAGCGTGGCTGGCGCGTCGTTCGTGTGCAGCGTGGAAAGTAGCAGATGGCCGGTCTGCGCGGCCTTGATCGAGATGTCGGCAGTTTCCAGGTCGCGGATTTCGCCGACCATGATGATGTCTGGGTCCTGGCGCAGGAACGACTTGAGCGCGGCAGAAAACGTTAGTCCGGCCTTGTCGTTGATGTTGACCTGGTTCACGCCGGGCAGGTTGATTTCGCACGGGTCCTCGGCGGTGGCGATGTTGACACCGGGCTTGTTGAGGATGTTCAGGCAGGTGTAGAGCGAGACCGTCTTGCCCGAGCCGGTCGGACCGGTCACCAGAATCATGCCGTAGGGGCGGCCGATGGCCTGCAGCAATCTGGCCTTTTCTTCGGGCTCGTAGCCCAGAGCTTCGATGCCAAGCCTGGCGCTGCTCGGGTCGAGGATACGGATCACGATCTTTTCGCCAAACAGCGTGGGCAGTGTGCTGACGCGAAAGTCGATCACCCGCTCCGGGCCGATCTTGAGCTTCATTTTTCCGTCTTGCGGCACCCGCTTTTCCGAGATGTCCATGCGGGAAATCACCTTGATGCGCGAGGCCAGCTTGTCCTTGATGGCCACCGGGGGCGAGGCAATCTCGCGCAACTCGCCGTCAACGCGAAAGCGCACCCGGTAATTGTGTTCGTACGGCTCGAAGTGCAGGTCCGAGGCGCGCATCGCCACGGCATCGAGCAGCATCTTGTGCAGGAACTTGACGACCGGCGCATCCTCGATTTCCGAGACTGCCACCTCCGCGGTATCGGACAGCGCCGCGGAGGACGTTTCGTCGAACTCGAACTCGCCGCCAATGATGTTGTCAATCGTCTCCGCCGCCGTCACCGAGTTCGCGGTCACGAGCTTGAGCAGCTTGTCGTACTCGGCGATGACCCAGTCCACCCCCATCTGGGTTGCAAACTTGATCTGCTCGACCGCCTGCTGGTCCGACGGATCGGCGGTGGCCACGATCAGGCGGTTGTTTCGTTTGCTCAGCACGACCACGCGGTAGTCGGCGCAGATCTTGCCATCGAGCAGGCCCTTGGGCAGGCGCTGCGGGTCGATCGCGTCAAGGTCGATCAGCGGCGCTGCAAACGCCGTCGACATGATGTGCGCCAGGTCAAAGGCGGAGACCACGCCCGAGCCGGTCAGTTCGGCGATAAAGCCGGTGCGGCTGTTCTTGGCCTTGCTGTAGATTTCCTCAGCCGCCCTTTGCTCTATTTTTCCGGCTCGCACCAGAGCGCGACCCAACCCTGGCAGTGCGGTGCTTGCGGTTTCGGGATGAATGAGATCGACTTCGGCCATAACCCCAGAATGTACTACGCCGGAAAGAACAGCGGCAATCATCGCCGATCAGCCCGGGCTTGTAAATGAATAACCGGCGTAAACTGGGGGCGGGCGACATGTGCCGACACCGGAATCCCCATTGCAAACCAGTTCGTCTCAGCATATTGATCCTTCGGTTTGCCCGGTATGCGGGCAGGCGAATCACTGCGCGATGCAGGCGCAACGTGACGGCGCGAGCGCGACAACCCCGTGCTGGTGCACCGAGCTCAAGTTCGATCCCGCCCAACTCGCCAGTCTGCCAGAGGCCGCGCGTGGCAAGGCCTGCATTTGTGCAGCCTGCGCGCAACAGGGCCCTCCGATACTCCAATGAGCGTCTTTGGGCTGTAGTTCAGTTGCCGCGTTGGCGCCCGTGGCCGACGGGCTGATCGACGTACCCGTCATGCTGTTGATTGTGCGGCGCACAAGCAGGCGTGAAGCCTTCTTGCATCACTTGCAACGTGACATGCCAGATGTCGAATTGCTCGTGCAACTGTTGATTCGCGTGTTTTAGGAACGCATCGTCTGCCTGTCCATTCGGCATCACCAGATGGGCGGTCAGTGCAATGTGCGAGGTCCCCATCGCCCAGATATGCAGGTCATGCACCTGCGCCACACCCGGCAGCGCTGCCAGACAAGCCTGAACTGCATGCGGATCGACGCTGTCGGGGACACCGTCAAAGAGCAGGTGCAGCGACTGCTTGAACAGCCCCCAGGTGCCAAACAAAATAACGAAGGCAATCACCAGGCTTGTCGCCGGATCCAGCCAGCCCCATCCGACCCATAGTGTGAGCCCGCCGGCAACCAGCACACCAGCGGACACCAGTGCATCGGCTGCCATGTGCACGAAGGCAGCCGCGAATATTGAGGTCGTGTTCGCGTCCGCGCATGAACAACAATGCGGTGACGGTGTTGATCACGATGCCCACGCCCGCGACTGCCATGATGGTCACGCCTTGCGCGGCGACGCCCGGCACCGGGGCCAGCAGTCGCCCCAGCGCCTCCCAGGCCAGCGCTCCGATGGCCATCAGCAGCAACAAGGCGTTGGCGAATGCAGCCAGGATCGTTGCCCGCTTCCAGCCGTAGGTGTGGCGGGCATCCGGGCGCAGCCGCACGGCCAGTGCCCCGCCCCAGGCCAACACCAGGCCTGCCACATCGCTGAGGTTATGTCCGGCGTCGGCGAGCAGCGCCAGCGAGTTCACGCGCCAGCCGTAGAACCCTTCGACCGCGACGAACACAACGTTGAGCACAATGCCGATGGCGAAGGCACGATCAAAGTTGGCGACCGGGTGATCGTGTTCGCCACCCATGTCAGCGCTGCGCCTCGACCTGTACCAGACAATCGTAAAACGTTGGCGCCTGCCCCAGGTCGGTCAGCGCCTGACTGGTGAGCTGGTTGACGTTGCTGCCATCGAGCCCGAGCTTGCGCCACCACACACTCAGGCCATTGACCACACCGGGGCGGGCGCGCTCGCAGACCCTGAGCTTGCAGCGGTAGACGCCACGGTCGTTGAAAACACGCACCGTCTCACCGCTGCTCAGGCCGCGCGCCGCCGCGTCCTGGGCGTGCATCTCGAGCAAAGGTTCGCCCTCGATCTCACGCAGGCTGTCGACGTTGACAAAACTCGAGTTCAGGAAATTGCGCGCCGGCGGCGAGATCATGGCCAGCGGGTAGCGCGCTGATGCGTTGAAGCTTTCGTGATTGGGCACGTAATCGGGCAGTCCGTCCAGGCCCCGCGCGGCCAGCCGCGCACTGAAGAATTCGCATTTGCCCGAGGGCGTGGGAAACTTTCCGTGGGCAAACGGCGCCTCCTCGGTACCGAGTCGGACAAAGCCATGGGCCAGCAATTGCTCAAAATCGACGGCGTCGCCGTAAGCGGCGCGACACAAGGTTTCGTCGTCGTCAACAAAGCACGGCTCGGTGTAGCCCATGGCGCGGGCGAGTTCACGAAAGATTTGCGAATTGGGCTTGGCCCGTCCGCGCGGCGCGATGGCGGGGCGGTTGAGCATGCCATCGGTATGACCGTAGCTCGCATGGACATCCCAATGCTCGAGTTGCGTGGTGGCGGGCAGGATGAAGTCGGCGTAGTCGGCGGTGTCGGTCTGAAAGTGTTCGAGCACCACGGTAAAGAGATCGTCGCGGGCAAAGCCCTGCACCACTTTGCCGGAGTCAGGCGCAATCGCGACCGGGTTGCTGTTGTAGACGACGAGCGCGGCGATGGCCGGACCGAACTCGGGGCTGGCGGTGCGCAGCAAGTCGTCGCCAATCGTGCTCATGTTGATCGTGCGCGGCGTGCGCCCGGCCAGCAGATCGGGGCGCTGCAGCGCCGCCTTGTTCACCGCAAACGCACCCGAACTCGACAGCAGCATGCCTCCGGCGCGGTGCCGCCAGGCACCGATCAGGGCCGGCAGGCAGGCGATCAGGCGCACGGCGTTGCCGCCGCCGTGCACGCGCTGCATGCCGTAGTTCAGGCGGATGGCCGCCGGTTGCCGACTCGCGGCGCAGGCACCGTAATCTTTGGCAAGCGCACGAATTTGGTCGTCTTCAATACCGCAAATCGACGCCGCACGCTCGGGCGGCCAGGTCAAGGCGCGTTCGCGCAGTTGCTCCCAGCCCACTGTGTGTCGTGTCAGGTAGTCGTGATCGAGCCAGTCATGCACGATGAGCTCGTGCATCAGCGCCAGCGCCAGTGCGCCATCGGTGCCCGGCAGCAACGCGATGTGTTCGTCGCATTTGTCCGCTGTCTCGCTCTTTCGCGGGTCGATGCAGATCAGCTTGGCGCCCTGGCGTTTGGCTTGCTGTGCATAGCGCCAGAAGTGCAGGTTGCTGGCAATCGAGTTGCTGCCCCAAATCAGGATCAGCCGGGATTCGGCGAAGAACTCCACCCGCATGCCGACCTTGGCGCCCAGCGTTTGGGTCAGCGCTTCGCCACCGGCCGAGGAACAGATGGTGCGGTTCAACAGCGAGGCACCGAGTCGGTGGAAAAAGCGCATGGCCATGCTCTCGCCCTGCACCAGCCCCATCGTGCCGGCATAGCTGTAGGGCAGGATTGCCTGCGCGCCGTCGGGGCCCTGCTCGGCGATCGACTTGAGTCGGGCCGCAATCTCGCGCAGCGCGCTGTCCCAACCAACGGGCTCAAACCGGCCAGAACCCTTGGGGCCGATTCTCTTGAGCGGCTGCAGGATGCGTTCGGGGTGGTAGGTACGCTCGGGGTAGCGCAGGACCTTGGTGCACAGCACGCCGTCTGTATTGGATGGCCGGTTGCCAGAAAGCGGATGCGCCGGGTTGCCACGCACCTTGGTGGCGACGCCGTCAATGACGGTGGTCACGATCGAGCAGGTGTCCGGGCAGTCGTGCGGGCAGGCGCCCAGGACTTGCCTTGGACGGAGGATTGACTCGGGGGGAAATGGACACGGGGCTATTCCATAGGAGTCGGTGTCAAACCCGGCCTACCGAAGTCCAGGGGCAAGCCACCGGCGCCCGCGAACAGCGACGCCGGGGGCGATCACGAGACTAGCGGGTGCGCTCATGATGATCTAAGTATGTGATTATTTACAGTGTACAACGTGGCCCAAAATCTGTCACCTCTCCAATTTGCCGCGCAATTTTCCGACGCTAACCCCCAAACACGCGGTCGTCACCTGGCGATATCCGTCGCACCCGAGTTGTTAGGCTCGATGGGCCGGATGCTAAATGATCGGCGCTTCGAGGCCTTACGGCTCATGGGCGGAGCATATGTGCCTACGTCCATTTTGGCGCACAAAACAATATCTCACGCTTCGCGCTAGACTTGAGTCATCAGGAGAACCCATGAAAATCATCGATTCCATCGTCACGCAGGCACCGGCCATGACGGCCATTCGCCGCGAAATTCACGCCCACCCCGAACTCTGCTTTGAAGAGACACACACCGCCGATCTGGTCGCGCGCAAGCTCACCGAGTGGGGCATCGCGATTCACCGCGGACTGGGCACCACGGGTGTCGTGGGCATCATCAAGAACGGGACGTCGAAGCGGGCGATTGGTCTGCGCGCCGACATGGACGCGCTGCCGATGCAGGAGTTCAACACCTTCGGTCACGGCAGCAAGATTGCCGGCAAGATGCACGCCTGTGGGCACGATGGCCACACCGCGATGCTGCTGGCGGCGGCCCAGCACTTTGCCAAAAACCGC
Source organism: uncultured Pseudomonadota bacterium (assembly GCA_963844495.1). GTDB lineage: Bacteria > Pseudomonadota > Gammaproteobacteria > Burkholderiales > Burkholderiaceae_C > Rhodoferax. The sequence continues at coordinate 68,666 of CAWJOT010000003.1, forward strand.
AATTTTGACGGTACCGTCTACCTGATTTTTCAACCCGCCGAGGAAGGCGGCGGCGGCGCGCGCGAGATGATCAAGGAAGGCCTGTTTGAACAGTTTCCGATGGACGCGGTCTTTGGCCTGCACAACTGGCCCGGCTTTGAAGTGGGCCAGTTTGCGGTCAGCCCCGGACCGGTGATGGCCTCCAGCAACGAATTCAAGATCACCATCTACGGCCGTGGTGCGCACGCGGCGGCGCCGCACAACGGCCTGGACCCGGTACCGGTGGCGTGCCAGATGGTGCAGGCGTTTCAGACCATCATCAGCCGCAACAAGAAACCGATCGACGCCGGTGTCATCTCAGTCACCATGATCCACGCCGGCGAGGCCACCAATGTCATCCCGGACCACTGCGAACTGCAGGGCACGGTGCGCACCTTCACGCTTGAAGTGCTCGACCTGATCGAGCAGCGCATGCGCGAGATGGCCGAGCACACCAGCGCGGCGTTTGGCATGAAATGCGATTTTTCCTTTGTGCGCAACTACCCGCCCACGACCAACGCCGCGACCGAGACGGATTTCGCGCGCAAGGTCATGCAGAGCATCGTCGGCGCCGACAACGTGCTGGTGCAGGAGCCGACCATGGGTGCCGAGGATTTTTCCTACATGCTGATGGCCAAGCCCGGCTGTTACGGTTTCATCGCCAACGGCGAGGGATCGCACCGCGCGGCCGGACACGGCGAAGGGCCCTGCATGTTGCACAATCCGAGCTACGACTTCAACGACGAGCTCATTCCGCTGGGCGCGACCTATTGGGTACGACTGGCTGAAGCGTGGTTCAAGGATCCGACGAACACAGGGGTAGCGAAATGATGAATGTTCCCGAGGCGTTTTCGAGCAGCTACGCGCAGGCCCGGGACAAGTTTCTGAAGGCCGGCGCCAGCGCGGGTCTTCCCGTCACGTCGTATGCGCACCCGCTGGCCGGACGCGACGGCGAGGCACTGGCGATGGACGTGGCGTTCGATGGGCAGACCGATGCCCGGCGCCTGCTGATCGTCACCTCGGCCTGCCACGGCGTGGAAGGCTACTGCGGCAGCGGTGTGCAGGTGTTTGCCCTGCACGACAAGATCTGGCGCGAAAAGGCCAGGGCGCAGGGCGTGGCCGTACTCTACGTGCATGCGCTCAATCCGTTTGGGTTTTCCCACGTGCGCCGCGCGACCCACGAAAACGTCGATCTGAACCGCAACTTCCATGACTTCAGCCAACCGCTGCCGGTCAATGAGCCGTACCGTGAATTGCATGCGCTGCTGCTGCCCGAGGCTTGGCCACCCGGTGAGGAAAACGCTGCAGCGATCGCAGGTTTTATCGAAAAGCACGGTGCGCCAGCGTTCCAGTCCGCGGTCTCACGCGGTCAACATGAGTTTGCCGACGGCCTGTTTTTCGGCGGCACGGCACCGACCTGGAGCAACCAGACGATCCGTCAGGTGCTGCGCGACTTTGCCGGGACGGCAAGCAGGATCGCGTGGATCGATCTGCACACCGGGCTGGGGCCCAGCGGCGTGGGTGAGCGCATCTTTGCGTGCAAGGACGACGCAGCCGCACTGGTGCGGGCCCGTCAGTGGTGGGGCGGCAACGGCGCGACGCCGGTGACCTCCATTTATGACGGCTCATCGACTTCGGCGTTCCTGACCGGGCTGATGTGGATGTCGCTGTACCAGGAGTGCGCGCAAGCCGAGTACACCGGACTGGCGATGGAATACGGCACCGTGCCCTTTTCGGAAGTCACGCAAGCGCTGCGCGCCGAGCACTGGCTCAATATCCATCGCGATGCACCGCCGGACCTGGCGCGCAAGATCAAGCAACAGATGATGGATGCGTTCTACACAGACACCGACGTCTGGAAGAACCAGATCATCAATCAGGCACGCGAAGCCATGCTGCAGGCGGTTGACGGACTGCGTAGCTGATCGTAGGCGATCCATGCCTGATTTGCTGCTCGTCACTGCGAGCGCGGCAGCCTCAGGCCGGTTTCACGATAAAGCGGTGCTCTGCCATCTGCAGCAGACCGTCAAAGATCAGGTTGTCGACCAGTTCGAACTGGATCGACATGCTCGGCGCCATCTTCCAGCCCGCGCCGCCCGTCATGATGCACTTGGGCTCGGCGCCGCAGTGCCTGCGCATGTGATCGAGCATGCGCTCGACGGCCCCGGCAATGGCAAAGGTACCCCCGCTGGTCAGCGCGTCGCTGGTGTTGGTGGGGAATTCGCGTACATCGCCAGTGGGTACATGCAGCCCGGCGGTGCCCGATTCGAGCGCGCGCAACATGATGCCGTGGCCCGGCAGGATCAGGCCGCCAAGGAATCTGCCGCTGACATCGACCGCATCGACGGTGACGGCGGTGCCGACCATGACGACCACCATCGGCCGCGCCGGACCTTGCGCGAGCATGTGGTGCCAGGCGCCGATCATGGCGACCCAGCGGTCCGCACCGAGGCGGGCTGGAAAGTCGTAGCCATTGGTGATGTCGGCCTCAGCCGCATTGGGTACGACCCATTGCGCGGCGACATCCCAGATTTCCATCTGCTCCTCGATGCGCCGGCGGACGATGTCGCCCGCGACGACGCAGCCGAGCATGCGTTTGGGCGCGGCCAGCGCGGCCCACGGACCTTCGGCGAGCTTGTCAATGTGATCGAGAAACTCGACGCCGTGCACCAGCGCGGCTGCGCCCGGTCGTGGCAGCGCGTACAGCGCCCACTTCAGGCGTGTGTTGCCGACATCAATTGCCAGGAAACTCATGGCCCGATTATCATCGCGAAGCCATGTCGATCACCGAACTCAGCGCGCACGCTCTGTCGCGCGCCATACACGCCAGGAACGTGTCGTGCCGCGAGGTGATGCAGGCGTACCGCCAGCGCATCGACGAAATCAACCCGCACTATCAGGCGCTGGTGAGCCTGCAGGACCCCGAGGCCTTGCTGCGCGAGGCCGACCAAAAAGACGCGCAACTCGCACGCGGCGAGCAGGTGGGCTGGATGCATGGCATGCCGCAGGCGATCAAGGACCTGGCCAATACGGCAGGCATTACCACCACGCTAGGCTCGCCTTGATGCGCGACTTTGTGCCAGCGAGCGACGCCCTGATGGTGCAGCGCATGAAAGCGGCGGGCTGCATCGTCATCGGCAAGAGCAACACGCCCGAGTTTGGTCTGGGTTCGCACACCTTCAACGAAGTGTTCGGAACCACGCGCAACGCCTACGACCGCACGCGCTCGGCCGGTGGCAGCAGCGGTGGCGCCGCCGTGGCGCTGGCGCTGCGTCATGTTGCCGGTGGCCGACGGCTCGGACTTCATGGGCAGCCTGCGCAACCCGGCGGGCTGGAACAACGTCTTTGGTCTGCGCCCCAGTCAGGGCCGGGTGCCGATGGCGCCGACGCCGGACGTCTGGATCAGCCAACTCGGGACCGAAGGACCGATGGCGCGCACCGTGCAGGATCTGGCGCAGTTGCTCGAAGTGCAGGCTGGTTATGACCCACGCGCTCCTCTTTCGATAGCGGATCACGCTTGTTTCACGGGCGTTCTGGCCGGTTTTGACTGCAAAAAGGCGCGCATTGGCTGGCTCGCCGACCTGGCCGGTTATCTGCCGATGGAGCCCGGCATTCTGGCGCAGTGCGAACAGGGACTGACGCGCCTGCAGCACGCTTGGCTGCGACAGTCGAACCCTCAGCACTGGGGACGTCGCCGCAAGCGGTCTGGCAGGCCTGGCTTGTTTGGCGTCGCGCGCTGGTGGCGACCCGCATTGCGCCGTTCCTGGTCAACGCCAGCAATCGTGCGCTGATCAAGCCCGAAGCGCTGTGGGAGTTTGACCAGGCGCGCGCGCTCACCGGCACCGAGTTCTTGAGTGCCAGTGTGCAGCGTACGGCTTTCTACCAGCACATGCTCTCGCTGTTCGAGCAGCATGATTTCCTGGCGCTACCGGTCTCGCAGGTCTGGCCCTTTGACGCCAGCCAGCGCTGGCCCAGCCATATCAATGACGTAGCGATGGATACCTACCATCGCTGGATGGAAGTGGTGATCTACGCCACCTTTGCCGGCCTGCCGTGCATCAGCGTGCCGGTTGGGTTCGGTGCCGATGGACTGCCGATGGGCATGCAACTGATCGGGCGCCCGCGTGGTGATTTCGAGTTGCTGCGGCTGGCCCACGCCTACGAGCAGGTTGCGCAGGACATTCTGGCGCGCCGACCTCGTCCACTCTGACGTATTTTGCCCAATGGAATTACATCTCAATTTTTGACGTTTTTTCCACACAGAACTTGTTACCTAGTAAAAACCCTGTATCAAGTATTGCGGAAAAAGAAAATGATGGTGCGTTAACTTGTTCACCAACACCAGGAGCTAAAAATGACTGATCCCAAACCCTCGCGTCGCCGCAGCCTGCTCAAAGGTGCCGCAGTCGCCGCTGGCGCCATGACCGCACCGATGATTTCCATGGCCCAAGCTGGCCCGATTTCCATGCGCTGGCAGAGTACTTGGCCATCGAAGGACATCTTCCACGAGTACGCGCAGGATTTCGCCAAGAAGGTGAACGACATGACCGGCGGCGACCTCAAGATTGAAGTGCTGCCGGCCGGCGCCGTGGTGCCCGCGTTCGGGCTGCTGGAGGCGGTGGCCAAGGGTACGCTGGACGGCGGGCACGGTGTCTTGGGCTACAACTACGGCAAACAAAATGCGCTGGCGCTGTGGAGTTCCGGCCCGGCTTTCGGCATGGACGCCAACATGATTCTGGCCTGGCACAAATACGGCGGTGGCAAGGAGTTGATGGTCAAGCTCTACAACTCCATCGGCATGGGCACGGTGCATACGTTCCTTTACGGCCCGATGGCGACCCAGCCGTTTGGCTGGTTCAAGAAGCCTATTACCAAGACTGCTGACATGAAGGGCATGAAGTTCCGCACCAATGGTCTGGCCGTCGATCTCTACACGGCGATGGGCGCCGCGGTCAATGCGCTTCCCGGCGGCGAGATTGTGCCCGCGATGGATCGTGGCCTGCTTGACGGCGCTGAATTCAACAACGCCACCTCGGACCGCATTCTGGGTTTTCCGGATGTGTCCAAAGTCTGCATGCTGCAGAGTTTCCACCAGAGCGCCGAGACGTTCGAGATCCTGTTCAACAAGCCAAAGTACGATGCGCTGCCAGAGAAGATGAAGGCCATCATCGCCAATGCCGTCGAGGCCGCATCAGCCGATATGTCATGGAAGGCGATCGACCGCTATTCCAAGGACTACATCGAGTTGCAGACCAAGGACAAGGTCAAGTTCTACAAGACACCGGATTCGATACTGCAAGACCAACTCAAGCTGTGGGACGCGATCATCGAAAAGAAATCGGCTGAGAACCCGCTGTTCAAGGAAGTCCTCGCCTCGCAATTTGCCTTCGCTGAACGCGCTGTCAAATGGGAGCAGGACACCGTCATCAACCGTCGCATGGCGCTGAACTATTACTTTGGGGCCAAGAAAGCCGCGCCGACCAAGGGTTAACGGATATATTCACAGGTCGTCAGCCATCCGGGCATTGTTCGGGTGGCTGATTCTTTATTCAGGTCAAGTTATGCAGAAATTACTATTGACGGTTGACCGGATCAGCACCGTTGTCGGTCAGACATTTTCCTGGCTGATTGTGGCGCTCACTTTGCTGATCTCGTGGGAAGTGTTTTCGCGCTATGCGCTGGACCAACCGCACTCCTGGGCCTTTGACATCATGGTGATGATGTACGGAACCCTGTTCATGATGGCGGGCGCCTACACCCTGGCCAAGAGCGGGCATGTGCGCGGTGACGTGCTGTATGGTTTCTTCGAACCGCGCACGCAGGCCAGTATCGATCTGGCGCTGTATATCCTGTTCTTCATTCCTGGGGTTGTCGCGCTCGCCTACGCCGGCTACACCTTCGCCGGGGATTCCTGGGCCATGCATGAGCATTCGAGCATCACCTCGGACGGGCCCGCCGTTTATCCGTTCAAGACCGTTATTCCGATCGCCGGAGCGTTCCTGTTGCTACAGGGAATCGTCGAGATCATCCGCTGCGTCATTTGCATCAAGGAAGGTGCCTGGCCTTCGCGCGCGCAGGACGTTCAGGAAGTCGATGTGGAAAAACTCAAAGACATGGTGCATGTGAAGGATGAAGACATCCAGAAACTCGATGCGTACGTGATCAAACAGGGGCAGCGTCCATGAAGATTCGCAAAGAATTATGGTTTGGCTTCGCGCTGGTGGCGATCATCCTGATCCCGATTGGCATCCTCATGCCCTGGGGGCACATGACCAACGGCCACTACGGCCTGTTGATGCTCGCGCTGATCGTGGTTGGCATCATGATGGGGTTTCCGACCGCTTTCACCCTGATGGGCATGGGCGTGTTCTTTGGCTGGCTGGCGTACCGCAGCGTGAATCCGGCGCTGGCTGAGCGACAGATCCTCGACCTCATGGTGCAGCGCGCCTACTTTGTGATGTCGAATGATGTACTGATCGCGGTGCCGCTGTTTGTCTTCATGGGTTATCTGGTCGAACGGGCCGCGCTGATCGACAAACTGTTCAAGGCCCTGCACCTGGCCATGGCGCGCGTGCCAGGATCGCTGGCAGTAGCAACCATCGTAACCTGTGCCATTTTTGCCACTGCAACGGGCATCATCGGAGCTGTGGTCACGCTGATGGGCCTGCTTGCCTTTCCGGCCATGCTCAAGGCCGGCTACAACGTCAAGATCGGGGCTGGCGCCATCACCGCAGGAGGTACGCTGGGTATCCTGATTCCGCCCTCGGTGCTCTTGATTCTCTACGGCGCAACGGCTGGTGTGTCGGTGGTGCAGCTTTACGCCGGAGCGTTCTTCCCCGGCATCATGCTCGCCGCTTTGTATGTCGGCTACATCATCATATTGGCACTGTGGAAGCCGTCGCTAATGCCCCCACTGCCCATGAGTGAGCGGCTCGTGGCGTTGCCGGCTTTGGCGCAGTCGCTGTCCCAACGCGGCAGGAATGCGCTGGTCGGGCTGACACGGGCACTCGTCTCCGACGTCGGCGTTGCCAGGCGAGGAGCGCTTGGACAACTGATTATCACACTGCTGCCGCTCTTGTTCGTCGCTGCGGTACTGGGCGTCACGTACTCGATCGCGACTGCACCCGTGGTCGTTGACACCACCGGCCTGGTCGAGGCCGGCAGCTCGTTCACATCCGACGTGAAGGAGGAATCTGGTGGACTCAGCGAGCCGCCAAGCAACAGCGAAGGCGCATTGAGCGAACCACCGACTGATGAAGCCAAGGCCGCGGGTGCGCCGCAGGCGCAGGCGGCAAGCTCGGCTGCGTCCAAGCCGCCAGTTGTCACAGCCAAACCGGCCGCCGCACCTGCTGCCGCGCCGGCAAGCTTGCCCGCACCGGTCTGGTTTTGGGTGATGTTTGGCTTGTGTGTCGCCGCGCTCGCGCTGTTGTACCTGATGTGGAACTGGCAGCGGCTCGAAGTGTTCAAGATGTTGCTCACCTCATTCTTCCCGCTGGCGCTGCTCATCCTTGCTGTGCTGGGCTCGATCGTGGCCGGGCTGGCCACACCGACCGAGGCGGCGGCGGTTGGTGCCCTGGGGGGGTTGCTACTTGCCGCGGTCTATCGGTTCATCAACCACTGGCGCGAGAAGTCAGTAGACGCCGGTCTCGCAGGCGTGGCGTGGACGACGCTGAAGGATCTCGGTTCGATCCTCAAGGATTCGTCCTTCCTGACCGGCAAGACGACCGCCATGGTGTGCTGGTTGTTCGTTGGCTCGAGCATCTTTTCGGCCGCCTTCGCTTTGCTGGGCGGACAGCAAATTGTCGAGAACTGGGTGATGTCGCTGGGCCTGACACCGGTGCAGTTCATGCTCCTGTCGCAGTTCATCATCTTCATACTGGGCTGGCCGCTGGAGTGGACCGAGATCATCATCATCTTCATGCCGATCTTCATCCCGCTGCTGCCAAAATTCGGCGTCGATCCGTTGTTCTTCGGCTTGCTGGTAGCGCTGAATTTGCAGACTGCGTTCCTGAGCCCGCCGGTGGCGATGGCGGCGTTTTACCTCAAGGGTGTCAGTCCGCCACACGTCACGCTAAACCAGATTTTTGCCGGCATGATGCCGTTCATGGCGATTCAGGTGTTCGCAATCTTCTTGCTGTACATGTTTCCGGCGATCGGTTTGTGGTTGCCGCATCTGCTGTACAAATAGGCGCCGAGCAAACCACGGCGTAACAGGACAGGGGCGCGTCAGCGCCCCTGTTTTCGAAACACGCTAAGATTGACGTTTACGTAAACGTCAACTCGGGAGTCAGGCCATGACCGATCTTTCCGCCGAATTCAAGGCTCTTGCGCATTACCGCCCAGTCAATCGCGTGCGGTTTGTGACGGCCACCAGCCTGTTTGACGGGCACGACGCCGCGATCAACATCATGCGCCGCATTCTCATGAGCATGGGTGCCGAAGTCATTCACCTGGGGCACAACCGCAGCGTCGATGAGGTGGTCACCGCCGCTTTGCAGGAGGACGTGCAGGGTATCGCGGTCAGCTCGTACCAGGGCGGGCACCTCGAATACTTCAAGTACATGGTCGACCTGCTGCGCCAACGCGGCGGGCGACAGATCCAGATCTTTGGTGGTGGCGGTGGCGTCATCGTTCCGGCCGAGATCGACGAACTGCAGCGCTACGGCGTGGCGCGCATCTACAGCCCCGAGGACGGCCAGCGCATGGGGCTGGCGGGCATGATCGGCGAGATGATCAAGTGCTGCGATCACCCCGCCGGGAGCCAGATGCCCCCGACCATCGGTGCGATCCAGGGGCATGGCGAAATGAACTGGCGCGCACTGGCGCAGCTCATCACGGTGATCGAAAATCAGACTGCTGCAGACCCCAGCGATGGCCCGAAGTCCGACAAACTAACCGCGCTAACGAAGGAAATACGGGCGTTGGCTGCTACAAAAATGATACCGGTACTGGGCGTCACGGGAACCGGCGGCGCGGGCAAGTCCTCGCTAACCGACGAGCTGATTCGCCGCTCGCGACTCGATCAGGATGACCGCCTGCGCGTCGCGCTGATCAGCATTGACCCATCGCGGCGCAAGACTGGCGGCGCGCTGTTGGGGGACCGCATTCGGATGAACGCCATAGCACCGTGGCAAAGCGGGTCCAAGGTCTTTATGCGCAGCTTGGCCACGCGGGACTTCGGCTCCGAGATCAGCGCCGCTCTGCCCGATGTGATCGCTGCCTGCAAGGTCGCCGGTTTCGACCTGATCGTGGTGGAGACCTCGGGCATCGGCCAGGGCAATGCGGCCATCGTGCCGCACGTGGATGTGCCCCTGTATGTGATGACGCCCGAGTTTGGTGCAGCCAGCCAGCTTGAGAAGATCGACATGCTCGACTTCGCCGAGTTTGTCGCCATCAACAAGTTTGACCGCAAGGGCGCGCTCGACGCCCTGCGCGATGTGACCAAACAGGTCCAGCGCAACCGTGAAGCATTCACCACGCCAGCCGAGCAAATGCCTGTTTTCGGCACCATGGCTGCGCGCTTCAACGACGACGGCGTCACCGCCCTGTACCAGGCCTTGCAGCCGCGCCTGCGGGCATTGGGCCTGAAGCTCTCGCCCTCGAAGTTGCCGCCGGTATCCGTGCGCCACAGCACCAATCAAACGCCGGTGATTCCAGCGGCACGCACGCGCTATCTGGCCGAAATCAGCGAGACCGTGCGCAGCTACAAGAAGCGCTCGCGCCAGCAGGCCACGCTTGCGCGTGAAACGCAGCAGTTGCGGGAATCGGCGCGCATGCTCAAGCAGCACGATCCGGTCAAGGCCAACGTCTGGCAGGCGCTCACGGATCTGGCGACGCAGCGCGAGACTGCGCTGGGTGCATCCGAGCGCAAACTCCTGGCGCAGTGGCCGCAGATGCAAAAGGCGTACGCGGGGGATGAATACGTGGTCAGGATCCGCGACCGCGAAATCCGCACCGCATTGACCACCAAATCCCTGAGCGGAACGACGATTCGCAAGGTGGCCCTGCCCCAATTCGAGGACCAGGGCGAAATTCTCAAGTGGCTGATGCTCGACAACGTGCCCGGCAGCTACCCCTATACCGGCGGCACCTTTGCTTTCAAGCGTGAAGGCGAGGATCCGACGCGCATGTTCGCCGGCGAAGGCGATGCGTTTCGCACCAACACGCGCTTCAAACTGCTCAGTTCCGGACTGCCTGCCAAGAGACTCTCGACCGCCTTTGATTCGGTTACGCTGTACGGCAACGACCCCGATCCGCGCCCGGACATTTACGGCAAGGTCGGCAACAGCGGCGTGAGCATTGCCACCCTTGACGATATGAAGGTGCTGTACGGCGGCTTTGATCTGTGCAGCCCGAGCACCAGCGTGTCAATGACCATCAACGGCCCGGCGCCGAGCATTCTGGCGATGTTCATGAACACCGCCATCGACCAGAACATCGACAAGTTCAAGGCGGAGAATGGGCGTGAGCCAACCGACACCGAACTCGAAAAGATCCGCGAGTGGGTGCAGGAGAACGTGCGCGGCACGGTCCAGGCCGACATCCTCAAGGAAGACCAGGGCCAGAACACCTGCATTTTCTCGACCGAGTTTTCACTCAAGGTGATGGGCGACATCGCCGAGTATTTTGTGCACAACCGGGTGCGCAATTTCTACTCCGTGAGCATCAGCGGCTACCACATCGCCGAAGCCGGTGCGAACCCGATCAGTCAATTGGCCTTCACCTTGTCCAATGGTTTTACCCTGGTCGAAGCGTATCTGGCACGGGGCATGCACATCGATGACTTTGCGCCCAACTTGAGCTTCTTCTTCAGCAACGGCATGGACCCGGAATACACGGTGATGGGCCGCGTCGCGCGGCGTATCTGGGCGGTGGCGATGAAAGAAAAATACGGCGCCAACGAGCGAAGCCAAAAGCTCAAGTACCACATCCAGACCAGCGGCAGGAGCCTGCACGCGCAGGAAATCCAGTTCAACGACATCCGCACCACGCTGCAGGCACTGATTGCCATCTACGACAACTGCAACAGCCTGCACACGAATGCGTTTGACGAGGCGATCACGACACCGACGGAAGACTCGGTGCGTCGCGCCATGGCAATCCAGCTCATCATCAACCGCGAATGGGGTCTGGCGAAGAACGAGAACCCGTCACAGGGCGCCTTCATCATCGAAGAACTCACCGAGTTGCTCGAAGAAACCGTGCTGGCCGAGTTTGAACGCATTGCCGAGCGTGGTGGGGTGCTCGGCGCCATGGAAACCGGCTACCAGCGCGGCAAGATCCAGGACGAGAGCATGCACTACGAGATGCTCAAGCACACCGGTGAGTTGCCGATCATTGGCGTCAACACGTTCCGCAACCCGCATGGCGACGCAGTACACGACAAACTCGAACTCGCGCGTTCCACCGAAGAAGAAAAACAGAGTCAGCTCAAACGCCTGGCCGACTTCCATGCGCGCCACGCAAACGAATCACCGGCCATGCTCAAACGCCTGCAGCTGGCCGTGATGGACAACAAGAATGTGTTCGAGGTGCTGATGGATGCCGTGCGCGTATGCTCACTCGGTCAGATCACCAATGCCCTGTTTGAGGTCGGCGGGCAGTACCGGAGAAATATGTAAGGGGCTGATCCCGTCATCGCGAGCGCAGCGTGGCGATCCATGCCTGATGGATTGCCGCGTCGCTTCGCTCCTCGCAATGACACCCTTGGCAGATGCTTATCCGCCCTTGTGGCAGCGCTTGCCCGGATTTTTCTTGTTGTTGGTGGCTGTGCCGCGTTCCAGACTGCGCTTTTGGCCTTTGGGGGCGGTAAAGCAGACGCCCTTGGGCGGCACGGGACGCGGGCTTGCCTTGCGCTCGGCCTCGGTACGGAACTCTTTAGACATGCAATAACTCCATTGATTTGAAAAAACGAAACCCCGCGATTATCCCCGGACTGCGCGTTTCGCGCCTTTGGCCACCAATTCAAGATAGAACGCCGGGGCGCCCTCCTTCCCCGCAGCATCGATCAAGGCGGTGATATTCGCAAAATGGACCCCGATCGCGTCCTGCGCGCTGGCGCCGAACTTGCAGTCAAAATCCCAGTAATCGACCCCTTCGGGCAGCGTTTTGCCACGTTCGCGTTTGACGTATTTTCGGATTTCGTGCTTGGCCGCTTCGAGTACGCGGTCACGATGCTTGCCTTCGATGTCTAATGGGAATGTTTTCTTCACGGGTGCCTTCTGTCGATAGGGTGATTATGCTGCGCGCGCTTATGCCATTTTCCTCACTGGGCTTGTCCACCGGCCTGTTGGGTGCGCTGGGGGTCCGAGGCTATCTGGCGCCCACGCCGATCCAATCGGAGAGTCTTCCCGCCAGTTTGCAAGGTCGCGACATTCTGGGTTCGGCACCGACCGGCTCGGGCAAGACAGTCGCATTTGCCCTGCCCTTGCTGCAGCAGTTCGAGGCCGTGCCGGCGGCCACGCCCCGGCGCGCCCGCGCCCTGGTTCTGGTACCCACGCGCGAGCTTTGCACGCAAATCGGTGTCGTGATTCGCAGCCTGGGCGTGCACCTGGCGTCAGCGCCAAAGGTCTCGATCGTGTTCGGCGGCGTGTCAATCAATCCGCAAATGATGCGCTTGCGCGGTGGCACCGACATCGTCGTTGCCACGCCCGGGCGTCTGCTCGACCTGGTGGCGCAGAACGCACTCGATCTTTCGTTCGTAGCGACGCTGGTACTCGATGAAGCTGACCGCCTCCTTGAGCTGGGGTTTGCGGAGGAATTGGAGCGCATCCTGGCCCTCTTGCCCAAAAAACGCCAGAACCTGTTTTTTTCGGCCACGCTTGCACCCGCCGTGCAGACGCTGGCGCAGACGCTGTTGCGCGAGCCGCTGCGCATCGTGGTGCGCTCAGAGCCGTTGACCGCCCCCGACATCGTGCAGCGCGCCATTGCCGTCGACACCGGCCAGCGCACGCAACTGCTGCGCCATCTGATTACACAGAACCATTGGAAGCGGGTATTGGTGTTCGTCGCGACCAAGCACGCCGCCGAAATGATTGCCGACAAATTGCGCAAGGCACGCATCAATGCCGAACCGTTTCACGGCCAGCTCAGTCAGGGCAAGCGCACCCAGGTGCTGGCAGACTTCAAAGCCTCCAGGCTCAAGGTCGTGATCGCAACCGACGTCGCCGCGCGCGGCCTGGACATTGTCATGCTGCCAGTCGTGGTCAATTACGATCTGCCGCGCTCGCAGCGCGATTACAGGCACCGCATCGGTCGCACCGGCCGCGCCGGTGAAAGGGGCCTCGCCCTGAGCTTTGTCAGCGCAGACAGCCAGGCCCATTTTGCGTTGATACAAAAACGGCAACGGTTGACCATGGCGCTGGAGCAGGTTGCCGGTTTCGAGCCACGGGAAAGCTTCGATGCGGTGCTACCCACGGGCGGGGGCATCAAGGGCAAACGCCCGAACAAGAAGGACAAGCTGCGCCAGGCAGCGGCCGGGGTCAGACACGCTGGCGACGCCTCCTGAGCGGTTCCGCAGCTATCCTGTGCCTGCGTTGCCAACCGGGCGACGATTCCGTCCATGCAAAGGAGCAGTTCATGAAACATCTTTTTTCCCTTGAAGGCCGCACGGCGCTGATCACCGGTGGTTCACGCGGTATTGGCCGCATGATCGCCGCGGGCTTTCTGGCACACGGGGCGCGCGTTTACATTTCGGCGCGCAAAGCCGCCGCCTGCGACCAGACCGCGCGTGAACTCGCAACGCAGGGCCACTGCGTCTCGCTGCCGTTCGATGTGTCAAGCGTGGAAGGCGCACGTGCGCTGGCCGCGGCCTACAGCGCGCTCGAGCCCAAGCTCGATATTCTGGTCAACAACGCCGGTGCCGCCTGGGGTGCGCCGTTTGACGAGTTTCCGGAAAGCGGATGGGACAAGGTCGTGGATCTGAACCTGAAGTCGCCCTTTTTTCTGACCCAGGCACTGGCCCCGGCGCTACGAAAGTCGGCGCTCACTCAACCAGCCAAGGTCATCAACATTGCTTCCATTGACGGCGTGTCGGTCAATCCACAGGAAACCTATTCGTACGCCGCGAGCAAGGCGGGCCTGGTTCACCTGACGCGGCGCATGGCGCTGCGCCTGATCCAGGACAATATTGTGGTCAGCGCCATTGCCCCGGGCGCCTTTGCCTCGGACATGAACAAGGTTGCCCGGGACCACGCGCAGGCGCTTTCGCAGCGCATTCCAGCACGGCGCATCGGCGTGGACGCCGACATGGCAGGCGCTGCCATCTATCTGGCTTCGCGCGCCGGAGACTATGTGGTGGGCACGACGCTGGTGGTCGATGGCGGTGTCACGCTGGCACGCTAGGCTGGGCCAAGCCAGGCATCAACGCATGACTTGATCTGGGACAGCCCCCGGCCAGGGCCCTGCCGATATACTTGGCGCAACGGCTCTTTGGGGCGTACTCAATCATTTCTAGGAGTTTTCATGAGGTTCTTATCGGTTCTGCTCGCCGCGTTGGTGGCGACACTGGGTTTGGTTTCTTTCCAGGCCAACGCTGCAGACGCCGGGGTCAAGACGGTTGCCGCCCTGTACAAGGACAAAGCCGCGCTCGCGGGAAAAACCATCAGTGCGCAGGGCAAGGTGGTCAAGGTCAACAACAAGATCATGGGCCGCAACTGGTTTCATGTCCAGGACGGCACCGGTGACGCCAAAACCAGCAGCAACGACCTGGTGGTCACGACCAAGCAGGACATTGCCGTGGGCGATCAGGTCACGCTCACCGGCGTGGTTGCCGTCAACAAGGATTTCGGCAGCGGTTACTCCTACCCGCTGTTGATCGAAGACGCCGCCGTCAAGGTCAAGAAGTAGGCGAGCGCGGCTAGATCAGCCGCACCTTGACGCTGCGGCCCTTGACCTTGCCGTCGTTGAGCTTTTGCATCGCTGCCAGCGCAATGTCGCGCTCGACAGCCACAAAGGTGGTGAATTCGGTCACCACAATCTTGCCAATTTGCTCGCGGGCATAACCAGCATCTGCGGTGAGTGCACCAAGCACATCGCCGGGGCGGATTTTTTCCTTGCGTCCACCGGCAATCTGCAAGGTCGCCATCGGCGGGCGCAACGGCCCGCTTCCGGTCGGCTTGAGTTCGCCGAGGCTGTGCCAAACCGACTCGTAGCTTTGGTACTGCTCAATCTTGCCGACCGATCCCATCTCGTTCATGCTCGCCAGACTCAGCGCGAGCCCCGATTCACCGGCACGGCCGGTACGCCCGATACGGTGCAAGTGCACTTCGGGGTCGGGCGTGATGGCAACATTGATGACCGCTTCGAGCCGTTCGATGTCAAGCCCGCGCGAGGCCACATCGGTGGCCACCAGCACCGAGCAGCTGCGATTGGCAAACTGTGCCAGCACCTGATCGCGCTCGCGCTGCTCGAGCTCGCCGTACAGGGCCAGCGCGCTAAAGCCCTGCTCCTGCAGGTAAGCGACGAGTTCCTTGCATTGCAGTTTGGTGTTGCAAAACGCCAGCGTACTGACCGGGCGAAAGTGGTTCAGCAGCAGCGCCACCGCTTCAAACCGATTGGCACGCGTGACCTCGTAGAAGCGCTGCTCGATCCGATTTTCGGCCGCTGCTGCCACCACATTGACGCGCACCGGTTCCCGCATGAACTGCTGCGCCAGCCCCTCGATACCTTCGGGATAGGTGGCCGAGAACAACAGCGTTTGACGCTCGGTCGGGCACTGCCGCACCACCGTGGCAATGTCCTGAAAAAAGCCCATGTCGAGCATGCGGTCGGCCTCATCGAGTACCAGCGTGTTCATCGCTTCAAGGTTCAGGTAAGCGCGTTCGAGGTGATCCATCACGCGCCCCGGCGTGCCCACCACAATGTGCGCGCCATGCTCGAGCGAAGCACGTTGACCGCGCAAGGCCACGCCGCCGCACAGTGTCACAACTTTGATGTTTTCCGCCGCGCGCGCCAGCCGACGGATTTCCGCGCTGACCTGATCGGCAAGTTCGCGCGTTGGGCACAGCACCAGCGCCTGGACGGCAAAGCGGCGCGGGTTCAGACGCTCGAGCAAGGCCAGCGCGAAGGCCGCTGTCTTGCCACTGCCGGTCATGGCCTGCGCAATCAGGTCCTTGCCCGCCAGCGCGACGGGCAGGCTGGCGGCCTGAATCGGCGTCATCTGCAGGTAACCCAACGCGGCGAGGTTATCCAGCGTGGCTGGATTCAGCGGCAGCGTTGAGAAAGTGGTGCTCATACCCGATTATCGGCACAAGCGGTTCCAAACACCTGCGTCGACTTCTACAATCGTTTGAAAGCACGACATCAGACTGATTTTGCAAGGCCCCCAAGCTCATGACCCCACTGCACATCTCCACTGCATTCGATTCCGGCGCCATCGAGGTGCTGAGCCTGGCCGACCCGGCTGACATCCAACTCAACATCCGGCGCGACAACGCCAGCGAGTTTGCGCAGTGGTTCCACTTCTGCTTGCACGGCGGCGCCGGTCTGGCGCTGACGTTGCGCTTTCTCAACGCGGGCACCAGCGCCTATCCAAAAGGTTGGGACGGTTACCGGGTGCTGGCGAGTTACGACCGTCTGAACTGGTTTCGCATCAGCACGCGCTTTGACGGCAAGGTGATGGAAGCCGACATCACGCCCGAGACCCACAGCGTCTACTTTGCCTACTTTGAGCCGTACTCGCACGAGCGCCATCTGGACCTGATTGGCTCGGCGGCAGCCTCGGACTGCGTGCAGGTGCAGCACTTGGGCCAGAGCGTCGATGGGCGCGACACGACGCTGCTGCGCATCACCGATGAACGCAGCGGCACCGACTTGGCACAGAAGAAAAAGGTCTGGCTGATTGCGCGCCAGCATCCGGGCGAAACCATGGCCGAGTGGTTTGTCGAGGGCTTTCTGGAGCGCTTGCTCGACGGCGACGACCCGGTCGCGCGGGTGTTGCTTGCTCAATGCGTTTTTTACGTGGTGCCGAACATGAATCCCGACGGCGCAGTGCGTGGCAACCTGCGCACCAATGCGGCGGGCGCCAACCTGAACCGCGAGTGGCAGAACCCGAGCCTGGAAAAGTCGCCCGAAGTGTTTCTGGTGCGCCAGAAGATGATGGAACTCGGCGTCGATCTGAACCTCGACGTGCACGGTGATGAGAACCTGCCCTACAACTTTTGTGTCGGCACCGAGGGCACCCCAGGCTACACACCGCGCATGCAGGCGCTGGAAGACAGGTTCAAGAGCGCATGGCAAGGCACTTGCCCGGATTTTCAAACGACCAAGGGCTACGCCAGGGTCAACCCGGGCCAGGCCAATATGGCGCTGGCCACCAACTGGATCGGGCAAAATTTTGATTGCCTGGCCTTCACCATCGAGATGCCGTTCAAGGACAACGCCGACCTGCCCGACGAAGCGACGGGCTGGAGCGGCCAGCGTTCAAAGAAATTCGGCGCCAGCGTGCTGCTGCCGATGCTGGCCGTGACGAGCCAGCTTCGCCTTGAAATTTAGTGCAAAATACGGCTCAAATGCCCGTTCTGCAAGCGTAGCCAGCTACAGAAACTATAGCAATGCCAAACCCCAAACCCGCACCCACACTGCGTCGCGTCGCCGGAGCCAAGCCTCGTGCACCGATTCCGGCCGGGCAGACCACTACCGCCGCCTACGGCGCGGGCGGCACGCTGCGCCTGAACAAGCGCATGGCCGAGTTGGGGTTGGCCTCGCGGCGCGAGGCCGACGAATGGATTGGCAAGGGCTGGGTCAAGGTCGACGGCCGCGTCGCCGAGATGGGCATGCAAGTTCGCCCCGATGTGCGCATTGAAGTTGCCAAGCAGGCGCAGGGCCAGCAGGCGAACCAGGTCACGATCCTGCTGAACAAACCGATGGGCATTGTCAGCGGCCAGGCCGAGGACGGGCATCAGCCCGCCATCACGCTTGTCCAGCCGCAGAACCGCTGGACCGAGGACAACGCGCGCTTCTTCTTTCACCCCAGGCAGTTGCAAAGCCTGGTGCCAGCCGGGCGCCTGGACATCGATTCGATTGGCCTCTTGGTGCTGACGCAGGACGGGCGCGTGGCGCGCCAGTTGATCGGCGAGGATTCGGTGATGGAAAAGGAATACCTGGTGCGTGTGAGCTATACCGGTTTTGCCCAGGGCGACGGACCGGCTGCTCAACTGTTGCAAATCAACGAGGGCGACCCGGTGACGACCGATGTGCGGGCCGCTTTCCCGGCGGACCGATTGGATTTGCTGCGTCATGGCCTGAGTCTTGACGGGCAGGCCCTCAAACCTGCCACGATAAGCTGGCAAAACCCCGAGCAGTTGCGCGTCGTGCTGACCGAAGGCAAGAAGCGCCAGATTCGCCGCATGTGCGAGCTCGTGGGCCTGAAAGTGGTTGGCCTCAAGCGCGTGCGCATCGGCAAGGTGATGCTGGGCAACCTGCCGCTGGGGCAGTGGCGTTATCTGGCACCGCATGAAAAGTTCTAGCAACAACCCCCTCAAGCACCTGCGCGCGGCTGACGCGATTGCGGTGACGCAACTGGCCACGCAGGCCACTGCTGGCGTGGCGCGCATTGCCGAAGGGGTACACCAGTCGGTCTGGAGCAGCGTGGGGGTGCCCGGTGGCACAGCCGCAGGGACAACGCGTGGCATCACGGCGCTGGTCTACCAAAGCGTGCAGGGGATCAACCAACTGGTGGGCAAGGGGCTCACCACGATCTTTTCCGCGCTGCAGCCCGTGCTCGAAAAGATCGACGCCGAGCCCCCGGAAACCCGCGAGCGCGAGGCGGTGCTGGCCGCCCTCAACGGCGTGCTGGGTGACCGCCTCGCCGCCAGCCAGAACCCGCTGGCAACGCCGATGACGCTGCGCTATCGGGGCGCTTCGTTGAACTGGCAGGCACTGCCACCGAGGCATGAAGTCAGCGACAAGGTGCTGGTGCTGATTCATGGTCTGTGCATGAACGACCTGCAATGGCGGGCCATGCATGACGATGAAACGATCGACCATGGTGCCGCGCTGGCACGGGCACTGGGCTACACGCCGGTTTATCTGCGCTACAACACGGGCTTGCATACGTCGCAAAACGGGCGCGAGCTTGCGCGGCAACTCGATCAGCTTGTCGAACACTGGCCAACGCCGATTGCCGAACTCTCGATCGTCGCGCACAGCATGGGTGGCCTGGTCACACGCAGCGCTTGTCATGACGCGCAGCTACGGGGTTTGCGTTGGCCCGGCGTTTTGAAGAACATCGTGTTCCTGGGCACGCCGCACCATGGCGCGCCGCTGGAGCGTGCTGGCAACTGGGTTGACTTGCTGCTTGAGAGCACGCCGTACAGCCGCCCGTTTGCCAGACTGGCCCAGTTACGCAGCGCAGGCATAACCGACCTGCGCTATGGCCATCTGCTCGAAGCCGATTGGCTGGGCCACGACCGGTTTGCGCGCAGACCCGACCGACGCGTGCATTTGCCGCTGCCGCAAGGCGTCGCCTGCTATAGCGTGGCTGCCACCACGGCCGCCAAACGCAGCCTGCTGGCCGAGCGCCTGACCGGCGATGGTCTGGTGCCGCTCAACAGTGCCTTGGGGCAGCACGATGACCCGCGACGCACCCTGGCGTTTGCCCGGGCCTCGCAATGGATCGCGTACCGGATGAACCATCTGCAACTTCTGAGCAGCCCGGATGTGACCCGCCAGTTGCTACAGTGGCTGCAACCACGGCCCAACCACTGACCACGGGTGCGTCGGCGCGCCGGTCTCAGCTTGGGCGCAACCTCATTTCGGCGGCGCGCGCGTGTGCCTGCAGGCCCTCGCCGTGCGCCAGCACCGAAGCGATCCTGCCCAGCACCTGGGCGCCGGCTTCACTGACCTCGATCAGGCTGGAGCGCTTCTGGAAATCGTAGACCCCCAGCGGTGAGCTGAAACGCGCGGTGCCGCTGGTGGGCAGCACATGATTCGGACCGGCGCAATAGTCGCCCAGCGATTCGCTGGTGTAGGCACCAAGAAAAATCGCACCGGCATGGCGCAACAACGGCTCCCAGCGATGCGGATCGACGCTGCTGACCTCCAGATGCTCCGGGGCGATCTGGTTGCTGATGGTGCAGGCTTCTTCCATGCTGCGCGTGTGAACGAGCGCACCGCGATCGCTCAGTGATTTGGCAATGATCGCCGCGCGCGGCATCTGCGGCAACAGGCGGTTGATGGCTTCCTGAACGCGCTCGATGTAGGCTGCATCCGGGCACAGCAGAATGCTTTGCGCCAGTTCATCGTGTTCGGCCTGGCTGAACAAATCCATCGCCACCCAATCCGGCGGCGTGCTGCCGTCGGCCAGTATCAGGATTTCACTCGGACCGGCAATCATGTCGATGCCCACCACGCCAAAGACGCGGCGCTTGGCCGCGGCCACATAGGCGTTGCCCGGGCCGGTGATCTTGTCCACCTTGGGGATCGTCGCGGTGCCATAAGCCAGCGCAGCCACCGCCTGCGCACCACCCAGCGTGAACGCGCGACTCACCCCGGCCACATAGGCCGCCGCCAGCACCAGGGCGTTCTTCTCGCCCTTCGGTGTGGGCACGACCATGATGATTTCTCCAACGCCAGCGACGTGCGCCGGGATGGCGTTCATCAGCACCGACGACGGGTAGGCGGCCTTGCCACCTGGCACATAAATGCCGACCCGCTCCAGTGGCGTAACCTTTTGCCCGAGCAGCGTGCCCTCGGCGTCACGGTAACTCCAGCTCTCGCCGTTGGCCGCTTTCTGCGCTTCGTGGTAGCTGCGCACCCTGGCGGCAGCGGCCTGCAAGGCCTCGCGCTGCGCCACGGGAAGGGCGTCGAACGCGGCCTTGAGTTCGGCCTGCGAGAGTTCCAGCTCGGCCAGCGTTGCTGCTGTCAGGGCGTCAAAGCGCAGCGTGTACTCAAGCACGGCGGCGTCGCCGCGCTCGCGCACGTCGGCGAGGATCGCGCCCACGCGCTCTTCAATTTCCGCGTCGGTTTGCGCCGACCAGCTCAGACGCGCCTTCAATTCGGCATCAAATGTGGCGCCAAGCGTTGAAAGACGGGCAGGAGCAGCTACATATTTCATAGCGTCAGGAAGATACGGCGGCGCTGCCGACGGCGGCCGCAAAAGCATCGATCAAGGCGCGCATCGGCGCCTGGTTGAGTTTGAGTGCGGCCTGATTGACCACCAGCCGCGCGCTGATGTCCATGATGTGCTCGACCTCGACCAGGTGGTTGGCCCGCAGTGTGTTGCCGGTGGAAACCAGATCGACGATGGCATCGGCCAGGCCAGTCAGCGGTGCAAGTTCCATGCTGCCGTACAGTTTGATCAGGTCCACGTGCACGCCCTTGGCGGCGAAGAACTCGCGCGCGATGGCGACGTATTTGGTGGCGACCTGCAGGCGCGAGCCCTGCCGCACGGCGCTGGTGTAATCAAAATCGGCGCGCACCGCCACACTGATGCGGCACGCCGCGATCTGCAAATCCAGCGGCTGGTACAGACCGGCTGCGCTGGTGCTGCCACCCCAATCGGCGGCGTGCTCGATCAGGGTGTCGCGACCGGTGATGCCGAGATCGGCGCCACCGTATTGGACGTAGGTCGGCACGTCTGTGGCGCGCACCACCAGCACCCGCAAATCAGCATGGCTGGTTTGCAAAATGAGCTTGCGTGATTTTTCGGGGTCGTCGAGCAGTTCGATTCCAGCCGCGCGCAACAGGGGCAACGTCTCTTCGAAAATGCGACCTTTGGACAGGGCAAGGGTGATCATTGGATTCTCTGAATGGCCGCACCAACACCGCGCAGCTTGGCTTCCATCTGATCATAGCCACGATCCAGGTGGTAGATGCGGTCGACCACCGTTTCGCCCTCGGCCACCAAACCGGCAATGACCAGGCTGGCCGAGGCGCGCAGATCGGTGGCCATGACGGTCGCCCCGGAGAGCTTTTCGACGCCTTCGACCAGTGCGAGCTTGCCTTCGATCTGGATCCTCGCACCCAGGCGCATCAGTTCGTTGACGTGCATGAAACGGTTTTCGAAAATGGTCTCGGTGACCGCCGCCGTACCCTGCCCAATGCAGTTCAGCACCATGAACTGGGCCTGCATGTCGGTCGGAAAACCCGGGTATTCCGAGGTGCGGAAGCTTTGCGCGCGCAAGCGCCCCTGGGATTGGATCTGAATGCCGTCGTCCACCGCGCTCACGCTGGCTCCGGCCTCGCGCAATTTTTCGATCACCGCCTCGAGATGGTCGGCGCGGCCGTGTCGCAGCAGCACTGCGCCGCCCGCAGCTGCCACGGCACACAAGAAAGTGCCGGTCTCGATGCGGTCGGCAACCACCTGATGAGCGCAACCGTGGAGCTGCTTTACGCCCTCGATGCGGATGCGTCGACTGCCCTGGCCTTCAATGCGCGCACCCATCTTGATCAACATCTCCGCCAGGTCGGCAATCTCGGGTTCTTGCGCGGCGTTCTCCAGAATCGTCTCGCCATGTGCCAGAGTCGCTGCCATGAGCAGGTTTTCAGTGCCGGTGACAGTGACCATGTCGGTGGCAATACGCGCGCCTTGCAGCCTTGTTGCACCGCTGGGCAGCCTGGCAATCATGTAGCCGTGCTTGACACTGATATTGGCACCCATCGCCTGCAGGCCCTTGATGTGCTGATCGACCGGTCGTGAGCCAATGGCGCAGCCCCCGGGCAGGGACACCGTCGCTTCACCAAAGCGCGCCAGCAAAGGCCCGAGTGCCAGCACGGAAGCGCGCATGGTTTTGACCAGTTCGTAGGGTGCCTCGGGCGAACTCAGTGCACTGGCGTTGACCCGCATGCTGCTGTCATCGCAACGCTCGACCGACGCGCCCATGTTGCGGATGAGCTTTTGCATGGTCGAAACGTCCTGCAGGCGCGGCACGTTGATCAGTGTCACCGGCTCGGCCGTCAACAGGCAGGCGCACAGCTCCGGTAGCGCTGCGTTCTTGGCGCCCGAGATTTGCACCTCGCCGTGCAAAGTGCGTCCGCCACGGATCAGCAATTTGTCCATCAAACCCCTTCAGTCAATGCCATCGCGCCTCACTTGGGCAGCGCCGCCCACTCCGCCGGCGTGTAGGCCTTGATCGAGAGCGCGTGCACCTCGTCGGTCTTCATTTTGTCACCCAGTGTGGCGTACACCTGTTGATGCCGCTGAATCGCGCGCTTGCCCTCAAATGCGCCAGACACGATGGTGGTAAACCAGTGCCGTCCATCGCCTTCGAGCTTGATGTAGTCGCAGGCAAGGTGCTCGGCAATGATGCTCTTGATTTCGTCAGCGGTCATGTCGTGGTTCCAAATGGATAGGAAATTGTCAGTTCAGGCGCGAATCTTGTAGCCTGAGCGCAGCAGCGCCACCGCCACCACGGCCACCACGGCCAGCGCGATGCTCACAACGCCAAGACTGAGCCAGGGCGAGACGTCGCTTGCGCCAAAGAAACCATAGCGGAAACCGTCAATCATGTAGAAGAACGGGTTCAGGTGACTGATCGTTTGCCAGAACGGTGGCAGCGAATGGATGGAATAGAAAACGCCGCTCAAGAATGTCATCGGCATGACGACAAAATTCTGGAAGGCGGCAAGCTGATCGAATTTTTCGGCCCACAAACCGGCGATCAGGCCCAGCGTCCCCATCAGCGCGGCACCGAGCACGGCGAAACCGATGATCCACAGCGGTGCGACGAAGCTGACCTCGGTAAAGAAGGCGGCTACCGCAAACACCCCCAGTCCGACCACCAGACCGCGGATCACCGAGGCCCCCACATAGGCGACAAACCAGTTCAGGTAGGAAAGGGGCGTGAGCATAAGGAACACCAGGTTGCCCATGACCTTGCTCATGATCAATGACGACGAACTGTTGGCAAAAGCGTTTTGCAACAAGCTCATCATGGCCAGGCCAGGCACCAGAAAAGCGCTGTAGCTGACGCGGTCGTAAACCTTGACGTGCGCCTCCAGCGCCTGGCCAAAGATCAGCAGGTAAAGCAGAGCTGTCAGCACCGGTCCCGCAACGGTCTGAAACGCGACCTTCCAGAAGCGCAACACCTCTTTGTAGAGCAGGGTTTGCCAGCCAGTCATGGCGATCTGTTGACCTTTCCGGAATTCGCGACAGCGGTCGTCACAGTACTGGCGTCATCGCGAGAAGCGCAGCGACGCGGCAATCCATCGGGGCCAATCAAGGGCATGGATTGCTTCGCTACGCTCGCAATGACGGCATCGCCGTTATGCGATATGGAAACTTCATTGGCCCCCACGCTTGTCGCTGCGCGTACCAGGTTGCTGGCCGAGGAACCCTTCATGACATCAAGAAACACGTCCTCCAGGTCGGCCTTGCGGATTTCGACATCGTGCGCTGTCAAGCCGGCCTCGCGCACCGCGGCCAGGTAGTGTTCGATCTCTGCCGCGTCATGCGCGGGAAACTGGACGATGCGCCCCGTAATGCGCGCCTTGCTGGCCAGCAGCTTGGGTAGTTCGCTATCAATTTTGAAGCGTAGCACGTTGCTTGAGGCGGCCTTGAGCAGCTCGCTGGTGTGGTCCAGCGCCACGATGCGTCCACTCTTGAGCATGGCGATCCGGCCACACAGGGCCTCGGCTTCTTCGAGGTAGTGCGTGGTCAGCATCACCGTGTGGCCCTGCTTGTTGAGCTTGGCGATGAATTGCCACAGGGTCTGGCGCAATTCCACGTCAACACCCGCCGTGGGCTCGTCGAGCACAATGACCGGCGGCTTGTGCACCAGTGCCTGCGCCACCAGCACCCGGCGCTTCATGCCGCCCGAGAGCGCACGCATATTGGCTTCGGCCTTGTCGCTCAAG
Organism: uncultured Pseudomonadota bacterium; assembly: GCA_963844495.1. Taxonomy (GTDB): domain Bacteria; phylum Pseudomonadota; class Gammaproteobacteria; order Burkholderiales; family Burkholderiaceae_C; genus Rhodoferax. The sequence continues at coordinate 93,479 of CAWJOT010000003.1, forward strand.
CCCAGGCTTTTCAGCAGTTCGTCGATCCAGTCGTCGTTGTTCTTCACACCAAAATAGCCCGACTGGAACCGCAGCGCTTCGCGCACGTTGAAGAACGGGTCAAACACCAGTTCCTGCGGTACCACACCGAGGCAGCGCCTGGCCTGCGCGTAGTCACGCAGCACATCGTGTCCGAGCACCGACACACTGCCTTGCGTGGCACGCGAAAGACCCGCCAGAATGCTGATCATGGTCGTCTTCCCCGCGCCGTTTGGGCCGAGCAAACCAAAAAACTCGCCCTCTTCAATGGCCAGGCTGACGTCTTCGAGCGCGAGGAAAGTGCTGCCTTTGGGCCCGCGCGGCGAAGGGTAGGCCTTGGAGACCGATTGGAATGAAATGGCAGACATGGAACAGGGGATCAGGCCGGTGGCAGCAATTCGATGATGCCATACAAAGTCGCCAGGTCACCAAGGCTTCGGGGCAGCCCGCGCACCAGCATTCGCTTGCCGCGCGCCAGCGTGGCACGGCGAAATTCAAGCAAAACGGCCAGCGCCGCTGAATCGAACCGGTTCAGCGCGCTGGCATCAACCACGACCTCGGGGCCGTCGTTTCCGGCCAGTCCTTCGCGCAACACCCGCAGGCAGGCATTGGCCTGCAAATGCGTCAAATTTGATGGCAGTGCCAGCACGTGGTTTCTACTTTGTGTTGGCGTTGGTCTTGTTGCGCTCGGTCAGGGTCGTGATCAAGCCGCCAAGCCCCTTGGCATTGATCTCCTGAGCAAACTGGCTGCGATAGGTTTCCACCAGCCAGACGCCAAGCACATTGAGGTTGTAGATCTTCCATCCGCTGCCTTCGCCGGGTGTTTTTTCCAGGCGATAGTCAAGCTCGATTGCGTCTCCGCGGCCTTTCACTTCGGTGCGCACCACCACCTCCCGGTCCTGCGGCTCGGCGCGCATCGGTTTGACGACAATGCTCTGGTCGCTGATTTGCGTCAAGGCACCGGCGTAGGTTCGCACCAGCAAGGTCTTGAACTCTTCCTGCAGGCGCTTCTTCTGCTCGGCACTTGCCTGACGCCAGGCGGGGCCGACAGCCGATGCGGTCATGCGCTGAAAGTTGACGTTGGGCATGATCTTGGCGTCGACCAGCGCAACGATGCGCGCGTTCTCGCCTGCCTGGATCGCCTTGTCGGTCCTGATGAAGTCGAGCACTTCGGTCGACAAGCGTTTGATCAGGACATCAGGTGCCTCATCTGCGGCGCGCACGGGCACAGCCAGCAGGCTCGCGGCGGCGGCAAGCGCGGCAAGGAAATAACCGAAATGGCGTTTGTTCATGGCAACTCTTTCTGATCATCAGAGGGATCGGAATTTGGCAGCGGGATAAGCCCGGCGTCGGCAACCGTCGACGCAACCGGTCGCGCGGATTCGCCCGTGGTCGGCCCTGCGCGCGCCGTATCTTCCTCAGGCGGATTACCCTCGAAGATAACACTGCGCCGACGCTGAAGGTAGGCATCACGCACAAAGGAGTAGCGATCCAGCGCCGCCTCTTCAAGCATGGCGCTGGCCTTGAGCAGGCTTGAGCGCGTATCAATGACCCGCAGCACGCTGGCCACGTTTCGGGTCGGGACGTGATTCACGTTGGCAACCAGGTCGCCCATGGCGTCGATCGGCAACGCCGCGGTATCGCGCAAGGTCGACGGCCCAAGCAATGGCAAAACCAGATACGGACCACTGGCAATCCCCCAATAGCCCAGGGTATGGCCAAAATCCTTGCTGTGCTTCTCAATATCCATGCCGGAGGCAACGTCAAATACACCAACCCAGCCAAAAAAGGTATTCACGCCAAATCTGCGCAAACTATCAAACGCCGGTCCACCCTTGAATTGCAAGGCGTTGTTGACGAAGGACCAAAGGTCCTCCAGATTGCCAAAGAAGTTACCGATACCCTGGCGCACACGTACCGGCGTCACGTCACGATAGGTCGTAGCCACCGGTTTCAAGATCGCGTGGTCGATCGCATCATTGAACTTGAAAACACCGCGATTGAACGGCTCCAGCGGATCGTGCGGGTTGGCGTTAGGGCCGGTGGCGCAGGCGGTCAACGAGCTCAGCACCAACAGTATGGCGGGCACGCGCGCGCGCCACCCACCCCACGGGTCAATGCCGACATGCATGAGCTTGGTCGTCATTTTTTCCCCTTGGCCGAGTCTGCCAGACTGGCTTCGGCCGCCTTGCTGTACAGGAACTGGCTGATCAGGTTCTCCAGAACCAGCGCCGACTGCGTGCTTGAAATCGTATCACCGGCGACGAGCACCTTTTCGTCGGCACCCGGCTCGAGCCCCAGGTACTGCTCGCCGAGCAGGCCGCTGGTGAGAATCTTCAGCGAACTGTCCCGGGGAAAGGTATAGCGACCCTCCATGGCCAAAGTGACGCGGGCCTGAAAGGACTTGTCGTCAAACACGATCTTCTCCACGCGACCGACGACAACCCCCGCGCTGCGTACCGCCGCCTTGGGTTTGAGTCCGCCCACGTTGTCAAACTTGGCATTGACGGTGTAGGTGGTCTGAAAATTCAGGCTCAGCAAATTGGCTGACTGCAGCGCCAGAAACAGGATCGCGACGGCGCCAACCAGCACAAACAGGCCAACCCAGAGATCATTTTTTGAACGTGACATGCAATTCCTTTTTTTTTTTGACCGTGCAAGGCTCCAGCGGGTCAAATAGTGAACATGAGGGCGGTCAGGATGAAGTCCAGCCCAAGCACCGACAATGAAGCTGTGACCACCGTACGGGTGGTTGCGCTGGCAACGCCCTCTGGCGTAGGTTGCGCCTCAAAGCCCTGCAGCAAGGCGATGAACGTGACGGTGAAGCCGAACACGATGCTTTTCACAACGCCGTTGCCGACATCCTGCCAGACATCGACACCGCCCTGAATCTGACTCCAGAACGAGCCGGCATCGACGCCAATCATCAGCACACCCACGACCCAGCCACCGATGATGCCCGTCGCGCTGAACACCGCAGCGAGCAGCGGCATGGTGATCACGCCAGCCCAAAAACGAGGCGCCAGGATGCGCAGGACCGGATCAACGGCCATCATCTCCATGACAGCAATCTGCTCGCCTGCTTTCATCAGACCGATTTCTGCGGTGAGTGAAGTCCCGGCCCGCCCGGCAAACAGGAGTGCTGTCACCACCGGCCCGAGTTCGCGCACGAGACTGAGCGTCACGAGCAGTCCGAGCGCCTCCGACGAGCCATATCGCTGCAGCGTGTAGTACCCCTGCAGGCCAAAGACGAACCCCACGAACAAGCCCGATACCGCAATAATGGCCAGCGAATAGTTGCCCAGAAAGTGAATCTGGTCACGGATCAGACCAAATCGCCTGAAACTGCCAAAAAACGAGCCCATCAGGCGCACAAACAAGCGCGCACCCAAACCCATATCGGCGAGTTGACCTCGCGCAGCAAACCCCACGTCAGATGGCTTGTACCAGCTCACGGCCTGGCCTCCAGACCGAAATCCTGCCCGATCGTGGGCCCCGGATAATGGAAACGAACCGGCCCGTCGGGCAAAGCATTCATGTACTGGTAGACCAACGGATCGGTGCTGCGCCGCACCTCCTCGGGCGGGCCTTGGCTCGCGACCTTGCCATTGGCCAGGATGATCACATGATCGGCAATCGCCAGCGTCTGCTCCAACTCGTGCGAGACGAAGATGCTGGTCAGGCCCATGGTGTCGTTGAGTTGTCGAATCAGTCGCGCTGCCGTGCCCAGGGAAATCGGATCAAGGCCGGAAAACGGTTCGTCGTACATCACCAGTTCCGGATCCAGCGCTATGGCGCGAGCCAGTGCGATGCGTCGCGCCATGCCACCCGAAACTTCGCTCGGCATGAGCGCACGCGCGCCGCGCAGACCAACCGCATTGAGCTTCATCAAAACAATATCGCGAATCAAAGCTTCAGGCAAATCAGTGTGCTCTCGCAGCGGAAAGGCAACGTTCTCGAACACCGAGAGGTCGGCGAACAAGGCACCAAACTGAAACAGCATGCCCATGCGCCTGCGCGCTGCATACAACTGCTTCTGGTTCATGGGGGTGATGTCCTGGCCATCAAACAGCAATTCGCCGGCATGGGCTCGAACCTGCCCGCTAATCAACCGCAGCAGGGTCGTCTTGCCGCCACCGGAGGCGCCCATCAACGCAGTGACCTTACCGCGCGGCACCCACAGCGACACGTCTTCGAGCACCGCACTCTCGCCGTAGCCAAAGCTCAGGTGGCGCAGTTCGACGAGGGAATCTGAAGGCAACATGGTGGAAATCGATGGAACGGGCGCGAACCCCGCGAAACGTCGAATCATACGGGATTACCCGAATCCCGGCGCTGTGCCAGGGAACAACAAGCAACGTGCCAGTTCAACGCGGCAGCGTGCTGGTCCCCATCAGGAATTCATCGATGGCGCGCGCGGCTTGACGGCCCTCGCGGATCGCCCAAACTACCAGGCTCTGACCTCGACGCATGTCGCCAGCCACAAAAACTCCTTTGACGCTGGCGGCATAGGCGCCCTCGAAGTCAGCGCTCGCTTTGGCGTTACCTCGGACATCCTTCTCGATCGCGAACGCATCGAGCACGGACGCCAGCGGGCTGGCAAAGCCCATGGCCAGCAGGACCAACTGTGCCGGATGGGTACTCGAACTGTTCGCCACCTCGACCAACTTGCCATCGACGAATTCAACCTTGACCGTCTTCAGGCCGGTGAGCTTGCCCTTTTGACCAACGAACTCCTTGGTCGAAATGGCGAACTCCCGCGTACAGCCTTCGTCGTGACTGGAACTGGTTCGAAGTTTGAGCGGCCAATAGGGCCAGGTCAGTGCGCGATCTTCCTCCAACGGCGGGCGCGGCATCAATTCGAACTGGGTGACGCTGGCCGCGCCCTGGCGCCGGGCCGTGCCAACGCAATCGGAGCCGGTATCGCCGCCACCAATAACGATCACGTGCTTTGCCTCGGCGCGAATCTGCCGCTTTTGCCGGTCCCCGGCGTTGACCTTGTTTTGCTGGGGCAGGAATTCCATCGCAAAGTGAACCCCGTCGAGTTCGCGCCCTGGCACCTTCAGGTCACGCGAGAGCTCGGCACCGCCGGCGAGCAGCACGGCGTCGAATTGCTCCTGCAGTTGGGCGGCACTGATCGATTGCGTAGACCAGTTGACGACTTTGCTGCCCGCTCCCGCATCGGGCATCGCACCGACCAGCACGCCGGTGCGCACCGTCACCCCTTCAGCTTCGAGTTGTTCGTGCCTTCGATCGATGTGCGACTTCGCCAGCTTGAAGTCCGGGATGCCATAGCGCAGCAGGCCGCCGATACGGTCGTTCTTCTCGAACAGGGTCACGTCGTGGCCGACCCGCGCGAGTTGCTGGGCTGCAGCCATGCCGGCCGGACCCGAGCCCACCACCGCAACCGTTTTGCCGGTCTTGTGCTTGGGTGGCTGTGGCTGGACCCAGCCCTCGGCCCAGGCACGGTCAATGATGGCGTGCTCGATGCTCTTGATCCCCACCGCCTGCGCGTTCACATTGAGCGTGCATGCCGCCTCGCACGGCGCGGGACAGACCCGGCCGGTGAACTCGGGAAAGTTGTTGGTGCTGTGCAGCACCTCGCTGGCGTTCTTCCAGTCACCGCGAAAGATCAGGTCGTTGAAATCGGGGATGATGTTGTTGACCGGGCAGCCACTGTTGCAAAACGGCGTGCCGCAGTCCATGCAGCGCGCGGCCTGCACACCGGCTTGACGCTCGTCGAGGGCCAGCACGAATTCCTTGTGATCCTGCAATCGCTCGGCGACCGGCTTGTAACCCTCCTCGATTCGCTCAAACTCCATGAAGCCGGTAATCTTTCCCATCATTGCTCCTTTGTGCGGCGGGCCGTCAGCGCCGCCACCAATATTTCAAGGTCCGGACCGCTCAGCGGGCTGGAATTGCTTCTTTTTTTGTAGCAGCTGACACTCGTCCAGCATGGCTTAGCGCTTCTTTTCTTGCATGAATCTGGGCCAATGCACGCTTGTACTCATGCGGGAAGACCTTGACGAATTTGAGCCGCGACATTTCCCAGTTATCCAGCAACTCACGCGCGCGCCTGCTGCCAGTCCAACGGTTGTGTTCTTCGAGCAACTTGCGCAGTTGTGCCTCGTCCGTCTGGCCGCGGTGCCATTGGCCCGGGTCCTGCGCCGCCTGCTGAGCGCTGACGGACAGGACTTTTTCCAGCGCGACCATCGACGTGTTGCAGCGGCTGGCAAACCGGCCATCTTCATCGAAAACATAGGCGATTCCCCCGCTCATGCCGGCGGCAAAATTGCGTCCCGTCGGCCCCAGCACGGCAACCGTGCCACCTGTCATGTACTCGCAGCCATGGTCGCCGGTGCCCTCGACGACGGCAGTCGCACCCGAAAGTCGCACGGCAAAGCGCTCGCCTGCGACCCCACTGAAGAATGCCTCGCCGCTGGTCGCGCCATACATCACGGTGTTGCCGACGATGATGTTGCGCATCGCCTCGCCCCGGAAGTCGATGCTCGGGCGCACCACGACACGGCCGCCGGACAAGCCCTTGCCGGTGTAGTCGTTCGCGTCCCCTATGAGATACAGGGTAATGCCGCGAGCCAGGAACGCCCCGAACGACTGCCCGCCAGTGCCTTCGAGCTGAATGTGAATGGTGTTGTCGGCAAGCCCCTCGGGATGGACCCGGGTAACGGCGCCCGAGAGCATGGCGCCGACCGACCGGTTGACGTTGCGCGCAACCTCGATGAACTGCACCCGCTCCCCCCGATCGATGGCTGCGCGCGAGCGCTCAATCAGCAGATTGTCCAGGGCTCGCTCAAGGTTGTGCTCCTGCGCCTCAATCTGGTGGTGCGGGACGTCGGCCGGGACGTTGACGCGGGCAAACAGGCGGCCAAAATCGAGCCCGCTGGCTTTCCAATGCTCGACGCCCTTGCGGGTATCGAGCAAATCGGCACGGCCGATGAGGTCGTCAAACTTGCGAATACCAAGTTGCGCCATGATTTGGCGGACTTCCTCGGCGACGAAGAAGAAGTAGTTCACCACGTGTTCGGGCTTGCCCGAAAACTTTCTTCGCAACACCGGGTCCTGCGTGGCGACGCCCACCGGGCAGGTGTTCAAGTGGCACTTGCGCATCATGATGCAGCCCTCGACCACCAGCGGCGCCGTCGCGAAACCGAATTCGTCGGCGCCGAGCAGTGCGCCAATGACCACGTCGCGACCGGTCTTCATTTGCCCGTCGGCCTGCACCCGGATCCGGCCCCGCAGTCGATTGAGCACCAGGGTCTGCTGGGTTTCGGCCAAACCAATTTCCCATGGGCTGCCTGCGTGCTTGACCGACGACAAAGGCGAGGCACCGGTGCCGCCGTCATGCCCGGCAATCACCACATGGTCGCTCTTGCATTTGGCCACGCCCGCGGCAACGGTACCGACACCGATTTCACTCACGAGCTTGACACTGATGCTGGCGTGCGGCGCCACGTTCTTGAGATCGTGAATGAGTTGGGCCAGGTCTTCGATGGAATAGATGTCGTGGTGCGGCGGCGGCGAGATCAGGCCAACGCCAGGCACCGAGTAACGCAACCGACCGATGTATTCCGAGACCTTGCCTCCAGGCAATTGCCCCCCCTCGCCAGGCTTGGCGCCCTGCGCCATCTTGATCTGGATCTGGTCGGCGCTGCTGAGATACTCGGCGGTCACGCCAAAACGCCCTGAGGCAACTTGTTTGATCCGCGAGCGCAAGGAGTCCCCCGCAAGCAGCGGCAGATCCACTTCCACCGCGTCCGCGCCGATCACGCCCTGGAGTGTTTCGCCCGCCTTGATCGCGATGCCCTTGAGCTCGTTGCGGTAGCGCGCCGGGTCTTCGCCGCCCTCACCCGTGTTGCTCTTGCCTCCGATACGATTCATCGCCACGGCCAGCGTGGCGTGTGCCTCGGTGCTGATCGACCCAAGGGACATGGCACCGGTGGCGAAGCGCTTGACGATTTCTGCGGCCGGTTCGACATCCTGCACCGCAATGGCTTGCGAAGGATCGAGCTTGAACTCGAAGAGGCCGCGCAGGGTCATATGGCGTCGGCTCTGATCGTTGATGAGCTGTGCGTATTCCTTGTACGTGTTCCAGTTGTTGGCACGCGTGCTGTGTTGCAGCTTGGCGATCGCCTCCGGGCTCCACATATGCTCTTCACCCTGCGCTCGCCATGCGTACTCGCCGCCGACGTCGAGCCGGTGCGCGAGCACCGGATCGTCGCTGAAAGCCAACCGATGCATCCGGATCGCCTCTTCGGCGATCTCGAAAACGCCGATGCCTTCAACCCGGCTGGGCGTGCCGGTGAAATACTGCGCTGCGGTTGCACTCGACAGGCCAATGGCCTCAAACAACTGTGCGCCACAGTAGCTCATGTAGGTCGACACGCCCATCTTGGACATGATCTTGGACATGCCCTTGCCCACCGCCTTGACATAATTTTCAATGGCCTTGTCGGCGCTCAAATCACCGGGCAATTCCTGGTGCAAGCCAGCAATTGTTTCCATCGCCAGATAGGGATGCACCGCTTCCGCACCGTACCCCGCGAGTACAGCGAAGTGATGGATCTCGCGTGCCGTGCCGGTCTCGACCACCAGACCGGTTGTCGTGCGAAGCCCTTCGCGCACGAGGTGCTGGTGAACGGCCGACAACGCCAGCAAAGCGGGGATGGCAACCTGGGACGCACTCACCGCGCGATCGCTCAGGATCAGGATGTTCCTGCCACCCTTGATGGCATCGACACATTCGGCGCATAAAGACGCCAGCTTGGCCTCGACGCCTTCCTTGCCCCAGGTCAGGGGATATGTAATGTCCAGCGTATAGCTGCGAAACTTGCCTTGTGTGTGTTTTTCGATGTCGCGCAGCTTCGCCATCGCCGGGAAGTTCAATATTGGCTGAGCGACTTCGAGCCGCATCGGTGGATTGACCTGGTTGATATCGAGCAGGTTCGGCTTGGGTCCGATGAAGGACACCAGCGACATCACGATCGCTTCGCGGATCGGGTCAATCGGGGGGTTGGTCACCTGCGCGAACATCTGCTTGAAGTAGTTGTACAACGGCTTGTTTCGGTCCGAGAGCACCGCCAGTGGACTATCGTTGCCCATCGATCCGACGGCTTCTTCGCCGTTCGCGGCCATGGGCGCGATCAGGAACTTGATGTCCTCCTGGGTGAAACCAAAGGCCTGTTGCCGATGGAGCAGGCTGACATCGCGTTCCGATGCGCTGGCGGGCTCGCCACCTCCCACCACATCATCGAGCCGGATACGAAGGTTCTCGATCCACTGTTTGTAGGGCTTGCTGTTGACCAGATTCGCCTTGAGTTCTTGGTCGTCAACCATGCGCCCCTGCTCAAGGTCTATCAAGAACATCTTTCCCGGCTGCAGACGCCATTTGCGAACAATTCTGTTCTCTGGCACCGGCAACACGCCCGACTCCGAGGCCATGATCACCAGGTCATCATCGGTAATGCAATAGCGCGAGGGACGCAAGCCGTTTCGATCGAGCGTGGCGCCGATCTGGCGACCATCGGTGAAGACAATTGACGCGGGCCCGTCCCAGGGTTCGAGCATGGCGGCGTGATATTCGTAAAACGCCCGCCGCCTCGGATCCATGCTGGTGTTTTGCTCCCATGGCTCGGGAATCATCATCATCACCGCCTGCGCCAACGGGTAGCCAGCCATGGTCAACAGTTCGAGGCAGTTGTCAAAAGTTGCCGTATCCGACTGGCCGGGGAAGGTGATCGGGTAGAGCTTCTCTAGGTCCGCGCCGAGCACGGGGGAGGACATCACACCTTCGCGCGCCTTCATCCAGTTGTAATTGCCCTTGACGGTGTTGATTTCGCCGTTATGCGCAACGTAGCGATACGGGTGGGCAAGTGGCCACTCCGGAAAAGTGTTGGTGGAGAAGCGCTGATGCACCAGGCCAAGGGCGGAGACGCAGCGCACGTCCTGCAGGTCCGAGAAGTAGGTCCCGACCTGGTCGGCCAGCAGCAGCCCCTTGTAGATCACGGTGCGGCTCGACATGCTCGGGACGTAGTACTCCTTGCTGTGTTTGAGGCGCAGGCTTTGTATCGCGGCGCTGGCGGTCTTTCGGATGACATAGAGTTTTCGCTCGAGCGCGTCCTGAACGATCACATCGCTGCCGCGGCCGATGAAGACCTGACGCACCACCGGCTCCTTCTCGCGTACCGTGGGCGACATCGGCATGTCCCGGTTCACCGGCACGTCACGCCAGCCCAACAGCACCTGCCCTTCCTTCTTGATGGCACGCTCCATCTCCTGTTCACAGGCCAGGCGCGAAGCGTGCTCCTTGGGCAGGAAGATCATGCCAACGCCGTATTCGCCAGGCGGGGGCAGGGCCACGCCCCTTGCGCCATCCGGGCCGAGCCCGTTTTCAGCCATCTCCTCCCGATACAGGGCATCGGGTAGTTGAATCAAAATCCCCGCTCCGTCACCCATCAACTTGTCGGCGCCCACTGCGCCGCGGTGATCCAGGTTTTCAAGGATCTTGAGCGCATTCTTTACGATGTCGTGCGACTTGACACCCGCGATGTGCGCGACAAAACCGACACCGCAGGCATCGTGCTCGTGAGCCGAAGAATACAGACCCTGTTCTTGAAGACGCGAGATCTCGGCAGCCATCGTCATGGCTCACTCCCAAAAATATTTCAGACCTCCGAGAATACCGCACCGCAGCAAATACTCCAAGCAAATTAATTGGGGTCAGATTCCAATTATTTTGCCTATTAGTAAACCATTATTTAATTAGGGACAGATTAATTTGACCCTGCCATCGGCTCTATTCTTGCCGTGTAAACGGTCGTCCGGCCTTGCCTTGGACAATCCGGCGCTCGGTTCTTTTTTGCAAGCTTGCGATGAAATCCGTCTCACCCAGCGCCCAGCCATGCAAGGTCGAGTTTGTCAGCGCCGACTGTTGCACGGCGTCGATGCCAGACTGAACCAGTTGTGCGTACGCCGCTTCACGCGCAAAAGGCGTATTGCCGAGCTCCCATACCAAGGCATGCGGCGTGATAAGGTGATCGGTGCGTCGCCCGGTGTAGTACCCATGGCTTGACCAAGGATAGTCCTGCGGTTGCGCGACCATACCACTCCGCACCGGATTGAGGTCGATGTACACCATGCAAGTGAGCAAATAGCGCTCAGTCTGGATCAGCGTGGACTTGTAGCGCCCCTCCCACAAAGTGCCGCTGCGCTGCCGAGTATCGTTGAAATAGCGGACATAACGCCGCCCGATGGCCTGCATCATTTTTGGCAATCCATCGGTAGTCTTGGGCGTGACCAGCAAATGAAAGTGATTATTCATCAGCACATAGGAATGAACTGCCACGTCAAATTTGCTTGCGTATTCATCAAGAAGATCAAGAAGTATCCGGTAATCGGCAGACTGGGCGAACACAGGCTGTCGGTTGTTCCCGCGCTGAATGACGTGATGCGGGTAACCCGGTAAGGTGAGGCGTGGAAGGCGGGCCATCTTAGTTAATTGGAATCTGACCCCAATTTATAACGTGTGACGAGCAACTGTTCGAGCCCAAACTCCTGCAACAGGGCGCGCAGGCGCACGGCGGCTGAGTATTTGGCGTGACCAGCATGACGCGCGAGAATGAGCTCGTTCTTCAAGCTGTGCTCCCACCCCACCAGTTCGGTCACGCTGACGTCGTAGCCGCTTGCCTCCAGATAGAGGCAGCGCAGCACGTTGGTAATCTGGCTGCCAAACTCCCGCGTATGCAGGGGGTGGCGCCAAAGCTCGGAGAGGGCCGTTCGAGACAACGACAGAGCCTTGTTCCTGCGCAGAACGCCGGCCACTTCGGCCTGACAGCAAGGCACCAGAACCATGAATTTGACCTTCTTTCGCAGGCCGAATGCGATGGCGTCGTCGGTGGCCGTATCGCAGGCGTGCAGCGCAGTCACAATGTCAATCTGATCGGGCAGTTCGCCCGCCTTGGTCGAGGCGGCAACGCTCATATTGAGGAAGGACATCCGATCAAAACCAAGCCTCTGGGCAAGTTGTGCGGATTTCTGCACCAATTCGGGCCTTGCTTCAACGCCGTAGATATGCCCGTTGCTGCGCGCTTTGAAGAACAGGTCGTAGATGATGAACCCAAGGTACGACTTGCCCGCGCCGTGGTCAGCCAAGGTGATGTCGCCAGCGCTCGTGCTGAGTTCGATCAGCAACTTTTCGACGAACCGGTACAAATGGTAGACCTGTTTGAGCTTGCGTCGGCTGTCCTGGTTCATTTTTGCATCGCGCGTCAGAATGTGCAATTCCTTGAGCAGCTCAATCGACTGGCCTGGCCAGATTTCGGAGGCTGCCGTGGCCGACGTGATCGTTGCTTTTGCTGACTTCATCGGCGGGCTCGGCTCAACGTCATGGGCAGATACAGCAAGCATCGATCACCTCACGCACCAGCGCGTCCGGTGCACTGCGCAAGCTGGCCGATCCCGGTGCGTCGATCACAACAAATCTGATGGCGCCAGCCTGCGCCTTTTTGTCCATCCGCATCAGTTCAAGATAGCGCCCGGCGTTGTCACTTGACGACAGGCGCGGGGCGGTAACAGGCAGCCCGGCGGCTTGAATCAGCAAGGTCAGACGCTGCACAAACGCTGCGTCGACCAATGCCAGACGTTGCGACAAACGGGCTGCCATCACCATGCCACAGGCGACAGCCTCTCCGTGCAGCCATTGCCCATAACCCAAACCTGTCTCGATGGCGTGCCCGAATGTGTGCCCAAAGTTGAGCATGGCCCGCAGCCCCGATTCGCGTTCATCGGCGGCAACGACGCGCGCCTTGATTTCGCAGCTCCGTTGCACGGCATGCCCCAAGGCGGCAGGTTCACGCCCCAACAATGCTTCCATATTGGTCTCGATCCAATCCAGAAAATCCGGATCGGCGATCGGTCCGTACTTGATCACCTCGGCCAACCCTGCGCCAAGTTCGCGCGCGGGAAGCGTCTGCAGCGTGCCGAGGTCACAAATGACCCTGTTCGGCTGGTAGAACGCGCCAATCATGTTCTTGCCCAGCGGGTGGTTGATCCCCGTCTTGCCGCCGACCGACGAATCGACCTGGGCCAACAGCGTGGTCGGAACCTGGACAAAAGGAACGCCGCGCATATAGCACGCCGCCGCAAAACCAGCCATATCACCCACGACGCCACCACCCAGAGCAAATATCACGGTGCCACGATCGCAGTGGTTGTGAAGCAAACTGTCAAAGATCAGCGCCAGAGTCTGCCAGTTCTTGCACTGTTCGCCATCGGGCAGGATGACCTCGTGCACCTTCGCAAACCGCTCCTGCAGCGACCCGCGCAGACGCCTGCCGTAGAGAGGTGCGACGACGTTATTGCTGACGATCAGCGCGCTTTGTGCGATCGGGATCCCAAGATAGCTGGCAGGATCATCGAGGACCGACGGCCCGATGACAATGTTGTAACTGCGTGCTTGAAAATCGATGGGAACAATCGAGACATTCATGGTCCCGAGTTTATGCGCACGACGCCTGCCGCCTCAAGCTCAACGACAATTGTGCTCACCAAAGTGGCAACCGATGGGCGCCCCGTGTCAACCACAAGCTTGGCGGTTTCACGATAAAGTGGGTCGCGCTGCGCGTGGAGTTCGCGCAAACGCGTCATCGGGTCCTTGACTTGCAGCAGAGGGCGTTTGACGTCATATCGCAGGCGCCGAAACAACTCGTCAGGCTGCGAATTCAAGTAGACCGCATAGGTACGCTCACGCAGTCTGGATCGGCTATTAGCCCGCAAAATTGCGCCTCCGCCCGTGGCCAGCACCAAGTTGTCATTCTGCGTCAATTGATCAATCAACGCCTCTTCGGTATCGCGGAATTGTTCTTCTCCCTCGCGCTCGAAGTACTCGCGAATTGAGCAGCCAAGTTGCTGCTCAATCACGCGGTCACAGTCAAGAAAGCGAAGCCGCAAGCCGCCGGGCCAGCTGCCGCCCGACGGTTGATTTGCCGGAGCCGGGCAGACCGATAAGGGCGCAAAGCATAGTGTGTCAGCCCTCAGCAACCCAGGCCCACGCGAACCCAAAACAAGTAAAACATGGCGTAGTGCCAACCCGGTTTAGGACCATGATTTGGCGACTGAAAGAGTTCATGCTGAAAAACCAAGCCCTAAATGGTGTAGGGCACCCGCACGCTCGGGTTGGATGGTGAAAAATCCTTTGCGTTGCGCGTAACCAGCAGCCGATTGTCAACCAGCGCAGTGGCCCAGATGATCGCATCGGGCAACTTCATTTTTGTCGATTTGCGTAATTCAACCGCTTTAACGGAAACCGATAGGTCGATAGGTATCACCGTGAACCCACGCAAGAAGTGGTCAACCACCGCTTGCTCGGTAACTGTGGCGCCAACTTGTATTTCCATCCATGTCACGATTGAAATCGCCTTATCGGAGTGCAGCGCCAGCTCTGTCTTGGCCTGGGGAATTCCGTTCAGGTAATCAATCAGAATGTTGGTGTCAAAAAGCGCCCTCACCATTCTTCCCGCAAGCGCTGTTGATAGGCCAAACCATCGATCTTTTTGTACGCCCACATTCCAAAGGCGTCCGTTGATGGGGCATCAGCCGTAAATTTTGCAAGGTACTGGGTCACCGCTTGGCGAATGAGTTCGGCGCGCGAGACCCGCTTGGCCTCAGAAAGTGCGTCCAGCGCCTGAATGTCGCGCTCGGAAAAGCCAACCAAAGTTCGTTTCATGCCGACCCCTTTATTGATATCACACGTAGATATCATAGCAGCCCGCGCCCAAAGTTGGCATCAAAGAAGGGTGGCTACAGCCGCCGGGCTGTTACCACCCGACGGTGGACTTGCCTGAGCAGGGCAGCCCAATAAGGGCGATCATTAATTCTCACGATCAAAAAGGCTCACCCGCACCGATGACTGCCGCGAATCCAGAGATGAAAATGAACTAATCTAATTCACCGTCACCGCAATGTCAAAATTGCCTCCTAAAGCATCCTTGACACTGATGGTGGCCGAGCCAGGCGCAACTCCCGTCACTACCAACGTGGTGCCACTCAATGTTGCCGTGGCTATAAGCTTACTTGCAGCGCTTGAGGAAAGACTGTACGGTGCAGTGCCGCCAGAAACAGTGGATGACCGGGTATCGCCGACAAATACGGCCATGGTTGGTCCCGACGATACATTAATTGCGGCTGCAGACGTATCTGCAATGACCGAAATACTCTTCGACGTAACAGTTCCAAGTGGCGTTGTTACCGTGACATGAATAACGTCACCCGTCACACAGCTTGATAGACTAAACGTAACAACTGTCGGCGCGAGAGTATTGGCCACTCTTACTGTCATTTCCTCAACCGCACCAAAAGAACAATTAGTGCCGCCGAGGGTATCCAAAAGGATAACAGTTCCGGTCGGCATGCTATTGTCATTCGCATCGCTAACGGTAACGCTTACAGAACTCGCATTTGCGGTGCCGCGAATCTTGGCTGTACTTGTCGCAAAAATCACATTCACTTGTCGCCGGACATCTGCCGCACCCCAGACACCGTCACAACTGCCAGGGCGACCTAACAAGCCCGGGCAACCGTTGCCAGAACTCACAGCGCCAGTTCGGGGTACTGAAAATTCTCCTATATCAAACACACCGTTTTCGTTGTCGTCGCGGAACGCGTTGCCCAGATCGGTAAAAGTTTCACCGACGTCGTACACGTTGTTGAAGTTGGCGTCTACAAAATCTTCTTCGCCAGCGACATAGCCGAGTATTGATACCCTGCCATTGGCCGGGCGCGGGGCCTGCGACCGAATAGTTACAGAGCACCGAGAATTGCCAGCATCGCTGAACGCACCGGTGACCGGATCTTTCACCCCGCCCGTGTAACAAATCGGCGGAATCATGACACCCCCTTCCGTAACGAAGTTCACGGCTGTGCCATCGGGCACCGGGTTACCTTGGCGATCTGCCAACGACATCATGACATCGGTAGTTGTGCCATCGACTCCAAAACCTTCAATGGCAAGGTCTTTAACCGACAGACTGACCCTGGCCTGCGCCGGGCGCCCGGAGGCAATCGTCAAAATTGCCGAGTCGGTTTGTACCAGGGGGTTGGACACCAAAGCAGCGTTGACAATGACGCTGGTCGGCACTGGCCCCGAGAACACGGGCACCGACACTTTACCAGCCGAATCGGTGGTGATCACGATTGGGTCGATGTTACCGACCGTGCCAAACGAAGCGTTGGGTATGCCCTGATTGAGTGTTCTCATTGTCAACCGAAGATCCTGCCCAAGCAGCGGCTCTTCGCGTGAGTTGACGAGTTTGAACTGGACGATGGATTGTGTCAGCCCACCAGAATTGGCCAAAAATATCCGCGTAGGAATAGCGCTGACAAAGCTCAAGTTGGTGGCGGGCGCGGCCAAGATATTGAGCGACTTGGTCAGCACGGCCGCACCTATTGTGCTGGCTGAAATCTCGATCGTTTTCCCGCTGCATCCCTGGGTACTGAGAACAGTACCGACTGCATCGGTGGCGGTGTAGCTTACCGCTGCAATACCCGCGCTGTTGGTGGAGGCCACTGCGGGGGACACCTGGCCACAGGTTGCCGAAAAATTAATCTGAACCGGCGTCGTCCCCGCAGCAACACCGTTAATGTTGGCCTGCACTGAAACTTGACGCGTGCCGTAAGCTGCAAGTGTTGAGGAGCCAACATCCAAACCAGTCAAGGTGATATTTGCTGCCGATAGCTGATAGCCAATGTATTTGGCAATAACCTTATCAGCCGACGGCGGCGTTGAACCGCTCGGATAGGTTATAAATGATCCCGCCTTGTAGCTGTAGGTCACGGTCAATGAACCGGCGCCCGTCGACACAAGAGTGGCACGAGCAATTTTTATCATCGCCACGCCCGAAGAATTTGTTAGGCCAGTGGCGCCCTCCGGAAAAACAATTTTTGCAACGTCACCCGGGTTAACAACATCGGCCGCCACGTTAATCACCTGGCCGGCAATGGCGTTACCACTTGGATCAGTGAGCGTGGCTATCAGGGCTGTGAAACCCGAGGAACTGATTGAATTGGTTGGTGCACCTAAGGCGTCCTGCAAGGACAAAGCCAACACCGGGTCTGCATTTATAGCTGAGCCCGAGCTCGTCCCCGGATTGCCACCACCGCCGCCACATGCAACGAGCGCGGTCACCGACAACAGCGCGAAAAGGTATTTCAATAATTTCATGGTTTTTTCCTGCAATCGTGCCTGGCGATCAACGCGTCCCGGTCTTGTCTGTGATTATCCTCGGCGTCACAAACACCAGCAGTTCCTTCTTCAACTGCTTCTTGGCCTTATTCCTGAATAGTCCTCCGACCGCGGGCAAGTCCCCGAAGAACGGCACTTTGGCCTCGTCGTTTCCTTCGTCAAGCTCGAATATCCCACCGATCACGACCGTGCCGCCGTTGTCCACCAGAACCTGCGTCACGACATTCTTTTGGTTGATGGCGGGCCCGGCGTTGGCCGTGTCAAGTCCACGCGTGTCCTTGCTGACATCCAGATCCATGATCACAGTGCCTTCCGGCGTGATCTGGGGCGTGACTTCAAGCCTCAGATTGGCGTCCTTGAAGAGAATCTTGCAACCGTCCTTGTCGCATACCTGGTACGGGATTTGCTCGCCCGATTTGATCGTCGCCTTCTTGCCATCGGCGGTGACCACCCTCGGACTCGACACAACCTGCCCCTTGTGGTCAGCCTCGAGAGCGGAGATTTCCAGATTCAGAAAACGGTTGGCCAAAGCGTTGAAGATCGAGACGCCAAACGTGGCTGGCGTTCCACCAAACGGTTGGTTGGCCGGCAAGTTGACGAAATTCCCGGTCGTGTTCACGGTACCGCCGCCGCCGCTGCTCGCAACGGCGTCGCTGTAACTATTGCCAAATGCAATGCGGGTATTGCTGGCCCCAAGTTGATAGCCTCCGTCCCCACCCTTGTTCGCCCGTTGGTCGGTTCCGCCAAACTTTACGCCAAGCGATTTGCCAAAATTATCCTCGGCCTCAACGATTCGCACCTCGATCATGACTTGGCGCACGGCCACATCGAGCTTCTGCAGAAGTTGCAGAACTTGCTCCAGTCGCGACGGCACATCGGTCACAAAGAGCTGATTGGTTCGGGGGTCAGCGGTCGCACTCCCGCGCGCGCTCAAGGTCCGCCCCGCACTCTTCTCACCACCACCCGCACCCGTCAACTGCTTGGCAATATCATCGGCTTTGGCGTAATTCATTTGAAATGACTGGGTCCGCACCGGCTCCAGACTGAGCACCGCCGCCTTGGATTCGAGTTCGAGCTTCTCCTTGGCGATGATTTCATCCTTTGGAGCAACCCAGATCACGTTATCGGTCTTGCGCATGCCCAAACCCTTGGCCTGCAAAATGATGTCGAGTGCCTGATCCCACGGGACATCCTGCAATCGCAGGGTTACCGCGCCGGCGACCGAGTCCGACGTGATGATGTTGAAATTGGTGAAGTCTGCAATCACCTGCAACAACGAGCGAACTTCAATATTCTGGAAGTTGAGAGACAACTTCTGCCCGCTGTAACCAGGTCCCTGCGTGAGTTTGGACGAATCGACTTTGACCGCCTTGACCTCGACGACAAACTGGTCGTCGCTTTGGTAGGCGCTGTGCACCCACTGACCTCTTGGTTCAATGACCATGCGCACGCGGTCACCGACCTGGAACGTGGACACGGTCTGCACCGGGGTCCCGAAATCAGACACATCCAGGCGCCGACGCATGCCTTCGGGCAGGGTTGATTTCATGAACTCGACCACCAGGGTTTGCCCCTGCTGGCGAATATCCACGCCGACCTGGCTGTTGGGCAAGGCCACGAGCACGCGCCCTGACCCCTCGTCGCCCCGGCGGAAATCAAGATCCTTGAGGGGCAAGGTGTCGCGATTCTGATTTTCAGCAAAAACCGGCAAGCCCGTCGCATTCGGTGCCGCCACCGCTACCGAATCGAGCACCACCAGCAGTGATTTGCCCTGCAGTTGCGCCTTGTACGGAGTGATCTGCTTCAAATTGAGAACCACCCTGGTGCGGTCACCCGCTTGAACCACGCTCACGGACCTCAAGTTGCCCTGGTTGATCTCGATTGTGGAGCGACCCATCGAACTCGAAATACCTGGGAAATCCAGCGCGATGCGGGCCGGGGATTGAATTGAAAAGCCGGTCGGGACTGCGGCCAGCGGCTGTGTCAAATCGATCTTTACGACTTCGGCTCCGCCTTGTATTGAACCCGATACTGCTTCAATCGCGCCTTGCGCCTGTACACAAAGAGTTGCCAGCGCCAGCGCTGCCCCTAAAACAAACCGTTGCCACATTCGCGTCACCATCCAATAGTTCTGATTGTTCATTTCGACCTCTCTTGCAACAGCAACGTAGCAGTGCGCTCAATCCAATCACCACCCGCGTCCTGCACAATTTCACGCAGCGTCACCTCGGTCTCGGTGATTTTCATCACGCGTCCGTAGTTCTGCCCGAGATAATTGCCCGGGCGCACCTGGTACAGCAAGTTATCAACCTTCACCAGCGCCACCGGTTGCCCCGGCCTGGACAAGCTGCCAACCAAGGTCATCGTATCCAGAGGAAACGCTTCCAGCGCCTCGCGCCGTCGAGCCAACTCCGGCGCGATCAGGGCACCGTTGGCCGCGGCCTGGGTTGATTCCCTCTTGAGCGCCTGCGTCAGTTTTTGATTGCTAAAGGGCTCGATCGCCGTCACCTGGGTGTAACCCTCCGGCCTGAACGTCTTCGGCTCGGAAATCGGGGCCACTTTGGGATGGGTTTGATTTTTTTGCGTGGCCATCCACTGGCGCAACTCGTCCTCCCCCGAAACCCCACAACCACTCAGAGCAGAAACCAGCAACAGCGACCCAACCAGACGCACGGGCATCATTTGGCCGCCCCTTTCGGTCCTGCCGCCTTGCGCTGCGCGGCAACTTCGTCAACGTCAAGATAGCGGAAAGTCTTGGCCGTAGCGTCCATTGCCAGCAATCCGTCCTTGACCGGAACAATGGCCAAATTATTCAGAGTCACAATCCGCGAAAGGTTGGCAATATCCGATGCGAAGGCGCCAATATCGTGATATCGGCCGGTCACCCGCACCGCAATCGGCAGCTCGGCGTAGTAGTCCCTGACTGCGATTTGTCCCGGGCGAAACAGGTCAAATTGCAGGCTGCGACCCAACCCAGCCTGATTGATATCCGAAAGCAACGCGTCCATCTCCGCCTTGCTTGGTAGTTGCTTCTCCAGTTGCGTCACGTACTGCTGCACTTGCTCACGTTGTTTCTTCAAGGCTTCCAGATTGACTGCTTTGCCCAGCTTGGTTTTGTACTCTTCGCGCAATTTAACTTCCTTGCCTTGCTCCGCAACGAGTTCGGCTTCTGAAGAGTTGAGCCAGACAAACCAAAGGACCACAACCACCGCCACGGCGATCGCAACAAACATCAGATACCGCGGTGCAGCCGGCCAGTTTGCCGGATTCTTCGGGTCCAGGTTGCGAAATTGCGCCAGCAGTTTCCCCTGCAGCGCCAATATGTCTGGCTTATTAGGTAGTTTCAATGCCATGCCTGTACTCTCCTATTTCTTGACAGGAGAAGAAGCACCCGACGCCGGATCCGCAGCGCTCGCAGCAGCACGCAATTTTTCGGCCTCGCTCGCTCGCGTGAGCCGCACGCGGATCGTGAAGTTGGCGACGCGGCGCTGATCGCGCGGCGTCAGCGCCACCGAGCCAGCCACGATTTCAACCAGCTCGGGCTTGGAAAACCAGGGCGTGTTGTTACCCAGGTTTCGCAGCAATTCAGAAACCCGTTCGTTCGATTGCGCTACGCCTTGCAACGTCACGATTTGATTTTCCTGACGCATGCTGGCAATGTAGACACCATCGGGCAACTGTTTGACCAGTTCAGTCAACAGGTGAACCGGCAAATTACGGTCGGCCTGAAGATCTTCCACCGCCTGCTGGCGCGCTCGCAACGCAGCGATCTCTGCCTCCAAACCCGCGATATCCTTGATTTGAGCATCAAACAGCTTGATCTCGCTTTGCAGGATCTGGTTCTTTGCCTGTTGGCCGGAAATCTGCGCCTGGTACCACAGAAAGATGATTCCCGCCAGCAACCCACCGGCCAATGCCGATGCGCCCAAGCTGACGTTGAAAACATCCCGGCGTAGTTTGCGCGCCGCCTCCCGGTGTGGAAGCAGGTTGATCAGGATCACTGCATGAACCTCCGTAGAGCAAGGCCACACGAAGTGAGATAGGACGGCGCTTCGCGCGTCATCTTCTTCAAGCGGACCCCGTCACCCATTTCCATACCGTCAAACGGATTCACGACGCTACAGGGAAAGGTCGTATGCTGAGTCACTGCCTCGGTCAATCCGGGCAACCCGGCTGAGCCACCGGCCAACATCACAAAGTCAACCTTGTTATGCGGCGTGCTCGTAAAGAAGAACTGCAGGGCACGCCCAATCTCATGCACCATGCTTTCAACAAACGGGCGCAGGACCGTTGTGTCGTAGTCTTCGGGCAACTCGCCGCTTCGCTTCTTGCTTTCCGCTTCCTCCAGCGAAAACCCGTACTGGCGCACGATCAATTGCGTGAGCTGGGCACCCCCGAACGCCTGGTCGCGGTCATACAGCACCTCATCGTTGCGAATAACCTGCATACTGGTCGTCAGCGCGCCAACCTCGAACAGGGCAACGATACTACCGGTACCCTTGGTTGGAAGGTTTTCGATCAATCGACTGGTCGCCAAACGCGAGGCATACGACTCAACGTCAACAATCACCGGCTTCAATCCAGCGGCCTCGGCCAGGCCCTGTATATCCTGTACCTTTTCCCGGCGAGACGCAGCAATCAGGACTTCAACGTCGCCCGTGGACGTCGCACTGGGACCAACCACGCAAAAATCGAGGCTGACCTCGTCCAGCGGAAATGGAATGTACTGGTTGGCCTCGGTCTCAACCTGCATTTCCAGTTCCTGATCAGACAACCCGCTGGGCAACATGATCTTCTTGGTGATGACGGCCGAGGGCGGCAATGCCATGGCAACATTCTTGGCCTTGGTGCCGCTCTTTTTCACAACGCGGCGCACAGCATCGGCCACGCTATCAAACATGTCAATATTGCCGTCGACAATCCAACCGCGCTCGAGCGGCTCGATCTCGCAGCGTTCAAGCACAAGATTGCCCGCCTTGTTTCGGCTCAGCTCCACCAGCTTTACACTCGACGAACTGACGTCCAAACCAAGCATTGGCGCTGGCTGGCGACTAAACAAGGATCCCAAAGAGATCAAAACTATCCCCTGAAACGGGTCGATGGAAGATCGACAAAACTTAAGACTTCACTTCAATGCTAGCAGTAAGCTCGTTGTCCCGCAAAGGTTTTTTGGAATTTTGAGGGTTTCAAGCGTTGCCAAAAGTAGACGCTATGTGTTTGGATGTTACCCGCATCGACGCCCGGGCCGACACGCTGGGAGCATCTCTTGACAATAGTGGATACTACTGCGTCGACGCTGCAAAAGCCCCAATCTTTGTGACTGGGCCTCGTTTCGCTGAAAAATTATGCCCGCCAAGCCTTCACCAGACGTACCCCCCGGATCGCAGGGGCCCGCAGGCGCCTTGAGCCGCGTGGCCAATATTGCTCTTGCGTTTGCAGGGTTCGTGTTGGCCGCAGCAATTTCGGTCTTCATGCTGGTTGCGATCGCACTGGCGGTGGCGTTCCCGAATCTGCCAGATATCTCCGACTTGTCTGACTACCGCCCGAAATTGCCGCTGCGCGTGTTTTCCGCAGAGGGCACGCTGATTGGCGAGTTTGGCGAAGAACGCCGTCACTTGACGCCGATCAAGGAAATCCCAAAGGTCATGACAGATGCAGTGCTGGCCATTGAGGACGCGCGATTCTATGAACACGGAGGGATTGATTACAAGGGAGTTTTGCGCGCGGCCCTTGCGAATCTTGGGCGAATCAAGAGCCAGGGCGCCTCAACGATCACGATGCAAGTGGCGCGCAATGTATATCTGTCGTCCGAGAAGACCTACACGCGCAAGATTTATGAGATTTTGCTCACGCTCAAGCTCGAACACATGCTCACCAAGAGCCAGATTCTTGAGATCTACATGAACCAGATCTTTCTTGGCAATCGTTCGTACGGTTTCGCCGCCGCCTCTGAGGCGTACTTTGACAAACCCCTGAAAAATATCTCGATTGCCGAGGCAGCCATGCTTGCCGGATTGCCCAAGGCACCTTCGGCCTACAACCCGATCAACAATCCACAGCGAGCACGTTCGCGCCAACTCCACATCATTGATCGGATGCTGGAAAACGGCTTCATCACGACGCAACAGGCGGCTGCGGCCAAGAAGGAAGAGGTCAAAGTCAAGGCAACCTCTGAAGCGGCGAAGGCCCATGCGGAGTATGTGGCCGAGACCGTGCGTCAACTCGTGTTTGCGCAATATGGCGACGAAACTTACACCCGGGGACTCAATGTCTACACAACCTTGCGCAGCGCCGATCAAGAGGCCGCGTACCGGGCATTGCGGCGCGGCATCATGGACTACGAGCGTCGCCAGATTTATCGGGGTCCGGAGAAGTTTGTCACGCTGCCGACCAACCCGCAGGAGGTTGACGATGCCTTGGACGACGCCTTGGAAGACCATCCCGACAATGGCGACGTCCTGTCCGCGGTTGTGCTGGAGGCCGACGCTCGCCACATCAAAGCCGAGCGGCAGAACGGGGAATTGCTGGAAATCACCGGGGAAGGGCTGCGACCCGCGCATTCGGGCCTGTCGGAAAAGGCGCCTCCCAACATAAAGATTCGGCGCGGCGCCGTGATTCGTGTTACCAAGACAGCCAAGAATACCTGGGAGATCACACAATTGCCGGAGGTCGAGGGCGCGTTTGTCGCCATCGACCCGCGCGATGGCTCCATCAAGGCCATGGTGGGCGGATTTGATTTTGAGAAGAACAAGTTCAACCATGTCACACAGGCATGGCGGCAACCCGGATCGAGTTTCAAGCCGTTCATCTATTCGGCCGCTCTGGAGCGCGGATTTACGCCGTCAACCGTCGTCAATGATGCGCCGCTGTTCTTCGACGCCGGGGTCACTGGCGGCCAACCGTGGGAGCCGAGGAACTACGATGGAAAATTCGAAGGGCCGTTGACGTTGCGCCGCGGTTTGGCCAAGTCCAAGAACATGATCTCCATTCGATTGCTGCAAGCGATCGGCGCCCAATATGCCCAAACGTGGATTACACGATTTGGCTTCGACGAGGAAAAACACCCGGCGTACCTGACCATGGCGTTGGGCGCTGGTTCGGTGACACCGATGCAGATGGCTTCGGCCTACTCGGTGTTTGCCAACGGTGGTTACAGAATCAATCCGTGGCTGATCGCCAGAGTCACGGAACAAAAGGGTAAAGTGCTGCAGGAGACGAAGGCGCCAACGCTTGACGAGTCACGGCGTGTGATTGACGCGCGCAACGCCTTCATTATGGATAGCCTGTTGCAGGAAGTCACACTCTCTGGAACTGCGGCGGCGGCGCAGGCGGCATTGAAACGCCCCGACCTGTACGGAAAAACGGGGACGACGAACGACGCGATGGACGCATGGTTTGCCGGTTTTCAACCGACCTTGACCGCAATCACGTGGATTGGCTATGACACGCCGCACAAGTTGGGCGACCGGGAAACCGGGGGTGGCTTGGCACTGCCGGTGTGGATCCGGTTTATGGAACATGCGCTCAAAGGCGTCCCGATCATGGAACCCGCCGTACCCGAAGGCGTTGTCAACGTTGGTGGTGAGTGGTATTTCAACGAATACGCCCGGGGCGCTGGCGTGATCAGCCTGGGGTTAGCCGATAGGCCAGGTATCCCGTCTGATATTGGCGTGCGAACCATGCCGCCAGCCGACGAAAGGAAGAGAATCCTCGAACTCTTCAGAAATTGAGGGGGCAGCCCGCCTGCTCGCTGGCAAGTCTTGACAGTTTCGCCAAGAACTCTCCGTTTCCCTTGCTGTCGAGCCATTGCGTGCCGTCAAACTTAAAGTGATAACCACCCGATTTGGCGGCCAACCAAACTTCATGCAAGGGTTTTTGCAAATTAATCACAATCTGACTGCCATTGGCAAAGACCAGAGTCACCATGCCGCCGACACGCTGATTGTCAATGTCCGCCGCCGACTCGTCGTTGATTCGATCGCAACCGGTCTCGACTGTCCTGAGCAGGGCTTCGGCCAAATCCATGAAGTCGGTGTCGGTCATTACAATTTCACCATGTTGCGCTTTGCCCAAATTCTAGTCAGTTCGATTGCCCTTGGCATCGGTGCGACAACGCTGGCTTCGTGTGGTCAGCAAGGGCCCTTGTATCTGCCGACCCGCTCGGTTGAGTCAAACACGACCGCCACGCCCGATGGCCCGAGCCCGCCAGCTTCGAGTGCGCCAACCCCAAGATGAATACGCCTGCTCTTCCCGGTCACCCCCATCTTGCCTACCGCCCGGCGGGCCTGTTTCTCGAAAATGTTCGCCTGGCCGATCTGGCCGACGAGCACGGCACGCCGCTGTTTGTCTATTCGAAAAGCTCGATGCTCGATGCGCTGGCCGCCTACCAGAAGGGATTCACCGGGCGCAAGGTTCAAATCTGTTACGCCGTCAAGGCGAACCCGGCCTTGTGCGTTCTTCAGGTTTTCGCCGAGGCTGGTTGCGGTTTCGACATTGTCTCGCTGGGGGAACTGGAACGGGTGCTCGCCGTTGGCGCCGCCGCCGATAAGATCATCTTTTCCGGCGTCGGCAAGACGCGGACCGAAATGCGCGCCGCCCTCGACGCAGGCATCGGTTGCTTCAATGTCGAAAGCGAGGCTGAGCTTGAGGTCTTGAGCGAGGTTGCGTTGTCCATGGGCATGCGCGCGCCGGTGAGTCTGAGGGTCAACCCTGACGTCGACCCCAAAACACACCCCTACATATCGACCGGGCTGAAGAACAGCAAGTTTGGCATTGCCCATGCGCGTGTCGTGCCAACTTACCGCAGCGCCGCCACGCTCGCTGGTGTGCGCGTGATGGGTATCGATTGCCATATCGGCTCGCAAATTACGCAGGAGGAGCCCTACCTGGAGGCGGTGGAGCGAATGATGGATCTGGTGCAGGCGGTCGAAGCGAGTGGGGTCCCGATCGGACATATCGATTTCGGCGGGGGCCTTGGCATCAATTACAACGGAGAGGCGCCGCCGGGTGCACAGCAGCTCTGGACAAAACTTATGATGCGGCTCGACGCGCGGGGCTTCGGCCGGCGCAAATTGATGATTGAGCCCGGTCGTTCACTGGTCGGCAATGCCGGGGTCTGTGTGACCGAAGTGCTGTACCTCAAACCAGGGGAGCAAAAGAGCTATTGCGTGGTCGACGCGGCGATGAACGACCTGCCCCGACCCGCCATGTACCAGGCATATCACGGGATCGTGCCACTGCAGCCGCGCAGCCAGGCACAGGTCACCTGGCAAGTGGTTGGGCCCGTCTGCGAAAGCGGTGACTGGATCGGTCACGACCGTGCACTGGCACTTGAGCAGGGGGACCGGCTGGCGGTCCTGTCAGCCGGTGCGTTTTGCATGAGCATGGCCAGCAATTACAACTCGCGCGGTCGCGCACCGGAAGTGTTGGTGGATGGCGAGCGCTCGCAGCTTATCCGTCGACGTGAAACCTTTGCGGATCAGATCAGCACCGAGCGGTTGGTGGCTGCGGCGTCTCTGGACCGGTCGAGCGGTTGACTACCGCAGCCCGGCGATGTAGTCTGCGACCGCCCTGATCTCCCGGTCGTTCATCCGCGCGGTCACCTCGGCCATCGGCACGCTGTTCTTTCGCAAACCGTCGCGAAAACCAGTCAGTTGGGCCACAGCGTACTCGGCATGCTGCCCACTCAGGCGTGGATATTGCGCTGGAATACCGGCGCCATTTGGACTATGGCAACCGGCACAGGCCGGGACCTGACGCTCGGCAATGCCTCCTCGATAGATACGCTCACCAAGTATGACCAACTCTTTTTCCTTGGCAAATCCCGGCTTCGCGCGCCTGCTTGCCAACCAGTTGGCGACGTTGACGATATCGGCATCCGTCAACGTTGCGGCCATGCCCGACATGATCGGGTTGGCTCGCCTGCCAGACTTGAATTCCTGCAATTGTTTGATCAGGTAGGGCGCGTGTTGCTGCGCCAATTTCGGATTGCCGACAATCACCGAGTTGCCCTCGGCGCCATGACAAGCCGCGCAGACGGCGCCATAACTTGCCTCCCCCTTGGACAGGTCGGGCGTGACCCGTATCTGGTTCGGCGCTGGCTTGGTCTCCTGCGCAAACCCGGGAACGGGCAACGCCGCGGCGATGGCAACGAACAATACACAAGCGAGCAACTTCATGGGCAATGCGGCGTCAGAGGGGGAAAACAGTTGGATTCTACAATGGGGGTCGGGATTCTCCCCGCCACGCAATGACGATCCACTCAAACCTGCCGGCTTCAGCGCCACAGCCAAACAATCCAGCCACCGACGCCCGAACCGTGGCCAAACTTGCGCTGGGCTGGCTGCATACCGCAAAGTTCCTCACCACCGCCCCGGAACTGCATTTTTTGCCCGAGCTGCAGGTTCCGGAAATCGCATTTGTGGGCCGCTCCAACTCAGGCAAGTCCACGTGCATCAACACCCTGACGCAACAAAAGCAGCTTGCCTTCGCTTCCAGGAAGCCCGGGCGCACCCAGCACATCAATTTATTTTCCTTGGGCAAGCAGGGACGCACCGACGCTGTGCTCACCGATTTGCCTGGCTATGGCTACGCCGCCGTGCCGAGGCAGGACAAGCTGCGCTGGCAGCAGGTGATGGCCAATTACCTTGTGACACGGCCAAACCTCAGGGCCATCATCCTGATGTCGGACCCGCGCCACGGGATGACCGAGCTCGATGAAGTGCTGCTGGAGATCGTACGCCCGCGAGTTGAGCAGGGTCTGCGCTTTCTGGTCATTCTCACCAAGGCCGACAAGCTCACACGCGCGCAACAAGCGAAGGCGTTGTCGATCATGCGATTGCAGACAGGGGGTGGTGAGGTGCGGCTGTTTTCCGCAACCAGTCGGCAAGGCATCGACGAAGTGGCCACGCTGTTGTGGCAATGGGCCCATCTTGCAGAAACAGAAACGGCACAACCATGACCATTGAACAATTCGACCAAGCTCTGCCACACGGCGTTGTGCTCAGTTGTCGCGTCACCGGCCGACTCGGAAGCCCGGTGCTGATGTTCTTGCATGGGTTCCCCGAAGCCGCGTTTGTCTGGGACTTTCTGCTCGAGCATTTCGCCCGCACAGAGAATGGAGGCTATCGCTGCGTGGCCCCGAATTTGCGCGGATTTGAACGCTCCAGCGCGCCCAAAGATGTGAGGGACTATCGACCCAAACATCTGGTCGAGGACATTGCCGCCCTGATCAAGCTACAAACAGGCAACGCGGGCGCCTTGGCCGCGCTGGTGGCGCACGACTGGGGCGGCGCCGCAGCGTGGAATCTCGCGAACCAGTTGCCGCACCTGGCGCGCAAGTTGGTGATCATCAACTCGCCGCATCCTGGGACTTTCCTGCGCGAATTGAAAAACTCCCCGGCGCAGCAAGCTGCCAGCGCGTACATGAATTTTCTGGTTCGTCCGGATGCAGAGGCCCTGCTGGCACAAGACGATTACCGCCGACTGTGGGAATTCTTGACTCGCGGCCATGACGGCGATCAGCACCCGGTGTGGCTGACGGATGAAGCCAAGGCACAGTACCGTCTCGTATGGGATGCGGGTCTGAGCGGCGGCTGCAACCTGTACCGCGCCTCCCCTCTGCGGCCACCCCGAGCACAGGACCCCGCCGCAGCCACGGTAGAGATGACGCACGAGGCCCTGACGATTTCGCTGCCAACGCTGGTTATTTGGGGCCTGAACGACGTCGCGCTGCCGCCGGCGCTGATCGAGGGACTTGGTGACTACGTCTCGGACCTTACAGTTCAGCGCGTGCCTGGCGCGAGTCACTGGATCGTGCACGAGAAGCCGGAGCAAGTGGCGAGCTGGATCGGCCGGTTTTTGCTATCGAACTAGTAGCTTACAACGCTTGTCGTGTCTTGTTTACAGGCCAAAAATATCAAAAATCAGTAGACCGGGGGTTGACCCGGCGGTCGATCCTTGAACCGTTTGTGCACCCAGAAATACTGATCCGGCATCGCATCAATCAGCCCCTCCAGGCGCTGGTTCATCAATGCCGTATCGGCCTGGACGTCGTTCGATGGGAACCTGGACCAGACGGGCAACACGTTGACTTCATAACCCTGGCGGGTCATCCGCGTCACAACCGGCACCACCTTGGCTCGGCCCAACCTGGCAAACCTTGACAGGCTCGGCACGGTGGCTGCCGATACGCCATAGAAAGGGACAAAGACAGACTCTTGCGGGCCAAAGTTCATGTCCGGCAGCAAATACAGGGGATCGCCCGCGCGCAGCGCGGCAAGCAGCGCTTTTACGCCCTCGATTCGTCCAAACAGGCGGGCTTCTCCGAAGCGCCGCCGCCCCCGCAGCATCCACGCATCCAGCACTTTGTTCGACTGATCTGTATAGATCGTGGTGAAGCGACGCTCCAACTGTTGCGTCAGTGCCGTCCAACCGGCATCGAGTCCGACAAAATGTGGCGCAAAGATCACCACCGGCTCGTTGCCCGCAAGCTCCTCCAGCGCCCCGGACAGCTTCAGGCGTCGCCGTACCGTATCCGTCGCACCGTGCCAAAGCCAGCCCCGGTCCAGCCAGGCCTGCGCGAAGCGGACAAAGGTCTGACGCGTCAAGGTCCGGATCTGCCGCTCTGACAATCGGGGAAAACAAAGACGCAAATTGGTTTTGGCCACGCGTCGCCGCGGCAACACGAACGCATACAGCACAAGGCCAAGGACGTGGCCCAAAGCACGCACCCACGCCAGCGGAAGGCGCGCGAGCAAATGCATCACGCCGATACCGAGCTGGCTCAGCATAAGAAATGTGATCGCTTGCAATCAAAATTGTGCACGCTCAATTCTCCTGGCGCGGTTGTTTGTAGCGCCCGTAGCCCCACAGGTACTGTTGGGGACAGCGCCGGATCAGATCTTCCATGCGCCCATTGATTACGCCGGCTGCCTGCACATCTTCGCGTGGCAGCCGCTTCGAGAGCGGCTCGACATGCAGCCGATAGCCGCGCCCCCAGGACAGGCGCTCACCCCATGCCAACAACACCGAAACGCGGGCTTGTCGCGCCAACCGCACGGCAAGCGTCATCGTGTATGCGTCGCGGCCGAAGAACGGTGCCCATACGCCCAACCCCGCCGGCGGCACCTGGTCGGGAAGCAACCCCAGGCATTGCCCATCGCGCAACGCCTTGACCATTTGTTTGACGCCCCCCAGATTGGTTGGGGCGACCCGCAGGCCATAGCGCGATCGGGCCGACGCCACCAGATCGCGTAGCCACGCCTTGCGTGGTGGCCGAAACAACACCGTCAACGGCTGGCGAGCACCGTAGCGTCGGGCATAGGCCTGGGCAGCGACCTCAAAACAGCCCAGATGTGGAGTCAGAAACACCACGGCCTGGCCAGCATCGAGTGCGGCTTGCACATGCTCGGACCCGTCCCAGCAAACTGACACCGGTCGGCCCAGCCACAAGCGCGGCAACTCGGCCAACTGCTTGCCGCCCTCGCCCACCGCTGCGATCCGATGTCGCGCGCTGAGGCCGGCTTGCCTCGCGTTTTCCAGAAATCGACGCCGGTAGACGCCCGAGCTTGCAAACGCCAGCCAGCCCAGTGCCCAACCCAAGCCATGCACCAACCACAGAGGCAGGGTGGACAAGATCTTGAAGACGGTGATCATCAGTGGGCTAAAATGCGCGGGTCGCTGAGTTACGGAACTACTTGCAGGGCGACAGACATTGATCGGGTTGGTGCGAGCCACCATTGTGCCTTGTCCATGTTGACAAATCTGCTAAAGCGTTCGCTGTAAGCCCCAAGCCAAAGCAACGCGATCTTTGAACTGTTGCAACTTGTTATTGGAGCTTGAACCCATGGCGAACGACTTCTTATTTACCTCCGAATCCGTCTCTGAAGGTCACCCCGACAAGGTGTCGGACCAGATCTCCGACGCAATCCTGGACGCGATCTTCCGGCAGGACCCCAAGTCCCGGGTCGCCGCCGAAACCCTGTGCAACACCGGGCTGGTGGTGCTAGCCGGCGAAATCACGACCAATGCTCACGTCGACTACATTCAGATCGCGCGCGACACCATCAAGCGCATCGGCTACGACAACACCGACTACGGCATCGACTACAAAGGCTGCGCCGTGCTGGTGGCCTATGACAAGCAGAGCAACGACATCGCACAGGGCGTGGACCACGCCAGCGACGACCATCTCAACACGGGAGCAGGCGACCAGGGGCTGATGTTTGGTTATGCATGCAACGAGACGCCCGAGCTGATGCCTGCACCTATTTACTACGCCCACCGCCTGGTCGAGCGCCAGGCGCAATTGCGCAAGGACGGGCGCATGCCCTACCTGCGCCCGGATGCCAAGAGCCAGGTCACAATGCGCTATGTCGATGGTGTACCGCACAGTATCGACACCGTCGTGCTGTCGAGTCAGCATGCACCGGAGATGAGCGACGGTCTGCATATGAAGGCAGCCTTCATTGAGGCAGTGATCGAAGAAATCATCAAGCCCGTGCTTCCCAAGGAGTGGCTCCGCAATACGAAGTATCTGGTAAACCCGACGGGCCGGTTTGTGATTGGTGGTCCGCAGGGCGACTGTGGTCTGACCGGGCGCAAGATCATTGTTGACACCTACGGCGGTGCCTGCCCGCACGGTGGCGGCGCCTTCTCGGGCAAGGACCCGACCAAGGTCGATCGCTCGGCGGCCTATGCCGCCCGCTATGTGGCCAAGAATATCGTGGCTGCCGGCCTGGCCCGGCAGTGCCAGATTCAGGTCGCCTACGCGATCGGTGTGGCCAAGCCTATGAACGTGACTGTTTACACTGAGGGCACAGGGGTGATTCCTGATCACGAAATCGAAAAACTGATCCAGTTGCCCGAAATTGGCATCGACCTGCGTCCCAAGGGCATCATCCAGATGCTTGACCTGCTGCGTCCGATCTATGAGAAGACTGCCGCCTACGGGCATTTCGGCCGGGAAGAGCCGGAGTTCACTTGGGAGCGCACGGACAAGGCGCAGGCGCTTCGGGCGGCCGCCGGCCTTTAACCCTGCGCCAGGTCAAGGCACCCGATGAAGCTGCAAACCCAGCGCTGGATCGATCGCTGGGTCGGCCAATTCCTGTGCGCTGCCGTGTCGCTATGGCACGGACTGAAGTCCTGGGGGCGACCCGAACCCCTTCTGTCCAGTGCGCCACGTCACATTCTGGTGATCCTGCTCTCGGAGATGGGCGCCGTGGTACTCGCTGGCCCCATGTTTGCGGCTTTGCGCCAGCGCTACCCGGGCGCGACCGTGCACATCCTGCAACTGAAGAAGAATCAGGAAGTTTCTCAACTGCTTGGCCTGGCCCGTCCGGAACACCTGCACGCCCTCGATGACAGCACGGGCATCACGCTGCTCGCCGACATCTGGCGGGTCAGCCGCGTCCTGCGTCGCTTGCAGCTTGACGCGGTCGTTGATTGCGAACTCTTTTCCCGTATCAGCGCCCTGCTGTCTTTCCTTAGCGGCGCCGTCTCGCGCGCTGGCTTCACACCGCACACGCAGGAGGGCTTGTACCGGGGCAACTTCGTCAACCGCGCGATTCCCTACAACCCTTACCTGCACATCAGCCAGCAATTCCTGTCGCTGGTGGACGCGCTGGATTCCAAGAGCCAGCCGCGCAACAAGGCTGCGCCGGTTCGGACACGGCCAGTCGAGACCGGTCTGTCGGTCCCATTTGGCGCGGTTGAACTTCAGGCTTATCGCAGCAAGCTGATGCAGGACTTTCCGGTATTCACGGCCAAGAAGCTGGTGCTGATCTACGCCGGGGGCGGCATTCTTCCCGAGCGTGCGTGGCCCGCCACGCACTATACCGAGCTGGCCCGGGGGTTGTGTGATGCCGGGCATGCGGTTGGACTGATCGGACTGCGCGAGGATGCGGCACTGGCGCAGGCGTTGCGGGCCAGCGTACAAAGCGATAGCTGCCTGGACTTGACCGGATACACAAAAAGCATCCGTGAGTTGTTGCTGCTGCTGGGCAACGCCCAACTACTCATCACCAACGACGGCGGCCCGGGGCATTTCGCCAGTTTGACTTCGATCCCCTGCATGGTGTTCTTTGGTCCGGAAACCAGTCGCCTGTACGCTCCGCTGGGCACACGCACCCGGATTCTGGAGTGCGCGGTGGCCTGCTCGCCCTGCCTGTCTGCCTACAACCACCGGCAAACCTTCTGCGACGGCGACAACCAGTGCCTAAAACGCATCACGCCAGCAACGGTTCTCCAAGACGCGCTGCTGACTTTGACACTGCCGGGTCAGCCCAACCGATCATGAAGCCCGACGCCGTCGTACCGCCGTACCTTGGTTGGCTCGTTGATCTGCTTGGGCGCTTTCGCTACGTCAAATTTGGTCTGGTCGGCGCCAGCGGAACCTTGGTCAATATGGTGGTGCTGTACGTGGCGCAGGAACACCTTTTCGGCGTCATCGCCCAGCCAAGCAGTCGGCTGTATGCCTCGCTCGCCCTGGCCATTGCCGTGGCCACCGTCAACAACTTCACGTGGAACCGCCTGTGGACCTGGGCGGACCGGGTTCAAACACCCCCGGCGCGAGCACTCGAATCAGGTTCGATCCAACGCGGCGAGACCGTCATTCTGGCGCGTCAATTTGCCCGGTACGCGCTGGCGTCGTGGCTGGGTATAGCCTTGCAGTACACCCTGACCTTGTGGTTGTCGCATACCCTGCACTATCTCGTTGCCAACGTCATTGCCATTCTGGTGGCCAGCGTCAGCAATTTCCTGGCCAACGACCGCTGGACTTTTCGCGCGCGACCACCACAATAGGGCATGGACGAACCTTCGACGCGCGATCATCGACGCATCGACGCCGCAACATGGGGCTGGATCGGCCTGCTGGTCATGGCACTGCTTGTGTACTGCGTCGGGCTCGACGGTCAGTACAACCCGAGCAACGGCGACGAGTTGGTGTACGCACACATTGCACGGCTGACAGCGGCGTCCAACCATTGGCTGCCCCTGGTTTCGGAACTCGATCAGATGCGCAATACCAAACCGCCCCTGCTGTTCTGGCAGGCCATGGTCGCCGGCGATTGGGGCAGGCACTGGAGTCTGACCGCACTGCGCCTGCCAAGTCTCACGTACACGCTGCTGGTGACGGCAATGCTGGCATGGGTCGTGCACGGGATTGGCCGCGATCTGCGCACTGCCTGCCTGGCCGCCTGTATCTACCTGGCCTTCTTCTGCACGTTTCGCTATGGCCGAACCTACCTGACCAGCGCCCCCGAAACGTTCTGGCTGAATGTTCCGATGTTCTGGCTGCTGCACCAATACCGGCGCAGGCCGAGGCCCGCAACGCAAGATGCGAGCACGCAGACCCCGAGGGCGGCCATTGGCTGGACCGCCCACGCCGTGTTCGGCTTGACACTTGGGCTGGGTCTGGCGTACAAGTCCTTCGCACTGATCGTGCCCGCCGCTGCTGCGCTGTGGTGTGCCGAAGCCTTCGGCCCGCCAGACATGCGTTGGCGCGAGGTGCTGCGCATCACGCTCAAGGTCAGCCTGAGCGTCAGTCTCGCCCTGAGTATTTTCGCGCTATGG
The DNA here is from genome assembly GCA_963844495.1 of uncultured Pseudomonadota bacterium. Lineage (GTDB taxonomy): Bacteria > Pseudomonadota > Gammaproteobacteria > Burkholderiales > Burkholderiaceae_C > Rhodoferax. The sequence goes on from CAWJOT010000003.1 coordinate 128,325, forward strand.
TTTGTTCTCGACCCTGATCCGGGGGCGGTCTGGCAGGAGTTTGTGCTCGGTGAAAATGCGCGAAAACTCTCCAGCGCAGCGGGCTACTGGCACAGCGCGCTGTCCGGTGGCGGCGCCAGCCTTTGGGCACAGTTGCTCGCCTACGTGCAAAACGCCGGGCTGCTGGCGTTTGTGGTTCTCGGGCTGGCGTGGGTGGGGATCGCCGGATGGCCGCAGCGCGCGCGCGCTGCCCGATCAACACCCGGACTGTCCGTTCTTTGGATTTGGCTGGCACTGTGGTTGATTGTGTTTGCCCTGCCCAGCCAACGCTCGGCGCGCTACGTCATTCCGGCCATGCCGGCACTGGCCATCCTGATGGCGCTTTACTGGCAGCGCATTGCGCGCGGTTGGTTCCTGCTATCGCTTTCGGTGGGTGCGGTTGTGATCGTCGCCATGGGGCGCATCGCCTGGGTGGCGCATGATCTTGGCATTGCGCAGGACCTCCCGTGGGCCGGCGTAATGCTTGCGGTGACCGTGGGCCTGATGCTGGCGTTGGCCGGTTGGGTACGCCCGGCCTGGAGCCGTGCCAGCACCTTGGCGATTTGCCTCCTGATCTTGGGCTGCTTCACACTGACGGCGTGGCCGCTGAACAACGAGGCCGGACATTACGGGAAGCAAACCGTTGCCAGCATTCGCGACGCACGCATTGCCGTCCCCAGCGGATTCAACGCTCAGTTTGAGCGCTTTGAGTTCCTGCTGCCAGGCAACCGGTTCATTCCCTACGCGGGCGAGAGCCGCGTCGACTCCGTCCCGGATGCTGACCTTCTGAGGCGATTACTCACCGACCATGACGCCGTGATCTGGCTTGCGTCCAACGCGTCGGAGCAACTCCCGCCCTGTGCACCAACGTGCACCGTGCTGGGTTCGCGCTGGGAAGTTCAAGGCCGCCATCGCGGCGGCGAAATCACCTTGACCACGCTGTGGCACCCGGAAAATTGGCTGTTCAGGCGCGAGTGGTTGCTAACGACCGGCGCTGGCGCAAATGGCGCGCCGCATTGACCAACCACACGGTCTGAAGCATCGCCCATAGCCAGGGGTCCAGCAAAGCGTCCCAGACGTTACCCGTAGGCAGGCGGCTCAGTACAAACACCGCGAGCACCAGGAACGCAAGCGCCGACCCCACCGTCGCCTGAGCCGCCCAAATCAGTCCGGCAACCAGCGACACGATAAGGACCGCAAGCGGGCTAAAGCCAAAAGCGTAGACCGACACCGGAAACAACGCCAACGTGTCGAGCAGCAACACCCAACCCAATACGATGCCGACAACCGTCAACGCTTTGCTGCCAACGCGCGGCTGACGCGGCCCGTGCAGCGTGCCGACCAACCAGCCCAAACTGATCATGGCGCTCATCAAGCTCGGAGACTGAAAGGCCAGCCCCAGCCAATAGGTGGGCGACGCTTGGCCCGGCACCAGGCTCCAGCAAAAAATTGCGCCCGCCACGGCCGCGCGATACGGGCGCGCCAGTCTTGTGGCCATCAGCGCGGCCAAGCAAGCCAGAACAGTCGCCCACAACACGGGCATCGCCACGCTCGTCGCCGTCACGCCAGGCAGAACCGCTGACGCGGTAGCGAGCAGAGGCTGCAAGTAGGCATTCGGTTCCATGGTCGATGCGGCCTCAGTTTGCAGTTTTCGAAAAGGAGAATCGCTGCCAGGCGATGCGCTGTCGCCGATCGGTGTAGCTTAGCCACAGACTATCGTCGGCCCAAACCAGCGCCGGGTAGGAGTATTCCTCTGCCTTCGCGCCGCGCGCCAGCGACTGCCCCAAGGTCCAGTTTCGCCCCTGCGTGGAAAAACTCAAGTCGAGCGTCGAGCGCGAATTCGGCGAAGAATTGTGGGCCAGGAACATGCGCCCCGGCGCCAACGCCAGCGCGGCAACCGCTGAGTCTGGATTGGGCACAGTGGTGTCGGGCAAATCGGCCCAGCGTTGCCCGCCATCGAGCGTTTCGGCCACAGCCACGCGGCCTTCGGGGCGTTGGTCACGCATCAGTGCGAGCCAATGCCGTTCGCTTTGCTGCAGCAGCGTCGGCTGCAATAGGTAGGGACGACTGGAAATTCGCGTCATGCCCACAAACTCCCCGCGCATGTCAAAGCGCAGCGCCACCGGATACTTGATGCCCAACTCAAAATGCACGGGCAACACCATTCCGCCGTCTTGCAGCGCGAGCGCCGGGTTGCGCACAAGAAAACTGAGGTTCCAGAGCCACGACAGAGGCAAGACGCGCTCGGCCGCGAAGGCAAGCGCCTGAACCTGCCGCGCCTCGTCGACCTGGCGCAAGTGCACGATTCGTGCAGCGGCCCAGCCGCCGAGTCCGGTCGCCACGACAAAGAGATGAATCTTGCCGCGATCGTCAAGCCACGCCACCGGATTGCCCAGTCGTCGCACGCCAAAGCCAAGTTGCTCGCCAAGCAAATGGCGATTCACAACAAAGCGCGCGGGGCTCCAGCGTTTTGTGGCCCGATCAAAGCCGGAGACCACAACCTGCACATCAGAAGCGCCCTCGCCGCTGCCGGCAAACCAGAACGCCAACAGGGCGCAAGGGTGATCCGCGGGCATCGCCAGCAGGGTGCTGGCGTGCGCCGCTGGTGTATCCACGGGCATTGGAATGAGTCCCTGCCCGGTACGTTGCAGCGTCCCGTCGAACCCACCTGCGCTGTGCGCCGACCACAGCGCGCGGGCAGCGGGTTCGGGTGTGGCACGAATTCGCAAATCCAGCGCAACGAGCAATGTGCAAACCAGCCCAACGCCTGCCAATCGCAGAGCGAACGAGCGGGGGGCAACAGCGGCCAGAGAATCAGGCATAGGGTCGAGCTGCAAGCAAAGGGCACCAGGCGAGGTCCGGGACGCCCCACGCCCGCAGCCGCTGTATCTTAAGCGCGTCAGCCTTGTGGCGGCGAACCAAGCTCCTACGCGATAATCGGGCCTGCCTTCGAAGCGCGCGGTGCCCGTCGGTGAAATCCTTTTGCGCTGGCCAAGCCCACGAATCATGCACCGTACCATTTTCGACACCCCGATCATCCATCCCCTGCTGCGCGCCTTTTCCGTCGGTTTTCTGAAACTCGCGGGCTGGAAGATCGAAGGCGTGCTGCCACCGCACTGTCGCACCAGCGTGCTGATCGCGGCTCCACACACGAGCAATTGGGATCTGCCCTATACCTTGATGGTCGCGTTTTCGCTGCGGCTGCACATCTACTGGATGGGCAAGGAACAGCTGTTCAGACCACCTTTTCGCTCGCTGATGCGCTGGCTCGGCGGCATACCGGTCGATCGGGCTCGTTCCACCAACATCGTTGCAGCGTCGGTCGCAACTCTGCGCGCGGCGACTCATCCCTTGCAGCTTATCGTGCCTCCCGAAGGCACACGCAGCAACACCCGTTACTGGAAGACGGGCTTCTACCACATCGCTGTGAACGCCCAAGTGCCGATCGTGATGGCCTTCATGGATTACAAGAGGAAGATCAGCGGACTCGGTCCGGTGTTTTCGCCCACCGGCGACATCGATGCCGACATGCTCGCGATCAAGGCGTTCTATGCCACGTTCACCGGCAAGAACGCCCACCAGTTCCAGGCGATGTAAGCCAGGACGCGCAAGTGATGCGCCGGGCCGACGCGGCCCGTTACAAAATTGCAGGCCCGGACCAGCCCGCCAGTACAATCGCCCGAGCCCCATAACAAGAGCCCATGAGAGCACGAATCATCATTTCGCTAGTTCTGCTGTTCGCGCTGTTTACAGCTGGCTCGGCCATTGCACTGTTCACCTTTGGCAGCGCGACCGAACTCTATGGGCGCGTCGTCAAACTCCATCAGATCGAGGATCTGCGCGCGCAGTTGCTGGCCAAGCTGCTCAAGGTTGAGACCAGCCTGTTCACGTTTGCGACCGCCAATCAGACCGATTTGACCGCCACCGTCGAGGATGCGATCGCCCTGGAGTCCATAGCCAATCGGTGTGTGGGCTGCCACCATGAACCGGCCATAGCCACGCGTCTTGCGGATCTGCAAAGCGGCGTTCTAGATTATCAAAACGGCTTGAGCTTTTACATGACGGCCTCGGCCAACCACGCGCGCACGATTCAGCTCAAACACGATGTCGCGCTGATCGGGAACTCGCTGATGGCGAACATTGAAGCCATGTCCGCGCAGGCCTCAGCCAAACTCGCGATCGTCAGCGGCGAGGCCCAAGCCGAAGCCCGACGCGGGCGCATCCTGCTCGCCGCTGCGTTTCTGCTAACTTGCGTGGTTGGGATCTTCATTGCAGTCAATCTGACAAACTCGATTTCCAGGCCGGTCAACGACATGGTTGCGGCGACCAGAGTGGTTGCTCGCGGGAAATTGGGCCATACGCTGTCGCGCTCCTACCCGGCCGAATTTGGTGAACTCGCCACGGCCTTCAACGCCATGAGCTTGTCGCTACAAGCCGACCAGGACAAGTTACTGCAAGAAATGGTGGAGCGGCGAAGAATTGAATCGGAATTGCGGACCAGCGAAGAGCGTTACGCGTTGGCCGAGCGCGGCGCCAACGATGGCCTTTGGGATTGGGATCTGACCGCGGACACGATCTACTTCTCTCCGCGCTGGAAAGCCATGCTCGGCTACGCTGGTGATGACGTTGGCAGCGCGCCCGCGGACTGGTTCGATCTGGTCCATGCCGAGGATTTGCCCGGCCTCAAGGGCCGGCTGGCCGCGCATTTCAGCGGTGAAGCCGACCAGTTCACCGCCGAGCACCGCGTGCGACACCATGATGGCAGCGAGCGCTGGGTGTTGACGCGCGGCATTGCGGTGCTCGATGCTGCTGGCAAAGCGACGCGGATCGCGGGCTCACAGACCGATATCACAGATCGAAAACTCGCCGAGCAACAACTGTTCCACGGCGCGTTTCACGATCCGTTGACCGGTCTTCCCAATCGCGCGCTGTTCGTCAACAGGCTCGAACACGCCTTCAGCGCCGCGCCGCGCGGGCGGACCAGCACCTTTGCCGTGCTGTTCCTTGACCTCGATCGATTCAAGTATGTCAACGACAGTTTCGGCCACGGCGTTGGTGACGATCTGTTGCGCGCATTCGCCGCGCGCCTGACCGAGACCCTGCGCCCGGGTGATACGGTGGCGCGCTTTGGCGGGGACGAATTCGCGCTCCTGCTCGGGCTGGTGGGCGACGTCTCCGACGCGATCCTGGTGGCCGAGCGCGTGCTCGAGACGACGAGGCGGCCCTTTACCATCGGTGCGCAGGACATTTACGCCAGCACCAGCATTGGCATTGCCCTGGTCTCGCCGCAGTGCGAAGCGCCCGACCAGCTCCTGCGCGACGCTGATCTGGCGCTGTACCAGGCCAAGGCCAACGGCAAGGCACGCTACGAAGTGTTTGATTCGTTCATGCGTTCTCGCACGCTCGATCAGTTGCACCTTGAAACCGACTTGCGTGGCGCGCTGGAACGCAAGGAATTGCGCGTGTATTACCAGCCAATTTTCGATCTCCAGCAGAACCTGGTTACGGGTTTCGAGGCCCTGCTTCGCTGGCAGCATCCGACGCGCGGCCTGATCCCGCCGCAGGAGTTCATCCCGGTGGCCGAAGAGTGTGGGCTGATCGGGCGCATCGGTGAATGGGTGTTGCGTGAGGCCTGCGAAAAACTCAGCCATTACACGGCGCAACAAGGGTCAACGGCGGCGCTGACGATGAATGTCAATATCTCGAGTCGACAATTGACGCCGCACCTGATCGAAGAAGTCAAGGCGGTGCTGCGCGATACCGGTGTCAATCCGAACAGTCTTGGGCTGGAGATCACCGAAAGCATCGTGATGTCAGACACCGACTCAAACGAGTCCTTGCTGCAGGATCTCAGGGCACTGGGTGTAGGCATTCATATCGACGATTTCGGCACGGGTTACTCGTCGCTGAGCTACTTGCACCGCTATCCGGTGGACATGCTCAAGATCGACCGAAGCTTTGTCGGCACCGCAGGCACGAGCAAGGAAAACCTGGAAATCGTCAAGACCATTCTTGGTCTTGCCAAGGCGCTGAACATGGAAGTGATCGCCGAAGGCGTCGAATCGCATGAGCAGATGAAATTACTGCAGGGCCTTGGCTGTCGCTATATTCAGGGATTCCTGGTATCCAAACCCACCGAAATGCTGAAAATTCTTGATACACAATGCGCGTTCACGCTGGTCAGCAAGGTCGATGCCGCCAAAGGAGACTTTCATGAAAGCATTCCGCAGAGCCTTTAGTGCCTGCTTTCTGCTCGTTTCGCTGCTGCTTGTCGGCTCGGCTAGCGCCTCAGCCCAAAACAAGGAACTCGTGATCGGACTGATTCCGGAGACCAACATCTTCCAGCAGATGGAGCGCTTCAAACCGCTTGGTAAATATCTCTCGGAGCAAACCGGGACGAATATCAAGTTTTCTGTTCTTACGCGCTATGGCAATCTCATTGAGAACTTCCAGCAGCACCATCTCGACGGTGCATTTTTTGGATCCTTCACCGGCGCCCTGGCGATTCAGAAGCTGGGCATCATACCGATTGCACGGCCGGTCAACCTCAACGGCAAGTCGACCTATTCCGGCATGATTTTCGTGCGCAAGGACAGCGGGATCAAGACGGCAGCGGACATGCGCGGCAAGCGCTTTGCTTTCGTCGAAAGGGCAACGTCGGCCGGGTACATCTTCCCGTTGGCCTATTTGGCCGATCACGGGGTCAAGGACGTCAACAGCTTTCTGGGGGAGACCTACTTCACCGGCAGCCACGATGCCGCCATGTACGCCGTGCTGCAGGGCAAGGCTGGCGTTGGCGCAGCCAAGGACTCGGTCTATGAGTGGATCGCCTCGCGCGATCCGGCGATCAACCGGGACCTGCAGGTGCTGGCCCGGTCCGAGGAATTCCCCTCCAATGGATTGGGGCTGAGGAAGGATATGGACCCGGTCATGGTGGCCAGGCTCAAGACGGTCCTGCTGCATCTGCATGAAAGCCCACAGGGTCTCAAGGTCCTGGAAGCGCTGCGTGCAAGGCGTTTCATCGAAACGCGGGTGGAAGATTACAAGCCGGTGTTTGATGCAGCGCGCCACGCCGGTATCGACGTGAGCACCTATGTGTTTCAAAACGATTGAGCGCCGGGGTACCGCCCCTCAATGAAACTCCCTGCCCTGTGTCCTTAACGCTCCCAACAGGGGTGTCAGATCACGCAGGCGCCTGGCGATCAAGTGGCGCACTTGGCCGCCACTGTCCTGGTCGCGCTGCCACTGGCCGTAAACCGCCAGCAGGCGTGCATGCAGCAGCTCGGTGCGCTGCCGCTCCCGCAGCGCCTTCCAGACAATCACGTTGACGCTGCCGCTTTCATCTTCGAGCGTGACAAAAGTAACGCCCTTGGCGGTCTGGGGCTGCTGGCGCATGGTGACGATGCCACAGGCCGCCACCGACCTGCCGTCGGGCAAATCGTTCAATTGAGCGGCCGTCATCAGCTTCATTTTTGATAGCGCCTCACGCAATAGCAGCAAGGGGTGCGAGCGCAAAGTCAGTCCAAGACTGGCATAGTCGAAGACCACTTCCTGGGCTTCACACGCGGCAGACAACACGAGAGACTCTTCTTCCACGGGCGCCCTCTTGAGCAAGGGTGGCGCCGGTTTGAGGGCAGACGCATCCCACACCTGCTGGCGCCGGTGCCCGGACAGGCCCTGCAACGCGTCAGCACCGGCCAGTGCCTTGAGCCCACCCTGGTCGAGCTCGGCGCGCAGGGCCAGGTCTTCGGTGCTGGCAAGAGCCGCTTCGGTGCGGGCACTGACGATGCGCAAGGCAGCGGCCTGAGACAAGCCCGAAATCATGCGCAAGCCCAGGCGCACGGCAGGTTGACGTGGGATTGCAGCATCGTCATCGTGAGGCCGCAGGCCGTGGCGATCCATGCCTTCTGGGTTGCCCGGTGACGGTCCTTGTTCGATCGTGCAATCCCAGTCGCTTTGCGTCACGTCCACCGCGCTCACCACCACGCCGTGGCGTCGGGCGTCCTGCACCAGTTGCGAGGGGCCGTAAAAGCCCAGCGGTGCGCTGTTGAGCATCGCGGCCAGAAAGCACGCTGGCTCATGCTGCTTGAGCCAGCAGCTCACGTACACCAGCAGCGCAAAACTCGCAGCATGACTCTCGGGAAAACCGTACTCACCAAAACCCTCGATCTGCTTGAACACGGCCTCGGCATAGTCCTGCGTGTAGCCGTTCTTGAGCATGCCGCCCACCAGTCGGTCGTAGAACTTGTGCACGCCACCCTTGCGCTTCCACGCCGCCATGGATCGGCGCAGGCTGTCGGCCTCGCCCGCCGAAAAATCGGCTGCCGCCATGGCGACCTGCATCACCTGCTCCTGAAAAATCGGCACGCCCAGCGTGCGCTTGAGCGCTTCCTTGAGGCTCTCGCTGGCGTACACCACGTGCTGCGGGTGCTCGCGCGCCTTCAGATACGGGTGCACCATGCCACCCTGGATCGGACCCGGGCGCACGATGGCGACCTGCACCACCAAGTCATAAAAGCAGCGCGGTTTCAGGCGCGGCAGCATGCTCATCTGCGCGCGGCTCTCGATCTGGAACACGCCCACCGTGTCGGCCTTGCAAATCATGTCGTAGGTGGCACTGTCCTCGGCCGGGATGTCCTGCATCCGCAACGGCAGGCCGCGCTGCGCGCCGATCAAATCCAGACAGCGGCGGATGGCGCTGAGCATGCCCAGCGCCAGCACATCGACCTTGAGCAGACCCATGGCGTCGAGATCGTCCTTGTCCCACTGGATGATGGAGCGCTCGGGCATGGCCGCGTTCTCCACCGGCACCATGCGCGTGAGCTTGCCTTGCGTGAGCACAAAGCCGCCCACGTGCTGGCTCAGATGACGCGGAAAGCGCTGGATCTGGCGGCTCAAATCCAGCCACATCGCCAGCACCGTTGCATCGGGCCTGGCGAAGTCCGGCCCGAGCCGCTCCAGTGCTGCCTGCAGCCGCCCGCAGAGCACCTCGCGGCTGTACATGCCGGGATGCTCCCTGGCCAGCGCCGTGATCAGCGCCTCATCGATGCCCAGCGCGCGGCCCACATCACGCAAGGCGCTGCGCGGGCGGTAGCTGATGACGGTGGCAGTCAGGGCGGCGCGGTCCCGTCCGTACTTGGCGTAGATGTACTGGATGACTTCTTCACGCCGCTGGTGTTCAAAATCGACGTCAATATCGGGCGGCTCGTTGCGTTCACGGCTGATGAAACGTTCAAACAGCATGTTCATGCGCGCGGGATCGACCTCGGTCACGCCCAGGCAGTAACACACCGCCGAGTTGGCCGCCGAACCGCGCCCCTGGCACAGGATGTGGCGACTGCGGGCAAAAGCCACGATGTCGTGCACCGTCAAAAAATACATCTCGTACTTCAGTTCGGCGATGAGTTCGAGCTCATGCTCGATCTGTTGCTGCACATGGGCGGCCAAGCCCTGCGGGTAACGCTGACTGGCGCCCTGGTAAGTGAACTGGCGCAGGGTCTGTGCCGGTGTGCATCCGGGCAGCACGGTCTCCATCGGGTACTGATAACGCAGTTCGTCCAGGCTGAAGCGGCAACGCTGCGCCACCGTCTGGGTGTTGGCCAACAGTTCGGCCGGGTAGATCTGCGCCAGGCGCTGACGCGAGCGCAGATGCGCTTCAGCATTGGCCTGCAACCCAAAGCCACACGCCGCCAGCGGTCGCCCCAGGCGCACGGCGCTGATCACGTCCTGCAGCGGCTTGCGCGAGCGCACATGCATATGCACGTTGCCAGTTGCGACCAGCGGCACCCCAGTGAGTCTGGACAACTGAGCGAGCTTGTGCATCAGCAGCGCATCGTCGGGGCCAAGCAACTGTTCCACAGCCAGCCATAAACCTGATCCAAAATGCTCACTAGCCCTTATGCAGATTGCGTGAGCAGCTTCCATATTGATAGCAGACTGAAACGCCAGCAAGACCTCGCAGCCCGCCAGCAAACCCCAGTTCGAGGCGTTCCAGTCAACCTGGTATCGGCCTTTCGGTGCACTGGTGCGCGCTGCGGTGATGAATTCGCACAGTCCGCCCCAACCGGTCAGGTCGCGCGGCAGGGCAATAACGGTAAAGCCCGGGACAGCGCCAGCACTCGGGCTCGCGCCGGTGTCGGGCGCAGCGAGCACAAACTCGGCACCCGGCAGCAGTTGCAGCCCGAACTTGCCTGCTTCGGTATGGGCGCGCACCACACCAGCGACCGAACACTCATCACTGATTGCCAGCGCGCTGTAGCCCAATGCCACCGCGCGCGCCACCAGTTCTTCCGGATGCGAGGCGCCCCGGCCAAAACTGAAGTTCGACAGGCAGTGCAGTTCGGCGTAAGCCGGGGACAGGCGGGCAGCGGCAGGCATGGGCACGGCAAACCGGGTAACGCAAAGCTCAGGCAAACAGTCCGTGCAAATACCATCGCGCACGGGCCATGTCCAAGCGTTCACGGTAAATCCACAGCAGGCCTACCTGCTCGCTGCGTGCCAGAAAGTAATCCCGCAAGGTGCCCTCATGACCGGTCCACCCCGGCACCTCCAACCGCTGTGGTCCGGCCAGCAGACTGACTGCGCCACGGTACTGCGGCTGCCCGTCACGCATCTCCAGCTTGAGTGGCGCAGCCAGCAGCCAGGTCGGATAAAGGGCTTCCGATTTCAAGTTATTGTTACCCGCATACCTTTTGTCACCTGCCTGCCCAGCTATCAATTGAGTAGCGCTCAAGGCCGGCTCCCAGACCTGCATCCGCTCCGGGACATGCTCGGCACAAGCGCGCATTTGCAGCACTTGCGCCACGCCCAGACGCGCTTGCAGGCGTTCGACCATCTGGTTCCAACTGTCACCGCTGGCCTGTTCGTCGTGCAAAAAACTTGTGTTTTGCCAGAGCAGCTTTTGCGTCTCCAGCGTGCGCAGACTCAGGGAAAGCACCGGAGCGGCCAGCGTGAGGTGCGCCAGTTGCTCACCGAGCAGGCGTTGCAGATGCGTCATGTCGGCAGCGGGCTCGGCGGTGCGCAGCACCAACTCGCCGTGCCCGGCCGCCTCGCGCCGGGCGTCCATCACCCACATCAGCCTGAGAGCGAGCACACCAAGCTGACGCAGTTGCAACCAGAGTTGCAACTGGTTGAACAGTCGGCGTGCGCCAAACTGCAGCGCCGGGGCCGTCTCGACCTGATGCGACAACTCCAGCGTAGCCTCGAAAACATCAGGCAGGACCAGCCAGGGATAAAGGTCGGGTCCCTGCCCATACGCCTGGTCCAGTGCCTGCAACAACGGCGCGCCAAAGCGGCGCGCCACACCGGCACGCGGCAAGGCGCGCAACTGGCCCCAGCGCGTGCAGCCTATTTTCTCCAACGTAACCAGATGCGGCTGTGCCGCGGCCAGAGCGGCCAGTGGCAAATCATCGGGGGCGCTTCCAGGCAGCGGCGACCGGCGCCTGTGCAATCGCGCCATTGCTATCAAAGACGTAGCGCCTTGCGCATGGTTGACGGACTCCAGCGGCTTTTTTGATTCCAGAATGCGGCGCAGCATCGAGGCTCGTCCGGCCCACAGACGCTCACTGGCGGAGAGCTCAAGCAACAAAATCTGGTCAACGCGCGCGACCTTGGGCGTCCATTGCAAGGCCCACCAGCCCAGCGCCGTCAGCGCATCGGCCCAGGGCGCGGGCTCATCCGGTGCGACTGGCCTGCCGGGTCGGAGTCTGCACCCCGGCGCGCTCAGGCAGCGCTTGCAGTGCCAGCCAGTGCATCGCCGGATTCCTGGAAAAAACGCCCGCCATCGTCTGCATCGGACCGTGGTTGGACCGCGCAGCTTGCCAGCAGTGCTGCCAGCCGCGCCGGACGCGCCAGCAGTGACAGGGGAGCATCCTGCGGCGGGCCGCGCCGTTTCAGAATCTGCAATTGCAACGCGTCGCTGCCAAAACGCATGCAAGCGAGCACCCGCAGCACGGCAGGCGAAGACTCGGCTGCCGCCTGCAGCGGGCGCATCACAAACAGGAGCTTGCCGTGCGTCTGTGCGCCCATCTGCAGTCGGCGCAAGGGTTCGGAGCGCACCTGTGGCAACCAGACCAGCACAGCAGCCACCCGGGCGCAGTGCAGGGCCTGCTCGGCGGCCCACAGCCGCTCGCCAGACGTGCTGGCCAGCACCCACAACAGCCGCTTCGCATCCAGCCCCTGGGCTGTCAACCCGGGGCCGAATGGCACCTGAGGCGCGCCCACCAGCACCACCGACTGCGGAGTTGACGCAGGATTGACCGCACGACTGAGGGTCGGCAACAGCAAGCGCCACTCGTGGTGCTCACCATGTGCCTGCAAAATTTCGCTGATCGCGCCGACCGGCCAGCCCCCGCCGGGCAATTCGGCGTCAAGCGCGGCGTGACCAGTGGCAAGCGCAGCTCCGCTGGCCCGGCCCAGTTCGGCAGCACGCCAAACGGCATCGCCCAGAGCGGAAGAAAAAACGGGTACAAGCCCAGACACAATGCAATCCTGTCGAGAAGAAACAAATCTGCTATTTAACTGTATGAATATACAGTATTATGTTTGCCCATCCCTTGTCGCGTCAACCCCCGCCCGCAGCACCGGCTCGTTATCATGCGGCCATGCAGCGCAGCTCGCCCCTCATGTCCCAGGTGATCGGCCACGCCTTCGTGCGCGGGCTCGTGAGCTGGTGGCAGATGGTCTACTTTGGCGCCATCGTGCTGGTTGTGGCCCTGAGCCCGTCGACCTACAGCCGGGCCCGCCGCGTCAAGACCTCGCAAGGCATCTACGCCAGCACCTGGCAAGTGCTGCCATGGTTCACGGCGCTCGCCGCGCTGCTCAGTCTGGTGCTCATTCGCGTGGTCGTCGTCACCGCCCTGAGTTACGGCCTCTCGCAATACGCGCTGGAGATGGTGGTGCGCGTGCTCGTGCTCGAACTCATCCCCCTGTCGGCCGCCCTGTTCGTCGCCCTGCGCGCCGGACTGACGTTTGGCACCGGCGTCGCTGACACCAGCTTGTCAACGCCTGCCCCCTTGAACCGGCCGCGCGGGCCGGTGTTGAACCCGCGCGGGCTCGGTGCCATCGACCTTGCACACCTGCGCGACGAGCTGGTACCGCGTGTGCTGGCCGACACCTTTGCGGTGGCCACGCTGGCCATGCTCAGCAGCGTCATCGCCCTGCTGCTGGCCTACCTTACGGTCTACGGCCTGTCGCCCTGGGGCCTGGCGGGTTACACACGCACCGTCGGGCGCGTGTTTGACCTGACGGTGACACTGGGCATTGTGCTCAAAACTGCGCTCTTTGGTCTGTCCGTCGCGGTCGTGCCCCTGGCCGCCGGTCTGCAGGCCGCGCAGCAGGCCAGCGCCAGCCGCACCATGCAGCCCGGCGCAGTGCGTCTGTTCCTGGTCCTGCTGCTGATCGAAGCGGCCTCTTTGGCCGTGAAATACATCTGACACAGCGAACATGCAAGCCCACACGGAAGAACCCTCACCTGCCACGCCAGCCGTTGCCCACGTCGAGCGCAAAGCGGCGCTGCTGCTGGTGCTGATCACGGCACTGATCTGCGGCTTCCTGCTCTACGTGATGTACGCGCGAGGCGTGTTCGAGAGCACCCAGCAACTGGTGCTGGTGGACGACGATTCCGAAGGCGTCATCGTCGGTATGGACCTGACCTTTTCGGGCTTTCCGATCGGGCGTGTGCGACGCATCGAACTCGGCGCCGACGGCAAGGCGCGCATCGTGATCGATATCCCGCGCCGGGATGCCCACTGGCTGCGCAGTTCGAGCATCTTCACGATTGTGCGTGGCATCGTGGGAGACACGCGCATCCGCGCCTTCACCGGCATCCCGACCGATCCGGCACTGCCCGAGAACTCGGAGCGCCCGGTGCTGCGGGGCGACGCCGGAGCCGAGATCCCGCGCATCATTGCCTCGGCCCGTGCGCTGCTGGAAAACCTGGAGAACATGACCGGGTCCGGTTCGAGCATCAACACCAGCCTGGAGCATCTCAAGACGGTGACCGAGCGCGCCAGCGGACGCTACGGCGTGTTGGCCGCTACTCTAGGCAGCGAGGACAACGCCAGGAAGATCGTCACTGCGCTGGACCGCACCAATGCGCTGCTGGCCAAGACCGATCAACGCATCTATGGCAGCAACGGCCTGATGGACGGCACGCAGGCAACGCTGGCCGACACCCGCGCCGCGGTCGGGCAGGTCCAGGACCTGCTCACGCAGGCCCGCGCCAGCCTGCAGAAAGTCGATGCCGTGCTGGTCGAGGCGCAGGCGGTGGGCGCCAATGCGCGCGTTGCCAGTACCGATCTGGGTGCGCTGCGCGCCGAGGTCGAAAGCAGTCTGCGCAAAGTCAGCCAGTTGATGGACGAGGTCAACCGCAAGTGGCCGTTTGCCCGCGATACGGAGATCAGACTGCCATGAAACTGCTCCCCACTCCCGCACGCTGGCTGATGGGCATCGGTGCCGTGTTGCTTGGCGCCTGTGCCAGCCAGCCACCGCCAGCCGATTGGCAAGGCAACGCCTTTGCCGCACTCAGGAGTTTCTCGCAGGCCTACCTCAGCGGCAATACGCGCGTTGCCGATCTTGAAATGGCACGCGCTAGAACCGAAGTCTCCAGCACCGGGCGCACCGACCTGCTCGCGCGCGCCGAACTGGTGCGCTGCGCGGTGCGCGTGGCCAGCCTGGAATTTGACGACTGCGCTCGCTATCAGCCGCTGGCGCAGGATGCCGCGGCCGCCGAGAAGAGCTACGCTGCTTTTCTGGACGGGCACTGGAGCGCGCTCGACGCCTCCCAATTGCCCGCGCACTACCGCACACTGGTCGCGCTGGGCAACCAGCGGCCCACCAGCACGGTACTCGAATCCATGCCGGATCCGCTGGCGCGGCTGATTGGCGCAGGCGTGCTGCTGCAACGCGCGCAACTCTCCGATGGCGACATCGCCGTGGCGACGCAAACCGCATCCGATCAGGGTTGGCGCCGTCCGCTGCTGGCCTGGCTTGGCGTGCAGCTCAAACAGGCCCATGAGGCGCACGCGGTGCAGACAGCGGCGCGAATTCAGCGGCGCATCGACCTCGTGTTGCAGACGCCTTCGCTCCCATGACCGAGGCCGAGTTCAGGCGCCGACGTGATCGACCGCCCGGCCAATCTCGGGCCAGCGCCGACGCAGGTAGACCCAGGCCAGCAGACCGGCGCAGAGCATGACCATGGACGCGGTGGCCATCGCTACGGCCGAATGCATCACCAGTGGAGCAATCAGCCCGGCCACCAGACCGTTGGCAGTTGAGGCTATAAACGCCTGCAGCGAAGAAGCCATGCCGCGACGCGCCGGATAGAGGTCGAGCACCAGCAGGGTGACTGCGGGCACCATCATGGCCCAGCCAAAGGCAAAGATGGCCAGCGGAAACAGCGCCCACGACACATGCGCGGTAAACAGCAGGTTCGCAGCCAGATTGACCACGCCGATGAGCAGCATGATGGTAAAACCATACCGGATCTGTTGCTTGGGTGCCACCCGCCCAGCCATGCGCCCGCTGGTCCAGGCACCGGCCATGATGCCGCCGATGGTGAGGACGAAGAACCAGTAGAACTCGGTGGGCGCCAGATGCAGTTGCCCACCCAGAAAGGCCGGTGCCGACAGGACGTACAGGAACATGCCGTTAAACGGCACGCCGCTGGCCAGGGCCAGCAGCAAGAAGCGCGGATCCAGCCCGAGTTGCCAATAGCCCTGCATCAGGTTGCTGACCTTGAGCGGCTGGCGTTGTGTGATGTGCAGCGTCTCGGGCAACAGTTTGAAGTTGGCGACCCACAAAGCGACACCGATGGCCGTGAGAAACCAGAAGATGCTGTGCCAGCCCAGATTCACGAACAGCCAGCCGCCGATGATCGGCGCGATGGCGGGCGCCACGCCAAAGTAGATCGTGATCTGGCTCATCACTTTTTGCGCCTGGGCCGGTGCAAACATGTCACGCACCACCGCGCGCGCCACGACAATGCCCGCGCCGGTGGACAGCCCCTGCATGGCGCGGAAAAAACACGAGCTGGCCGATATTTTGCGACAGGGCACAACCGGCCGAAGCCAGCGTGAAGGCGGCCAGACCCCACAGCACCACCGGGCGACGCCCCAGACTGTCGGAAATGGCGCCATGAAACAGGCTCATGAAGGCAAAGCCGAACAGATACGCCGACAGCGTCTGCTGCATCTGCACCGGCGTCGCCGACAGGGACTGGGCAATGCCGGCAAAGGCGGGCAGGTAGGTGTCGATCGAAAACGGCCCGAGCATGCCCAGCACCGCCAGCAAGACAGCCAGCGCCCAGCGCGGCGCGCGCCAGAGATTTTGTGCATCAGGGTTCATCGGGAGCGCATTGGCCTCAGTGGTGAGCTGGCTAGTGTATTTGAACGCTAGACTGTGCACCTGCATGGAAGCCTCAAAGATCATTCGCAACGCCGTCACCCAAGTGGCCTTGATGCGGCAAACCGCTGCCGACGCACCGGACTTGGCGCGCGCGCTGAGCGCCATCAAGCGTTTTCAGGCCAGACGCTTTGCCGGCAGTTACGCCGACCTGCTGGCGTCGGCCCAGTACCGGGGCGCGGCGCGGTTTTTTCTCGATGAACTCTACAGCGAGAAGGACTACTCGCAGCGCGATGCGCAGTTTGCCCGCATTGCCGGTGCGCTTGAGCGACTGTTTCCGCAACCGGTGGTGCAAACCGCAGTGGCACTGGCGCAGTTGCATTGCCTGAGCGAGGAGCTGGATCTGGCACTTGCCCAAAGCTGGGCCGGGCACGCTGCCCTTGCCGACGTGCCGCGCTACCTGATGGCTTGGCGCGGCGTGGCTCGCCGTGCTGACCGCGACAGACAACTCGAGACCGTTTTGCACATCGGTCATGAGCTGGACCGGCTCACGCGCACGCGCGGCCTGCGCATGATGCTCAAGATGATGCGAGCCCCGGCCCGGGCGGCGGGCATGAACGCCTTGCAGCAGTTTCTCGAATCGGGTTTCGACACCTTCGCGGCGATGGGTGGCAAAGGCGCGGGCGCGCGCTCTTTTCTGGCGACGGTGAAGAGCCGGGAATCGAGCCTGTTCGACCTGCTGTTTGACGCTGGAACTGTCGCCTGCGAGACGGAAATAACACGCCTATTGGGGCTTGCCCGGTAGGGATGCAAGACGCACTGAATGAAAATGGCGCCTCAGGAGATCATCATGGAAAAAGTCTGGCTCAAGAGTTACCCCGAAGGTGTCGCGCACGACATCGACCCCGATCAATACCAGTCCCTGACGCAGTTGCTGGAAGAATCGTTCGCGCAAAATGCGTCGCGGCCGTTTTCTGTTTGCATGGAACGCTGGATGAGCTACGGCCAGCTCGGCGAACTCTCGGCCGCCTTGGGCGCGCGACTGCAGGCACTGGGCCTGGAACCGGGCGCGCGAATTGCCATCATGCTGCCCAACGTACCGCAGTTTCCGGTCACCATGGCGGCGATTCTGCGCGCCGGGTACACCTGCGTCAACGTCAACCCGCTGTACACCGCGCGCGAGCTCGAACACCAACTCAAGGATTCGGGAGCCAGTGCCATTGTGGTGCTGGAGAATTTTGCCGGGACGCTGGCCGAGGTGATTGACAACACGCCGGTCAAGCACGTGGTAATCGCCTCGATGGGCGACTTGCTCGGTTTCTGGTACGGCCGGTGGCTGACCTTTGCTGTCAGGCATCTGGCCAAGATGGTGCCCGCGTACAAGCTCCCGCTGACCCAGGGGCGCACCGTCACGTCCTTCAAGCAGGCAATCGCGCAGGGCCGAACGATGACCTTCAAGTCCGCCCCCGCGTCCCCGGATTCGATCGCCTTCTTGCAGTACACCGGCGGCACCACCGGCCTGAGCAAGGGTGCGGTGCTCACGCATCGCAACATCGTTGCCGCCGTCCTGCAAGCCGAAGCCTGGTTCACGCCAGCGCTGGGAAAGATCGGCGACATCAAGCAGAGCAACAGCATCGCCGCACTGCCGCTGTACCACATCTTTGCGCTGGCCCTGTGCTTGCTGACGATCCGCTGGGGCTCACACATGACACTGATTCCGAATCCGCGTGATTTCGGTGGTTTCATTGAAACGCTGAAGAAGCGTCCGTTTCATTTCCTGCCCGGCGTAAACACCCTGTTCAACGCGCTGCTACAGCATCCGCAATTCAAAACGGTTGATTTCTCCTCGCTCGTTTCGTCCCAGGCCGGTGGCATGGCGGCTTCGGCGGGCACGGCCAAGCACTGGCTGGAGATGACCGGCTGCCCGATGGTCGAAGGCTGGGGTATGAGCGAGACCTGCGCCATGGGCACCAACAACCCGGTCGATTCGAAAGAATTCTCGGGCACGATCGGGCTACCGCTGCCGGGCATTGAAATCGCCATCAAGGACGACACAGGTCAATCGCTGCCGCTGGGTGAATCAGGCGAAATCTGCATCAAGGGGCCCAATGTGATGACGGGCTACTACAACCAGCCCGAAGAAAACAAGAACGCGTTTACCGCCGACGGCTTCATGCGCACCGGCGACGTCGGCATCATGGACGAGCGCGGCTACACCCGGATCGTGGACCGCAAGAAGGACATGATCCTGGTCAGCGGCTTCAACGTCTTCCCAAGCGAGCTCGAAAACGTCATTTCGCTGTGCGAAGGGGTACTCGAATGCGCTGTCATCGGCGTGAGCGACGAAAAGCAGGGCGAAGCGATCAAGGTGTTCGTGGTGCGCGACGATCCGCACCTTTCGGAAAACGACGTCATCAAATACTGTCAACACAACCTGACCGGTTACAAGCGACCCAAGTACATCGAGTTTCGCGACGATTTGCCCAAGTCCAACGTCGGCAAGATCCTGCGACGCGAATTGCGCGTCGGAAAATAGCCGATGCTGCCCCCGGGCATCACGGTTCTTGAGCGCGGCTGGCTGTCGTCGAACAACATCCTGCTGCAGGGTCGTGATTCGTGCGCGCTGATCGACAGTGGTTACGTCACCCATGCCGGGCAAACGCTGGCGCTTCTCGACTCCGTGCTGGGCGGACGCTCCCTCGACGTACTGGTTAACACCCATCTGCACA
Organism: uncultured Pseudomonadota bacterium; assembly: GCA_963844495.1. Lineage (GTDB taxonomy): Bacteria > Pseudomonadota > Gammaproteobacteria > Burkholderiales > Burkholderiaceae_C > Rhodoferax. The sequence goes on from CAWJOT010000003.1 coordinate 147,413, forward strand.
GCGATCATTGCGGCGGCAATGCAGCGCTGCAGGGCCGCTACCCGGAGTTGACCACCATCATTCCACCGGCCCAGGCCGAATACGTACGGGCCTGGGACCGCAACGCGCTGAGCTACGCTGCCACCGGGCAGAATTGCGCGCGCTTCGGGTTCGACAGCTTGCTGGTGCCCGGGGCCGAAATCAGGCTCGGCGATCTGGACTGGCAGGTCCACGCAGCCCCCGGGCACGATCCGCATTCGGTGATTCTGTTTGAACCGGCCTCGCGCCTGCTGGTCTCGGCCGATGCGCTGTGGGAGAACGGCTTTGGCGTGGTGTTTCCCGAGCTCGAAGGCGTCGACGCGTTTGATGCGGTTGGCTCCACCCTCGACCTGATTGAGGCTCTGGCGCCACGCACCGTGATTCCAGGGCATGGCCCGGCGTTCACCGAAGTGCACGCGGCGCTCGCGCGCGCGCGCGCGCGCCTGAGCGGCTTTGTGGCCGACCCGGCAAAACACATCCGCTATGCGACCAAGGTGCTGCTCAAGTTCAAACTGCTGGAGGTCCAGAGCATTGCATGGCCGCAGTTGCTGGCCTGGGCCAGTGCAACGCCGTATTTCCGGCGCATTCATGCCCGGCACTTTGCCGATGTGGACGTGTCAAAATGGCTCGAACAACTCGCTGCCGAGTTGGTCAGCTCCGGTGCGGCCAAACGCGACGGACTGACCTTGAGCAACTTATGACCAATCGCACCCATCTGCTGCAGACGCTTGACACGCTGCTCGCGCCCGAGCGCTTTCGCGACGCCGGCCCGAATGGGCTGCAGGTTGAAGGCCGCCAGGAGGTAACCAAGATCGTCTCGGGTGTGACCGCCAGCCTGGCGCTGATCGAGGCTGCGCTGGCCGCGCGCGCTGATGCAATCTTTGTCCATCATGGCCTGTTCTGGCGCGCACAGGATGCTTGCGTGACCGGCTGGCTCAAGCGGCGCCTGGCCCTGCTGCTGGCGCACGACATCAATCTGTATGCCTACCATCTGCCGCTGGATGCCCATCCGGAACTGGGCAACAACGCGCAACTTGGGTTGAAGCTGGGGCTGCGCGCGCTGGCGCGATTTGGTGAACAGGACCTTGGCTTTCTAGGGGAACCGGTTGACGGCATGCCCTGCGCGAGCGCCGAGGCTTTTGCAAAGTCCGTTGAGATGAAGCTAAATCGTCCTGTAACGCTCGTCAATACTGCACAACGAGCTATAAAAACAATAGCGTGGTGCAGCGGCGGGGCGCAGGGCTACTTTGAAGCCGCCATTGCTGCGGGTGCCGACCTGTTTCTGACCGGCGAAATATCAGAGCCGCAGGCGCACTACGCGCGCGAGTGTGGTGTGGCGTTTCTGGCCTGCGGCCATCACGCCAGCGAGCGTTACGGTGCGCCCGCCGTGGCGGCGCACGTGGCAGCGCAACTCGGGCTGGCGCACGAATTCATCGATATCGACAACCCGGCATGAGCGTGCGCAAACCTATCGCCATCACACTCGGGGATGCCGCGGGCATTGGCCCGGAAATCATCGCCAAGGCTTTTCGCGACGCGCCCGAACTGACACGCGAGTGCTTTGTGGTGGGCGATGTTGCCACCATGCGCCGCGCGCAGGGGATCATCCGTGAAGGGCAGGTTGCCTCGCCGGTAGTCGTGATCGAGGCAGCGAGCCAGGCGCTGGACTTGCCGTCGCGCTGTCTGCCGGTATTGCAGATCGGCGCAGTTGGCGAGAGCGTCGCCTTTGGCCAGTTGAATGCCCAGGCAGGTGCGCTGGCCGGGCAGTGCGTCACCTGGGCGGCGCAGGCCGCCTTGCGCGGCGAGGTCGCCGCACTGGTCACCGCGCCGCTGCACAAGGAGGCGCTGGCGCTCGCAGGCGAGCCGCATGCCCTCTATCCGGGGCACACCGAAATGCTGCAGGCCCTGGCCGCTGCGCACGCAGGCGTCAGCCTTGAGGCCATGCCGGTGCGCATGATGCTGGCCAATGACGAGTTGCGGGTCGTGCTGGTGAGCATTCATGTCGCCTTGCGAGCAGCGATCGAAGCGGTCACTTTTGACCCGGTCCTGCAAACGCTGCGAATCACTCACGCGTCGCTCTCGGCGATTCTTGGCCACGCACCGCGAATCGCGGTGGCGGGCCTGAATCCACACGCGGGCGAAGGTGGTTTGTTCGGCCGCGAGGAACTCGAAGTGATCACCCCGGCCATCACCACCGCCGCCGCGTCAGGCATCGATGTGAGCGGCCCCTTCGCGCCGGACACCGTGTTCATGAGGGCCCGGGCCAAAGATGGCATCGCAGGTGAGTTCGATGTGGTGGTCGCGATGTACCATGATCAAGGCCTGATTCCGGTGAAGTATCTGGGCATGGACAAGGGTGTCAACGTCACCCTCGGTCTGCCACTGGTGCGCACCAGCCCCGACCACGGCACCGCGTTTGACCTCGCAGGCACTGGCCGTGCCGACGCGTCCAGCCTGATCGCAGCGATCGCCATGGCGCGCCAGTTGAGCCAACCGCAAATCTAGGTCAAATCGGCTACTAACGCCCGGTTGACCGGCGTTAGTAGCTACAAAAAAAATAGCGGTCTATTTCCGCAGGCTGTCTCGTATTTCGCGCAACAGCACCACGTCTTCGGGTGTGACCGGCGCCGGCGCAGCGGCCGGCGGCGCGTCTTTCTTCAAGCGGTTGACTTGTTTGACCATCATGAAGATGATGAAGGCAAGAATCGCGAAGTTGACCGCCACGGTGATGAAATTGCCGTAGGCCAGCACCGGCACACTTGCCTTCTTCAAGCCGTCGAGCGTCATCGCGGTACCGGCGGGAGGCTGCCCGAGGACCACAAACAGGCTCGAAAAATCGAGCTTGCCAAAGACGGCGCCGGCGATCGGCATAATCAGATCACCCACGACCGACTCAACAATCTTGCCGAAGGCGCCTCCAATAATCACGCCGACGGCCAGATCCATCACGTTGCCCTTGACAGCAAACTCCTTGAACTCCTGCATCATGCCCATGGTCGTAGCTCCTGTTAGATTTCGGCAGTGCGAAGTATCGTCTGATTCAATACCCTGGGCAAGCTTGGCGCCTGCGCCATTGCGTGGGGGTCAGCTACAATTGAATGTTCGTGTTTTGCCCTCGTAGCGATGTATTTCCTTGAGAATTCCCATGAGTGAGACCCCCGTTGACCGCCGTCAGATTGACGCCAGCAAGCGCACCTGGCTGATCGCCTCGAGCTGTGCCGGCGCAGTCGGCGGCATTGCCGCTGCGGTCCCGTTCATCAGCAGTTTGCAACCCTCAGAAAAGGCCAAGGCTGCAGGCGCGGCGGTGGAAGTGGATATTTCCGCGCTCACACCGGGAGAAAAGATGACCGTGGAGTGGCGCGGCAAGCCGGTCTGGATCCTGCGTCGCACCCCTGAGCAACTGGCCGAACTGCCCAAACATGACGCCGAGTTGGCCGATCCCAAGTCCGAGCGCAAGCCCGACGAGCAGGCACCGGGGTATGCGCGCAACGAAGCGCGCTCCATCAAGCCCGAGTACCTGGTGGTGGTGGGGATCTGCACACACCTGGGTTGCTCACCCTCGGACAAACTCACCCCGGGCCCGCAGCCGTCGCTGCCCGACGATTGGCCAGGCGGATTTTTCTGTCCTTGTCACGGCTCAACCTTCGATCTCGCCGGTCGGGTCTTCAAGAACAAGCCCGCACCGGACAATCTGGAGGTTCCTCCGCACATGTACCTGTCGGACGCGCGCCTGCTCATTGGCGACGACAAGAAGGCCTGAGGACCAAGTTCATGGCGCAATTGCAAGAAATTTCTCCCAACGCCCCGACCGGGGCGAAGCTGCTGAACTGGGTGGACAACCGGTTTCCGCTGTCCAAACTCTTTCGCGAGCACATGAGCGAGTACTGGGTCGCCAAGAACTTCAACTTCTGGTACATCTTCGGCGTCCTGTCGCTGGTCGTGCTGGTGATCCAACTCGTCACCGGCATTTTCCTCGTCATGCACTACAAGCCCGACACGGCGCTTGCATTCGGGTCGGTCGAATACATCATGCGCGACGTGCCTTGGGGTTGGCTGATTCGCTACATGCACTCCACCGGCGCCTCCGCCTTCTTCCTGGTGGTGTATCTGCACATGTATCGCGGTCTGATCTACGGCAGTTACCGCAAGCCGCGTGAGCTGGTATGGATCTTCGGCTGTGCCATCTTCCTGGCGTTGATGGCCGAGGCCTTCATGGGTTATCTGTTGCCCTGGGGCCAGATGTCGTACTGGGGCGCGCAGGTGATCATCAATCTGTTCTCCGCGATTCCCTTTGTCGGCCCGGATCTGGCGCTGCTGATTCGCGGCGATTTTGTGGTGGGTGATGCAACGCTGAACCGTTTCTTCAGCTTCCACGTTATTGCTGTGCCGCTGGTGCTGCTCGGGCTGGTCGTGGCGCACATCATCGCCCTGCACGAAGTCGGCTCACTCAACCCCGACGGAATTGAAATCAAGGCGAACAAGGGCGCCGACGGCATTCCCCTCGATGGCATTGCATTTCACCCGTACTACACCGTGCACGACGCCTTTGCTGTCAGCGTGTTCCTGATGGCGTTCTCGGCGATTGTCTTTTTTGCTCCCGAGATGGGTGGCTACTTCCTCGAATACAACAACTTCATCCCGGCGGACCAGTTCCAAACGCCGTCGCACATTGCGCCGGTCTGGTATTTCACGCCCTTTTATTCCTTGCTGCGTGCCGTCACCAGCGAGATGATGTACGCATTGATTGCCTGCGTGCTTGCCGCTGCGGGGCTGGGTGCGACGCGACCAAAGATGCCCCCGCTGTTCAAGGCCCTGATCGTCGCCGGTGCGCTGGTCGTCGTCGCCATGATGCTGTCCATTGATGCCAAGTTCTGGGGCGTGGTGGCCATGGGCGGGGGCGTCGTAATCCTGTTCTTCCTGCCCTGGCTGGACAACTGCGCGGTCAAGTCGATTCGCTATCGCCCCGACTGGCACAAGTACCTGTACGGTGTGTTCATCCTCGATTTCCTGGTGCTGGGCTATCTCGGAACGCAGCCGGTCTCGGTCATCGGCGGCCGGATCGGCCAGCTCGGGACCCTGTTCTACTTTGGTTTCTTCGCCCTGATGCCATGGTGGAGCGGCCTTGGCGCGGTCAAACCCGTGCCCAGCCGTGTCAACTACACAGCGCACTGAGTGGGAGAAGAGAATATGACCGCCCTGGGTTTCATTAGAAAGTGCTGTCTCGGTCTGACGCTGGGTCTGGTTCTGGCCGCATCGGTCCAAGCCAACGTCGCAAAGGCGAACTGGGATAAGGCGCCAGTCAAGACCACGGACATGGCGGCCCTGCAAAATGGCGCCAAACTGTTCGTCAACTATTGCCTGAATTGCCACTCCGCCGCGTTCCAGCGCTACACGCAGTTGCAGGACCTGGGCCTGACGCCCGGCCAGATCAAGGACAACCTGCTGCTGACAAACGGAAAATTCGGCGACACGATGAAGGCAGCGATTGATCCGCGACAGGCTAAGGGTTGGTTCGGCGTCAATCCGCCCGATCTCACCGTGATCGCGCGCTCGCGCGCCGGTGCCGGTGGCACGGGTGCCGACTATCTGTACACCTACATGCGGTCCTTCTACGTGGACGAGAGTCGGCCCACGGGCTGGAACAATCTGGCATTTCCCAACGTCGCGATGCCCCACGTGCTGTGGGAACTGCAAGGCTTGCGGCGTCCGGTTTATGAAGAAATCAAGGAGCACGGCGAAGTCGTCCATGTGCACAAGGGCTGGGAACAAATCCGCCCGGGCAGCATGACTGCGTTGCAATACGATCAGACGGTCGCCAATCTGGTCGCCTACCTGCAATGGATGGGTGAGCCGGTACAGAACTCGCGCGTTCGCATTGGCATCGGGGTTTTGCTGTTTCTCGCTGTGCTGTCCTTTTTTACCTGGCGCCTGAACGCCGCATATTGGAAAGACATCAAGTGACCGCCCGGCGTCGGCACGGTGATGACCGGGGCCGACGTGGCTTGAATTTCGCGGAGCAGTCCTGCCTCAGGCAGGCTGCTCCATTGGATTGATCATGACTCGAACCGTGTCGCGTCGTGGTTGAACCCCGTTTTTGTTCATTAGGAGTCCCACCATGATGGTGTTGTATTCAGGTACTACCTGCCCGTTTTCCCACCGCTGCCGTTTCGTCCTGTTCGAGAAGGGCATGGACTTTGAAATTCGTGATGTCGATCTCTTCAATAAATCCGAAGACATCACGGTGATGAACCCCTATGGCCAGGTTCCCATTCTGGTCGAGCGCGACCTGATCCTGTACGAATCGAACATCATCAACGAGTACATCGACGAGCGCTTTCCGCATCCACAACTGATGCCCGGCGATCCGGTCGATCGGGCGCGGGTGCGCCTGTTCCTGCTCAACTTCGAGAAGGAATTGTTCATCCACGTCTCGACGCTGGAGTCGCGTGCGGCCAAGAGCAACGAGAAGACCCTGGAGAAGGCGCGTGCACACATCCGCGACCGCCTGACCCAACTCGCCCCGGTGTTCCTGAAGAACAAGTTCATGCTCGGAGACGGCTTTTCGATGCTCGACGTGGCGATCGCCCCGCTGCTATGGCGCCTGGACTACTACGGCATCGACCTGAGCAAGAACGCCGCGCCCCTGCTGAAATATGCCGAGCGCATCTTTTCGCGCCCGGCCTACATCGAAGCACTGACGCCTTCCGAGAAAGTCATGCGCAAGTAGACTTGCCAGGACGCCGCCATGACCGATCCGGCCCAGACCATTTCAACCCGCCCGTACCTGATTCGCGCGTTGTACGAGTGGTGCACCGACAACGGCTTCACGCCGTATGTGGCGGTGGCCGTCGACGAGCACGTACAGGTACCGCGCGAGTATGTCAAGGACGGGGAAATCGTCCTCAACATCAGCTTTGATGCCACCACGTCGCTCAAGCTCGGCAATGAGTTCATTGAGTTCAAGGCCCGCTTCGCGGGGACCGCACGCGAAGTGATGGTGCCAGTGAGCCGGGTCATCGCCATCTACGCCCGCGAAAACGGCCAGGGCATGGCGTTCCCGATGGTCATTGCCCAAGGCGACGCAGCAGGCGCGGCGCACACGCTCAACAGTGTCGAATTCCGCCCCCGCAACGATGATGAACCTGAACCGCCGCCCCCGCCCACGACGGCGCGCAAGCGCCCCGCCCTCAAACGCGTGAAGTAACCCGCATATCGCAGCCGGTCGATTTGAACGGTTCGGTAGAATGCGACCTGCGCCGATTTAGCTCAGTTGGTAGAGCAACCGCCTTGTAAGCGGTAGGTCAACAGTTCGAATCCGTTAATCGGCACCATTTAATTGGGGGTACATACCGAAGACATTGTTAGCAGTTTGTACCGATCTCAGGGTCGTTCGTCCAAAGCCCCCACCATCTTTTCGACGCGCTGCGCAATATCCTCGCCCGCATCGCTCGCTTGCAGCCTTGCGGCAACCGTCTGGCGCGCTTGAGCCGGCAACAACAAAGCGGATTTAATGGCGTCTCCAAGCTTGGCTACCGTCACCGATTCCATCGGCAGCGGACGCGGTGCAAGCCCGGCCAAGTGCAATCGATGACCCTGGTGGAACTGGTCAAGAATGAGCGGCAGCACGACCTGCGGTACCCCGGCACGCAGCGCCTGCGCCGTCGTTCCCGATCCGCCATGATGGACCACGACCGCGCAGCGCGCAAACAGCAGGGCATGGGGTGCCTCGCGTATCACGCGCCAACCCGGTGGCAGCGAGCCAGCGCCCAAACCAGCCCACCCCGCGTCAAGAGCACAACGACGGCCGCTGGCCGATACGGCGTCGACGATCATTCGCCCGATGCGCTCTGTGCCCGGCCCGGACATGCTGCCGAAGCCGACGAAGACCGGGGGCTCGCCCGCGCCCAGCCAGGCGTCGAGTTCGGGGTCGAGCGGCAGGGGATCTTCAAAGAACAGGAAATTGACGTACGGATCGTTCCGTTCTTGCCGAACATCGGGTGGGAACAAGGCCTCGTCGGCTGCAATCACCAACGGCTGATCATCCGTCATGTGCTTCCAGACATGTTCTACCGGTGGTAATGCGAAACCGGCACGCATCGTGTTCACCGTGTCGCGCATCAACCAATCGCCCAACCACCGATCGAGGCGCCAAAGCAGTTGGTTTGTCCAGCCGGGCAAGCCCTGCCATGGAATCATCGGCGGCGGATGCAGACTCGAGGGCAGTATGCACGTGCTGTAGAGCACGCCCAACGCAGGCAAGTGAAGTGCTTGCGATATCGTCGGCGCGGCGAAGAAAGCCAGGCCGCCATAGACCATCGCATCGGCCCCGCGACAGGCCGATGCAAGCTGCTGCACCTGCAGCGGCCCCTGCGTCTTGAAATAGCGGATGACTTGTCTGAGCATCCTCAGCGGATTGCCCGTCATCAGGCCCGGATTTTCCGAGAGAAACAGTTGCATGTCCACGCCCAGCGGCACGAACTTGAAGCCGAGATCTCGGACCCAGGGTTCAAAGTTTGCCGGTGCCGCCACAATGGCATCGTGCCCGCGAGCCACCAGTTCCTGTGCCAGCGCCAGCATTGGCTGAACATCGCCACGCGAGCCGATGGCTGCGAGGATGACGCGCAACGGGCGGTTCGATCCCATGCCTGGCAAGACAGCGACTAGGTCGGCACCGGCAGACTGTGCCACCACAGACGGCACTCGTGGCAAAGGCCGTCTCTAAAGGAGGCGTGCAGCACCCCGTCCAGAACCATGCGCGGCAGCGGGTCGCCGGGTTTGCGGGCCACCAGGTTGGTTCCGGTTGAAGCCGCCCAGACCCGAAACAATTCCTCCGACGCAACCTGATACGTCACGTGCCAGTGCGCGATGCCTGCGTTCGGGGTCGAAGATAGAACTTCGAAGCTGACATCGATATCATTTTGAAGTTTGATACGCGCCCAGTACGCTGCGAGCTCGACGTGCCCACGCTGGGTGGCAAACGGTGTGTTGTGGTAAAGGCCGTCCGGCGTAAAGAGCGCACAAAATGCGGCCTCGTCCTTCGCTTCCCAAGCGGCCTTGTAGCCGCGCATAAACCCATCGATATTCATCGCTAGCTCCTTGCATACGCGGCAATCGTACTACCGCGCCAGAGCCCGCGCGTCCGCGCGGTTTGCCTAGCGCGGCATCGGTTCAGAACAATTCCAGCACTGCTCGAAGCCGCCCTCGACGAGTTCGCCGCAACCGCATCGCCATCGATGTTGCGGCGTGTTTTGCAACGCCTGCAACAGCTCGCGCGCCTGGGCCTCCTGTGTTGGATGATGCAGCCACAGCTCGGGCAGGCACTGGTCGGGCGGCAACTCACCGGCCCCGCCACCAAGGTACTGGCGCTCAATGCTCGATTCGATGCCTTCGGCGGCAAGTACATCGTGCCAGAGCGTGGCAATGGCCAGGTTGGGAGCTTGCGTCAGACGTTGCATGGACCCACAGCATAAGTGAAATAGACAATGTCCGCAGCGAGAACTGTATTAACATACAGTTCCCACCCGCCCATTGACTGCTGCGTCCCACGAAACCGGGTCTCATGCAAACCGTTACTGAAGCCTGCATTGACCCCTTCGCGACCCTTAATGCCGAGCAGCGCTCAGCCGTTGGGCACGGCGTCGCTGAGTGCGGCGATGATCAGCGGGCGCTGCTGATCGTCGCCGGGGCCGGCACCGGCAAGACCAACACGCTGGCCTTTCGCGTGGCCAACCTCATCCTGCACGGCGCCGACCCGCAGCGACTGCTGTTGCTGACGTTTTCGCGTCGTGCTGCGATCGAGATGGAGCGCCGTGTCGCGGGCGTGCTGAACCGGGTTCTGGGTCTGGGCCACGGCGCTGCCTTGACTGCCCTGCCCTGGTCGGGTACTTTCCACAGCGTTGGCGCGCGACTGCTGCGCGACTACGCCGCGCGCATCGGCTTGGATGAATCCTTCACCATTCATGACCGCAGCGACTCCGAGGATCTGCTCAGTCTGGTGCGCCATGAACTCGCCCTGTCGACAACCGGGAACCGGTTCCCGCAAAAGGGGACCTGCCTGTCGATCTACTCGCGTGTGGTCAACAGCGAGGAGCCGCTGTCGGCGGTCCTGCAAAAAGTCTTCCCCTGGTGTGCTCATTGGGAGGCTGAACTCAAGCGGCTGTTTGGAGCCTACGTTGAGACCAAACATGCGCAGAACGTGCTCGATTACGACGACTTGCTGCTGTTCTGGTCCGAGATGATGCACGAGCCAGGACTCAGGGCTGAAATCGCGCCCCGCTTTGACCACGTGCTGGTCGACGAATACCAGGACACGAATCGACTGCAGGCGGCAATTCTGCGCGGGCTCAAACCAGACGGTCGCGGGCTGACCGTGGTGGGTGACGATGCCCAAAGCATCTACAGCTTTCGCGGTGCGACGGTGCGCAACATTCTGGATTTCGCAGGGCAGTTCGGCGAACCCGCACGCTTGATTACGCTCGAGCGCAATTACCGCTCAACGCAGGCGGTGCTCGACGTCTCGAACGCAGTGATCGCGCAGGCGCCGGAGCGCCACGCCAAACATCTCTGGACCGACAAGCCCGGCAGCACGCGCCCCCAGTTGGTCATGGTTGCCGACGAGGCCGACCAAGCGCGCTGGGTGGCCGAGCGCATTCTTGAACACCGAGAGGCCGGGCTCGCGCTGAAATCGCAGGCGGTGCTGTTTCGTACTTCCTCGCACAGCGCAGCACTGGAACTCGAACTGGCGCGACGGCAAATCCCGTTCGTCAAATTCGGCGGCTTGAAGTTTCTCGAAGCCGCCCATGTGAAGGACCTGCTCGCGATCCTGCGCTTTGCGCAGAACCCTAGAGGGCGGCTGGCGGGTTTTCGGGTGCTGCAGCTGATCCCTGGCATCGGCGCGGCCCTGGCCGGGCGACTCCTCGCTGCGATGAACCTGGCCGCCGATCCGGGCGCCGCATTGGCGCAGTTTCAGGTGGCCAAAAACACCCTCAACCAATGGCAATTGTTTGTCCAGATGTACTGCGCGCTGCGTGCTCCGCACCGGGCGTGGCCAGCGGACCTACATCTTGCCAAAGCGTGGTATCGACCACACCTTGAGCGCTTGCATGACGACGCACATATTCGCCTGGCCGATCTTGACAACCTGGAGCGCCTGGCTGGCGCGTATGGCAACCGCGAGCGCTTCCTGAGTGAACTCACGCTCGACCCACCCGAGGCAACCAGCGACCGCTCAGGGGCGTCGCACCGCGATGAAGACTATGTGGTCCTCTCGACCATTCATTCGGCCAAGGGGCAGGAATGGACCTCGGTGCATGTGCTCAACGTGGTTGACGGCTGCATTCCGTCAGACCTTGGCACCGGCACACAAGATGAAATCGAAGAGGAGCGGCGTTTGTTGTATGTGGCCATGACCCGGGCCAAGGAGCACTTGCATCTGCTGGTGCCACAGCGCTTCTACGTCACCCAGCAATCGGCCTACGGCGACCGCCATCTGTATGCCGGGCGAACGCGCTTCATTCCGGATGAAATGGTTGAACAATTCGAAACGCTGGTCTGGCCCGGCGTCGCGGTGGCACAAGCCGAAGATCTGCACGCTGGCCCGGCCAGCATTCAAGTGCGCGAACGCTCGCGCTCGGCCTGGCGCTAGGGTGCACCCGTGCTGGGCGCACACAATAAAAACCCGCCGGTTGGCGGGTTGGTGCGCGCGCTGCCAGAGCTATTTCTTGGGTGCACTTGCCGCGCTGGCTGCACGCGCGGCAGCTTTTGCCGCCTTCTTCGACTTCTTGCTATCGGCGGGCTTCTCCTCGGGCGTGGCGTCTTTCGCCTTGGCCGCAGCTTTTTCGGCCTTCTTCGACTTCTTGACATCAGCAGGAGCTTCCTCCGCCTTGACCTCGGCAGCTTTTGCCGCCGGCTTCTCCTGGGTCTTTGCAGTGGCCGTCTCCTGTTTCTTGGCCGTCGCCGGCGCTGCCACAGCACCCTTGTATGAAGCACCACCAACGGTCATCCCCTCAGCAGAGAACTTCGAGGCGTTGACTTCGCCCACACCCTTGACCCGGGTGATCAGGTCGTTCCAATCCTTGAACGCGCCCTTGGCACGCTCATCAATGATCTTGCCCGAAATCGCCGGACCGATCCCCTTGATGCCGTCGAGTTCGGCGGCGCTGGCCTTATTGACATCGACTGCCGCAAAGCACGCTGCCGCGTACAACATCGCCAGCATTACAAGAATCTTCTTCAGCATGAACAGGTCTCCTTTGAATTGAAAAACGGGTTGCGAAATGTAAGCTCGAAAACCGACAGCATCATAGCGGTTATCTGCCGAAACATGATTTCTTGCGATATCGCGTGATCGACGGCGTCGAAAGCACCCCATTTACGAGCATCAGCCGCCCGCAAACTTCGCCAATAAACCGAAGCATCCTAATCGGAATGTGCTTTTGTCACTGCCTCGCGATTCGTGCTGCCGTCCACTAGAGTCGGCAAGCACTCGACGAAGACAATGTGGCGTGGCCGCTTGAATCGCGCAATGCGCGACGCGACGAATTCGATCAATTCATCAACCCCAACCTCTTGATGGGGTTGCTTGACGCAGACCGCCCGCACGGCTTCGCCCCAGTGCGGATCTGGCACGCCAAAAACTACCGCCGCCGCCACGGCTCGATGAGCGAGTAGCGCCTGCTCTACCTCCCCAGGGTAAACATTTTCACCGCCCGACTTGATCAGCACTTTGTACGCCGCGCGCCCGCTGTACCAGAGGTAACCCTGATCATCGAGACGCCCCAGATCACCGGTCTGATGCCAGTCACCAGACGGCGCGATAGCACGCTTGGTTGCATGGTCCCACCAACCCAGAAATACCGTCGGCCCTCGGACCACAATTTCACCGGTTTGTCCAGCAGACAGCAACTGGCCCGACTCGTCCGCTACCGCCACTTGACTGGGCGGCGTTGCACGACCGGCGGCACCCGGTCGATCCCTGTAGGGCGCGATGCAAATGGCACTTGAAATCTCGGTTTGACCATAGCCCGACCAGAAACGTGCCTGCGGAGACTGCGTTTCAAGCCGGGTGATCGTGTCGCCTGCTTCGAGCCCAGTGACGATACGCAGGCTGCTCAGCGCAGTCCCGGCGACCCGCGCCGCTTCCAGCAATGCGGCCAGCATCGGACTGAACGTGACACATAGCGAAATGCGGTGAATGTCGATGGCCTCCACTGCTGCTGCTGCGTCAAATCGTTCGAGCAACAGGGTCGCGCCACCGGCCGTTTGGCAAGCCAGCGCAAAGCCTATGCCAGCAATATGGTAAAGCGGCAGTATGCCCAGCAGAACATCGCTGGCGTCGAGTTGCAAGCGCTGCACCAAATGCTGACTCGCCGCGCTGAGGTTGCGTTGCGACAGAAGTGCGCCACGCTGCTGGCCACTCACCGCCGCGGTATAGATCATCAACACGCCTTCGTCGGCACGTACCTCCTCTGGCATGAGCGTTGCCGAACCGGTTGCCAGGCCAGAATACGGGAGCCAGCCAGCAGACACACCGTCCAAACAATATCTGCCGCCGTCATAGGTGCCCGCGAGCGGCTCAAATGCTGATTCCGCAACCAGCAACACGGGTGCGGCGTCGGCAAGCAGGTGCGCCACTTCCTGCGTGCTCATGCGCGTATTGATTGGCACCAGGATGGCCCCCAGCCGGGCCACCGCGCCAAGCAGGAGTAGCACTTCGGGCCGGTTGCCGGCCAATACGGCAACCCGGTCGCCACGGCGCACGCCAGCAGTTCTCAACCCGCCCGCCAAACGTTCAGTGGCTGTGTGCAATGAGCGGTGGGTGAGTCGTTCCTGGCCTGCCAGCAACGCGATTCGGTCGCCATGCTCGCGCGCGTTGCGAGCGAACAGTTCGACCAGCGTCGTCTCATTCACGACCATAGGGCACTCCGTCACTTGTTGTCATCGGCGCAGTCCCCAGCGTCAAACTTCGTTGGCGTGCCTCGTTGTACTGGCTGGCCACTTCATCGACCAGATCGGCCACGGCCTGCACCCGCTTTACGCCAACCACCGAGTGGCCAGCGCTCCAAACTTTGGTCCAGCGCCGGGGGACTTTGGAATCGAAGAGTTCCTTGTCGTCCATGCGCTGAACCTGTGTTGCTAGCGCGTCCGGATCGAGCCCGGCGGCGACGATGGACGGGCGCAGCCAGTTCGCGTCCAGCCCCGAGAATGCGGGCGAGGTCATCACATCGTCAAATGTGCATTGCACCAGCATCGCGCGATACGCCGCAGAGGCCAGACTCTCGCTGGTGGCGATAAAGCGCGTACCCATGTAGGCCAGGTCGGCACCCAGCGCGCGAGCGGCCCACAGCGCTTGGCCGTCGGCGATGCCCCCTGCCAGAATGATGGCTCCGTCGAAGATCCCACGTACCGCGCGAACAAATGCAAAGGGATTCACCCAGCCGGTTTGGCCGCCGGCCCCACCGGCGAGCAGCACCAGACCGTCGACGCCGTCAGCCAAGGCCTTTTCAGCGTGCGCCAGCGTGGCGACGTCGGCAAACACACGGCAACCGACGTCGCGCAAGGGCCCCACCACGCGGCGTGGTGAACCGACGCTGGTGATCACCATCTCAATGCGCTCACGCACCAGACAGGCAAGATGCTCATCGAGCTGTGGACTGCGCATGATGAGGTTGGCACAAAATGGCGCAACCTCCGCAGCCGAAGTGCCTGCGGATTCAAAAGCCGACCGCACTCGCGCAATCCATTGTCCGAGTTCGTCGGCACTGCTGCAGTTGGCGGTCGGAAAAGCGCCAATCACGCCGGCGTGGCAGGCCGCCGCCACCATTTCAGGCCCAGACACGCGCAGCATCGGCGCCGCGATCAACGGCAGACGCAGGCGTTGCGACCAGGATGACGGTAGCGTCATTTTCCGACAAACCGGGGCGGGCGCTTTTCCAGAAAAGCGCGTACGCCTTCCTGACCATCGACGCTAGCCGCGCGCGCCACCAGTTGTTGCTGTTCCAGCGCCAGATGCGCTTGCAGATCACGCCCAGGCAGACCGGCGCACAGAAATTTAATGCCAGCCAGTGAGGCGCTGGCCGAGCGCGCCAGGCGCTGCACCAGCGCCTGCGCCGCCGCGTCCAGTTCGGCCTCGCTGTGCAGGGTGTCGATCACACCGTGCTGCAGGCAGCGCTCGGCGTCGATGGATTCGCTCAGCATCAGCCATTGCTGCGCTCGCAGTGCACCGATGCGGCGGGCCAGAAAGTAAGAAGCGCCGGCATCGGGCGACAGGCCAATGGCAGCGTAGCCGGTGCGCAGTTTCATCGACTTTGAGCCCAGCACAAAATCGGCGCACAGCGCCAGCCCGATGCCGGCCCCCGCGACGGGTCCATTGATGGCCGAAATCACCGGCAGCGGCGCTGTGGCCAGGCGGTAGAGAGCCGGATGCAACGGCGTCAGGACGTCGTCGACCAACGCGTCAAGGGCCGGACCGGCGGCCCTGAATTCGTTGATGTCACCACCAGCACAAAAGATTCGGCCCTCCGCAGTCAGCAATACAACGCGGGGCTGGCCATCGAGCACCTCGTGGATGGCGCGCGCGAGCGACCGGCTTGCAGCGCGCGAGATTGCATTGGCCTGCTCGGGTCGCCTCAGGACGATGCGACCAATGCCCTCGGCGACGCCCCAGGCTATTCCGTCGGAGACTTGCATGCGCTTCTCCATGTGCGAACGATTTCAGCCCAGCCAGCGCTTGCGGCGACGGTAGTGCTTGACCTCGCGGTAGTTCCTGCGTTCGCCCCCAGCCTGGCGGCCCAGGTAAAACTCCTGGATGTCCTCGTTGGCGCGCAACTGCTCGGCGCTGCCCTCAAGCATGACGCGGCCGCCCTCCAGGATGTAGCCATGGTCGGCCAGCGCCAGCGCTGCCTGTGCATGCTGCTCGACGATCAGGAGCGACATTCCAGCCGCACGCAGTCGGGCCAGGAGGTCGAAAATCTCGTGCACCATCTTCGGCGCCAAGCCGAGCGAAGGCTCGTCAATCATCAGGAGCTTTGGCCCTGCCATCATCGCGCGGCCGATCAGCAGCATCTGCTGTTCGCCGCCAGAGAGGTAACCCGCCGTGCGTTCCCGGATCTCGGCCAGGCGCGGGATCAGTTCGTAGACGCGCTCTAGACCCTCTCGCACGTCGGCCGGACGCGGCAGGCGGTGGCCACCGACCACCAGATTTTGCGCCGCCGTCATATGGCGCAGCACACGCCGTCCCTCGACCACGTGCACCACTCCCTCGGCCACCATCTGCTCGGGCGGCAGGCCAGTGACATCGCGTCCAGCCAGCCGGACGCTGCCCGAGGAGACATGCCCCTCCTCCACGCTAAGCATGCCCGAGATCACCTTCAGCGTCGTGCTCTTGCCCGCGCCATTGGGACCGAGCAAGGCGGTACATCCGCCCGCAGCTACCTCCAGCGTGACGCCCTTGAGCGCCAGGATCACGCCCGCGTACAGGACCTCGACGTTGTGCAACCCGATCAGCGGCTCGGTCATGGCCAACTACTTACCATTTCTCGAGCTTGGGCACCGGGACGCCGGCCGCCACGGTGACGATCTTGCCGCCAACCACCGAGCCGATGTTGATGCGCACGTCGCCACTCGGAAACGGCGCGTCGGCTGTGAAGCTGACGTCGCCGCTGGTAAAGCCGAATAGTTCCTTGGCGGTGATCGTGTTCTCCAGCAGCGTGCGGTAGATAATTTCGCCCGTGAGCTTGTCGCTGCCGTGCTTGCGCGCAGCGGCCTCCACCGTGCGCGCCAGCACCAGACTGCCGTTGATTCCGATGTTGGTCAGTGCGTGCCAGGGTGCCTTCAGGTTGTACTTGGCGACCAGCATGTCGTAGAAACGCTTGGCCTCACTGTCTTCGCTGCCTGCGATGACCCCGCCGTAGGCTTCGTAGTCGCCTTCCATCGCGTCCAGGCTGCCGATCAGCTTTTGAAGCATGCCAGGCGAATTGTGCAGACTATAGACAATGGGCACTTTCTTGCCGAGCGCCTGCATCGCCCGTTTGACGGCGACCGCCTGCTGGATGGTGGTCGGGACCAGGATCACTTCCGCGCCCGCATTGAGGACGCGGCGCAGTTGCAGCGTGACGTCGGCGGGTTGCGGCTCTACGTACACCGTCTCCACCAGCTCGACCATCGCCGGTTTGGCCTTGGCGTAGGCAATCACACCCTTTCCGATGTCGGCGAAGGTGGGCGATGCCTCACTGGTGAACAGGGCCACCTTCACCGGCCGCGTGCCACCCGCCTTGTTCTTCTGGAACCACTCGATGAAAGCAGCGATTTCGTGCACGAAGGTCGGTCGCGTCGTCAGCACCCACTGGTTGGGCCGCCAGCCGAAGCCGTTGGCCGCCGAGCTCAGGATCATCGGCACCTTGTCGGTAGGCAGGCGCTGTTGCAGCGCAGCCGTGTCCGGCCCCCCCAGCATCAGACCCGCCAGCGGTTTCGTCGCCAGCACGCCTGGCCAAAGGCTGGCGGTCTGCGCAGTGTCGTAGCGCGTGTCGTAGGACTTCAGATCGAGCTTGATGCCGAGCTTGGCGCCGACCTCGGCATTCCACCAAGACACCACCGACTCGCGGCCCGGTGCCACCATCGGCATGATCGCCGCGAACGGGCCCGAGAAGTCCGACATCGCCGGGATTTGGTAGACGGTCTGCGCGCTGCCAGGGGCTGCGCCGGCCAGCGTCCCTGCTGCCAACAGGGCCGCGCGGCCCATCCATGTTTGCCATTGTTTCATGAGGTTTGTCTCCTAGGTTGAAAAATGCCGGCCCTGCCGGCGGTCAGTACGGGAACGGCCAGATTCGGTACGCGCGCTTGACGATCTCCACGCGGTACATCAGCCCCTTGGGTTCAAACAGAAGGAACAGGATGATGACGGTGCCCAGCAGGACGTTCATGGCGGCGAAGACGAAGTCCTGCCCCACTGCCGGCAGCATGACGACCAGGTCCGGACCGAGGCTGCTTACGCTCTCGCGCGCAAGCTGGATCACCAGCGTGCCGACCAGCGCACCGACGATCGATCCGAGGCCGCCGACAATCACCATCGCGATCATCCAGATCGCGTTGAACAGCGTGAACTGCTCGACCGACACGTGGCGCAGAGCCACCGCCCACAACGCGCCAGCCACGCCGGCGTAGAACGCGCCGACCAGGAAGGCGCGCGCCTTGGTCGCCACCACCGGGATGCCCATCATGCCAGCGGCCACGTCGTCGTCGCGCACCGCCTCGAACGCGCGCCCGTGACGCGAGCGCACGATGCCCAAAGCGCCAGCAGTCATCACCACCAGTGCGGCCAGTGTGAACAAGTAGGTGGCGCGGTCATTGTCGAGCCGAAAGCCGAGTACGCTGGCCTGTTCGATGTGCACGCCGCCGGCGCCACCCAGCCAGGACGAGGGCAGGTTGAGTACCAGGAAATGGAACAGAGCCTGCGCAGCAATAGTCGTTAGCGCCAGGTAGAAGCCCTTGATGCGCGCCGCCGTCAACCCGAACAGCACGCCGAACGCCGCCGCGGCCGCTCCGCCAACGGCGGCAGCGGCAACCGCGTCCCAATGCAGCCGATACAGCACCAGTGCACCACCATACGCGCCCACGCCCATGAAGGCCGACTGCCCGAGGTTCACCTGGCCGGCGTAGCCGGTGCAGATCTGCAGCCCGATTACGGCGATGGCGGTGATGAACATCGTGTAGCCGATGCTCACCCAGCGCTCCGACGCCCACCAGGGCAGCGTCGCCAGCAGCAGCAACAACAGCGCCAGCGCCGCCCAGTGCGAACGCGTGCGAACGAGCGAGCGGTCGCCGCCGTAACTGGTGAAGAACACGCCAGAGGCATCCATCGCTTCAAACCCTTTCGACGTGACGCCAGCCGAACAGGCCCGTGGGCCGCACCAGCAGGATCACCAACATGAACACGAACGGAACGATACTGGAGGCCGAACCGCCGATACGCGGGTCGACGTAGGCCGCCACCAACGCCTGCACGACGCCGACGATGGCGCCGGCCAGAATCAGACCGCCGATCGATTCCAGACCCGCGAGCAGTGCGACCGGCAGTGCCGCCAGCGCGACGTCGGCGGTTTGCACGGTCAACGAGCGACCGCTGAGGAAAACGATGGCCCCCAAGGTTGCGATGGCCGTGCCCATCATCCAGGCCAGCGTCACCGCGCGGCGCACCGAGATGCCCAGCGACAGCGCAATGGTCGGCTCCTCGGCAACAGCGGTCAATGTGAGGCCGAAGCGCGTGCGGTTGAAGAAATAGGACAAGCCAACCGTGAGGGCCAACGTCAGCAGCGCACCAATCACCAGCGAAGTGGGCAGGATCAGTTCACCGACGATGATAGGCGCAGCCGGCAGCAGCACCGGGAACGGCCGGTCCGCCGCTCCCCAGACTACCAGAACCAGACCACGAATCAGGATCACGAGGCCGATGGTCACCATCACCATCGAGAACACGGATTCACCCACCAGGCGCTCGAAGAACAGGCGTTCGACAACCCAGCCAAAGATGATGGCGCAGACAAAGGCCAGCGGGATTGCTAGCCAGGACGGCAGTCCGGCACCCAGGGTCAGTGTCCACACCGCATACGCCCCCAGCATCATCAACTCGCCCTGGGCGAAATTGAAAACCTTGCTGGCCCGGTAAATGACGATAAAGCCCAGCGCCAGCAGCGCATACAGCTGGCCCTGCAGAACGCCATTGATGACGTAGTTGATGAAGTCCATCATGCGCTCACTCCCGGCGGCGTGGCCGCGTGCGTAGGCTCCGCGTGCGCAGCCCCCTCCAGCCTGACCACAGCGCGCAGCACGCCGTTGCGCCCATCCTGGTAGCGCACGGGCACCTCGAGGGCCAGCGTGTCGCCGTCGCCGTAAAGCGCTTCGATCAGCATGCCGTAGCGCTCCTCGATGAACTCGCGCTTGAGCTTTCGCGTGCGGGTGAGCTCGCCCTCGTCGGCATCGAGCTCCTTGGGTAAATTGGCGAACCGGCGCACCCGTGCATGTTCGGGCAATTGGCGGTTAACCTTCTCGATCTCGCCGGCCACCTGTCGCAGCACCGCGGGGTGCTGCGACAGATCGGCGAAGGTGGTGTACCCGACGCCATGATGTTCGGCCCAGCGACCAAAGACTTCCCCATCAATATTGACCAGTGCCGCTACAAACGGACGATGAGCATCGCCGATCACCATCACTTCGCGGATATACGGCGAGAAGCGCAGCCGCACTTCGATGAACTGTTTGGAGAAGCGCGCGCCTACCGACAACTGGCTCATGTGTTCGACGCGATCGTAGTAGACGAGCTGATAACCGTCAATGGCCATGCCCACCGCGTCGCCGGTGCGGAACCAGCCGTCGTCGAGCTTCTCGGCCGATTTCTCCGGCAGCCCCCAGTAACCGCTGAAACCAGTGCCACCACGCACCTGAAGTTCTCCCTCGTCGCTCAGCCGCCAGGCCAATGCAGCGCCCCAGGCCGAATCGTGCTCGATCGGCGCGCCAATCGTCTCGGGGTCGATACGGTTGCCCTGATGTCCGGCGATCACGCCGATCTCGCTGGCGCCGTAAGTCGTGCGCAGCATCACGCCCATCGCGGCGAACAGGCGAAATATCTCGGGCGCCATCGCGGCGCCACCGGTCAGCGCAATGCCGGCGTGCTTCAGCCCCAGTTGTTCGCGCAGCGGACGCAGCACCAGGGCCTCGGCCAATGGCAGCAGCACGCGTGCCCACGCCGGTTCGGACCGGCCTTCAAGCCGCGCCACGCGCGTTGCCTGGCCGACGCGCAGGCCCCAGTCCACCAGCGTGCGGCGCCACGCCGGCGCATCGAGCATGCGTGCGTGCACGAGCGCGGCCAGGCTTTCCCACTGGCGCGGGCCGAAAAATACCATTTGGCAGGCCAGCTCGCGGATCGCCTGCTGAATCTGATCGGGCGCTTCGGCGAAGTTCACGCGCATCGGCCGCATCAGCCCCAGCGTGACGCCGACCCACTGCTCGGTGGCCCACGACAGCGGCACGTACGACAGGTACTCGCAATGCTCGGGTACCTGCAGCACCTCGGCCAGCAACTGTGCGTTATGCATCAGCGAGGCATGGGTGGTGATCACGCCCTTGGGCCGGCCGGTAGTGCCCGAGGTATAGCTCAGCAACGCGATCTCGTCGCTTCGCCCGGCGAGCACCTCCTGCTCGAACCATGCGGCGGCGCGCCCGGGCGCCTGGCCCAGGGCTTTCAGCGCATTCCATTCGAAGAGCACCGCGTCACGGTAGCCCCACAGGCCGCCCGGCTCCCACCAGACGACGGTGTGTATGCCCTGGTGGCGCGCGGCCACCGGCAGCGCCTTGTCCACCTGCTCCTGATCCTCGGCGAAGATGCATACCGCCTGCGCATCGCCGGACACGAAGTCGAGTTCGGCCTCGGTGGCATCGGGGTACAGCGCCACCGCCTTGGCGCCGAGCGCCATCGCAGCCCATTCGGCCCAGTACATCTCGGGCCGGTTCTCGCCGATCAACAGCACCGTCTGGCCACGCTGCACGCCGCGAGCCGCCAGACCCAGAGCCAGCGCCTGCACCTGGTCGCGGATGGTGGACCAGCTGAACTCGCGCCAGATGCCATCGCGCTTGTGGCGCTGGCCGGTCTCGGCCGGGCGCACTGCCGTGCGGTGCAGCAGCCACTGCGGCAAGGTCTGCGGTCCGGCCTGGAGCAAGGACCCGGCGCTCATGCAGCACCTCCCAGGTAGGCTTCGATCACCGCCGGGTCGCGCTGGACTGCCGCCGCCGTTGCATCCGCGATCTTGCAGCCGAAGTTGAGCACCACCACGCGGTCGGCGATGTCCATCACCACTCCCATGTCGTGTTCCACCAGCACCACCGGAATGCGATGCAACTCGCGAATGTCCAGGATGAATCGCGCCAGGTCTTCCTTTTCTTCGCTGTTCATGCCGGCCATCGGCTCGTCGAGCAGCAGCATGCGCGGCTGCATCGCCAGCGCACGCCCAAGGTCCACGCGTTTGCGCATGCCGTAGCCGAGGGTGCCCACCGGATGGTGGCGCAGGTGCTCGAGTTCAAGGAAATCGAGAATCTCCTCGGCCACCGCGCGCTGCTCGACCTCCTCGCGATGCGCGAAGGGGTAGTAAGCGAAGGCTGCCGCGAGGCTCGTCTTCATGTGCATGTAGCGCCCAACCAGGATGTTGTCGAGCACGCTCATGTGTGGCAGCAGGTGGGTTCCCTGGAAAGTGCGCGCCAGCCCGGCTGCGGCGATGCTGTGCACGGCCATGCGCGTGACGTCTTGACTGTCGAAACACACACTGCCAGCGCTGGGCCGATAAAAGCCGGAAAACACGTTGAGGAGCGAGCTCTTGCCTGCGCCATTGGGTCCGATCAGTGCCACGAGTTCGTCGCGCCCGATCCGCAGCGACACGTCCGACAGCGCCACGACGCCGCCGAAGCGCAGCGTCAACTGATCGGCCACCAGCATCGCCTCGTCGGGTTCACCACCGGTCGAGCGCGCCATGCGCGGTGCGGGCGTGGCAAATTCAGTCATTGACATTCCTCAGCGCTTGGAATCGCGGTGCGGCAGCCACCTGGAGCGCGCCGTTCACGCTCGCGCTATAGGTGCCGCGTGCCACGTTGTGCGGATGCCCGGCGGCCTCGGCGATGCTCAGCACCGGCGCGAAACAGACGTCGCTGCCTTCGAGCAGCGCACACCAGTGGGCGCGCGGACGGCTCGCGAACAACGCGATGAAGCGCGCCTTCAGCGCTGGCCAGGCCGCCTTGTCGTACTGCCTGGCCGGGTCCACATCGGCAAGACCGAGCTTGCCCAGCAGCAGGGCGTAGAACTGCGGCTCCAGCGCACCGAGCGTAATGAAACCACCCTCGGCGCAGGCGTAGACGTCGTAGAACGGCGAGTCGTGGAACAGACTGGGTTCGGAGCCATCGATCTGCCCGCTGGCGCGGATCCACTGCGCAATAGTGCCAAGCATCGCCAGCACATCGACGATGGCAGCGTCCACCACGCGACCCTGGCCGCTGTTTCGTGCCTCCAGCAGCGCGCAGGCAATGCCGAAGGCCAGGCCCAGAGCGCCGGCGGCGTCTCCCACCACGGTGGGCGGCACGATCGGCCGTTCGCCGCGGTGTGCCGACAGTGACAATAACCCCGTCAGCGCCACATAGTTCAGGTCGTGCCCCGCCACCTGCGCCAGCGGCCCGCTCTGGCCCCAGCCGGTCATGCGGCCGTAGACCAGCCGCGGGTTGCGTGCGGCACATTCGGCGGGCCCGAGTCCCAGCCGCTCCATCACGCCGGGGCGGTTGCCTTCGATCAGCGCATCGGCCGCGGCCACCAGAGCCATCGCCTCAGCCATCGAAGCAGCTTGCTTCAGATCCAGCATCACCACGGTCTTGCCGCGACGCAGCGGGTTGTCAGCCACACCACCAAGCAGTTCGGTCACGGCGCCCTTTTGTGGGCGTGCGATCACGGTCACCTCGGCACCCATGTCGGCCAGCATGCGGCCAACCAAAGGGCCGGGGCCGATGCCTTCAAACTCGACCACACGGATACCTGTCAGGGGTGGTTTCATGCAAAAAGCTTCCGGGCGATCAAATCTTTCATGATCTCGTTGGCGCCGCCATAGATCTTCTGCACGCGAGAGTCTGCATACAGCCGGGCAATAGGGTACTCGGCCATGTAGCCATAGCCGCCAAAGAGTTGCAGGCACTCGTCGGTCACCTTGCATTGCTGCTCGGTGCACCACCATTTGGCCATGTACGCTGCTTCGGCGTCGAGCTTGCCGTCGAGCAGGCGCTGTATGCAGTCGTTGACGAAACTGCGCACCACATGAGCGAGGGTGGCGCATTCGGCGAGCTTGAAGCGGGTGTTCTGAAAGTCGGACAAGGTCTTATCGAAGGCCTTGCGCTGGCGCGTGTAGTCCACCGTCAAGGCTACGGCTGTCTCGATCACGGCAGCAGCCGGCACCGCCAGCAACAGGCGCTCGTAGGGCAGTTGACTCATCAGTTGCACGAAACCCTTGCCCTCGGTCGGGCCCAGCAGTTGATTCGCCGGGATACGCATGTTGTCAAAGAAGAGTTCGACGGTGTCGGAGGCATGCTGGCCCAGCTTCTCCAGACGTCGTCCCACGCGAAAACCTGGAAGGTTTTCGGTCTCCAGCACCACCAGCGAGACGCCGCGACTGCCGGCCTCGCCGGTGCGCACCGCCACCACCAGCAGATTGCCGGTAAAACCGTTGGTGATGAAGGTCTTGGCGCCGTCGATGACGTACTCATCACCCTCGCGCCGGGCGCGGGTGCGCAGCGCCTTCAAGTCGGAGCCGCAGCCGGGCTCGGTGAGTGCCAAGCCAGCGAGCATTTCGCCGCTGGCGAGCTTTGGCAGCCAGCGCCGTTTCTGTGCCTCGGTTCCGCAATCCAGAATGTAGTGGGATGCGATGGTGTGCACGGCGGTGTTCGCGGGAACTTCCGCCTTGGCCAGTTCATCCTGAACCACCAGTTGGTAGGCCAGCGAGGCACCGGCTCCACCCCAGGCTTCGTCCAGCTCGGGCAACAGGAAACCCATTTGCCCGAACGGGCGCCAGACCTCGCGCGGGACGTAGCCCTGTCGGCGCCAGCCGTCGAGATGCGGTGCAAGCTCGCCGACGATGTAGCGGCGCACCTGCTCGCGAAAGGCTTCGATCTCCTCGTCCATCCAGCGATGGCGGTACAACTGCGGCAACATAACTCAGATCCCGGTCAGGCCGCCGCTGCACATCAGCGTCTGGCCACTGACGTAGTCCGATTCGGGGATGCACAGCAGATAAACTGCGCCGGCCGCCTCTTCGGGCGTGCCGCCACGACCGAGCGGGATGCTGCGTTCCATCATCGCCAGCAGGTCGGGATTTACTCCCACCTTGATCTCGCGGCCATCGATGTGGGCGGTAGACTCGCCGCCCGCGCTGACGGTCAGTCGAGTCTTGATGAATCCATAGGCGATGCAGTTGACCGTCACGTTCATGCGTCCCCACTCCTTGGCCAGGGTCTGCGTCATGCCCCCGATGCCAGCCTTGGCCGCAGAATAGTTGGTCTGGCCGGCATTGCCGAAGAGGCCGGCGACCGACGAGATATTGACCACCTTGCGTACCACGCGCGCACCGCCTTCAGCCTCCTTCTTGCTCAGGGCGCGGATCACCGGCTGGGCGGCGCGCAGGATGCGAAACGGCGCGGTCAAGTGACAGTCGAGCATCGCGTACCACTGTTCATCAGTCATCTTCTGGATCACGCTGTCCCAGGTGTAGCCTGCGTTGTTGACGATGATGTCAAGGCCTTGGTACTCACTGACTGCGGCGCCTATGAAGCGCTCCGCAAAGTCCGGTGCAGCGACGCTGCCGACGCAGGCCACGGCCTGGCCGCCGACCTCAAGGATCGCCTGCACGGTCTCCTGCGCCGGCTCGGCGTCGAGGTCGTTGACCACGATGCGTGCGCCTTCGCTGGCCAGTTTCAGTGCAATGGCGCGGCCGATGCCGCGGCCGGAGCCGGTGATGAGGGCAACTTTGCCTTCGAGTTTGCGGGTCATTAAGGGTTCTCCTGAGGTTTGTCAAGGCAGGGCGACGAGCGCCTCGCCAACGATCTTGGTTTGTCCGAACTGGTTGGCGCTGCGCAGTTCGATGCGCACACAGTACTCGCCGTCAAGTTCGAGTTTTTCCAGCACTCGGCCACTGCAGTGGATGGCGTTGCCAAGGTGGGTGATGCCCTGGAAACGCGCGTCGAAGCGGCGCAACTGGCTCTGCGGCACCCAGCCGGTGATCACGCGTGCCAGCCAGGCCATGCCGAGCATCCCCTGTGCGAAGACGTCGGGGATGCCGGCGCGACGCGCCACGTCAGTGTCGATGTGAATCGGGTTGTGGTCGCCCGAGGCGCCGGCAAACAAGGCCAGCGTGGTGCGGTCCACCGGCGGCAGTTGCAGTGCCGGGAGTTGGTCGCCAACCTGAACTCCGGAAAAAATCGGTGCCTTCATGCGGCGCTCCGGTCAGTGGCGGCAGACGATGACCGAGCGCAGCTCGGCCACCAGTTCGCCCTGCTGGTTGGTGGCGCGCGAGGTTTTCACCACGAACTCGAGCGCGCCGTTCTTCTTGTCATAGATGTCGGTGATGGTGGAACGCACGGTCACCGTGTCACCCACGCACGCTGCACGGTAGTACCTGAAACTTTGCTCACCGTGCAGCAGTTTGGCGATCGGAATCTGCAGGTCCTCGATCATCTGGAACGAAGTGCCTGAATCGAGCTCGGCGGCAAACAGAAAGGTTGGCGGTGCCGGCAGATCCGCGTAGCCGGCATGGCGTGCAGCGGCGGCATCGGTGTAGACGGGGTTGGTCTCGCCGATGGCCTTTGCAAAGAACTGCAGACGGCTGCGCTCGATGGGCAGCACGGAGACCTGCAACTCGTGGCCGATCCATTTCTTGTCGATCATCAGGTTTTCTTTCAAACGCGTTTGTACAATTTGACGAGGCTCGCCTAGGCCTGTCCGTAAAGGGTAACGACGGCGGCGCCGCCCAAGCCAAGGTTGTGCTGCAGGCCCAGACGAGCACCTTTGACCTGGCGTTGCTCCGCGGTGCCGCGCAATTGGTGTGTCAGCTCGTAGCACTGCGCCAGACCGGTTGCGCCCAGCGGGTGCCCTTTGGACAGCAATCCGCCCGATGGGTTGGTGACGACCTTGCCGCCATAGGTGTTGTCCCCGTCCTCCACAAAGCGCTCGGCCCCGCCAACCGGGCACAAACCGAGGCCCTCGTAGGTGAGCAATTCATTTTGGGCGAAGCAGTCATGCAGCTCGCACACGTTGACGTCATCAGGTCCGATTCCGGCCTGTTCATAGACCGCTTTGGCCGCGGTCGCGGTCATCTGAAAACCCACCAGATCAATCATGGATCTTGATTCGAACGTTGAACCGAAGTCCGTCGTCATGTTTTGCGCCAGTATCTGCACCTTGGGTGACAGCCCGTGCCTTTGCGCAAAGGCGCGCGACACCAGAAGAGCCGCTGCGCCGCCACAGGTCGGCGGACAGGCCATCGAGCGCGTCATCACGCCCGGCCACAGGGTTGGGGCCCCCATGACGTCCTCTTCCGTCATCTCGGTACGAAAAATGGCCAGCGGATTGTGCACGGCGTGTCGGCTGGCCTTGGCCCTGATCTTGGCAAAGGTCTCCAGCTTTGTTCCATATTTCTGCATGTGCTCCTGGCCGGCGCCACCGAAGTAACGCAAGGCCAGGGGAAGCTCGCTGCCGCCGGCTATTTCAGCGCACAGCGTATCGAATCTTTCAAACGTGCTGGGCCTGTCCGTCCAGTGCGTGCCCAGCGCACCGGGTTGCATCTGCTCGAAGCCTACGGCAAGTGCACAATCGACCGCGCCACTGGCAATCGCCTGCCGCGCCAAGTAAAGTGCTGTGGAACCGGTGGAGCAATTGTTGTTGACGTTGACGACCGGAATGCCGGTCATGCCGACCTCATAGAGTGCTCGCTGCCCGCAAGTCGAGTCGCCGTAAACGTAGCCGGCGTAGGCTTGTTGTACCTGTTCGTAACCAACCCCGGCGTCAGCCAGTGCGAGCCGGATGGCTTCGGCCCCCATTTCAAAGTAGGGCAGGCTGGCCCCGGGCTTCTTGAACGCGATCATGCCGACACCGGCAACTAAGACTTTCTCTGTCATGGTGATCTTCCTTTCACGATTGCGCCCGAAGCGGCAACCAGATTGATACGACAGGCCAATGTTACCGTACGGTAAGTTATATGTCTACTAGGTAGTATCCCTTACTGGTAGAATTTGTGCAATGAAAACCGCAGTTAAAGGCGCAAAGATCAAACGACCGGACTCCGACCCCAACCCAACAGCGGTAAAACGCAATACGGCCCGGTGGGGCAACGAAATTCAGAGCAGCGCCGAGCAAGGTGATCTCAAACGATCGGCGATTTTGCGGACGGCGGCTGAACTTTTCAACGAACGCGGCTTTTATGAGACGTCGCTGAATGAACTTGCGAAGCGCCTGAACGTCACAAAACCAAGCCTGTACCTCTACTTCAAGAATAAGGACGAGATCCTGCTTCAAATACTCAACCAGGCCACGCTTGAATTCGGACCGGGGATGACCCAAGCCGAAGAATCGGGCTTGTGCGGACTGGGAAAGCTCAAGATCTTCTTCACTCAATACACGGTGTGCATGACGGGAGTCTTCGGAAAGTGCCTGGTGTCATCGGGCTTGGGACCATTGGAGCCATCCAGCCGCGACGAACTGACCCCGGCGTTCCGAAAACTGGACACTTTTGTCAGAAAACTATTGAACGAAGGGATACAAGACGGATCGATCGCTCCCTGTGACACGAAGATTACAACGTTTTCTCTGTTTGGCGCCATGCACTGGCTTGCCAGATGGCACCGGCCCGACGGAGACCTGAACCCTCAGGAAATCGCGGAAAAAATGTTTGCCTTGTTCGAAGCGGGGCTAAGAAATCCTCGTCAGCCGTGAGGCGAACACCGCGTGCTGTTAAACCGACTTCAAATCGTGTTTCTTGACGAAGCCAGTTCGGCCATGGACGAATGACTGGAACACGCGATGTACCAACTGTTGCGCAACTCTCTGCCGCAGACCATACTGGTCAGCGTGGGGCACCGCAGCAGCCTGATCGAATTTCATATGCGGACGCTTGAACTGCTGGGCCCAGGCAACTGGAAATTGCACGATCTGCCGCTGCCGATACCGAGCAGCCCGTGAGAGCCTGTCTGGACCGACAGGCACAATGGGCCTCAGGCAACTATTTATCAGCAGAGGAAATCATGCAAATTCAAATCAACACCGACCACAACATCGAAGGCCGTGAGGCGCTGGCAGATCACGTCCGCGACGTGGTGACCAGCACCCTGGCTCACGTTCGCAGCCATATCACGCGCGTCGAGGTCCACCTCGGTGACGACAACGGTCACAGCACGCACACAGGAGACAAGCGTTGCATGATGGAGGCGCGCCTGGAAAGTCGCCCACCCATGGCTGTGACCTGCCACGCGCCATCCGTGCACCAAGCGCTCGATGGAGCGGCGCAAAAATTGCTTCGCGTCGTCGAAAGCAACATAGGTCGCTTGCACGATCAAGGGTCGCACGGAACTGACTCGCTCAGGCATCAGCCGGTACAAACGGAAATCCTTTAGTCCGCGCAGCACCTTATCAGACCCCGGTCGCTCAATGCCTTGACGCCGGTGTGCACGCCACAGCTACTGCATGAACCAGCCGTGGCTCACGACCAGCGACTGCCCGGTGAGGGCGTTCGAGCCGAAGCCGGCGAACAGCAGCGCCACCTCGGCCACTTCCTGCACCGTGGTGAACTCCCCGTCCACGGTCTCCTTGAGCATCACTTTCTTGATCACGTCGTCGGTGCTGATTCCAAGTTCTGCGGCCTGCTCTGGAATCTGTTTCTCGACCAGCGGGGTGCGCACAAAGCCCGGGCAAATGACATTGGCGCGGATGCCATATTTGCCGCCTTCCTTGGCCACGGTCTTGCAAAGCCCGATCAGCCCGTGTTTGGCCGTGACGTAGGCCGACTTCAGAACCGAAGCCTCCTTGGAGTGAACCGAGCCCATGTAGATGATGCTACCGCCCCGCCCTGAAGTCTGCATGTGCGGAACACAAGCCTTGGTGGTCAGGAAGGCGCCGTCGAGGTGAATCGCCAGCATCTTCTTCCAGTCGGCAAAGGGGAATGACTCGACAGGATGTACGATCTGAACACCAGCGTTGCTCACCAGCACGTCGACGCCACCGTACGCAGCAACCACAGCAGCGACCGCGGCGTTCACCTGCTCTTCGCTGGTCACATCCATCATTACCGCCATGGCCGTTCCACCCGCCTTGGTGATCTCCAGGGCAACAGCCTGCGCCGCTTGCAGGTTCAGATCAGCGATGACAACCTTGCCGCCCTCTCGCCCGTAGGTGAGGGCGATTTCCTTGCCGATGCCGCTGGCCGCGCCAGTGACGATACAAACGTTGTCTTTGAGTCTCATGTGAAATCCTTCGGTTCGGTTGGATATTTAGCTTTGGTTCAGGCCAGGTAGTCGTGGATCACGGTGCCCATGCCGAGTGTGATATCTGCCACGATGTGGGTTCCCGAGAGCACCTCCAGCACCGGCAGGTCAGCCACAGGTGCCAGCGCGTGCTGCGCCAGCTCCAGCGCGGCCGGACCACTCCATGCGCCCTTGACGTTCACGTCTTCGAGAAAATAGCGCACCAGTTCGCAAATGCGCGCGCTGCCGTCCACGTGAGGAATGATCTTGAGCAGGTAGTTCGGACTCTGCAAGCTCGCACGCACGGCAGCCGGGTCAAGGGCACTGTGCTTGTAGCCCATGGTTGCAGTGGCTACGCGCACCGAACCGTAGTCGAGCGTTCCCAACAACGTGTCCTTCTCCACGCATAGCGAGGGTGTAGCGAGCTTCTTTGGAAACCCCCAAAGTTCGCGACCACCGGCGATAGGCGCTTCGTCATTCAGGTACATCGAGTGTACGTAGCCACCGGCAACGCCTTCGAATGTCACGGGGATCACCTGCCCTGACTCGGTATAGTCGCCAAAGCCCGTGGAGTCGGGCATGCGAATGAACTCGTACTTGACGATGGGCTCACACACGAGCAGCGGCTCTGGAACGACGGCGCGCAGCGCGTCCAGATCGGTACGGTAACTTACGATCAGGAACTCGCGGTTCACGAAGCGATAGGGACCTGGCGGAAATGCCGGGCTGGTCAGAGGCATCGCGAACGCGTTGCGTTTTACATCTTCGATGTTCATACGGTCTCCCCGATTGAAGTTGGAATGTCAGAGCTCAGGTCGAACACGTGGACGCCCTTAGCGCCTGGCTGACGATCAACCCAGCGTGGGTCATGCAGAGTGCGCACCATATCGGCATGTCCCGTGTCCCAATGTTCCTGCACCGAAGCACGGGAGAACTCGTAATCCTTGGATTGGCTCTCGTAGTGTTTGCTGCGATAAATCAAATGCACTACCTCGACGGCGTTGACACCGCGCACGCGCGACAGCGCCCGCGCATCGGGATCGTTGCGCAACTCGGGCGGCAGCTTCGCAATCAGACGCTGGGCGGCCTGTGCGATCACCTGCAGGTCGAGCTCGTTGGTGGTGTTCAGGCGAGTGCGGCTGGAGAAACGAATGTCCTTCTCGCGTTCGGTCACTTCGGCCAGCGTCGTAGGCAAGGCGCCGGTCGCTGCAAACAAGTCAACCTGGAATACGGCCCGGCCCCGCTTGCCAGGTTGGTCCAATACATATTGCAGCGGTGTGTTCGAGACCAGGCCGCCGTCCCAGTAGTGCTCGCCGTCGATCTCGATCGGTGCAAAGCCCGGTGGCAGTGCGCCGCTGGCCATGATGTGACGCGCGTCGATGCGTTGCTTGTCCGAATCGAAATATTCGAAGTTACCGCTGCGCACGTTGACCGCACCGACCGACAACCGCACCGAGCCCGAATTGATCAAGTCGAAATCAACCAGTCGCTCCAGCGTCTGAAGCAGCGGCGCAGTGTCGTAGAAGCTGATGGCCCCGGGCGTGCCGCGCGCCTGAAACGGTGCGGGCGGAAACCGTGGTGAGAAGAATCCAGGCACGCCAAAGAGCAAGGCATGCGTCGCGCTGCCTTCATTCCGTGCTTGCCGAGCTACAGCTTCCTGAGCCGCGCCAGACGTGGCAACGGATGAGCTCACGAGCTCCCAAAACTCGCGCAGCCGCGCAACGCGTTGCGCAGCCGGGTTGCCCGCAATCAGTGCAGCATTGATGGCTCCGATCGAGATGCCGGCCACCCAGGTGGGCTCGGCGTAGTTCTCCCGCAGCGCCTCATATGTCCCCGCTTGGTAGGAGCCAAGAGCGCCGCCACCTTGCAACACGAGAATACAGTCTTCGTCAGCGGGAGACGGTCTGGTCTTGGCAGACCTTGATATCGTGCGGGAGTGCGGGAGTTTGCTGTTTGCCATGGGATCCTTCGGAGAGGGTCGTGCCCGCGCC
This sequence comes from uncultured Pseudomonadota bacterium, assembly GCA_963844495.1. Classification (GTDB taxonomy): domain Bacteria; phylum Pseudomonadota; class Gammaproteobacteria; order Burkholderiales; family Burkholderiaceae_C; genus Rhodoferax. The sequence continues at coordinate 179,440 of CAWJOT010000003.1, forward strand.
CGGGCCGTTGCGATGAAACAAGTATCGGGTCTGCCCCTTAGACGAACCTTAAGTGGCAAACGAGCGGGGGTTCGGACTCAATCTCACAATTGAAACGCCACCCATCGCACCATACCCTCGACCAATTCCCGCATCAGCCCCGGTGGTGAACATGGTCGCAAGGGCAGCGCGCCGGCTCGGTGCATCTCGATCCAGGCAGCAAAGCTCTGCACGACTGACGGGTCGTAGAAGGCGACCATCAATTCGTAGTTGAGGAACAGGCTTCTACCATCCAGATTGGCAGAGCCCACCAAGGCCAAATCATCGTCGATGAGCACTGCCTTCGCGTGAATCATGTTCGGCGCCAGCCAGACGCGTCCACCCGCGCTTGTCAATTCCCGCAAAGCGGCCTGGCGCGCAACGTCGGCCAGACGATGATTCGACTGCCTGGGAATCAGCAGGTCCACCGCAACGCCGCGCCGTGCCGCCAGCGTTAACGCCATAAGCAGGGTCGGGTCGGGCACGAAATAGGGGGTGACCGCCAGGATGCGGCTGTGCGCCGTGAAGCAGCCCGACACCAGCAGCGTGTAGATGGTGTCGTCGGCCTGGTCCGGACCGCTGGCAACCATGCGTGCCAGCGAAGTCTTGGTGGTGGGTGAAATGGCGGTATCGCGCTGGCGGGTCGGGGTCGGCGCCTTGGTGGCGAAAGCCCAGTCTTGGTCAAAACGCTGCTGCGCCTGCTGCGCCAGAGCACCGCGCAAGTCAAAGCTCAGGTCAATCCACGCAAGTCTGGTGCCCAAGCGCGTCACTTCATCCTCAAAGTATTCTGCCGCCAGGTTGCGACCGCCACACCACAACCATCGGCCGTCGGCCACAACCATCTTCCTGTGATTGCGCAGGTTGGTGCGCCCGCGCAAAGCAGACCTTAGCGGCGAGACAAACAAGGCCACTTGCACGCCCGCAGCCGACAGGCGCTTCATGTTCGGATGCCCCCCCAGGTAAAAGCCGATACCGTCCACCAGCAGGCGAATGCGCACACCGTCGCGGGCGCGTTTGGCCAGAAGCATGGCGATTTCGTCGCCAAGCACATCACGCCCGAACATGTAACTGCACAGATCAAGAGAACGCTCGGCTCGACCAATCATGTTGCGCAGGCACTGTAGCGATTGAGCACCGTTCTGGTGAATGGCGAGCTGCTCAAAAGTGACCGCCTCAGGCAGCCCCATGACCGTGGCAAGTTGACCGCCGTCGGGCGACACCGTTCCCGCCCGGCGCACGTTGCCTGGTTCAATTTCCGCCGGCAAGACCTGACGATTGCCCACCAGCTTTCGGCTGCCAAACACGAGGTACAGGGGCAGGGCCAGGTACGGCAGGAACAGCAGCGAGATCACCCAGGCGATGGCGGCCGATGGATGGCGGCGCTGCCTGAGGGTATGTGAGCCGACAACGTAAACAGCCAACGCCGCCAGCACGACCAAACCGTGCAGCGTTATCCAGTGCAGCGGGGAAAGTTCATTCGGCAAATTGAGCCAAGTGCAAGGGCATACGATCTCCCAAGAGCTCCTTCGATGCTACAGCCATTTCATCGAAACTGCGTGAATCGCTACGGAATTCACGACCCACCTACTCCACGGTCACGCTCTTGGCCAGGTTTCGCGGCTTGTCAACGTCGGTGCCGCGGGCACAGGCGGTGTGATAGGCAAGCAATTGCAGCGGAACCACGTGCAGCAGCGGTGAAAGCGCGCCGTAGTGTTCTGGCATGCGGATCACGTGCAGACCTTCGGCCGATTCGATATGGCTGTCGGCGTCAGCAAGCACATAGAGTACGCCGCCACGGGCGCGCACCTCGTGCATATTGCTCTTGAGTTTTTCCAGTAGCGCGTCGTTCGGGGCCACCGTGACCACCGGCATGGCGCTCGTGACCAGCGCCAGCGGGCCATGCTTGAGCTCGCCCGCGGGGTAGGCTTCGGCGTGGATGTAGCTGATTTCCTTGAGCTTGAGCGCGCCTTCGAGCGCCACCGGATAGTGCAGGCCGCGACCCAGAAACAGTGCGTTTTCCATCTTCGCAAAATCTTGGGCCCAGGCCACGACCTGGGGCTCCAGCGCCAACACTGCCTGCAATGCGGTTGGCAGATGCCGCATGGCTTTTAGGTGGTGCGCTTCATCTGCTTCGGACAGGCGCCCCTTGGTCTGTGCCAGAGCCAGGGTCAGCAGAAACAGTCCGGCGAGTTGCGCCGTAAACGCCTTGGTCGAGGCGACGCCTATTTCGATACCCGCGCGCGTGATGTAGGCGAGCTCACATTCACGCACCATGGCACTGCTTGCCACATTGCAAACGGTCAGCGTATAGAGCATGCCCTGGCTTTGTGCGTGCCGCAAAGCCGCCAGCGTGTCCGCCGTCTCGCCCGACTGCGTGATCGTCACCACCAGCGTGCGCGCATTGGGCACCGAGTCACGATAACGGTATTCACTGGCCACTTCGACCTGGGTCGGAATCTTTGCGATGCTCTCGAGCCAGTACTTGGCCGTGCAACCGCTGTAATAGCTGGTGCCACAGGCCAGGATCAGGATCGAGTCGATTTCCCGAAAAATACGCGCCGCGCTGGCGGTTCCGTCAAACAACTCGGGCGCAACGCTGCTGATGCCTTCGAGCGTATCGGCGATGGCCCGTGGTTGCTCGAAGATACTCCTTCTGCATGTAGTGACGATACGGCCCGAGCTCGGCGGCTCCGCTGTGCGCCAGCACCGTCTTGACCGGGCGTTGCGCGGTTGTCAGCGGCTTGTGCGCCTTGTCAAGCAACCAGTACTTGCCCAACTGGACATCAACCAGGTCGCCTTCGCCAAGGTAAACGATTTGGTCGGTGACCCCGGCCAGCGCCATGGCGTCGCTGGCCAGAAAATGCTCCTGGGCGTCTTTGCCGACACCAAGAATCAACGGCGAACCCGCGCGCGCGCCCACCAGCCGATGCGGCTCGTCCTTGCAGAACACCGCAATGGCGTAGGCACCATGCAATTGTCCGACCGCGGCCTTGAGCGCCTCGAACAGATCGCCGTCGTATAAATTGTCAATCAGGTGGGCGATCACCTCAGTGTCGGTCTGGCTCTGAAACACATAGCCGCGGGCGACCAGCTTGGCGCGCAACTCATCATGGTTTTCAATGATGCCGTTGTGCACCAGCGCAGTGCGACCCGCGCGGCTGGCAGCCTCGGGCCCGGTTCCGTGACTGAAATGCGGGTGCGCGTTGTGCACCAGCGGCGCGCCGTGCGTTGCCCAACGCGTATGGGCGATGCCGGTTGTTCCCTGCAAGCCGCTGGCGCTCACCTGCTGTGCCAGTTCCGCCACCCGTGCCGTGCTGCGCGCGCGCTGCAGGCCGTCGGCAACGACTGCAACGCCACAGGAGTCATAACCCCGGGTATTCCAGCCGCGCCAGACCCTGCACCAGGATCGGGACAACATTTCGAGTCGATACCGCACCGACGATGCCACACATACTTCGCCCCAAGGATTAAGTGGCGCAATGGTAGAGGCCTTCCTAAAAAATATGTAGTTGAATATTGTCTTTTTATGTAATAAACTTTCATGCAATGAGATTTATTTAATTTAATTTCTATATATAGCATATTATGAAATCTATTTCCATTGATTTGAACGATTTACAAATCCTCGATCAACTCCAGAATGACGCCTCCCTTAGCAACCAGGCGCTGGCAGCGCGCGTTCATGTGTCTCCCCCAACCTGCCTGCGCCGAGTCAAGCGGTTGCACGAGGCCGGCCTGATCGAGCGCGAAATTGCCGTGCTCAGCGTCTGACAAGATGGCAATCGTGACCGGACACGGCCTGTGCGCCATCGTCGAGGTCACGCTGGACCGCCAGGATCATGACGCACTTGAGGCATTCGAAAAACGGGCTGCCGACGAGGATGCGGTACAACAGTGCTACCGCGTTTCGCCCGGTACCCGACTTTTGCCTGGTGGTACATGCGGCGCATATGCCGGACTACCTTGCCATGGTACAAAGACTGCTGACAAGCGACGCCAATGTGCGCAATGTCAAGGCCTATTTCAGTATCAAGCGCAGCAAGTTTGGCGCGCGCTTGCCGCTGGGCGCCTAGCCGGTCAAGGATTGCTTGCTCGGCCGTTTCCA
>CAWJOT010000004.1:0-67154 GCA_963844495.1 uncultured Pseudomonadota bacterium
CAGGGCAAGGACCCGACCGCATGGAAATGGGGCAAAACGCACACCTTGCGCTTTGTCAGTCCGTTGCGGCGCAACGGCGCAGGGCAGGAACTGCTCGGCGGCTTCACCGTGGAACGTTCCGGCAGCGGCGAGACCTTGCAGCGCGGCGTCTACGATTTCCAGAAACCGTATGACGCGCAGTACACGCAGTCAATGCAAATGGTTGCCGACCTCGGTGACCCCGACAAGATCGAAGCCATTGTTGCCGGTGGCGTGAACGAGCGCCATTTCCAGCCGCACCAGAACGATCAGGCCAAACTCTGGGCCGCCGGGGAGCGCCGCGCCTGGTGGTTCAACCCGGCGCAGGCCAGGGCGCATGCCAGGTTCACGCAGGTGCTGTCACCGCGCTCCTCGCCATGACGACTGCACCATCGGCCGCACATTCGCTTAACAGGGTGCAATTGGGGGAATAGAATGCGCCCCGTGTGGTCGCAGATTCGACGACAGAGATTTCACCGGCATCGACATTTGTTAGCATTTTCAATAAGGCAACCTTGGCTCGTGCGCATGCATTACCGGATGCGCGTTGCGGCATTTGCCATGTTGTATATGGTTGCGAGCTTGCAGATGCTCCCCCGTGGTCAACAGCCCTGGGTGTGGACGGTGTTGGGGCTGGTTTTCCTGGGCTATCCGCACCTACAGTACTGGCGCACGTGCCGGGCCGAAGACCCGGTAGCTGCCGAATTGAGTCATCTGCTGCTCGACTCGGTGCTGGTGGGCGTATTTGTTGGCGCTGTAGAGTTCTCGCTGTGGCTGAGCTTTGCCGCCATGCTCGGTACGTTGATAAACAATGTTACGAACCGAGGCTGGCCGGGCGCAGCCGAAACCATGCTGGGCTTCTTGATTGGCGCAGGGGCATGGATCGCTATCAACGGTTTGAACTTGTCGCCACAGTCCGATTGGCCGGTGGCGCTGGCCTGCGTCGTTGGTCTGGGGTGCTACCTTCTTGTCTTGAGTCACAGCGGATTTGTCCGCAACAAGCAATTGCGGTCGACCCGGGAAGCTTTGCGACGGCGTGAGAAGGAAGTCCTCTCGGCCAACGAAACCTTGGTGAACAACCTGCGAGAAATCGAAGAACTCCAACAGCAGGTGCAGGCGCAGGCTGATCATGATCCCCTAACCAACCTTTACAACCGCCGCTACCTCAACAATATGCTCGACTGGGAGCTGGCGCGTTGCCAGCGCGACGGCAAACCGCTTGCCTTTCTCATGGTCGACGTCGATTATTTCAAGAAGTTCAACGATTGCTATGGACATCAGGCGGGCGATGAATGCCTGAAGTCCGTGGCAGCCACCCTGCAAGAAAACGCAAAGCGTGCCACCGATCTGGCCGCGCGTTATGGGGGTGAAGAATTCTCAGTGATCCTGGCAGACACCAATGTTGCCAATGCGCAGCGTCTGGCCGAGCGCATCAGGCGGGATGTCGAGCAACTCAACGTGCCGCACAAGCACTCGCGCGCGGGCGTCGTCACCATCAGCGTCGGTGTGGCGGTCATGACAGAGCATTCCTATCCGGATGTGCAGGGACTGATTCGCGCTGCGGACGAGGCGGTTTATCGTGCCAAACACGCTGGCCGCAATCAAGTGCAAGTGGCAACGCCGACGCCAGACCACGCCAGCGCACCGCTTCTTGCGTGACGGCCGGGCTCGCGCGCATTCCGAGGCATCAATCGCGTTGGTGCAGGTTCAAAAGAGCGAAGGGACCTGAGTATGAGCAGCCGCATGCATAACGGGCCGGTCCTCCCGATCTTCCTTCGTCTCTTCCTGCCGGTTGCTGTCCTCGTCGTGGCAGGTACGTACCGATACGGTTGAACCGAAGTTGGCGCCGAAATGGTGCGCCTGAAGAGCGGGGAAATTGCTCCACGTTGGGGTGGAGCGACGGGCCGCCGGGGAGCGCCGCGCCTGGTGGTTCAACCCGGCGCAGGCCAGGGTGGCTGATGTCAACTATCTTGACCGCTCGGCGACAACTATCCTGGCCGGTGGAAGCGGGGAATGAATTTGATTGCTTATCTGGTTGAGCGAGTCTTTCGCCCAGGAGGGGCATGCCCCTCCTGGGCGGCGCGGCGACGGTAGCTCTCTACGTTCATCTCCAGAATTGTTGAGTGATGGACCAAGCGGTCCACTGCGGCCAGGGTCATGGCGGGCTCGACAAACACCTCGCCCCACTGCGAGAACGGTGTGTTGGCGGTGATGGCCAGGCTCTTGCGTTCATAGCGCTCGGATATCAATTCAAACAGGACGGAGGTTTCCGCTTGGTCACGGCGCACATAGCTGAGGTCGTCGAGAATGAGCAAGTCAAACCGGTCCAACTTGGCTAACTCCTGGGGCAAGCGCAAATCACGGCGTGCCACTTGCAAACGTTGCACCAGGTCTGAACACCGGGTGAACAGCACCCGCTTGCCCGCATCAATCAAGGCATGGCCCAAGGCGCTCACCAAATGGCTCTTGCCCACGCCCGGTGGCCCAAACAGCAAGACATTAGCACCGCGTTCAATCCATTCAGTGCCTTCGGCCAACGCCATCACCTGTGCTTTGGAGACGCTGGGTACGGCAGAGAAGTCAAAGCTGGAGAGTCGCTTGTCCGGGCTCAGGTTGGACTCAACGCGGTGGCGGTTGATGCGCCGGGCTTCGCGCTCATTGATTTCATGCTCCAGCAAGGCCTCCAACAACCGGTGTGCGGGCCAGCCCTCGTTATCGGACTGCGTGCACAGGTCGCCTGCCAAGCGTTTGATGCTGGGTAGGCGCAAATCTGTGAGCATCATGCTCAACCGGGCCGAAGTTGGGATGGCTGTGGTTGTCGCCGCTGGCCTTGTAATGGACGCCGCGTTCATAGGGGCACCTCAAACAGCCCGTCATAAGCGGCCAGCGCGGGCAAGGTCACGATCACCTCAGGAACATCGCCCTTGGGCGGTGCCAACAACTGGGTCAAGGCGCTGAGGTCGGGCAACTGGCCCAACTCAAGCAACTGCTCCAGCTCTTGGGCCAGTTCGGCCTCGTGCCCGTCGGCGGCGAGGACCAGCAAGCCCACCATGGTTTTGCAGGCTTCGCGCTCTGGTCTGTGCGCAGCCAGGCGCTCCCAGGTTTGGCGGTACACCGCACGCGGGAAGGCGGCGTCGCGCAGCACCCAGCGGGCGAATGCACCGGGCTTGCGTTTCAAGGCACCGACCAGGTGTCGGTAGTCGATTGAACGAGCGTGGCGGTTGCCTTCCTGCGGTTTGGCCCTGGGTTGGCGCAGCACACACTGGCCACTGAGCCAGCATTCAACGTGCTGGGCATACTGGCGCACCATCAAGCGGTGACCGATGAGCTGGCTGGGCGCGCTGTACTGCACGCCCTTGAGCGTGAAGATGGCGTACTTGCTGACCCTGGCTGGCATCTCTTCGAACTCAGCCGTACGGCGTACCGGCAAGGGCTTGAGCATGGCGCGCTCAACGAGCAGGAGCTTGGCAGCGCGCAGGTTCATTCGCTGCACGATGGTGTCCACGAACGTTTCGTAATCACTGCGGGCCTCAAAGCTGCGGCTGCCGCGCAGGCGCAAGGCCTGGTCGAGTGCGGTCTTCAGTGAGTCGTGTCGCGATTCGATGGAGCCGTTCTCGTGGGACTGCCCCGGGTTGCAGCGGGTTGCACGCAGTCCGTAGTGGCCGCACAGGTCCTGGTAACGCTTGGTCAACTCCTCCTGCTCAGCTAGGTTGTTGAATGCCGCCGACAGGCTGTCGGTGCGGTGCTCTTCGGGGACACCACCCAACGCCCACAGTGCGGCCTGCAAGCCGCTCGACAGTGCCATGAAACTCTCACCAGAGTCGATGACGGTGATGTGGCGCCAACCGGAATACGCCAGTGCGAATTGGTACAGGCGGTGGGTAAATACAGCCCCATCGATCTCCACCTTGAGGTCATCGGCCACCGTAAAATCCGACAGGCCCTGTCGCCCCGGTGGGTGCTCCTGCGCAAAGTAGACCTCGCGCTCGGTGCCGAACTTGGCGCGCCACAGGCGTACACGGCGCTGCAAGGTGCGCAGCACGCTGCTATCCCACTGGCCGGGATAGCGACGCTGAAGTTCTTCGAGCAGGGTGACGGCGTTGAGCCTGGCATCGGCCGTGAGCAGCGCGACAACTTCGCTGTCCCAAACCGCACTCAAGGGGTCTTCCCGGGTGCGCCAGTTGCGCTGTGGGCGTTGCGAGGGCAGACCTTGCGCGTCTTCGATACGCCGCGCGCTTCGCTCGCTGATTCCGGCTTTGGCCGCTGCAGCGACTTGGCTGAACTGATTGCGGTGTTGCTTGTACTTGTGCACTTGGTGGTCCGTGATTCTCTTGCCGGGCATGCCGCCTACCTTCGATGTGTGTTCGAAGGTCCAACGGTAGCCCCGCCTCCCGGACCCGCCCGGTACAGGCCTCTAACCGGCCAACATAGTTGTCGTCAACCGGCCAAGGTAATTGTCGTCAACCACCAGGGCGCATGCCAGGTTCACGCAGGTGCTGTCACCGCGCTGATTATTCGACTTTTGCCTTGGCGCGCAGTTCTTCCTGGTATTTGCCCATCTTCTGCTGAATGAGCTGCTGCGCAATCTGCTGTTTGACGTCGTCAAACTTGGGTAGCTGAGCTTCGCGCACGTCGTCAACACGAATGATGTGATAGCCAAATTGCGTCTTGACCGGCGTCTCGGTCATCTTGCCTTTGCCCAGTTTGGGCAGGGCTTCGGCGAATTCGGTCACGTAGTTGCCGGCACCGGCCCAGCCGAGGTCGCCACCATTCGCGCCAGAGCCCGGGTCTTTGGAAGACTTCTTGGCAATTTCCTCAAATTTGCCGCCCTTCTTGATCTGCGCAATGATCGCCTTGGCCTGATCTTCCTTCTCGACCAGGATATGGTGCGCGTGGTATTCCTTGCCGGTGTTGGCGGCGACAAACTTGTCGTACTCGGCCTTGATGTCGGCTTCGGCCACCGGGTGCGCCTTCTGGTAGCTACTGAGCAATTCGCGGATCATCAGCGTCTCGCGCGCCAGCTCCAGTTGGGTCTTGAAATCGGCGCTGGCATCGAGCCCCTGTTTTTGCGCCTCCTGAACCAGAATTTCGCGGGCGATGACTTCGTCCTTGATCTGGGCCCTGATTTCGGGCGTCACTTCGCGCCCGGAGCGGGTCAGCTGTTGCGCCAGCGCCTCGACGCGCGAGGCGGGTATGCCCTTGCCGTTGACGGTCGCCACATTCTGCGCGAATGCCAGCGGTGCCAGCGCGCCCAGCAGTGCAGCGGCAACAAGCGACGAAATCAGATTCTTCTTCATGCGGGTTTCCTAAGTAGAGAGTTCAAAACGGTGGGAGACGGGTCTGTTTACTGCGTGGGGGACCGCGCTTCGATGGCCAGTGCATGCAGCCCCTGGTCCATGAATTCTCGCAGCGCATCATACACAAGGCGATGCCGTGCCAAGGCTGATTTGTCGGTAAATAAATGTGAAGTTATGCGCACCCGAAAGTGCGTGCCAAAGCCGCTGCCGTTGGCCCCGGCGTGGCCCTGGTGCTGATAACTCTCGTCGATTACCTCCAGCGCCAGGGGCGACAGCGTCTGGCGCAGGCGCAGTTCAAGCCCTTGTACGGTGGGCATGCTGGTTGCGGGAGCGGTCATGGTGGCGTCGGGGCCTTGGGCTCGTCACCTTTGAGGTGCGGCGCAATGTAAAAGCCCTGGCCAATGATGAAGGCCAGCGGGAAGGCGTAGCCCCAGAGTTTGAAGTTGACCCAGGCCTCGGTGCTGTAATACGCAGCGACGTAGGCGTTGATCAGCGACATGAAGGCGCAGTACACGACCCAGGTGACGTTGAGCCGGTGCCAAACCGCCTCGGGCAAGTCGAGCTGGCTGCCCAGCAGCAGTTTGAGGAAATTTTTGCGCATGAGCCAGATCGCGATGGCCAGCGCAATGGCCATGGCGCCATACAGCACGGTGGGCTTCCACTTGATAAAGCGCTCGTCGTGCAGCACCAGCGTGAGCGTGCCAAAGATCATGATCAGCGCCAGCGTGATCTTGTGCATCGCCTGCAACTTGCGGTCCAGCGTGTAGATCAGTCCCATTTGCACGGCCGTGGCCGCCATCAGCACGGCGGTGGCGACGTAGATGTCGTACCACTTGTAAGCAGCAAAGAACAGCGCGATGGGAAAGAAGTCGATCAGTATCTTCATCTGGGGGTGAAGTGTAGCGAAGCCGAGTTCATGCAGTAGCGCAGTCCACTCGGTGCCGGCCCGTCCTCAAACACATGGCCCAGGTGCGCGCCGCAGTCGGGGCAGAGGACTTCGGTGCGCTCCATGCCATGCGAGCGGTCGACGCGGCTGGTCACTGCGTCTTCATCGATCGGCCGGAAATAGCTCGGCCAGCCGCAATGCGACTCGAACTTGGTGCCTGAATCGAACAGCGGCTTGTCGCAGCAGATGCAGCGGTACACGCCCGCGGCCCGATTCGGCTCAAACTTGCCGCTGTAGGCCGGCTCGGTCGCGGCGTAACGTGTGACCGCAAAGGCCAGTGGCTCGGCACCTTTGGCCGCGAGCAGCGTCTGCCACTGGGCGTCGGTCTTTTCAATCTTGTAGGTCATGGTCGGTCACTTCTGATTTCAGGAACTGCAACTGATCTCGATCCTGCTGGCCCAGTGCGGCGGGAAATCGGCGTAATCGTCGAACCTCGGGTGCTCGGCAAAGGGCGACTGCAGCAGCATCAACAGGGTATGGACTCCAGAAAAGTCTTTTAGTTTCGCCTTTTCGATGGCCTGCTCGCCCAGGTGGTTGCGAAGCACGAACTTCGGATTGGTTTTTAGCATCAAATTAGCCGCTAACGCCCGTGGAATAAGCGTGAGGCGCTCTGAATATTGTAGCAGCCAGGGGTCGATGACGGCGTGGTCGAGGAACAGATCGCGCACCGCCTGCCAGTTCGCGCTGGCCGCGCCATGGCTCAGACGGCGCCAGAAGATGGTGTAGTCCACGCGCTGCTTTGCGAGCAAGGCAAGGATGTCGTTGATCAGCGTTTCGTCTGCCCCCGCCGCGGCTGCGTCGCCTTCCTCCAGCCCGAGCTTGGCGCGCATGCGCTTGCCCAATTGGGCCGGAAACACGCTCTTGAAAGACTCCAGCGCGGCCAGCGCCATCTCCTGATCGTCGATCAGGGGCAGCAGCGCCTGGGCCAGGCAAAACAGGTTCCAGTAGGCAACGTTGGGTTGCTGCGCAAAGGCGTAGCGGCCAAGGGTGTCAGAGTGGTTGCAGATATGGCCGGGGTCGAACGCATCGAGAAACTGGAACGGACCGTAGTCAATGGTCAGGCCCAGGATGCTCATATTGTCGGTGTTCATGACGCCGTGGCAAAAGCCTGCGGCCTGCCACTGCGCGAGCACGATGGCGGTGCGCTCACTGACCGCTTCGAGCAGGGCGGCGTAGGCGTTTGCCGGGAACTTGCCGCTATCGCGACAGTGCGGGTAAAACCGGTCGATGACGTAATCGGCCAGGGCTTTGAGTTCTAGGTGCCCGCCGCGGTGCGAGAAATGCTCAAAGTGACCGAAACGGATAAAGCTTGGCGCCACGCGTGTGACGACAGCGGCAGTTTCCATGGTTTCGCGATGAACCGGGGAGTCCGAGCCGGTGATGCACAGCGCGCGAGTCGTGGGGATGCCCAGGGCGTGCATGGCTTCGCTGCAAAGGAATTCGCGAATGCTCGAACGCAGGACGGCGCGGCCGTCGCCCATGCGCGAATACGGCGTCAGACCTGAACCTTTGAGTTGGACTTCGAGCCCGTCGCTGGTCTCGCCAAGCAAGTGCGCGCGCCCGTCGCCCAACTGGCCGGCCCACTGCCCGAACTGATGACCGCTGTAAACGCTGGCCAGCGGCTGTGTGCCCAGGATCGTACGGTTGCCACTGAGCGCGTCGAGCAGGTCGGGCGAGGCGGACCATGCCTCGTGCAGGCCGAGTTCGCGCGCCATCGATTCGCTGTGTCCAACCCAGTAGGGTGCGGGTAACGGCTGGGGTGCGACGGCGCTGTAGAAAGCCCGACCCAGGGCGCTAAAGCTGTTGCGCCAGGTCAGCCCAAGATCAATTTCGCCCAGAGTTCTGGCAGCCAGGTTCATCTGCCCATTGTCCCGCACGGGGCTCCGACCCGCGCCGCGCAGGGTTATCGGAAATAAACCGCAGTACCATGTGCGTCGTGTCGCAACTATTCCATTTTTTCAGGAGTGCATAAATGCTCGGGTTGATGCAAAACCAACAATTGCTGCTGTCGTCGCTGATCGAGTTTGCCCAGCGCCACCACGGCGAGGGCGAAATCGTCTCGCGCCGGGTCGAAGGCGACCTTCATCGATGCACCTACAAGGAAATCGCGGCACGCTCGCGCCAGGTGGCCAATGCGCTCGATGCGCTCAAGCTTGAATTTGGCGACCGGGTCGCGACGCTGGCCTGGAATGGCTATCGCCATCTGGAGCTGTATTTTGGTGTCAGCGGCTCCGGTCGCGTGCTGCACACGCTGAACCCGAGGTTGCATCCGGATCAGATTGCATGGATCACCAAGCATGCAGAGGACCGTGTGCTGTGCTTTGATATGAGTTTTCTCCCGATCGTCAAAGCGATCCACGGCCGCTGCAGCACGATCAAGCACTACATCGCAATGTGCGATGCCGACAAGTTGCCCGCTGACAGCGGAATTCCGGGCCTGCTCAGTTATGAAGCATGGATCGGGGCGCAGTCGGCCACCTATCGCTGGCCGACGTTTGACGAGAACTCGGCCTCGAGCATGTGCTACACCAGCGGGACCACCGGCAATCCGAAAGCGGCTTTGTACAGCCACCGCTCGACCATGTTGCACGCGTTTGCCGGAGCCCTCCCGGATGCCCTGAGCATGAGCGCGCGCGACACCGTGCTGCCGGTGGTGCCGATGTTCCACGTCAATGCCTGGGGCTTGCCGTACTCCGCGGCCATGACCGGGGCCAAACTGGTGTTCCCGGGTCCAGCCATGGACGGCAAGTCGATCTACGAACTGATCGAGGGCGAGCGCGTGTCCTTTGCCGCGGGTGTTCCCACCGTTTGGCAGATGATGCTGGGCCACATGCAGGCAGCGAGCCTGCGTTTTTCCACGCTCAAGCGCACGGTGATCGGGGGCTCGGCGTGTCCGCCGGCGATGATTACCGCATTCAATGATGTGTATGGCGTCGAAGTCCTGCATGCCTGGGGCATGACCGAAATGTCGCCACTGGGAACGGTTTGCACGCTCAAGAACAAGCATCTTGCACTCAATGCCGAGGACAAGATGAAGATCCGGCTCAAACAGGGCCGGGGCATCTTTGGCGTGGACATGAAGATCGTCGACGGCCAGGGCGCCGAATTGCCGTGGGACGGCAAGGCCTTTGGCGACTTGCTGGTCAAGGGTCCCTGGATCATCAGCGACTATTTCAAAGGCGAGGGCGGCTCGCCTCTGGTCGATGGCTGGTTTCCGACCGGGGACGTGGCGACCATCGATGCCGACGGTTACATGCAGATCACCGACCGCAGCAAGGATGTGATCAAGTCAGGGGGCGAGTGGATCAGTTCGATCGACGTCGAAAACGTCGCGATGGCGCATCCGGCGGTGGCGATGGCCGCCTGCATCGGCATGAAACACCCGAAGTGGGACGAGCGCCCGATCGTTGCGGTGGTCAAGAAGCCGGGCGCCGAGGTCTCGCGCGAGGAGTTGCTTGCCTTCTACGAGGGCAAGACCGCCAAGTGGCAGATCCCCGACGACGTTGTTTTTGTCGACGCGATTCCGCTCGGCGGTACCGGCAAGATGCAGAAGACCAAATTGCGCGAATTGCTCAAGGATTACCGCTTGCCCGACGCTTGATTGAGCCCTGTGCTGTCGCGCGAATGATTCGGTCTAGTGGAAAACCCCTGTGATACATTGAGTCACATGCTTGTAACCTGTAGGACTTGTACGAAAAGCCAACCTGGAGAACCAACGATGAAATTCACAACCAAAATTGTGGTCGCGGCTGTCGCCGCTGTCTGTGTCAGCGCCGCCATGGCCCAAAAGGGTGAAACGGTAAAGATCGCATTCATTGACCCGCTGTCGGGCCCGTTTGCCAACGTCGGGCAAAACCAGCTCAAAAGCTGGCAGTATGCTGCCGAGCATCTTGGCGGGGCGAAAAACCCGGCGGGCGTGAAGTTCGAGGTCACCGGTTTTGACAACAAGGGATCACCGCAGGAAAGCCTGAATTCGCTCAAGGCCGCGATTGATCAGGGTTTTCGCTACATCACGCAGGGCAACGGGTCGGGTGCCGCGCTGGCCTTGTCTGACGCGGTGGCCAAACACAATGAACGCAATCCGGGCAAGGAAATCGTCTACCTGAATTACGCCGCCGTTGATCCGTCGCTGACCAATGAAAAATGCGACTATTGGCATTTCCGCCTGGACGCGGATACGACCATGAAGATGGAAGCGCTGACAACCTTCATGAAGGACCAGCCTTCGGTCAAGAAGGTGTATCTGATCAACCAGAATTACTCGCACGGGCATCAGGTTGCCAAGTATTTCAAGGAAGACATTGCGCGCAAGCGCCCGGACGTCAAGATCGTCGGCGAGGACCTGACGCCAATCGGTCAGGTGAAAGACTTTTCACCCTATGTGGCCAAGATCAAGCAGTCGGGCGCCGACACCATCGTGAGCGGCAACTGGGGTACTGACCTGACGCTGCTGGTGAAGGCGCTCAACGAAGCTGGCCTGAAGATACCTCTTTACACGTACTACGCGCAGGTGACTGGCACGCCGACGGCGCTGGCCGCCGGTGGCGACAGCGAGGTCTACATCGTTGCCTATGGTCATGCCAACCACAAGGGTGAAATCGGCGCCATGGCCGAGGAGTTCAAGAAGAGGTTCAATGACGATTACTACACGTTGGCCACTTACAACGGCATCAACTTGATGGCCGGTGCGATTGCCAAGGCAAAGTCCACCAATCCGGTCAAGGTTGCCGCTGCGCTGGAAGGGCTGACGGTCAAGAGCTTTGCCGGTGACGTCACGATGCGCAAGAGCGACCATCAATTGCAGCAGACCATGTTCGTCACGAAGTGGCAAAAGGCTGACAAAAAGAACCCGTACAGTATTGAGAACACGGGTTACACGACGGTGCCGGTCAAGCAGATGGACCCGTACGTTTCCAGCACGCCCACAAGCTGCCAGATGAAGCGTCCGAGTTAATTCGCGTCAGGGCAAAGAGCCGGGTCGGCTGGTGCCGCCCCGGCTTTTTTTCGACCATTTTCCGGGAGTCTGGCGTGTCGCATGGGTGATCGCGGCTAGGGAAAACCCCTCGTGCTGCGTCGCACAAATACTTATACTCTCCGTCAATATCAACCGACTACAACCTTGGAGCTGACTATGAAACTTAAGTTTGGATTGGTGGCCGTTGCTGCTGTTTTGTGCGCTGGCGGCGCGCTCGCCCAGAAGGGCGAAACGGTTCGGATCGCGATGCTTGAGGGCTTGTCGGGTCCGATGGCCAATGTGGGGCAAAACCAGCTCAAGAATTGGCAGTTTCTGGCGCAGCGTCTGAATGGAGCGAAGAACGCTGCGGGTGTCACTTTCGAAATCGTGGGCATGGATACCAAGGGCTCGCCGCAGGAAGTTCAGAACGCGCTGAAAGCGGCGGTGGACCAGGGCTTTCGCTACGTGGTGCAGGGCAACGGCTCAGGCGCTGCGCTGGCGCTGGCTGACGCCGTGGCCAAGCACAACGAACGCAACCCGGGCAAGGAGGTTGTTTACCTCAACTACTCGGCAGTCGATCCGGCCCTGACCAATGAGAAATGCTCGTACGCGCATTTCCGCCTGGACGCCGACACCTCGATGAAGATGGAGGCGCTGACGACTTTCATGAAAGACCAGCCCAAGGTCAAGAAGGTCTATCTGATCAACCAGAATTACTCGCACGGGCATCAGGTTGCCAAGTATTTCAAGGAGGGCCTGGCTGCCAAACGCCCGGACGCATCCATTGTTGGTGAGGATCTGCACCCGATCGGTCAGGTCAAGGATTTTGCGCCCTACGTGGCCAAGATCAAGCAGTCTGGCGCCGACACGATCGTCACCGGCAACTGGGGGCAGGATCTGACGCTGTTGGTCAAGGCGCTCGTTGAGTCGGGGCTGAAGCTTCCGATCTATTCCTACTATGCGGGGGTTTCTGGCACGCCCACGGCGCTGGCTGCAGGTGGTGATATCGAGGTCTACCAGATTGCCTACAACCATTCGAACTACCCGGGTGAACTCGGCGCGATCATGCGTGACTTCAAGGCGAAGTTTAACGAGGACTTCTACACGTTCTCGATTTACAACGGCATCATTTTGTTGTCCGAAGCCATGGCCAAGGCGAAGTCGACCGACCCGATGAAGGTGGCCGCAGCGATGGAAGGCCTGAAGTTCAAGGGTTTCAACGGTGACTCGGAGATGCGCAAGTCCGATCACCAGATGCAGCAGGGGCTGTACATTTCGAAGTGGCAGAAGGTCGACAAGAAGTACAGCTACAACGTGGAAAATACGGGCTACACATTTGTGCCGGTCAAGTACGTCGAGGCTTACGTGGCGAGTACGCCCACGAGTTGCCAGATGAAGCGCCCTGGTTAAGCCAGGCTTTCGCACGGTAGTTTGCGACGATTTTTGGACCGGCCGGGTCTGGCCGGGACCGCGGCGTGTGTCAAAGCGATGGCCACCCCTGCGGTAACGGCCAAATATTGAGTGCGACAAAAGCAGGAAGCAATTGCTATGGAGTTTTACACGATATCCCTGCTCAATGGCATCAGCTATGGTCTGCTGCTGTTCATGTTGAGTTCGGGATTGACCCTGATCTTCAGCATGATGGGGGTGCTCAACTTTGCCCACGCCTCGTTTTACATGCTCGGCGCCTATTTCGCGTACACGGTCACCGAAGTCGTGGGCTTCTGGCCGGCCCTGCTGATGGCGCCGCTGCTGGTTGGCGTGTTGGGTGCCGCGTTTGAGCGATATTTCCTGCGACGGGTCCACAAGTTCGGGCACGTTCCCGAACTGCTCATCACGTTTGGATTGAGCTACGTGATTCTTGAAGTGGTGCAACTGGTTTGGGGCCGTAGTTCGGTGGACTACCGGATTCCCGAGGCGCTCGATGGCCCGCTGTTTACCGTCTTTGGCACGCAGTTTCCAACTTATCGAGCGTTCATGATGGGGGTGGCCCTGCTGATGCTGGTGTCGATATGGTTGCTCCTGACGCGTACCCGCATTGGCCTGGTGATTCAGGGGGCGCTGGCGCACCCGCAGATGGTCGAGGCACTTGGTCACAACGTGCCACGCGTATTCATGCTGGTTTTTGGTGGTGGTTGCGCCTTGGCCGGGCTGGCCGGCGTGATTGGTGGCAACGCCTTTGTTACCGAGCCGAGCATGGCGTTTTCGGTGGGGGGAGTCATTTTCGTGGTGGTGGTGGTGGGCGGCATGGGTTCTTTGGCTGGGGCTTTTCTCGCTTCGCTGCTGATCGGCATCCTGCAGACTTTTGCCGTGGCAATTGACGCCTCGGTGCTGTCTGCGCTCAAGATGATCGGGCTGGCTCTGACCCCCGAGACGTTTGGCTATCCGCTGCTAAAACTCAAGCTAAGCCAGGTCGCGCCGATCCTGCCGTATCTGTTCCTGGTGTTGATACTGATCTTCCGACCCAGGGGTTTGTTGGGCACGCGGGAGGGCTGATGCGATGACAGCCCAGGTTTATGAGTTCAAGCCGCTCAATGTTGGGCGCGCAATTGTGTGGTCGCTGTTTGCGCTGGTGCTGGTCGGCGCACCCATGGTTTTTACCAGCAGTTTGAGCCAGACCATGCTCAGTCAGATGGGGATTGCCATCATCGTTTGCCTGAGCTACAACATCCTCCTTGGACAGGGCGGGATGCTCAGCTTCGGGCACGCGGTGTACTCTGGCATGGGCTCGTTCCTGGCGATCCACACGCTGAACCGGGTGACCGGCGGCTGGCCGCTGCCGGTCAGCCTGATTCCGGCCGTCGGCGGCCTCGCCAGCATGGCCGTCGCCGTGCTACTGGGCTGGGTCACGACCAAGAAAGCGGCGACGCCGTTTGCGATGATCACCATGGGTATCGGGGAACTGGTGTGGGCGATGTCGCTGATGTTCCCGGAGTTCTTTGGCGGTGAGGGTGGCATTTCCGGCAACCGGGTGACGGGCTCAAAGCTGTTCGGTATCACGTACGGTCCGCAGGTTCAGCTCTATTACCTGATTGCTGCCTACACATTCGTTTGCACGGCCCTGATGTTTGCGTTTACCCGCACACCGTTGGGACGCATGCTCAATGCGGTGCGGGACAACCCCGAACGCGTCGAATTTGTCGGCTACGACACGCAAATGGTGCGCTACGTCGCGTTTATCGTCGCGGCCTTTTTTGCCGGCATTTCCGGTGGGCTGGCCGCCCTGAACTTCGAGATTGTTACCTCCGAGGTGGTCAGCGGGTATCGCTCCGGGGCTTACCTGTTGTTTACCTTTCTGGGCGGGGCCACGTTCTTCTTTGGTCCGATCATTGGCGCGGTCCTGATGGTGCTGGCCTTTGTCCTGTTGTCCGAATTCACCAAGGCATGGCTGCTGTATCTTGGGCTGACCTTTCTGTTCATGGTCATGTATGCGCCTGGTGGTGTGGCCTCGCTGATCATGATGAATTTGCGCGTGGCCATGTATGGCTTCCTGCGCAGACTGTGGGTCAGCTATCTGGCCCTGGGCTTGACCGCGCTGGTCGTGTTGCTCGGTGCTGGCGCGATGATCGAAATGGTCTATCACATGCAGCTCAATTCCGCGCTTGGTCCGGAGCTGAAGTTTCTGGGGATGCCGCTCAATTCCCAGGGGCTCAACAGCTGGTTTGGGGCGGGGTTCGTGATGGTGACCGGACTCGGGCTGTTTGAAGTGTGCCGTCGGCAGTTTGCCAGCGAGTGGGGCCAGATCCAGGAAGACATTGAAAAGGAAATCAAGCGGAGGGCAGCATTGTGAGTTTTGCCTTGGAACTCAAGAACCTGCGCAAGAGTTTTGGCAAGACCGAAATCATTCGCGGCATCGACCTGGCGATCCCGGTTGGTGAGCGCGTGGGCATCATCGGCCCCAACGGCGCGGGCAAGTCGACCTTGTTCAACCTCATCAGCGGGCGCTTTGAACCCAGCAGCGGTGAGGTGTTTCTCAACGGGCAGCGCATCGACGGCAAGAGGCCCTACGAAATCAATCGGATGGGCTTGAGTCGCAGTTTTCAGATCACCAATATCTTTCCCAAGCTCAGCGTGTTCGAGAACCTGCGCTGCGGCGTGCTCTGGAGCCTGGGCTACAAGTACACGTTCCTGAAGTTCCTGGCCGATCTCAAGGACGCCAACGACCGGGCCGACGAACTGATGGAAATGGTCAAGCTCGAGAAGAAGCATGACGTGCTGGCCATGAACCTGACGTACGCCGAGCAGCGCGCCCTGGAGATCGGCATCACCATCGCCGGTGGCGCCAAGGTGATTTTGCTCGACGAGCCGACGGCGGGCATGAGCCAGTCAGAGACCAGCCGCTTTATCCGGTTGATCAAAGAAGTGACGGTCGGCAAGACACTGCTCACCGTCGAGCACGACATGGGCGTGGTGTTTGGGTTGGCCGACAAAATTGCCGTGATCGTCTACGGTGAATTGCTAGCATACGACGTGCCCGATGCCGTGCGCGGCAATCGCTCGGTGCAGGAAGCGTACCTCGGCACGCCGGTGGCTGTGTCCTAGAAAGTGACTGGATATCGATCATGTTGACGATTGAAAACCTGCATGCGTTCTACGGCAAGAGCCATGTATTGCACGGAGTCCACTTCGAAGTGAAGGCCGGAGAGATTACCGCGCTGCTCGGTCGCAATGGCTCCGGGCGGTCCACCACCGCCAAGGCGATCATGGGGCTGGTTGACGCGCAGGGGTCGCTGCGGTGGAAAGGGCAGGAAATCCTGGGCAAGAGAACGTTCGAGATTGCCCATCTGGGGATCGGCTACGTTCCGGAGAGTCGAGACATCTTCCCGACGCTGACGGTCGAAGAGAACCTTTATCTGGGTCAGAAGGACGCCAGGAAGGCGGGCCGCTGGAGCCTCGAAGATATGTACCAGATGTTCCCGCGTCTGAAGGAGCGGCAGAACATGCTCGCGGGGGTGATGTCGGGCGGCGAGCAGCAAATGTTGACGCTTTGCCGCACCTTGATGGGAGACCCCGATCTGATCATCATTGACGAGCCAACCGAGGGTCTGGCGCCCAAAATTGTCGAGCTGGTGGCGCAGTACCTCAAGGAACTCAAGAAGCGGGGCACGTCCGTGCTGTTGATTGAGCAAAAGCTGACCATTGCCATGAATATCTCCGACCATTGCATGGTCATGGGCCACGGGAGCATCGTGTTTTCCGGCACACCTGACGAGCTGCGCCACGACCGCTACATCCAGAAGGAATGGCTGGAAGTCTGAGGCCACGCCCGGCGTTTGACGCGACAATCCTGGGTTGACCCCGGGCCGATTCAGGTACCCTCGGGACCAGGACGGGGACTTAATCAGGTCAGGAAGAGCATGAACGAGCAGGCGGCGCGCAATGTTGTGCTGGTGCGGGCGATCGAAGCGGCGGATTCGAAGCGGCAGCTGTTGAGCGATGCGCAGCGCGCGCACGCCAGTCGCGAAGCGGCTGAGCTTGCCCGCTGGCATGCCCGCGAGCACAAGTCGGACGTCTCGCCGAGCGTTTTTCTGGACAAGCGTGCCGAGATCGTTCTGAAAGGGCTCGAAACGGGTCATCGCGCCTTTTTCCATGTCGCAAGGGCACGAAACTGGTTGCTCACGGCGGGCGCGGTCCTGCCGGCGCTGGCGTTCTTTGCCGGTGTCTTCCTGGACCGCATCGTGGACCCGCATCGCGTTGACTTGCTCTCGCCGCCCCTGCTGTTCATCATTGCATGGAACGTCGTGGTCTATGCGGCGCTGCTGATTGGTTGGCTTGTCCGCGTCGGCGCTCGTGACTCGCCACGCCGAAGCTTGCTTGCGCGCTTGGCCCATCTGAATACCTTTCGTTTACCCAAATCTCACCAGGTGCTGACGCTGGCGTGGTCCCGCTTTGCGGTTGAATGGATGAAACTCTGCGCGCCTCTGACCGGCGCACGCGTTGCGCGCATCTTGCATCTGGGCTCGGCGTGCTTCGCCGCGGGAGCTGTGGTCTCCCTGTACCTTCGCGGCCTGGGCTCTGACTACCGCCCGGGGTGGGAGAGCACCTACGCATGGGTAACAGCCGAACGCGTGCACGCAGTTCTTCGCGCGCTATTTGCGCCCGCCACCGCCTTGTTCGATTTGCCAGGTTTTTCGGTGGCAGAGGTGCAGGCGCTGCGCTTGCCGCACGGCCCTATCCCTGGTGGTGGCGAGCAGTGGGTGTTGCTGTACGCGGCAACCATCATTTTGCTGGTCGTGTTGCCGCGCCTGATGCTTGCGCTGCTGGCACATTGGCGTGAAAGGACTTTGTCCAATGACTTCAGGCTTGATCTGGGCCAGCCTTACTTCCGTCGGCTCACGCAGGAAGTTGTCCCCGCAGCGGGCGCTGTGCTGCAGGTGTACCCGTACAGTTTTACGATCGACAAGGTGCGCGACCAGGGCCTGCGTACCGTCGCGAGGATGCTGCTGGGCGGGCAGGCCCGACTGGTGCTTGGCTCGACGACACGTTATGGGGAGGATTGGCAGGGCGCCCCCGTCGACGCGGCCGCTGCGGGGAGCGACCTGGCCCATTGCGTGGCGCTGTTCAACCTGAGCGCGACACCCGAGAGGGAAAATCATGGTGCGTTTCTTGAACAGCTTGTGCGTGCAGGTGTGCGCGGGTTTTCAGCCATGATTGACGAATCGGCTTACCTTGAGCGGGTCGGATCCCACAGTGGCGGCGAAATTCGGGTGCAGGAGCGCATCGCGCTTTGGCGCCAGTTTTGCGAGTTCCATCGTGTGCCGGCGTGCGTGGTCAACCTGGTGGATCCGCATGCGCGCGAAGAAGACGTTGAACGCGGTTTGCTATCGTTTGTGTCAAGCGCATGAAGACAGCTTCGACCCAAATTCAGCTCGCCCTGATCTCGCATACCAACGCGGGCAAGACAACGCTGGTTCGAACGCTCAGTGGCGTCGACGTCGGTGAAGTACGCGATGCACCGCATGTCACCACGCTGTCCCAGGCCAGTGTGCTGCTGCAGAGCCCGCGCGGAGACGCGTTGCAACTATGGGATACGCCGGGCTTTGGTGATTCGGTGCGACTGTTCAGGCGACTGGCGATGGCGGGCAATCCCCTGGGGTGGTTCCTGCGCGAAGTCATCGACCGTTACAGCGACTGGCCATTTTGGTTGAGCCAGCAGGCGATCCGGGCGGCGCGCGATGCCGCCGACGTGGTCCTCTATCTGGTCAATGCCTCGGAAGATCCGGAAGATACGGGTTACCTTGATCCCGAGTTGAAAATACTGCAGTGGCTAGGCAAGCCGGTGCTGGTCTTGCTCAATCAGGTGGGGGCGCCGCGCCCGTTCGTCCAAGAGCAAGCCGAGCAGGCACGTTGGCGCGAATACCTCGCACGCTACCCGTGCATTCGAAATACTCTGTCATTGGACGCATTTTCCCGATGCTGGGTCCATGAACGTGTGTTCTATGCCAGCGTGGGTGATTTGATCCCGGCAGAAAAAAGGGACGCCTACGCCCGCCTCCTGTCGATATGGGAGCAGGAGAACGAGAGGCGGTTTGAGGCAGCGATGCGCTTGCTGGCAACCCAGATCGTCAACGCCGCCCGGGACAGCGAGGCCATCGAGCGCGACGAGGGGGCGGTCATGGGCACGCTCCTGAGCGCGGTCGGTCTGGGGAAAAAGCGCGAACATATGCTGCAGAACAAGGCCATGGCCGCGCTCATGTTGCGCCTGAATGCCAGCACGCAGACGACCACAACAAGTTTGCTTGAACTGTATCGCCTGGACCCGGGTGAAGCGGCCCGGATCAGCGACGCGGTCAACGATGCATTTGTCGTGCGCGAGCCCATTGACCAGGTGCAGGCCGGGTTGCTCGGCGCCGTCATCACCGGTGCGGCGACCGGCCTGAAGGCCGATCTGATTAGCGGCGGGCTGACCCACGGGGCGGGTGCGATTTTTGGTGGCATCGTTGGCGCCATCACGTTTGCAAGTGCGGCCTGGGGCTTCAATGCCGGTACCGCGCGGGATCAGCCCGAGACGCGCTTTTCAGATGACTTTTTGCGTTCGTTGGTGATCGCGGGCTTGTTGCGTTATCTTGCCGTGACCCACTTTGGTCGCGGACGTGGCAAATTTATTGATGCGGGCGGCCCTGAGTTTTGGCAAAACGAGGTGGAGCAAGCGATGGAGCTGCACGCCGGTGCCGTTGGCGCTGCATTGCGGCAGGCGCGATCCGGCGCACCAATCGATGACGCCATGCTCGTTTTGGGTGCGACGCTCAAGCAGGCCTCGATCACGGTATTTGACAACCTCTATCCCGGCAGTTACCGCGCCGGTGTGCCCTGAGCTACTCAGACCCTGGCGTGTGGCTCTGATCGCTAGACCTGGGTGAGCGCGCGCGCAACGCGTTCGTCGGCTTCTGCGGCCAAGGCGATGAGTTTGGCGTGTCCGAGGATGCGCATCATCGCGGAGGGGGCGGCCAACTCCACCGAAATCGTTCCGGGCACGGTTTCGCGGATCACGGCGTTGCACGGCAGCAGGCTGGCGACGTCGCTGTCGGCGCTGTAGGCCTCGTACGCCAGGTTGGGATTGCAGGCGCCCAGAATCACTGTCGGAATGATGTCCTTGCCGGTTTTCTCCTTGATCTTGCTGTGCATGTCGATGCGTGTCAGGATCCCAAAACCCTCCGCGGCCAATGCCTTCGTGACGCGCTCGACCGCCTGGTCGACGCTTGCCGATATGTTGCGCTTGAAATTGATGGTGGTCATGTGTGCTCCTTAAGCAGGGTTTGCCCGAATCGGGTGATAGCCCATTATTAACCTTTGCGCGCAACAAGGCTTGCGCTGCCGCCAAAGACACTGCGGCGCAGGTTGGCGGAAAATGACGCACGAAGCATCATGCCCACGCAATGATTGAATCACCCTCTGATCGAAGGAAGCACCCCATGAAGAACCACGCGCTGATGCCGCGTTACCCGGTTCCGGCCCTCAACGTTGCGCTGGTTGGGGCTGGCCGGTTTGTTTTGGGCTCGGCCCCGGGCGAGAAATTTGACCTGGTCGTGTTTTACCGTGGTTTGCATTGTCCGATCTGCGCCAAGTACCTGTTGGAACTCGAACGCCTCGCGCCGGAGTTCGCTTCGCGTGGCGTGCAAGTTGTCGCGGTCAGCAGCGATGATGCGGACCGTGCCAAACAAATGGCTGACAAGGTCAAGGCCAGTGGCGTAAAGTTTGGCTACGGGCTGAGCCTGCGCAGTGCGCGTCAGTGGGGCTTGTACATCAGCGCCTCACGTGGCAAGACGTCGATCGGTATCGAGGAGCCAGCCTTGTTCAGCGAGCCAGCCGTGTACATCGTTCGTCCGGATGGCACGCTTTATTACGGGGCAGTGCAGACCATGCCCTTTGCAAGGCCACCGTTTCAGGACTTGCTCGGAGCCATCGATTTCGCGATTGCCAAAGATTACCCGGCACGCGGGGAATACACAGAGCAGGTCTGAGCGGGTCCTACTTTCCCCAGCTATCCTTTAGCCCGACCGACAGGTTGAACACTGGCTTGGCCGCCTTGTGGTCGACGCCGTCGGCGACAAAATAGCCGTGACGCTCGAACTGGAACTTCTGGTCGGCGCGCACACTTGCCAGTGTGGGCTCGACCACGGCTTGCACCACCCTCAGACTGTTGGGGTTCAGTGCTTCGATGAAGTCCTTGCCGCCGGCGTCGGGCTGCGGGTCCAGGAACAGTCTGTCGTACAGGCGTACTTCAGCGCTCAGGCCGTCGGCCACGCCAACCCAGGTGACGACCCCTTTGACCTTGACCGAGTCGCTGCCGGGGGTTCCACTCTTGGTATTGGGGATCAAGGAGGCATGCACCTGCGTCACTCGGCCGTCGGCGTCTTTCGTGCATCCGGTGCACTCGATGACGTGGCCATATTTCAGACGCACCTTGTTGCCTGGGAACAGCCGGAAGAATCCTCTGGGCGGGGTTTCCTCAAAGTCGCTGCGGTCGATCCACACCACTTTGCCCATCGTGAAGTTTCGTCGGCCCAAGTCCGGCTGGTTCGGGTGAAATGGCGCGCTGCAGTCGTCCAGTCTGTCCTTCCCAATGACCTCATCCCAGTTGGTGAGCACCAGTTGGACCGGATCGAGCACCGCCATCGCGCGCCGGGCGCTGCTGTCCAGGCTTTCGCGCAGGCAACCTTCGAGAACGCTGTAGTCGATCCAGCTGTCGCTTTTTGTGACGCCAATGCGTTCCACGAACGACTGAATGGCTTCGGGGGTATAGCCGCGTCGGCGCAGACCAACGATCGTGGGCATGCGCGGATCGTCCCAGCCACTGACCTGATGGTCGTATACCAGTTGGGCAAGCTTGCGCTTGCTGGTGATGACGTAGGTTAGGTTAAGCCGGGCAAATTCATATTGCCTGGGCGGCGGCGCGCTGAGCAGACCACCTTCGGTCAGGCGCTCAAGTACCCAGTCGTAAAACGGGCGCTGATCTTCAAACTCCAGCGTGCAAAAACTGTGTGTGATCTGCTCCAGCGCATCCTCGATCGGATGGGCATAGGTATACATCGGGTAGATGCACCACTTGTCAGCGGTGTTGTGGTGCGTGGCACGGCGAATCCGGTAGATGGCGGGGTCGCGCATGTTGATGTTCGGGCTGGCCATGTCGATCTTGGCCCGCAGCACCATGGCCCCGTCGGCGTGGCGGTGATCACGCATTTCGCGAAAGCGCTTGAGGTTTTGTGCTGGCGTTCGTGTTCGATAGATGCTGTCCACGCCTGCCTTGCCGAAATCGCCACGGTGGATTCGCATGTCATCGGCGCTTTGCTCATCAACGTAGGCGTGACCGGCCTCGATCAGGTATTCGGCTGCGTGGTACATGAAATCAAAATAGTCACTGGCCTGGTACGGCTCGGCGGCGCTCGATCCGTTCCACTCGAAGCCCAGCCATCGCACCGAATTCTGGATCGTGTTGACGAACTCGACGTCTTCCTTTTCCGGGTTGGTATCGTCAAAGCGCAAATGACATACCCCGCCGTAGTCGCGGGCCAGGCCAAAATTCAGGCAGATGCTCTTGGCGTGGCCAATGTGCAGGTAGCCATTGGGCTCGGGCGGAAAGCGGGTGCGGATTTTTGCCGGGTCTGGCGCGCCCGCGGCGTGATGCGCCGCGTCACCCGGGCTGCCGCCCCATTTGCGTTGGGCGAAGGTACCCACCTCCAGGTCGTGCTCAATGATCTGGCGCAAGAAGTTGCTGGGTTTTGACGCGGGCTCGCCCGGGGCTGAGGAAGTCATGGGCTTGATTTTAGTCGCGCGTTACGTTTTGCAATGCCTGTCACCCAATCGTGGCCAACGCGCATGGTGGCCATCGCGTTAAGGGCACAGAATGATTCACATTGTTGAGTTTGCCCTACCTTTGAGGAGAGTTTCATGAATATATGTCGTTTGGCGAGTTCGTTCTTCGCGGCCACAGCCCTCGCTTGTGCGAGCTTGGCAACGCAGGCACAGGACGTATATTGGTCGGTGGGCTGGTCTGCCCCTGGCGTTCAGCTTGGCGTGAGCAACGCGCTGCCGGTGCTCGTGCAACCGCGTTATCAGCCCATCTACCAGCCGCGCTATGCGCCGGTCGTTGAGTACGCGTCGCCGTACTGGCGACAACCTGCGGTGCGCATGGTGCCGCCACCCGTCGTGTACTTTTCCGAGCCAGAAGTTTATGCAGCACCGCTGCAATATGCCGGGGTTCAGTGGCGTGGGCCGGGACGATCCTGGCAATCGCGGCACCGGGTGGAGCGTCTTGAGACCGGGGGGCGCCACCGCAACCATCACGACGCTCGCGATTAGCGCGGCCTGGCCGTTTTGCCCGTAGTCATAGAACAGCCACTATCATTGCCTCGTCCAGCGCCCGCGACGCCGTTGCGGCGGGCAAATGAGGAATCTGCAGCATGAATATCCGACTACGCGGCGCTTTTGCCCCGGTACTGACACCGTTTGACCAGCATCTGGCGCCCGACGTCGATCGCTTTGTCGCGCACTGTCGCTGGCTTGTCGGCCAGGGGGTTGGGCTGGCGATTTTCGGCACCAATTCGGAGGCGGCGTCGCTGTCGGTGGCCGAGCGCATGGCCTTGACCGATACGATTTTGCAAGCCGGTGTTCCGGCCGCGCGGCTGATGCCCGGCACCGGAGCCTGCTCGGTGACGGATGCCATCACGCTGACAAGGCACGCGGTGACGAACGGAGCGGGTGGTGTGCTGATGCTGCCGCCGTTCTACTACAAGGGTGTTTCAGACGAGGGGTTGTTTGCCTACTACGCCGAGGTCATCGAGCGTGTGGCCAGCGAAAGGCTCAGGATTTACCTCTACCACATACCGCAAATCACGAACGTCCCCATCAGTCTGAATCTGATCGGGATGCTGCGCAAGCGCTACCCCGATACCGTGGTTGGAGCCAAGGATTCATCGGGTAACTGGGACAACGCCCGGGCCATGATGGAGAACTTTGCCGCCGACGGATTCGACGTCTTTCCGGCCAGTGAATCGCTGTTGTCCAAGGCCTTGCCGCTGGGGGCGGCCGGCTGCATCAGTGCCACGGTCAACATGAATCCGGCGGGCATTCGTGCTGTGTACGAGGGCTGGAACGGCGTCGACGGTGCCGCACTGCAGGCCAAGGCCGACGTAATCCGGTGCATCTTCCAGGCCGTGCCCATGATCCCGGCGATGAAACGAGTGGTAGCCGAGTTCTCGGGCGCCGCGTCCTGGAGCGCGGTACGCCCGCCCCTTTGCGCGCTGGGCGAGAGCGCGGCCACGCAATTGCGGGAGGCGCTGGCCGAAGTCGGCTTTGCCATGCCGGGCTACCCGCGGGCCAGCCCTACATCGCCTTGAACAGATGCGCGTAGAGGCGGCTCACCGGCAACTTTTCCGCCCGGCCGCGCAGTGAAACACTGAGCTTGCCGGACTCGTCGCGCAGCACCGCGTCGACGCTGGTCGAATTGACCACCGTGCCACGGTGTATTTGCCAGAAGACGTCGGTGTCGAGCTGCAGTAGCAATTCCTTCAGCGGCGTTCGGATCAGGTATTCGTGGCTGGCGCTGAGCACACGCACGTATTTGTCGGCCGCCTCAAAGTACACAACCTCTTGCACCGGCACCATGCGGATGGCGCTGCCGACACTGGCCTGGATGACTTTCAGCGGGCTCGCCGCACTCGCTGGTGCGCCTGCCAGCAGGCCGCGCAGCTGACCCAGCGTTGCTTCGAAATTGATAGCTGCCTGTGCCCGGTTGGCAAGGGCTAGTTGCACTTTTGATACTGTTTTCTGGAGTCTGGCAGGCTGCACCGGCTTGAGCAGGTAGTCCATCGCCTGGGCCTCGAAGGCCGCGATGGCGTACTGGTCGTAGGCGGTGATGAACACCAGTGCGGGGAATGGCGTGCCCAATTGGGAATCGGTGTTCCAGGCGTCTGCCAGTTCGGCGGCGGCCTCCAAGCCGGTCAGACCCGGCATGCGGATGTCAAAGAACAGCACATCAGGTTTGAACTCCAAGGCCCGTGCGACGGCGGACCGGCCATCGCCCACAGTGGCAACAATTTGCATCTCGGGCCAAACCTGCGCCAACGCGCTTTGCAGCGTTGCGGCCAGCAGTGGCTCGTCTTCAGCGATGAGGGCGGTTGGCTTGCCTGTTGTGTTCATGTCAGGCTCGAATTTCACAGGGAAAAGTGACGGTAACCCGCGTGCCACGGGCGTGGCCAGCTACCAATTCAATAGCGCCATCGACGCCGTAGGTCACCGCCAGACGCTCGCGCACCTGCGTCAATCCGAAACCCGGCGGTGGTGCGCCAGCACCGGACAGGCCCACGCCGGTGTCGCTCACTTCGATTGTTATCCGGCTCGCCGCGCGGCTCGCACGCACCGTGATGCGCCCGCCTTCCACCTTGGGTTCGAGCCCATGCGTGATCGCATTTTCCACCAGGGGCTGCAGCAGCAGTGCGGGCATTGGCAGGTCGGCCAATGCCTCAGGCAGCTCGAGCGAATACTGCAGGCGTGGCCCCATGCGCACCGCCATCAGTTCGAGGTAATCGTGCAGCCGGTCAAACTCGGCGCGCAGGGGGTGCGAGAGCGCACGCGAGGCGCCCAGCGTGGCACGCAGGTAGGCGACGAGTCGATCCAGCATCTGCGTGGCCGCGTGCGCGTCGGTGCCAACGAGCGCGCGCAAATTCGCCAGCGTGTTGAAAAGCATGTGCGGCTCGAGCTGGGTTTGCAGCAACCGCAGCGTGGACTCGGCCGCGTGGCGCTGCGCCGCTTCGGTCTGGGCCGCGGCGTACGCCATCGCTTCGCGGGCCGTGGCCAACTGTTCGCGGCTCATGAAGTAATAGGTCAGCGCGCCGCCCGCAGTCAGGCTCAGCAGCAGATAGCCAAGCACCAGACGCGGGTGCTCGGACCACAGGCCCTGCGTCTGCTGACCGAGCAGCCAGGCCGCGCCGTAGAGTCCCACCAGGTAACCCAGGGTCACACACACCGGCACGATCAGGAACAGGCGTCGCCATTGCTGCTTCGGGTTGGGCAGCAGGAAGTGCAGGGCGACTTCAATCAGCAGCCAGATGCTAACGCCAATGAAGTGCGAATAGACCAGATTGGAGCCAAAATCGCCCCCACCGAACGCAGTCAGACTCAGGGCGATGAAGGTGTTGATCGTCAGGGTCGGCAAGCTGCTTTGTAGCAGCGCCAGCGGCGCCCCGCGATTGACCGTACCGGAAGTCATTGCAGTTACGGCTTGCCCAGCTCTTTTTGCAGTTGGTCACGTTCGCGCTGCACCAGGCGCTGGCGCAGTCCGCCGCCGGGTGGCGCAATAAATACCACTAGCCCGTGCACCAGCAGGCCCAGTCCCCAGCCAAGCGCCGGAAACAGCGCCCAATGCCTGCCGCTGAACGATGACAGCAGCGCCAAACCAATGTTGACGACGATGTAGATAAAGGCGTGGATGTACCAGCCCATCTTGCGGGCGGCACGGTGCCGGGCCAGGCGTTCGATTTCTTCGGGTGTTAGAGGGTTGTTCATGGTGTTCTTTCCTTCAGGAAAAATCAGATGACCCCCGCACTATAGTGCGGGGCGATGGGTTGTCCTGCCAACGAGACGAAGCAGCCGTCCGGCGCGGGCCAGAAAGACGCCGCTGAAGGCGCCATAAAGTGCGCCAAAGCCAAGCTGGAATCCGCTGCCCTGGACCAGGGCAGGCTGCATGGCGCTGGTGGCGCCGACGACGTATTTGGTCGCAAACAGGGCCATCATGAGCAGCAGCGGCACCCAACTGCCGGGCAACGAGAACTGTTGCGAGGCGTGGTCGTACTGGGCATCGTGCGGCATTGGGCGTTGCAGCAGCAGGGTCGTTGTCACAGCACAGGCCAGCAGCCAGACGAGCAGGACTTGCGGGCCGACCCCGAAGGCGCTGATCGTGCTGTATAGCGAAAACGCAGCCATGGCTGCGGGCAGCATCGTGATTCTCCGCAGTGATACGCGCCGGGCGCTGATTTGACTCGTGCCGAGCCAGATCAGCGCAACCAGCAGCGCCCAAACCCAGTACGGCGTATGGGCGATGAATTGATTGAACATGTGCGGACCTTGATGATGTGGTGAGGGCTCGAATGTGCCCGCAGTCGTCGGGCATTGCCAGGGTGCTGCGACCAAACGACGAAATCGGTCCGCCACCGGCAGCAATGCGGCGCGAAATGCCGGTCGCTTCGCCGACAGCGCGGCGACACGGTAAGATCGCGCGGCTCAACCAACGAGGATCACATTCATGGCAACTATTGCTTATCTCGGCACCGGACTTCTTGGTGGCGCCTTCGCCGAGGCTGCCGCAAAGCGCGGCGACACCGTCACCGCATGGAACCGCTCATCGGCCAAGGCCGAGGCGTTGCGCGAATTTGGTGTGACGGCGGCTTCGACGCCGGCAGCGGCGGTCAAGGGGGCGTCGCGCATTCATCTTGTATTGCGTGATGATGCCGTCGTGGACGAGGTGCTGGCAGCGGCGATGCCCGGGCTCGGGCCCGAGTCGATCATCATCGATCACACGACGACACTGCCAGCACTGACCGCCCAGCGCGCGTCGCGCTTGCGCAGTGCTGGGGTGAAGTACCTGCATTGCCCGGTATTCATGGGGCCTCCGGCCGCGCGCCACGCGCAAGGCTCGATGATGGTGGCCGGGCCCAGAGATTTGTTTGAGAACGTCAAGGCCGAACTGGCCAGGATGACGGGCAAGCTCGAGTATTTCGGCGAGCGCTCGGATCTGGCGGCTGTGAACAAGCTGTTTGGCAACGCCATGATCATTGGCGTCTCGGCGGTCATGGCCGATGTGCTGACGATGGCGCAGGCCAGCGAGGTGCCCCCGCAAGACGCGATCAAGCTGTTCGGACTGTTTGACCTCAACGCCATCATCAGCGGGCGCGGTGCCAGCATGGCCAAGGGCAATTTCAAACCGAGCTTTGAGCTGACGATGGCGCGCAAGGACGTGCGCTTGATGGTCGAGACCGCCGCGGGTCGCCCGCTGGCGGCATTGCCCTCGATCGCGGCCAGAATGGACCAACTGATCGCTGCCGGTCACGGCGCCAAGGACGCTAGCGCCCTTGCCATCGACGCGGTCCAGCCGGGGTAGCGCAAAGGGCCTCTTTACATTGGCGACACGTACCGTAGGGCGGGGCTTTCTACAATTGCGTTCATGAAGAAATCATCCTGGATTGCGGGCCTGCTTGGCGTTGCCTTGTTGGCAGGTGGGGGCGGCTGGTGGTGGACTCAGCGCGGCGGCGCCGACGCGGTGCAGTACCGCACCGCAAAGATTGAACGGGGCCCGTTGCTGGCGACGGTTTCTGCCAGTGGTGCGGTGAACCCGGTGACCCAGGTGTCGGTCGGTACCCAGGTTTCGGGACAAATCAAGGATCTCTACGTCGACTTCAACTCCGAGGTCAAGGCCGGGCAACTGATCGCGGTAATTGACCCCGAAACCTTCGAATACCGGGTGCGCTCGGCGCAGGCCGATGTTGACGCTGCCCGCGCCACGGTGTTGACAGCCCAGGCCAATTCGGCCGCCAGCCGCGCCAGCGTCTCACGCGCCCAGGTCGACCTGATCGAGGCCCGGCGTGACCTGGACCGCAAGCAAAACCTTGTGGCGAAACAATTCATCACTCAGAGTGAGGCGGACAAGGCGCTCGCGCTGGTCAATACCACCGGCGAGGCGCTCAAGGTCGCGCAGGCACAGCTCGGCGTGACCGAGGCGCAGATCAAGAGCGCGCAGGCCAGCGTGGCCCAGCGTGAATCCGGCTTGGCGCAGGCCCGCATTGATTTGCAGCGGACCAGGATCACGTCGCCCGTTGACGGCATCGTGATCAAACGTGCGATCGAAAAGGGCCAGACGGTCGCAGCGAGTTTGCAGTCGCCTGAATTGTTTGTGATCGCCCAGAACTTGCAGGACATGCAGGTCGACGCCAGCATCGACGAGTCTGACGTTGGTCGCATCCGTACCGGCTTGAAGGCCACTTTCACCGTCGATGCTTTTCCGGGTCAAACGTTTGAAGGGCAGGTACGTCAGGTGCGCAAGGCGGCACAAAACGTTGCCAATGTGGTGACGTACGTTGCGGTGATCGGTTTTTCCAATGTCGGATCGCGTCTGCTGCCAGGCATGACGGCCAATGTTCGTGTCGTGACTGAGTCGCGTGACAATGTTCTGAAACTGCCCAACGCTGCACTGCGCGTGCGCATTGCCGGGGTCGACCCGGCGCGGCTGCCTCGGCGCCCGCTTCTTCGACCGGAAACCCTGCCGTAGCCGCCAGCGCGCAGCCCCAGCGGCAGCGCCGGGCACCAACCCCGCGACCGAGTTTCGCGATCGACTGGTCACCGAGCTCGCGTTGACTGCGGCGCAGGTGGAAAAGGTCGACGCCATTTACGCCGACGCGCGCCCAAAATTCATGACGCTGCGCGATCTTGCGCCGGAGGAGCGCACCAAGGCGAGGGAACGAATCAGTGCCGACATCCGGGCCCGGATTGGTGACGTGCTCACGACGGAGCAGAAGCCGAAATTTGCGGCGCTGGTGGCGCAAGCGGCGGGTCGCCAGAGCACGCGTGGGAAGGTCTACATGATGGGTGCAGACGGCCAGCCAGTGGCCTACAACGTGCGGCTGGGGATCACCGACGGCACCAGCACCGAATTGATGGTCGCGGCGAACTCGCCGGACGAAGCCGTCTTCAAGGAGGGTGCGCTCGTGATCATCGGCACCGTGCTGCCGGGTTCGGCGGGCGCGTCCAAGCAGTCCGGCGGTGGGCCGCGCATGCCGTTCTAATAAACATGGCCCCCACGCTTGTCGCTGCGTCGCGCGACCCCCGGCGCTTGGTGCGCCCTTGATTCAGGCGCGCGATCTGATCAAGACTTACGCCATGGGTGAACAGACCGTGCACGCGCTGCGCGGGGTTTCGCTGGACATCGCCGAGGGTGATTTTGTCGCCATCATGGGAGCCTCGGGCTCGGGCAAGTCGACGTTGATGAATATTCTCGGTTGCCTCGACTTGCCGACCTCGGGCCAATATCGTCTGGCCGGCGAGGCGGTCGAGGCCATGGCGCAGGATTCGCTGGCCTCCATTCGGAATCGCCGCATCGGTTTTGTTTTCCAACAGTTCAATTTGTTGCCACGCACCAGCGCCCAGGAAAACGTCGAACTGCCGATGCTCTACGCCGGTGTCAAGGGCAGCGAGCGCCACGCGCGCGCGCGTCTGGCGCTGCAGCGTGTGGGTCTTGGGGAACGCACGGGCCACACACCGTCGGAGCTCTCGGGCGGACAGCAGCAGCGCGTCGCGATCGCCCGCGCGCTGGTCAACGAACCGCAACTGATACTCGCCGACGAGCCCACCGGTGCGCTCGATACCAAGACCAGCGAAGACATCATGCGCCTGCTGCGCGACCTCAATGCGCAGGGCATGACGGTGGTGCTGGTGACGCACGAAAGCGATATCGCCGCCTGGGCCGCGCGACGACTGGTATTTCGCGACGGCGAGATGGTCGAGGACGTGCGCCAGGCGGTGCGGGCATGAATTTTCTGGCGCCGTTTCGCATCGCCTTGCGCGCGCTTGCGGCCAACACGCTGCGCTCGATCCTGACGATGCTTGGCATCATCATTGGCGTGGCCGCGGTCATCACCATGATCGCCGTGGGCAGCGGCGCGACGCTGCGCGTGCAGGATCAGATGAAGGGGCTGGGCTCGAACATCATGCTGGTGCTGCCGGGCGGCTTGACCGCTGGCGGCGTGCGCCTGGGCGCGCAGACCGGGCAGGGTTTGACCGAGGAAGACGCGCTGGCCATCGCGCGTGAGGTGCCGGAAGTCCAGGTGGTGGCGCCGAGCTCGCGCACGGGCGCGCAGGTGGTCGCTGGCAATACGAACTGGAGCACATCGATTCTGGGCACGACGAATGACTACCTCGAGGCGCGCGAATGGCCGCTGGAAGCGGGGCGATTGTTCGACGCGGCCGACCTGCAGGGCTCGGCCAAGGTGGTGATCGTCGGGCAGACCGTGGCGCGCGAACTGTTCGGCGACGCCGACCCGTTGGATCAGGTCATTCGCGTCAAGAAGGTCCCGGTGACCATCATTGGCTTGCTCTCGAAGAAGGGCCAGAACTCGATGGGACAGGATCAGGACGATGTCGTGATTGTGCCGATTTCCACCTATCGCAACCGCATCCAGGGTGGCAGCGGCGGCAAGCTCAAGCGTGTCGGGTCGTTCAGCGTCAAGGTACGTGAAGGCCAGAGCATGAAGGCGGCCGAGGACAGTATCAAGGAGTTGCTGCGCCAGCGCTTCAAGGTGCAAAGCGGCGCCGACGATCCGTTCATGGTGCGCAACCTGACCGAGATCCTGCAGGCACAGGAGGCATCGAGCCGCATCATGACGCTGCTGCTCGCGGCGGTGGCGGGCATCAGCCTGATCATTGGCGGCATCGGCATCATGAATATCATGCTCGTCAGCGTGACCGAGCGCACGCGCGAGATCGGCCTGCGCATGGCCGTGGGCGCGCGCGGCACCGACATCCTGGCGCAGTTCCTGATCGAGGCCGTCACGCTGTCGCTGATCGGTGGTGCCATCGGCGTTGCGCTCGGCGCGGTGGCAACCTGGGCGGTCGGCCAGTTCGCCGGTTGGCAGGTCAGCATGAGCCTCAATTCGGTCGTGTTGGCGGTTGGTTTTTCGGCCTTTGTCGGCGTCTTCTTTGGTTTCTATCCGGCGCGGCGGGCCTCGCGCTTGCTGCCGATTGAGGCCTTGCGCTATGAATAAGTGAGCGGTGACGCAGGTCAGACGGTCGTTTGAAGACGTTTTTTCTTAATGAACTGGAGAATGTCTGTTGGATTCTGTATTGCTGATCAAGGCGGTGATCATGGGCATCGTCGAGGGCCTGACGGAGTTCTTGCCCATTTCCTCGACCGGGCACCTGATTCTGGCCGGGTCGCTGCTCGGTTTTGATGACGACAAAGCCAAGGTGTTCGATATTGCGATCCAGACCGGCGCCATCTTCGCGGTCATTCTGGTCTACTGGCACAGGATTCGCGACACGCTGGTCGCGCTGCCGACACAAAAACAGGCGCAGCGCTTTGCCCTGAATGTATTGATTGCCTTTCTGCCGGCGGTCGTGCTTGGCCTGCTGTTTGGCAAGGCGATCAAGGCGCATCTCTTTACCCCGGTGGTTGTGGCCAGCACGTTCATTGTTGGCGGCTTGATCATCTTGTGGGCGGAGCGGCGTCAGCAACGCAATCCGGCGCTGGCTCGCATCGACGACGTTGAGGCGATGACGCCGATCGACGCCCTTAAAGTTGGTCTGGCGCAATGTCTGGCGATGGTGCCGGGTACCAGCCGCAGTGGCGCGACCATCATTGGCGGCATGTTGTTCGGACTGTCGCGCAAAGCAGCCACCGAGTTCTCATTCTTCCTGGCGATTCCGACCCTGATTGGCGCAGGCATCTACAGTTTGTACAAGGAACGTGCCCTGCTGTCTCTGACCGATCTTCCCTTGTTTACGGTTGGGCTGGTGGTCTCGTTCCTCAGCGCCTGGTTGTGCATTCGCTGGCTGCTGCGCTACATCGCCACGCACAGTTTTGTCGGCTTCGCCTATTACCGCATTGTGTTTGGCCTCGTCGTGCTGGCCACCGCCTGGAGTGGCACGGTGACCTGGGCGGCCTAGCCGACCCTGGCGGGGTCAGATCAGCTTTTCCTGCGGCGTGCGCAATTTCTTGAGCGCATGGTGCTGGTTGGAGGCAACCATCAGCGGCACCTGGGTCCGTTCGCCGTTCCACATCGGGTCTTCAATGCTGTCGAAGACCTCGCGCAATTTCTGACCCCAACTTCGGTGCAGCATTTTGAAGTAGGGGTTGTCCTCGCCGATGCATACGACTTTGTCGCTCTGCAATTGGTCAACGTCATAGACCACCATGTCCAGGGGCAGGCCGACCGACAGATTGGATTTGAGTGTCGAATCCATCGATACCAGCGCGCACTTGGCCGCCTCGTCCAGCGGCGTTGCGGGTGTGATGACGCGGTCCAGCACCGGTTTGCCGTACTTCGATTCGCCCGCCTGAAAGTAGGGCGTTTCGGGCGTGGCTTCGATGAAGTTGCCCGCCGCGTAAACCTGAAACAAGCGCATGGCCTCGCCCTTGATCTGGCCGCCAAAAATGAGCGTAAGGTTGAACTCGACACCAGCCTCCTTGAGCGACTCGGCGTCGCGTTCGTAGACCCGGCGGATCGCCGCGCCAAGGACACGTGCCGCGTCGAACATGCTCCTGGCGTTCCAGATCGTGATGGGTTCGGTTTCGGCTGGGTCCTCCAGCTTTTCGACCTGCAGAATTTCCCGCACGGACTGCGCCACGCTCAGGTTACCCGCCGACAGCAGCACCATGAAGCGGTCATCGGGCTTTTCATAAATGATCATTTTGCGGAAGGTGCCAATCTGATCGAGTCCCGCGTTGGTGCGTGAATCAGACAGGAAGACCAGTCCGGCGTTGAGTTTGATCGCGACGCAGTAAGTCATGTTCTGGATCGAAGGGGAAATACAGCAAGTGTATCGGGCGCCAGGCCGGTATGAGGGACAATGCTGGGCCGTGCGGTTTAACCTGCCCCATAAAGTCATGAAATTGAGCCATATCCTGTTTCGTTCCACCGTCATCGTGGCCTGCGCCGCCAGCGCAGCTTTGGTTCTGGCGCAGGGGCCCACTGCCAGCCCGGGCAAGACCGCAAGCGCGCCCAAGGCGTCGTTGACCGTGACCACCACCCGGCCTGAGCAGAGCAGGCTTGCCCTGCGGCTGGCGGCCAACGGCAATATTGCTGCCTGGCAGGAGGCCAGCGTTGGCGCGGAAGTCAACGGGCTGCGCCTGGCCGAAGTCCGTGTCAATGTCGGCGACGTCGTGCGCCGTGATCAGGTGCTCGCCGTGTTTGCGGCTGACAGCGTGGCCGCCGATGTGGCACAGGCCCGGGCCGCAGTGGCCGAAGCCCAGGCGCAGGCACTGGACGCTGCCGCCAATGCCGAGCGCGCCCGTGCCTTTGAGGCCAACGGCATGATGAGCAAACAACAAATCAGTCTGCTGCTGACTGGCGAGCAAACGGCGCGGGCCCGGCTGGAAAGTGCCCGCGCCATGCTCGCGGTGCAGCAGATCCGGCTCAAGAACGCGCAAGTGCTTGCCCCTGACAGCGGCGTTATTTCGGCGCGCACCGCTACCGTGGGCGCCGTGGTTGGCGCTGGAACCGAGCTGTTTCGCCTGATTCGCCAGTCGCGCCTGGAGTGGCGCGCCGAAGTCATCGCAACCGAGTTGACGCGCGTCAAAGCGGGTACCGCCGTGACGCTGACCGCATCGAGCGGCACCAAGGTCCGCGGCAAGGTGCGCATGGTCGCGCCCACCGTGGACCCACAGACGCGCAATGCGCTGGTCTACGTCGACCTTGTTGTTGGACCTGAGGCGATTGACACGGTCAAGGCTGGTATGTTTGCCCGCGGCGAGTTCGAACTCGGCGAGACCGCGGCCCGGACCGTGCCGCAGCAGGCCGTGGTCGCGCGCGATGGCTTCAATTACGTGTTCACGCTCGATGCCAGTCAGCGCGTTACTCAGCAAAAGGTTGTTGTCGGGCGTCGTGTGGGCGAGCGCGTGGAGATTCTGCAGGGATTGGGCGGCGACGCGGAAGTTGCCGTGGTGGGTGCCGGATTTCTGAACGACGGTGACACGGTGCGGGTCAGCAAAGCCGCAGCGAGCAAGTAGGGGACCACTGCCATGAATGTATCGGCGTGGTCGATCAGAAACCCGATCGCTGGGGTGATGTTGTTTGTGTTGCTCACGTTCGTGGGCGTTGTTTCCTTCAATGCAATGAAGGTCCAGCAGTTCCCGGACCTGGACCTGCCCACCATCATCGTCGTCGCATCGCTGCCCGGCGCCGCACCGGCACAGATGGAAACCGAAGTGGCGCGCAAGCTCGAAAACAGCATTGCCACGCTCGACGCTCTGAAGCACATCTACACCAAGGTGCAGGACGGCGGCGTCACCGTCACCGCAGAGTTCCGGCTGGAGAAGTCCGGCCAGGAGGCGCTCGACGATGTGCGCTCGGCTGTTTCGCGTATTCGCGGCGATTTGCCCGCGGACCTGCGGGACCCGATCATCAACAAGCTCAACCTGTCGGGCCAGCCGGTGTTGGCATTCACGGTGGGTTCGAGCCGGATGGACGACGAGGCACTTAGCTGGTTTGTTGACAACACGATTGCCAAACGTTTGCTCTCGGTGCGCGGTGTCGGTGCGGTGAGCCGTGTCGGTGGTGCCGACCGGCAGGTGCAGGTGGCGCTCGATCCGACGCGGTTGCAGGCGCTGGGCGCTACCGCGTCGGACATCTCCCGACAGTTGCGCCAGATCCAGCAGGACGTGGCCGGTGGGCGCACCGATGTGGGTGGCAGTGAACAGCCGGTGCGAACGCTGGCCTCGGTCCGCTCGGCGGGCGAGCTCGGTGCGTTGGAGATGGCGCTTGCCGACGGTCGGCGTATCCGGCTGGACCAGCTTGCTACCATTCGTGACACGGTGGCTGAGCCGCGTTCGGCGGCTCTGCTAAACGGCAAGCCGGTGGTGGGCTTCGAGGTGGCGCGCAGCAAAGGATCAAGCGAAGTGGAGGTTGGCGCGGCGGTACAGAAAGCGCTGTCTGAGATCATGGCGCAGCACCCCGATATCGAGCTCACCGAAGCCTTCAACTTCGTGCTTCCGGTGCAGGAAGAGTACAACAGTTCAATGAACCTGCTGTACGAGGGCGCCGCACTGGCGGTGCTGGTCGTTTGGCTGTTCCTGCGCAACTGGCGTGCGACATTTGTCTCGGCGGTGGCGTTGCCGCTGTCGGCGATTCCGGCCTTCATCGGCATGCACTACCTGGGGTTTTCGGTCAACGTCATTACCCTGCTCGCGCTCTCGCTGGTGATCGGCATTCTGGTCGACGACGCCATTGTCGAAGTGGAGAACATCGTTCGGCATTTGCGCATGGGCAAGACGCCATACCAGGCAGCGATGGAGGCCGCTGATGAGATTGGACTGGCTGTGATTGCCACCACCTTCACGCTGATCGCGGTGTTTCTGCCGACCGCCTTCATGAGTGGCATTGCCGGCAAGTTCTTCAAACAGTTCGGCTGGACCGCCGCGTTGGCCGTTGCAGCCTCGCTGCTGGTGGCGCGTGTGCTCACGCCAATGATGTCGGCCTACCTGCTTCAGCCGATCGTGACCAAGTACCACGAGCCGCGCTGGTTGAGTGCTTACATGCGTTTGGCCACCTGGTGTGTCAGGCATCGGCTGCTGACCCTCCTGGCCGCGGGAGGCTTCTTCATCGGTTCGCTGATGCTGATCCCGTTGTTGCCGCAGGGCTTCATGCCGCCCGACGACAACTCGCAGACCCAGGTCTATCTGGAACTGCCCCCGGGCACCACGCTGGCACAGACCAAAGAGACCGCCGAGGCAGCCCGGCTGCTGATCGCTGGCGTGGCCCACGTGCGCAGCGTTTACACCACGATCGGTGGCGGCACGGCGGGCGCCGACCCGTTTGCTCCGCAAGGCGTGTCCGAGACACGCAAGGCGACGCTGACCATCTTGCTCGATGACCGCGGGACGCGGCCGCTCAAACAGGTCATTGAGAAGCAGATCCGTGCTGCCATCGAACCCCTGCCCGGGGTGCGCAGCAAGGTGGGTCTGGGCGCCTCCGGTGAGAAATATATTCTGGTGCTCACTGGCGAGGACGCGCCCGCGCTGCAAGAGGCGGCCCGGGCTGTTGAGAAAGACCTTCGGACCATACCCGGGTTGGGCAATGTGGCTTCGAGCGCCAGCCTGGTACGCCCGGAAATTGCGGTGCGCCCTGACTTTGCGCGCGCGGCCCTGTTGGGCGTGACCAGCGCGGCCATTGGCGAGACCTTGCGTATTGCCACGGTGGGCGACTACGACGCGGCGTTGCCCAAGCTCAATTTGAGCCAGCGCCAGATTCCGATCGTTGTGATGCTCGACACCGCGGCGCGCGCCGACCTTGGGCTGTTGGGCCGCCTGAGTGTGCCCGGCGTGAAGGGACCGGTGCTGCTGGGCCAGGTGGCCACGCTGGAGGTCGCCAGCGGTCCGGCCGAGATTGATCGTTATGACCGTTCCCGCAACATCACGTTCGAAGTTGAACTCTCCGGCCTTCCTCTGGGCGACGTGAAGACCGCGGTGCAGGATCTGCACGCGATCAAGGCCTTGCCGCCCGGCGTGAAGGTGATCGAAGTGGGCGACGCTGAAGTGATGGGCGAGTTGTTTGCCAGCTTCGCGCTGGCCATGCTCACAGGCGTACTGTGCATCTACATTGTGCTGGTGCTGCTGTTCAAGAGCCTGCTGCACCCTGTGACGATCCTGACCGCGTTGCCGCTATCGCTTGGTGGTGCGTTTGTCGGCCTGCTGCTGGCCGACAAAAGCTTTTCCATGCCGTCGCTGATCGGTCTGATCATGCTCATGGGCGTGGCCACCAAAAATTCAATTCTGCTGGTGGAATACGCGATCCTGGCGCGGCGCGAGCATGGCCTGAGTCGAACTGAAGCGTTGCTCGATGCCTGCCACAAGCGCGCGCGACCGATCATCATGACCACGCTGGCAATGGCAGCGGGCATGACGCCCATTGCCATCGGCTTTGGCGCCGCCGATACCAGTTTTCGCGCGCCGATGGCGATTGCCGTGATCGGTGGCCTGATGACGTCGACGGTACTCAGCCTGCTGGTGATCCCGGCGGTATTTACCTATGTGGATGACATCGGCCAGTGGTTTGGGCGTTGGCGCAAGCGCGGTTAGTTCACCTCGGTGATGAACTGCTCACGCGGACGACGCACTTTTTTCAGGTTGACCAGCCAGTCGCCCTCTTCCTGGCGGTAGCCCAGCGGCATGATGACCACGCTGCGCAGGCCACGCGCCGGTAAACCAAGAATTTCGTCGAGTGCTTTGGGGTCAAAGCCCTCCATGGGCGTGCTGTCCACTTCTTCAAAAGCGGCCGCTATCAGGGCAGCTCCGACGCCAATGTAAGCCTGGCGCGCTGCGTGCTCATAATTGGTTTTTGCATCGCGCGCGGGGTAGCTGCCAAGCAACATCTGGCGATACGCTTCCCAGCCTTCATTCTTGCTGCCTCGCTCGGCGTTGGTCAGGTCGAACATCATGTTGATGCGCTCGGCGGTGTAGTTGTCCCACGCGGCAAACACCAGCAGATGCGAGCAGTCGGTGATCTGACCCTGACCCCAGGCCTTGGGCTTGATCTGCTCGCGCACGGCCTTGTTCGTGACCACAATGATTTCATACGGTTGCAGACCGCTGGAGGTGGGAGCCAGACGCGCCGCTTCGAGGATGCGCTCGACCTTTTCCTGCGGGACCGCTTTGGCCGGATTCATTTTCTTGGTGGCGTAGCGCCATTGAAGCTTTTGATGCAAAACTGACATTTATTTCCCCGCGGAAGTTGAAGGCCGCCCGGACTGGCGGCCAAGAAAGCTGTAGCTTGGGGCGCGGCTGGTGTTTGTCAAGGGGTGCCGTGCAGCTGGGCGGCGGCGTGGCGAGGATGGACATGGGCTTGTGCCCGGATTGCGAATTCGCTCGGCAATCTCCCCATTTTCCGCTCAACTGGGAAGTAGATCGGCTGTGCCGCTTTCGGGGCAGCGTCGCAGTTTCTCTGGCATTTCACCTTCGAATGTGCCTGGTTGAACCCCTGAAACTATTAGCCGTTGTGGCCTCCAACGCCCGTGCAATAAGCGTGGGCAGCTATTGATTGTATAGCGCTGGCGCGCTGCCTCAGACGGGGTCATAATCCTATCCAACAAAAGGGGTAGTGACAGCGACAAAGCAAAATGCAGGCAGAAACCCTCGCCCAACCACGCGCTCAACGCGAACGCAGGCAAGCGCGACGCGCTGGTGAACGCGAACGCTGGGTGTCATCACCAGAAACCTTGTCGGTCACCCCATGGCCCGCCGATTACAAAGGGATACCTGAATGAGCTCTACCGCCATCGCCCTCACCGGATTCATTGCCTGGTCGCTGTTTCTTTTGGTGCTCATGGAGAGCATACGGTCCAAGCTCGTCCTTACCAAGGCCGTTGCGCCGAACGGGTTCAACCCGGACAACTCAAATCTCTCCCCCTTCATGCAGCGCCTTGCGCGCGCGCACGCCAACTGCGTTGAGGGCTTGCCGATCTTCGGGGGCCTCATGCTCGTTGCCCTCGTGAGCGGCCAGTCGGCGATCACCGATCCGCTCGCGTACGTCTTTCTCGGCGCGCGTATCTTTCAGTCGGTGATCCACCTCAGTTCACTGTCTGCGCTGGCTGTCACTCTGAGGTTTTCAGCGTTTGCCGTGCAAATGGCCATCGGCGTGTACTGGGCCGTTCGACTGCTCTCGGTTTGAGTCAGATGCGGTGAGTTCTATCGCATTACTCAGATCGTCGAATGCAGGTAATCGACCATGGTGATGAAATCGAACACAGGCAGACCTGATCGGGCCCGAATCGCAGCCGAGTAGGGTGGCAGGTCGGTGCACTCCAGAACGAAGGCCCGAATGGCGGGGTGCGTGTCAAGCGAGCGCTGTGCTGCGCCGAGAACTTCCTGCTCGATCGCATCGAGATCAATTTTGGCGTCGGGCAGGGAGAATATCCGGTTCCACTCGGTGCATTGCTCCAGCCCGATGATATGCAGGCCATCTGTGCTCTCGATGCCGACCGCCTGCAGGTGCTTGCGCCCCAGCGCACCCGCATGGGCAGTCATGACGCAAATTTCAGATTCCGGGCCGTGCATTTGTCGTGCCATGGGAACCTGCAACAGGCTCGATGTCATCACCGGCACGCCCACGGTGCTTGCCAGTTCCCGCTGGAAGATGGCATTGAATCCACAGCTCGTGCTGATCGCCTTGATCCCCTGCGACACCATCATCCTGGCATCGGCCACCATCGTGCGCAGAACCGTCTGATCCGGTTTCTCAAGAATGGTGTGAACGTTGGCGCCGCGCACGCGATGGAACCGGACTGGATAGTCGTACGACGCCGGGTTCGTGCTGTTGCCAACCAGGCCCTCGAGTTGCAGCAGACCCTCGGGCACCTGTCCGGCCTCCCAGCACAAAATTCCAATCTTCGCCGCCTGGGTGTCGAGCTTCATGGAGCGGCCGCTTAGAACCGGTTGATCCGATAGGCCGAGAGGTCATACGGGTCCGGGTCGCCACTGAGCATGCCGGCAATCAATTGCGCGGTGACGGCTGACAGGGTCAGACCAAGATGTCCGTGCCCGAATGCGTAGAACACGTTGCCGCAGCTTGGTGACCGGCCGATCACCGGCAGGGAGTCCGGCGTTGACGGGCGATAGCCCATCCATTCACGCTGAATCGTCTGCTTGGCAAGGCCAGGGAGC
Source organism: uncultured Pseudomonadota bacterium (assembly GCA_963844495.1). Lineage (GTDB taxonomy): Bacteria > Pseudomonadota > Gammaproteobacteria > Burkholderiales > Burkholderiaceae_C > Rhodoferax. The sequence continues at coordinate 40,071 of CAWJOT010000004.1, forward strand.
ACGCTGCGTGCGAACGGCGCGAGTGCGCGGATGCGTCGGTAGTCTGGTGGGGCGGTCAGGCCCGCGAGTTCATCGCCACTGACCAGGGCAATGCCGTCGTGCATCGGTGACAAAACGCAATGATTCTCAGGAAAGCAAACCGGGCGACGAAGCAACGCATCGCCGGTCGATGCAAACGAAATGTGGTAGCCGCGTTCCGTGTCCAGGCTGACACGGTCGCCGATCTGCTTGGTAAACTGCTTCGACCAGGCCCCCGCAGCAACGACGACGGAGTTGAATTGCCGTGTGCTCTGGTTCGTCCTGATCGAGACGCTTGCGTCCGCACCGGGTCGGATTTCCAGCACGCTCTCATGTACGAGTTGCGCCTGTCGTTGTCGCGCCGCCTCAAAGTAGGCTTGCGTCAACGCTGTTGGGTAATTGACGAAGCCGCTATCGGGCTGAAACAGGCCACGCGTGTACGCATTGCGGTCAAGATTGGGCTCCAGATCGGCGACTTCAGCGGCGCTGAGAATCGAAAAGTTGACGCCGTGTCGCGCCATCAATTCCCGCTCCAACGCCGATTCAGCGAACCCGGCCTCTGACTTGTACACCTTCAACCAACCGACCGGCCGGATCAGGTCGCGCGCACCACTGAGCTCGGCCAGCGCAAGGTGCGCCTGCATGGCGTTGGCCACCAGCGGCGCGAGCGCCCGGGCGATGCCTGCTACCCGGGCTGGGCGACCCGCTTCAATAAAGCGAAGCAGCCAGGGCAGAACCTGGAAGAAGTACGACGGACGCAAGACCGCGGCACCGTTGCGGTCAAAGATATAAGACGGGATGGATCGCAGCACCCCAGGTGTGGCAGTTGGTGTGACTGCACCGGTAACAATGCCCCCCGCGTTGCCGGAACTCGTTCCGGCACCAACTTCACCGTGATCAAAGACCGTGACCAGGCAGCCGCGCTGTGCCAGCGCCAGCGCCGTTGCGGCACCGACGACGCCGGCACCGACCACAGCGACTGAACGCTGGCCACCTGTCGGATTTGTATTCATCAGAGGCATCAGGCATCTTTCTTCAAATCAGGCACGTTCTGCCGGGAGTCTCTAGTGGTGAAGAATCTTGCCCAGGAACTCACGCGTGCGTTCATTCTTTGGCGCTGTGAAAAAGGTCTCCGGCTCGGCAACCTCGACGATCGCGCCTTTGTCGATAAACACCACGCGCCCGGCAACCTTGCGGGCAAATCCCATTTCGTGCGTCACCACAATCATGGTCATTCCGTCTTTGGCCAGCGACACCATCACGTCGAGAACTTCATTGATCATTTCCGGGTCAAGTGCCGACGTCGGTTCGTCAAAAAGCATGACCTTGGGTTGCATGCACAGGCTGCGGGCAATGGCAACGCGCTGTTGCTGCCCACCCGAGAGTTGCTGTGGATAGGAATCGAACTTGTCTCCCAGACCAACCTTCTCCAGCATGGCCTGACCGCGGCTCATCGCTTCCTTTATGGGAAGCTTTCGCACATGAATCGGTGCCAGGGTGACGTTCTCAAGCGCCGTCTTGTGCGGATACAGATTGAACTGCTGGAACACAAAGCCAAGCTCCATGCGCAGGGGCCGCAGGTTGGCGTCATCGGCTACCGCCAGGCCATCGACGATCAAAGTGCCACTCTGAAATTTTTCCAGTCCATTGACGCAGCGGATGAGTGTGCTCTTGCCCGATCCGCTCGGTCCGCAAACGACCACCACCTCGCCTTTGGCAACTTCGAGGTTGATGTCCTGCAGGACGTGATGCGCGCCAAACCATTTGTTCAGTTGGTTGAATTTGATCATGTCCGATATCCTCGCTTTTTCGTGGTGGCCGTCCGGTCAGGCTCTTCTCGAGCCGTCTGGACAAATGAAGAAGCGGGTAGCAGATCAGGAAGTACCCGGCACCGACGACGGCAAAGACCAGCAGTCCGTTCGGAACGCTTTGCACGATGACCCAACCCGATCGCGTCAGATCCAGCAGGCCAATGGCCGAGACCACGGATGAGTCCTTGACCAGCAGCACAAATTGTCCCACCAGCGAGGGCACGATCATGCGTGTTGCTTGCGGCAGCACGACCAGTCTGAGTTGCTGCAAGCCGGTCAGACCCGCCGACGCGGCAGCCTCTACCTGCCCGAGGGGAACGGCCCGGATGCCCGAAGCCACGATTTCGGAAATGAAACAGGCCGTGATGTTGGACAGCGCCAACGCTCCGGCGCTGAAGGAGTCAAGTTCAATACCGGCTTCAGGCAGGATGAAGAACACGACAAAGACCTGAACCAGCACCGGCGTGCCGCGGAAAACGTCGGTGTATGCGCCGATGACAAAGGCCAGCCACTTGTGCGAGCTGGCACGACCGATGCCGAGCACGAAACCAATCAGGGTTCCGGCCACGATCCCGATGAATGACAACGCCAGCGTGATGCCGATACCTTTGATGTACCACCGGGTAGTACTGTGCGATGACCTGCAGTTGTTCAAGAAACAGATTCATGTGCGTGAGCTTCAGTGGCGTGCCGGTGAGCGATTGACGCGCATCCATGCTGCTGCCATCAGCTTCAGTCCATAGTACATAAGGAGGTAACCCACTGCGGTCGTGATCAAGCCCTCCACCGGCATGAACCGGTCCACGGCAAGGGTTTGCCCGGCGCGGGTCAGTTCCAGAACCGAAATGAGCGAGAGCAACGACGAGTCCTTGACCAGCACGATGCCCTGTCCGATCAGCGGCGAGACCATGGGACGCAGCGCCTGCGGCAGGACGATGAGACGCATTTGCTGCCAATAGGTCATGCCGGAGGCGGCGCTGGCTTCAACCTGGCCGCGTGGAATCGACATGATTCCGGAGCGAACGATTTCGCTGACGTAGGCGCCGCTGTTGATCGACAGCGCAATGATCCCGATCATCACTTCGGGCATGATCAAGCCGAAAATTGGCAAGCCAAAATACAGGAAATAGAGCTGCGCCAACAGCGGTGTCGCGCGTATCACATCGACGTAGGCGACCGCCGGCGCGCGCACGATGCGCGAGGACTGGATGCTCATCGCGCAGGCGACGATGCCAATGACCAGGGCACCTGCGAACCCTGCCAATGAAATGGAGAGTGTCGAAAGAAACCCCGTCCAGAAATGCGGGAAGGGTTTCTGCGATCACCCTGAAGTTCAGGTTCAACAGCATGGGCAGGCCAGCGAAAGGGGCTCGTGGGAACTAGGATTGGCGCGGTAGCGACCACGCCAATCCGGCGCGTGCATCAAACGCTCAATGCGCTTCTTTCCATTTCGTCGAGTTGACCCAATAGTCCAGATTCTGTTCAAGGCGACCATCCAACGTGGTCTGATCAATGAACAGATTCATCCAGGTCAACAGGTCGAGTGAGTCGTAACGCGTCGCGTAGGCCAGGGGCTCCTTGGCCAGCATTCCGGGCATGACTTTGAATGTTCCCTTGGGATAGCCGGTGACCTGCCCCGCAACTGCCGAGCTATCGTTGAGCAAGCAGTCGGCCTGTCCGGTCTTCACCGCGTCAAGCAGCAAGGTTCCGCCGCCCTTGTAGCTCTTGATCTCGCCCTTGGCAAAGACGGTCTTTGCAAGCTTCTCGCCGGTGCTTCCAAACAGAACCGCGATCCGTGCACCCGCGGCCTTGCACGCCTCGGTCGAATTGAACTTGGTTCCTTCCTTGGCCGCAACAACCGGGCCGACATACATGAATGGCTTGGTGAACGCGACCTTCATGGCGCGTGCCAGCGTTGGCGTCATGTCGGCTGCGAGCAGATCGGCTTTGCCCGAAATCAGCGCGGGCAGCAGACCATCCCAATCCAGATCAAGAAACACCGGTTTCACGCCCATTTCCTGCGCCATCAGTTTGGCCAGTTCGACCGAGCTGCCGGTGCGCACCCCGTTCTTGTCGATCATGGAAAACGGCGGGCCCTGCGTTTGCACGGCGATTCTCAATTCGCCACGCTTTTGGATCTCGTCAAGGGTGCCCGCATGTGCAACTGCCGCAATGCCAAGATAGCCGATGCAGGAAAGCAGTATCGCTGGCAAGAAACTCAACTTCTTCATCTACGTTCTCCTCTAATAATCTCCCTGGAAGACCATCTTCCAGGACAGAAACTCAATGTCAGCGACGCACCGGGCTGGCCTTGGCGGCACGAGCATCGGCGAGCCCATCGACATCTTCTTGCCAACAACCACGCGGCAAGTTGACCCATTTGTCATGCGATTTCATGACAACGAATGTTTCGCTGCGGCTGATCACGCCCGGTGCGGCGACACGGGGCAGCAGTTCGCTGGTGAAGCGGTACAAATCCTGCACATCGCCCGAGACCAGCACCTCCACGATCAGATCGAAGCGGCCCGTAACGATGCTGACCGAAGTCACAAATGGCAGCTCGGCAATCTTGGTCATCAGATCGTCCAGGTGCCCCTGCGAATTGGCATTGATTCCGACGATGGCCGCGATCAGCTCGGGCCGCTCCGAAAGGTTCAACAGCCCGACGATTTTCAGAATGTTCTTCTCGATGAGCGACCTCAGCCGCGTTCGCACCGTCGGCGCACTCACTTGCATCTGGTCGGCCAACTGGTTCACGCTGCTCTGCCCGTCGCTGCAAAGCAACTTGCCCAAGCGCCGATCGGTCGGGTCGAGATATTCGCGCACAGTTCAAAAAGAAAAATTATGCATGAAATATTTTCCAAATTGAAAATAATCAAGCGATATGAATTCTATTTGCGAAATATTACCACCATATAGGTGATTACCCTAGGTTCGAGCCGAGCTTGCCATGCACGCCTGCGGCTGACCGGTCCGAGCAGCATCGAGCGCGCGGCTGCGCACCCGTTCTAAGCGGCCGCTGTGATGACGACCTCAATCTTCCATTGCGGCTTGGCCAGCGCCGCCTGCACCGTCGCGCGCGGGGGCGTGTGGCCGGGTACCACCCAGGCATCCCAGACCGTGTTCATGCCGGCAAAGTCAGCAAGATCAGACAGAAATATCTGCGCCATCAGGATCTTGCCCTTGTCACTGCCGGCCTGCGTGAGCAGGGCGTCAACGGCAGCAAGAACCTCGGCGGTTTGACCCTCGATGTCCTGGCTGGCGTCGTTGGCCACCTGGCCGGCAAGGTAGACCGTACCATCATGCACGGCCATTTCGGACATGCGGGCTCCGACTTCAAAGCGTTTGATCATGGATTTCCTCTCCTGTGAAACGTTGCCAATACGCAGGAGATTATCTTCTGGGTCCACAGCACACGCGAACACGAGGCTGTCGCAGTTAACTGCGTAAACTCGATACTCCGTCCATAGTTAACCGGCCACCGGAGACCTCAGACATGCCTAGCAAGACTTTCACCATGGGCCGCATCAGGAAGGCCGACTATGACAGCGCAACGCAGCAACTCGATCTGCACTGGGACAACAAGACCGTGCTCGCCTACAAGCATGTGCCGCAAGAGGTGTTTCGCCGCCTTTGCAGCGCTCCCAACCCGACGGTGTATTGGGAGGACCGGATCGCCGAGGAATATCCCAAGGGCACCCCGATGACGACGGCCCACGGCGCCGACGCTGCCAAGAACCTCAATGACCTTTTTGGTGGCGGGGCTTGATCAGACCCTTGCGGCAATCACACCGGTCAGCTCTGTAAGATGGCGCGGGTCCCAGCGACCAAGTCCCATGAAGCTCGATTCCGCCCTTGTGTCCACCGCACGAACCGCCGCGCTGTTCCTGATGGCCGCGGCTTTCAATAGCCACAGCAACGCCATGAGCTTGCGCGAGTTGCGCTCGCTCGTGCAGGCTGATGAAAGCGGCGAGACCTATGCGCTGTACTACATGGTTGGCGCCATGGAGGGCGCGTTGGAGGCGCACCTGCACGATGTGCGCCACGGTGCCAAACCCGCCATTTGTCTTGATGGTGGCCGCCTGGAGCCGCGCCTGGCACGCCCTCTGCTCGATGCTGAACTGCAACGCCACCCGGGCATGTACGAAGCGGATATGCCGGTCCAGTTTGTGATGACCGCCGCACTGCTCAATGCCTATCCGTGCAAGAGCGCACCGTAGCGTCGGATCCAGCTGCGATCCGCTACGTCTGCGGCCCCCGGGGCGCTAGCGCTTTGCCGCCAGCGCCTTGAGCTGGTACAAGGTTTCGAGCGCCTCGCGCGGGCTGAGACTATCCGGGTTTATGCCCGCAAAGGCCGTATCCAAAGCGCTTGCAGCTATGGCTTCTGTAGCAGGAGGTGGCGCAAAAAGGTCCACCTGGGTTCGACTATTCTGCGCGTGAGCTTCGAGCGCATCGAGTGTATGGCGGGCCTGGTTGATGACCGCAGCTGGCATGCCCGCCAGCCGTGCCACTTGGATGCCGTAGCTGCGGCTGGCCGGTCCGCTCTCAATCTGGTGCAGGAACACGATGTCACGGCCGGACTCGGCGGCGCTTACGTGCACGTTGACGGCGCCGCGGTGCGCGCCAGGAAATTCGGTCAGTTCAAAGTAGTGCGTGGCAAAAAGCGTGTAGGCCTGCGCCTTGTCGTGCAACTGCGTGGCAATGGCGCTGGCCAGCGCGAGGCCGTCAAAGGTACTGGTGCCGCGGCCAATCTCGTCCATCAGCACCAGCGAGTTGGGTGTGGCCGCGTGCAGAATCTGCGCCGCTTCGAGCATCTCGAGCATGAAGGTCGATTGTGCGTTGGCCAGGTCGTCGGCGGCGCCAATGCGCGTGTGAATGGCGTCAATCGGGCCGAGTCGACACGCGCTGGCGGGCACATAGCTGCCCATGCCCGCGAGCAGCACGATGATCGCGACCTGGCGCATGTAGGTCGACTTGCCGCCCATGTTCGGTCCGGTGATGATCTGCATGCGCTGCCTGGCACCCAGATGCGTGTCGTTGGCGATGAAGGCACCGGCGCTGGTCTCGTTCAGACGCGCCTGCACCACCGGATGGCGGCCCTGCGTGATGTCCAGACAGGGTTCCCTGACAAAGCTCGGCTCGCACCACTCGAGTGTGAGCGAGCGCTCGGTCAGCGCGCACAGCGCGTCGAGTGCGGCCAGGGCGCGCGCCAGTTGCGTGAGCGCGGGCACGAACGCCTGCAAGTCATCGAGCAACTGCTCATACAGGCATTTCTCGCGCAGCAACGCGCGCTCCTGGGCGCTCAGGGCCTTGTCCTCAAAGGCCTTCAGTTCGGGCGTGATGAAACGCTCGGCATTTTTGAGCGTCTGGCGGCGCCGGTAGTTGTCGGGCACTTTGTCAAGCTGGCCCTGCGTGACTTCGATGAAGAAGCCGTGCACCTTGTTGAACTGCACGCGCAGATTGGTTATGCCGGTGCGCTCCCGCTCGCGGCCTTCCAGGTCAAGCAGGAAGGCGTCGCAGTGGGTCTCGATGCCGCGCAATTCGTCGAGTTCGGCGTCAAACCCGTTGGCAATGACGCCACCCTCGCGTACCAGCGCCGCGGGCTCGGGATCAAGCGCCTGGCGCAGCAACTCGGCGCAGCCAACCGGTGGTACGAGTGAGCCGGAAATTTGCGCCAAATAGGCCTCCAGGCCCCGTAGAATGGGCGTGAGCAGCTCTGCTTTTTGTAGCGTCGCCTGCAGCGCCACGAGCTCCCGCGGGCGCACCTGACGCAGCGCAATGCGCGCGGTGATGCGCTCCACATCGGTGCTGCCCTTGAGCCGTTCGCGCAGCGCCAGCCACGAGCCCGCGCGCAGCGCCGTGATGGCGCCCAGGCGCTGCTGCGCGTCGCTGCGATCCCTTCTGGGCGCGAGCAGCCAGTTTTTCAGCAGGCGGCTGCCCATGCCGGTCATGCAGGTATCGAGCAGCGAAAACAGCGTCGGCTGGTCTTCGCCGCGCAGGGTCTGCGTGAGTTCGAGATTGCGCCGGGTGCTCTGGGGCAGGTCGATCAATTCGTCATTGCGTTGCACCCGCACGCTGTGGATGTGCGTCAGCGCCCGGCCCTGTGTGTGTTCGGCGTAGGAGAGCAGGGCGGCGCAGGCGGCATGCGCCTGGAGCAAGTTCCTGCGCCTGCCAGGGTGACAGGCTGGCCGCGTGCAACTGGGCCAACAACTCGCGCTGGCCCAGGCCCGAGTCAAACTGCCAGTCGGGTCGTGCGGTGACCGAAAGAACGCCAGCGGTCGCGCGCAAACGCTGTTCAAATGCGGGCGTGACCCCGGCGCTGAAGATCAGTTCGCCCGGGCCAATGCGCTCGATCCAATCGGCCAGTTCGTCGGGCGTGCATTGTGCCAACTGCACTTCGCCTTGCGTCACGCTGAGCCAGGCCAGGCCGCAGGTGTTGCGTGCTCCCTGGTGCACGGCCAACAACATCGATTCAGTCTTTTCGCTCAGCAACTCAAGATCGGTCAGCGTACCCGGCGTGACCACGCGCACCACTTTGCGCTCGACCGGCCCTTTGCCGCTGACCTCGCCGACTTGTTCGCAGATCGCGACCGATTCGCCGAACTTGATGAGTCGCGCCAGGTAGGTCTCCACCGAATGAAACGGCACGCCCGCCATCACCACCGGTGCACCCGCTGACTGGCCACGCTGTGTCAGCGTGATTCCGAGCAGACGCGCGGCCTTCTCGGCATCGGCATAAAACAACTCATAGAAGTCGCCCATGCGGTACAGCAGCAGCGTGTCTGGATAGTCCGCCTTCAGGCCAAGATACTGGGCCATCACGGGCGAGTGGAGCTTGGCGGTGTCGGTCATTGGCTGGAGTCTAGCAACATCGAACGACTCGTCGAGCGGTTGGAGCTGCTGGCGTCTGCCCCAATTGCTGGGCCACGCTTACGGTGGCAGCGTCTTGCGAAACGCTCTCCAGATCGCGAGGTCGTACGCGATTTTCAGGACGCCGCACGCGACCAGCGGGGCGGCCAGCAGACCGACGGAAAAGAGGGCACCCCCGATCGTCGGTCCGGCCGCCGATGCCAGGCTTCTTGGAACGGCGGTGAAACTGGCCGCGGCCGCGCGTTCGTCCGGTGTCACAACGGCCATCACGAACGCAGCGCGGGCGGGCACGTCCATTTGCGAGAGCAGCGAGCGCACGATCAACAGCACCAGCGTCACGTCAAGGTCTGGCGTGAATGCGGCAGCGATCAGGCACAGGCTGGCCGGGATGTGCGTGAACACCATCGTGTTCAGCAGTCCAATGCGTTTGGCCAGCCATGGCGCGGCGAGTTGGGACGCCGCCGAGCACAGTCCGGACCAGAAGAAGAAGGCACCGGCGGATGCGAGTGACAGGTCAAAGCGCTTGAACAGCCACAGCGCCAGCAACGAATTGACGACCAAGCCACCGGCGAACGCGTCCACCGAAAACAAGGCCGCGAGGCGGATCACCACCGGGCGCGACGGCCCGAGCGCGGCCCGGGGTGAATGGGACGTATGCGCTTGCGCCTGGGGCAGCCCACGATACAAAAGCCACACCGATGCGCCAATCAAGCCGTAGAAAACAAACATCAGGCGTAGCGCGTCCAGCGAGGAGATCCCGGTCCACGCACCGAGATAGATGGGCGCGGCGGAGGCCAGCGATCCAAATGCCGCAAACAGCGAGCCGACCAGGCTGTAGCGGGCAAACAGGGAGGTGCGCACATCGCCATCGGCGGCTTGCGCCAGACGTGCGTGTTCGAGCGGGAGAAACACACTGACGTCGCCCGAACTGGGGTTGAGCGTACCGACAAAGGCGACGATCAGCAGCGGCCAGAACGCCGAGCTCGCGGCGAACGCGATGCCGGTTGCAGCCATGAGCGCGGCCGCAAATGACAGCAGGCTGCTGGAGTGAAAGCGATGTCCCCAGGCTCCAACGGCAAGGGTGGCAAGGGCGGACCCAAATAAGGTCGTGGTGGCCAGCAGGCCGACTTCCCACGTTCCAAATCCCAAGGCGAGCAGGTAGACCGGCAACAGCACCGCGACAAAGCCATCGGCGAAGGCGCGTAAGGCGCGCGCCTGCAACAGGGGCAATGCAAATGCGTTCGTGCCCTGGGGCAAGAGAAATTGGCGCGTCACAAGCTCCTGGGGCTGGGCACTGCGTGTTGGGCGGGCGGTCTTACTTCGCGCGCAGGCCCTGCACCAGCGCGCCCAGCGCAATGCCCGCCAGCGCCCACAGCAGGGTCACGTTGCCCGCACCCAGACCAGCAATGGCCGGGCCGGGACAGACACCGCACAGGCCCCAGCCGACGCCGAACAAGGCCGCGCCGACGGCGGTATCGCGGTCCCAGGCGCTGGGGTGGACGTGAAAATGGTCATCGAGCAAGGGGTGCTTGAGCAGGCGCGGCGCCGCCTTGTAGGCCAGCACGACCACTGCAACGGCCGCACCCATCACCAGCATCAGGCCAAAGTCGGAAAAGCGCAGGAAACCGAGCACCACTTCCGGGCGGATCATGGTCGAGTACGACAGGCCAAAGCCAAACAGCATGCCCGCCGCGAGCGTGGCAAGGGCGCGCGCACAGACCCTGATTGCGCGCACTCATGCCAACAACCTTGCCAACAGATTGGCGCTCAGGAACGCCGTGGCCATGAACGTCAGCACGGCCATCAGTGACGGCCATTGCAGTGAACCCAGGCCACATATACCGTGACCCGATGTGCAGCCGTTGCCCAGGCGCGCGCCATAGCCGACGAAAAAACCGCCGACCAGCAGTTGCCAGGCAGGCACTGCGGTCGATTCCGGCGTGCCATTGGAAAAAACCAGCCACCACACCAGCGCACCAAGGATCAGGCCCAGCGCGTACACCACGCGCCAGTCGCGCGAATCGACGAAGCGGCTTTGCTGGAAGAAGGGGCGTCGCACGACGTAGGACCAGGTGCTGGAGAACACCGTGCTCATGCCGCCAATGCGTCCGGTGAGGATAAACAAAAACGCGGCACCGGCACCGACGAACAGGCCGCCCACCGCGTAGTGTTGCCAGCCCAGGGGAAATAGCGAGAGGCTCATCGGGCTCATTATCCTGGCGTTGGCGCATTCGTGCTTCAAACCAGTCCGAACCAGCCCAGCACGCCACCGCCCACGAGCAGCCACAGCAGGTGTAGGCGGGTACGCCAGACCACGACCGCGGTGGCTGCGCTGAGCAGCCAAAGGGGCCAGTGCTGCAGTGAGTTGCCCAGGCTGGTGACAAGAATCGACCCGGTGGCGATCAGCAGCGCAATGACGATTGGCGCCATGCCCTGCTTGAAGGCACGCACCGCGCGCAGTTCGCGATTCTGGTGACCCCAGCGCGCGGCCGCCAGGGTCAGCGTCGTGCTGGGCAGCAGAATGCCGATCATCGCCAGCAGGACGCCCAGCGCGGCGTAGCACGAGCCCAGCGCCGTGCCGACGCCACCCCCGGCGTTGATCCCCACGCTCCAGCCCAACACGGCGATAAACAGCACATTGGGTCCGGGCGCGGCTTGGGCCAGTGCAATCGACGAACTGAACTGCGCATCGCTGAGCCAATGCTGCTGCACCACCAGAAAGCGGTGCATGTCCGGTGCCGTGGTGATGGCCCCGCCGATGGCCAGCAGTGAGAGCGAGAGAAAGTGCGTCAGCAGCGCCAACCAGTCGGCCAGGGTCAGGGACAGACTCATGGCCGCTCCAGCACGGCCTTGACCCGGCCCAACTGCCGGTGGGCCCAGAGGCAGGCCATGCCGCCGATGACGGCAATGACCAGTGCCAGCGGCAGGCGCAGCACGAACACCGCTACAAAAGTGATAGCTGCCAACGCCCAGCAGACGGGCGTCCCCATCACATTATTCCTCATAGCGTGGACCAGTTTGAGCCCGGTGGCGGTGATCAGCCCGGCCGCCACCGCACCCATACCGCGCAAGGCACCAGCGACGCCGGGAACGTCGGCCACGCTGACAAACACACCGGCGAGCGTCAACACGATGAGCAGGGGAAAACCCAGCATGCCAGCGAGCGCCAGCATGGCCCCGCGCAGGCCGAAGTAGCGGTCGCCAATCATCAGCGACAGGTTGACCACGTTCGGGCCGGGCAGAATCTGCGCGACCGCCCAGTCCTCCAGAAATTCCTCGACCGTGAGCCATTGTTTCTTTTCGACGAGCTCGCGTTGCACGACGGCAAGCACGCCGCCAAACCCTTGCAGCGCCAGCCAGGTGAAGGACCAGAACAGATCAGCGGGAGAGGTCTGGACCCGCGCGGTGGGCCAAAGTGGCAGAGGCGGCTGGCGGTTCGACGGGCTCGGGCATCGCGCGATTATCGCCCTCGGTCCGGCACTGCCGTGCGCGTGGCCAGCCAAAGACCCAGCGCGGTGGCAACCAAACCGGCGAGCAGCCAGGCGTTGAACGCTTCGCCCAGCAGCACGGTGCCCAGCAGCGCCGCGGTCAGGGGATTGAGCGCCAGAAATATCGTGACGCGGGTCGGCGATTCGTGCTTGAGTGCGTACAGCCACAGGTAGTAACCGATGCCGCTGGAAGCACCGATAAATGCGACGGTGGCCCAGGCTTGTGGCCGCAGCATGAGTACGCGCGCGGGCCAGTCTTCGTGCAGCGCGAGCAGGGCCAGAGCCAGCACCGAGACCAGCATGGCAAAGGCGCTGACGTTGAGCGTGGGGTAGCGGCGCAGATACGGACGATAGAACACGCTGCAGACGGCACCGACACCGGCGCTTGCGAGCACGGCGAGTTCGCCCCACCAGTGGCCAACGCTGGCGGCTCCGAGCTTGGGCGCGAGCGACAGCGCGACGCCGGCGATCGAAGCAACCACGCCCAGCACCAGTCGCGCACTGATCGCTTCACGACCGAGCCAGGCCGAGAGCAGCAGCGTGAGCAGGGGGAACAGGCTGAAGATCAGCGCGGCCTGCGCTGCGCCGACGTGCTGCAATCCGTAGTTGAGCAGCGCGATCAGCGTGGCGAATTGGCCCAAACCCAAGGCGGCCATCGCTGCGAGGTCCTTGAATGCTACGTTATTGATAGCTGCCCACGCTTTCCTGTCGGGCTTGAGCGGCCCAAAAGGCTTGAAAATGAAGGGTAGCAGACAGAGCAGGCCGATGGCGTAGCGCAGCATTGCCAGTGTCAGCGGCTGCACTTCGGCGACCACCGCGCGCGAGGCGACGATGGCCGCCCCGACCTGAACCCCGGTCGCCGCTGCGGCGAGCAGCGCCAGATTCAAAGCCTGCGTTCCCAGGTTTCGCCGACCAGGTCGTGCCCAAAGCCGCGATAGGGTTCGCTCCTGGTCAGCGCAAAGCCTTTGCCCTCGTACAGAGCGCGTGCAGCGACCAGACAACTGTTCGTCCACAGCACCATTTTGCGGTAGCCCTTGGCGCGTGCGAAGGCGATGCACTCGTCGGTGAGGCGAGCGCCCAGACCCAGGCCGCGCGCCTGCGGCTTGACGATGAGCATGCGCAGTTGCGCCACGGTGGCGGATTTGCGCATCACGAAGACTGAGCCGACGCGCTGGCCACCGAGTTCGGCGATCCAGCAACGCTCCCATTGCGGTTGGCGTTTGCGCAGGTACTTGGCGACGATGTCGGCCACCAGCGCCTCAAACTCCGCGTTCCAGCCGTATTCGCGAGCGTAGATTGCGCCGTGCTGCTGCACGACCCAGCCCATATCGCCGGGCTGGCTCTCGCGCAGCACCAGCGCCGGGGCGGCGCACGGCATCTGAGCTGCGTCTGCGCGCTCAGAGCGGGACGTCACTGAGTTGCTCCAGCACCCAGTTCGCTACGCTCGTGTTGGTGCACAGTTCAACGTGCCCGAGTCCTTCGAACTCTGTCACCGGCACGCCTTCGAGTCCCTGTTGGCGCTGGGGATAGACGATGTTGTCCTGTGGCGTGAGCGCAATGCGCATCAGGTTGCGCGTGCCTGCGGACTCACTCGCTGCCAGTTCCTGCAGCCAGGCACTTTGCCATACCATTTGCCGGCCATTGGGCGTGGAATAGGGGTGGACGATTTGGGTGCCCGCGTGCGGCGTGCCCAGCGTGAGAACGCGCGCAACGCGGTCGGTGCCATGGGCTCGCATCCAGGACCGGATGACCAGCCCGCCCATGCTGTGGCCTATCAGCGCAACGTGCGCCGCGCCAGTTTGACGGCACAGGCTCTCCACCGCTTGATTGACGCGCGCCGTGTAGTTGTCGATCGAGGTGAAGACCGGCTCCAGATCGACTTCCTGCACCGGGTGACCGGCGCGGCGCAGGCGCTCGGTCAGGGCGTCCCAGATGCGGTGATTGCACAGGTAGCCGTGCACCAGCACGACGGCACGCGCGCCGTAGCGCCGATCGCCGGTTTGAACACCGGCGTCGACCAGGCCCAGGGAAGCTGCAGGAAGAACACGCGCGCGGTGGCCAAGGTCTCGCCAACGACGGAACGCCACCACAGCTCGCTCGCGCCGGGGGTTCGCGACATTAGGGCGGTGGCGAAGATGGTCAGTTTCATCGTCACCAGCGGCAGCAACAGCGCGCTGGCCAGGACCAGCCAGTCTGAAAGCCCGCCGTAACGAGCGATCAGCCAACCCAACAATGCGCCGATGAGCATCTGAACCAGCAGCAAGGCGCGCAGCAGTCGAGACAACATAAGGCTCGCCTGAGGTTTTTGCTAGATGGGCGAGATTACCATCGCGCCGTACCGTCAATAGACCGGTTGATAGCGCCCGATCGCTTGCTTGACTTCTGCACTAAGCACAAAGCCAGCGACCAAAGCGCGCCGCGAGTTCATCGGCGCGTTTGACAAAGACGTCGATACCCATGCCGTAGATGAATTGCATGGCTCCGCCAGTCCAGGGCGGAAAACCGATGCCGAAGATCGAGCCGATGTTGGCCTCGTGCACGCTGGTGAGCACGTTTTCGCAGAGGCAGCGCGCGGTCTCGATCGCTTGCCGGTACAGCAAACGGTCCTTCATCTCGTTGATGTCCCAGTTGACATTGGCTTTCTCAAACAGCCCCTTGAGCTCGGGCCAGAGAAACTTCTTGACCCCTTCTTCAGTTGGGTATTCGTAAAAGCCAGCGCCACCGGCGCGACCAGGGCGTTTGTGCTTGCGCACCATATCGGCGACCAACTGTTCTCCGGGGCCGGGAGCGTAGGTCTTGCCCTCGGCCTCGAAGTCGGCGCGCGTTTGCTCCATCACGTGCAGGCTCAGGCTCAGGGCAGTTTCATCAAGCACGGCCAGTGGCCCCACCGGCATGCCGCATAGAAGGCCAGCGTTCTCGATGGCGGGCGCCGGGATGCCCTCGCCCAGCATGGCCACACCTTCCATTACGAAGGTGCCAAAGACGCGGCTGGTGAAGAAGCCGCGCGAGTCGTTCACCACGATCGGCATCTTGCCGATGGCCTGCACATAGTCGAAGGCGCGTGCCACCGTCTCGTCGCTGGTCTGCTTGCCACGGATGATCTCGACGAGCTTCATCTTGTCAACCGGGCTGAAGAAATGGATGCCGATGAATTTGTCTGGTGCGACGCTGGCCTTGGCCAGCCCGCTGATCGGCAGCGTGGACGTGTTGGAGGCAAAAAAGCCGCCCGGTGCGAGCAAGGGCTCGGCCTGCCTGGTGACGGTGGCCTTGAGCTCGCGGTTTTCAAACACGGCCTCAATGATCAGCTCGCATCCTTGCAGATCGGCCAGGCTGCCGGTCGCGTGAATGCGATCAAGGATCGTCTTCTGCTCATCGGCGCTCATGCGACCTTTGTCGACGCGGCCCTGCGTGAGCTTCGCGCTGAACGACTTGCCCAGATCGGCCTTCTCCTGGCTCACGTCCTTGAGCACCGTGGCAATGCCTTTGCCCGCCTGCACGTAGGCAATGCCAGCGCCCATCATGCCCGCACCGAGCAGTCCGACCTTGGTTGGTTTGAACCGTGGCACGTCCTTCGGGCGCGACTGGCCGCTCTTGATGGCGTTGAGATTGAAGAAGAAGGTATTGATCATGGCGCGGGCATGGGCGCCGGTCATGAGTCTGGCAAGGTAGCGGCTTTCGATGCGCAGGGCCGTTTCCAGGTCCACTTGCAGGCCTTCGACCATGCAGGCCATGATCGCTTCGGGTGCCGGGTACAGGCCGCGCGTCTGCTTCTTGATCATGGCCGGGGCCACCGCCAGCATCGGCGCCACGCTCGGGCTCGAGGGCAGTCCGCCGGGCACCTTGTAGCCCTTGGCTTCCCAGGGATGCTGCGCCTTCGGGTTGGCGGCAATCCAGGCCAGCGCGCGCGCCTTCAGTTCCGCGGCGGCGTGGTCCGAGGGCGCGACCAGCTCATGCACCAGACCCAGGCCCTTGGCTTGCTGCGGCGAGAACGTCTTGCCCTCGACCAGATAGGGTTGTGCCCCCATCAGTCCCAGGTGACGCGTCATCTTGGTCACGCCGCTGGCGCCCGGCAGCAGGCCCAGCGTTACTTCTGGCAGACCGAACTGGATCTTGCTGTCGTCGATGGCGATGCGGTGATGGCCCAGCAGCGCGATTTCCCAGCCGCCGCCCAGGGCTGTGCCGTTAAGGCAGCTCACCACCGGCACACCCAGGGTTTCGAGCGTGCGCAAATTCTTCTTGACCAGCTCGACTTCGGTAAATGCCGCGCCAGCGTCAGAGGCCTTCAGGCGCATCACGCCCTTCAGATCAGCACCGGCAAAGAAGGTCGTTTTGGCCGAGGCCAGGACGATGCCCTTGATGCGGTCCTTGTCCTGCAAGACTTTGGCAACCAGCGCCGAGAGGTCTTGCTGCCATTGCCGGCACATCGTGTTGACCGGCGAATCCGGCTCGTCGAACAGGACCGTGGCGATGCCGTCAGCGAGGGTGTATTGGATGGTTTTCATCAGATTCTCTCCACGATCGTGGCAATGCCCATGCCGCCGCCGACGCACAGGGTGGCCATACCGTAGCGCAGCTTGCGCCGGTGCAACTCGTCAATCAGGATGCTGAGGATCATGGCGCCGGTGGCGCCCAGCGGGTGGCCCATGGCGATGGCGCCGCCATTGACGTTGACCTTCTCGTGCGGCACCTTCATCTCCTTCATGAAGCGCATCACCACCGCGGCGAACGCCTCGTTGACTTCAAACAGGTCGATCTGGTCAATCGTCATGCCGGCCTTGGCCAGCGCCTTGCGCGCTGCGGGCATCGGGCCTGTGAGCATGATGGTCGGGTCCGCTCCACTGAGCGCGGCGGCGACGATGCGAGCCCGCGGTGTGAAGCCGTGCGTCTTGCCCGCCGCCTCCGAGCCGATCAGCAGCGCTGCTGCGCCGTCCACGATGCCCGAGGAGTTGCCAGCGTGGTGCACATGGTCGATGCGTTCGACCTGCGGGTAGCGGCCAATCGCCACCTGATCAAAACCCATGGCGCCCATTTGCTCGAAAGCTGGCTTGAGTCCGGCCAGGCCTTCGAGTGTCGTGCCAGGCTTGATGAATTCATCCTGCGCCAGAATGGTCAGGCCGACCGCGTCCTTCACGGCAACCACGGAGCGGTCAAAGTAGCCGCTCGCGCGTGCGTGGCTGGCGCGTTGTTGTGATTGCAGCGCAAAGGCGTCTACGTCCTGCCGGCTGAATCCTTCGAGTGTGGCGATCAGATCGGCGCCGATGCCTTGCGGCACGAAGGCGGTTTGTGAATTGGTCTCAGGGTCCATCGCCCAGGCGCCGCCGTCCGAGCCAATGGTCACCCGGCTCATGCTCTCCACGCCACCGGCCACCACCAGGTCTTCCCAGCCGGAGCGCACTTTTTGCGCGGCCATATTCACGGCTTCCAGGCCGGAGGCACAAAAGCGGTTGATCTGCACACCGGCGCATTGAAAATCCCAACCCGCGCGCAGCGCCGCCACCTTGGGCAGCACGGAACCCTGATCGCCGACCGGCGAGACGATGCCCATCACGATGTCGTCGACCCTGGCGGTATCGAAATCGTTGCGTCGCTGTAGCTCGGTGAGGACACCGGCCAACAGATTGACTGGCTTCACTTCGTACAGGCTGCCGTCTTTTTTCCCCTTCCCGCGTGGCGTGCGGATCGCGTCATACACATAGGCTTCGGTCATGGGTTTGTCCTCGACAATTTAAGAAATAGTGCGTAACCAATCGCAAGAAAGAAGTATATTCTTTTTACCAAGCGGATGCTTTGTGTAAATACGAAAATTGTTCCTTTTCACGCCGACTGGGAGGAGCAGGGCTACGTGGCGCTCGATGGGACTGGGCAGGAAATAAGCGCCTCGATCAGTGCGTCCTTGTCCAGCCAGAGCTGATGCACCCACTTCTGATAGGCCTCGCGCACCGTGGCGTCCCCGGCGTAGTCGCCGCGCGCCAAGGCATGCGGCACCGGCAGGGCACGAACCCGCACGATCACCGTTTTGAGCCTGCCCAATAGAAATTGCCAAAATTTCGGTGCGCCGTCGGGGTAAACAATGGTTACATCCAGAATCGACTGGAACTTGTCGCCCATGGCGTTCAGAGCCAGCGCCAGGCCACCGGCCTTGGGCCTGAGCAGGTGTTGGTAGGGTGAGTGCTGGCGCGCGTGTTTGGCCGCGGTAAAGCGCGTGCCCTCCAGGAAGTTCATCACACTGGTCGGAATCAGGGCAAACTTCTCGCACGCCTTGCGCGTGGTGGCCTGATCCTTGCCGCGCATTTCCGGGTGCTTTTTCAGGAACGCCTCGCTGTGCCTGCGCATGAACGGAAAATCCAGTGCCCACCACGCCAGCCCCATCACCGGCACCCAGATCAACTGCTGCTTGAGGAAGAACTTGAGCAGCGGAATGCGCCGGTTAAACAGGCGCTGCAGCACCAGAATATCAACCCACGACTGGTGATTGCAGTTGACCAGGTACCAACTGCGGTAGTTCAGATGGTCGATGCCCTGCACGTCCCAATGCACGCGCTGGGTCAGGCGCATCCACAGGCCGTTGCCCGCGATCCAGGCCTCGGCGATGTGCAGCAGCACCGGGTCAATGAGCAGGCGCACTTCTTTAAGCGGGATGATCAGCTTGACGCAGGAAAACAGCAACAGGATTGGCACCCAAAGTAGGGCGTTCAGCACCATCAACACGGTGGCAATCAGGCCGACCAGGGGTGTGGGTAAAAAACTTAGCATCCGTCACACTTTCAGTCATTCGTTTCAGAACCTTCAAGGCAATTATCGGCTGCATGGAGGGTCAAATTCAAGGACGATCTGCGTGACTGATCTGACCGCTCGGGAACAGTCTTAATCCCTTTGAATTCAGGGCTGGTATTTTCTTCAAGCGGTGGGTAGACAGCGTGCGTGTCTTAATCCCTTTGAATTCAGGGCTGGTATTTTCTTTGACCGCGTCGACACTAGCGCTTATACATGTCTTAATCCCTTTGAATTCAGGGCTGGTATTTTCTTTGGTAGCCGCTGGCACATCGACAACTCAGACCGTCTTAATCCCTTTGAATTCAGGGCTGGTATTTTCTTATGACTATACCGGGGGGTAGGCGTCTGGCCGTCTTAATCCCTTTGAATTCAGGGCTGGTATTTTCTTCTCATTGATGTGCGATATGCTAGTTGATGCTCTGTCTTAATCCCTTTGAATTCAGGGCTGGTATTTTCTTCCCCACAATCTCTACACGGGTGATGGGGCAAGTCTTAATCCCTTTGAATTCAGGGCTGGTATTTTCTTCTGATCTTTTGCCGTGATTGCGGTCGATCCCTTTGATTCCGTTTCCCGCCAGTCCTTGATGGACTGGAACCTTGGGTCTTAATCCCTTTGAATTCAGGGCTGGTATTTTCTTTGGGCCTGAGTTCTTTACCCGCAAGGGACGTGTGTCTTAATCCCTTTGAATTCAGGGCTGGTATTTTCTTCTCACGATATGTGGCAAAAGCGGAGGGCGAAGTCTTAATCCCTTTGAATTCAGGGCTGGTATTTTCTTTGCTGCGTGAGTTGGGCGTCGCCAAGGATTGGGGTCTTAATCCCTTTGAATTCAGGGCTGGTATTTTCTTAGATCGGCCAAGAAAATGCAAAACCGACAAGCACTTGGACGGGGGTTTGACGCCGTTCTGGGGCTTGGGTCAGGCCAGTGGCGATCATCATAGCGTGGCGCCTTCGCCGGGCAGGACGCCTTCTGGCAGGATGCTGGCGCCGAGGGTGACTTGCCACAGGTTTTGCGGCAGGCGGTAGGCGCGCACATCGTCAGCGTCGGTGGCAATGATTTTGCCGATTTGCACGATCAGATTCGCCATTTTCACCGCAGATGCCTCCAGCAAAAACACCGAGTATTGCACCGGAACGCCGTGTTTTTTCAGAAATTTGAACAGCGCACCCAATCGCTTCGGGTCGGCGATGTCGTAAGTGACAAGCCAGCGGGCGCTGGCGTGCTGGCTCATGTGTGCATCTCCTTCATGGCGTTGCGGTACAGGCTGGCCAGGTGCAGTGTGATGGCACTGGCATTGAGCGTGCTCCAGCGTTCAAACAGGGTGGTGAGTTCGGCCTCGGCGTCGGCCTGGTCGGCCAGTGCGCCGCTGGTCAGGTTCATTTCGGCCCATAACAGTTCGCACAGGTCCACGTCGAGGTCAATGCCTTGCAGACGCGGGCCCCACAGCACGGGTGCGAGCCCACAGGAGCCGAGTTGCGCTGCCACATAAGCCAGACACAGGCCGCGTAGACCGGCGGGCAGGTGAACGGTGACTTGGCCCGCGTATACCCATTCGCGTTTGGTGCTCTCCCATTGCTGTGGGCTGATGGCAGCGGCGCTGCTTTTGCCCCAGCGCATGAGCACGTCCATGCGCCGTGAGCGCAGCCAGTTCTGGTAGCGCGCCAGGCCCTCGGGGGTCTCCGTCCAAAGCTCCATGGCGGTAGCAAACGGGGTGCAATCACGCAATTGCGGGTAGATGGTGCCCACCGCTTGCCCGCGCGCATCCAGCCAGGTGATGCCAATGCCCGCGCGCATGCACAGGGCCAGTGCCGGGCCGCTCCAGTCCACCACGTCGGCGCTGCTCACCACGCGAGCCACACGCGCCACCGGGTAGCGCATGACTTGGGCGCTGGCGTTGGTGACCACCAGGGCCTCTGCTGTGCAACTCACCCGCTTGTGTTCGCGGCTGCCCAAGTAGAGCGCGCGCGCACCAGGGCCGGGCCTGATCGCTCGTGTGGATACGGCAAGCGCGGCTCGTGGCATTAATCAAGCTCCTCGTCATCGTTGACCAACCAGGCTTCGCCCTGCTGGCGCAGGGTGCGCGCCAGCAACCTTGTTTGGCTGCGCAGCCAGCGCTGCCATGGGGTGCATTGCTGTTCCCATTGCGCGTAGAAGATCTGGCGCCCGGCCTTGCCCAGCAGGCAGGCACCCTTGTCCAGGCTGAAGTGATCTTCGCGCAGCTCACGGTCTGCGCAGCAACTCCCACACCCAGAGGTCCACGGCTGGGCGCAGGGTTTCGATCAGGTCGTTGGCCAGGCTTTCGCGACCGAAGGCAGGGCGGTGGTAAAAGCCCAGCAGCGGGTCCAGGCACGTCGATGCACATCTGCACCGCCTGCACGTGCAGCATGGTGTAGGCCAGGGACAGGTAGACGTTGACCGGGTCGCGTGGCGGGCGGCGGTTGCGCCCGTTGAAGTTGAGCGATGGTGCAAAGACGCCAGTCAGGCCACCGAAATAGGCGCGCGCCGCCGCTCCCTCAAAGCCGCGCAGACTCTCCAGCGTGGGTACCGGGGCCGTGGGCGTCGGCTGCGTCCGCGCTCCGGTCGAGGTTTTGGCAGGATGGCATCAAGCGATTGCAGTGCGTCAAACAGCGGTTTGCGGGCGTCCGGGCGGGCCGCTTGCAAGTGTTGCAGGGTGCGGTGCTGGCGCGCCAGTTTGGCGCGAACCACAGCAAGCGCCCATTGGCAGCACCAGGCGTCGTCCATCACACGGGCTGGGCGCGCGTGCCGCACAGCGGCATCGTTGTGCAGCGGCCCCAGCACCAGTGCCACGCGCCGGGGGCTGCGTGGACTCATCAGCACGGTGGTGCACGGCTGCGCGAGCTTCATCAGAACGCCGCTGTCAAGTCTTGTTTGGGCGCCGTGGATGACGCAGCGGTCAATGAGCTTGATGGGCACGGCGCCGCGGCGTCCCGGCTTCATACAAAGCCAGGGTCTCACCTTCGGCTTTGACCTCAAGTTGGGCTCTGTCGAGCAACAGCAGACTCGACGGCATTTTGGCCATGCAGCCCATATGCAGCAAGCGTGAGCAGCTATGAAATATGTAGCAGGTAGGAATCATTCCTAGCCTACGTAAGTAGTCGGGGTCGCTTGGCGCGAGCGCCTTGCCCAGCGTGTGAACGCGGCTGCGTGGGTCCAGCCGCAGCAGCAAGAAGCGGTCGATCTTCCAGGTCCATCAAGACGCCCATGTCTTGCACCAGTGCCGTGCGCTCAGCCGCCGTCAAGTAGACAGCTCGTGTACCTACTTCTGGCCACCGGTTGCGTAGGCGCGCGTGAGCTTGAGCGCGGCCGAGAGGCGTCGCGGTTCGCTGATGTCGTAGGCGGCAAGATGGAGTTCACGCTGGGGCATGGCGCTTCAATTGGTGGGGTGGGCTGGCCGATGGTGCAACAGGGTTGACCAGCATGAATCAATTCCTTTGGGTTGTGTGATCAACCTGAATTGTTCTGCCGCCGCCCCATCCTGTCAGGTGCGGCAAGCTCTGTCCGCCCGCGCAATTGGCGAGCGTCAGACTTCTAGTGTGTACCCGCCCAGCCCCATGGTGGCGTTTCTGCCAACGTGCAGCCACTGGCCCAGCCAAAGCCAGGGCCACAGCGCCGCGAGTGTTTGTGCACTGCCGTGCAGCGACCAGCGGCCGAGCACGCCACCGAGGATGATTTCCTGTTGTTGCCGTGACGAATAGCGCGTCCAGTCAAACCAGTGCAGATCGCGTGCGTCGGTGAGGGTTTCGCTTTGGTGCGTGATCTGCCGGGCGGCCTCGCCCCAGCCGCTTTGCCCGGCGTGAAACTCCATGAGCAAGGCGATGCGCCGCGCCAGCGTGGCCACCAGCGCACGCGGCGTGAGCTGCCCCACACCGAGCGGCTTGCCTTGCTGTTGCAGCCGCATTGGGGTCTGGATGTGCAGCGCTATTTTGCAATCATTTATGGCTGTAGCGCCCGTCGCGTAGCGCCTGCAGCTACTGTTTTAATAGCGGGTACAGCAACCTGTGCCACGTGCTCCAGCAACGTAGGCTGCTGTGCGTCCAGATCGTGTGCGCAACGCCTTGCGCATCAAGCCAATCCACCTGCATCAGGTCAGCGGGAACGCGCTGGCGGGTCAGGCCGTGCTGAGCGCGCGTTGCAGCGCAAACACGATCAGCGCGAGTTGATCAAAAGGGCATGGCCGATCAGGACCATGTGAAATTCAAACGCGTCGCCCGTGGCAAGCATGCGTACGCCCGGTGTTGGTGGCTCCATCACATAGGGGTTGGGGATCTGACTGAAGTCCTGTGAGGGCGCCGGCGTAGCTGGCCTCTGGCTGGTGGTGGCGCCTCGAAAATGCGGGTGTAAAGGCAGGTTTGCAACAACGGGCAGCCGGGCAGGCGGGCTGGCGCGTCATGCAAGCCACATTGCGCAGCGCCGCGCCGAACTGCCCGCGCAAGAGCGAGCCAGCGTACTCGGGCAGGGCCAGCGGCTGCTGCACGACCGCTGGGTGAAGCGAGAGCGGGCGAGGGCACAGTCATTGGCCGGCCAGACCCGACCGTGCCCAGAGAAACGGCCGCAATGACTTTCAGCACGTGGTCGTGATCGAGCGTATCCGGGCCAATGGTGCCGTAACGGGCTTCAACTGCATACGGGTTGAGTTCGTCCAGCCAGTCTGCATGAGGCGGCATGGGTAGCCCGTTGTCTTGCACCAAATCGAGCAAGTCTATGAGGTCATGCGTGCGACGAAATTCAATGCCGCTCTGACTCAAAACCGCTTTGATTGATTTTTCAATCGCCTGTTGCGCATGAAAACCGATCACGGCATCACCAATGCTTGTGTTTGGAGACAGGAGATTGCAGACGGCCACGTCTTGCCGGGCCGATTCCATCAACAGTTGTGCGACAGAGGGCACGGTTGAGCCATTAGCCATGAACCACGCGTCCTTCCTTCATGGCCCAATAAAGCGCAGTGCCTGGCTGGTGTGCCCAGCGGTTCACTTCGTCACGTGTATAAACCAATACGTCAGCGGCCATCCGCAAGGGTCGCAGGGCGCGGCGCAATCGAACCATTCATGCGCCGGTTTTCAACTTCGGGTTCGATCACCAGGAAGTCCCAGTCGGAATCTTGATCGGCGTCGCCGCGCGCCTGTGAACCAACAAAATAATTTGTTCAGCTTGGGGCGCGGCTTGCGCCAGCGCCTGAACCGCTGAGGCGAGCGTGATTGCATCGATCATGTTGAATTGTCTTCCAATGGGACAGCGATGTATTTCATCGTCGACATTCTTCTCACTGTGGCCTCGGACTGCTTGCTGCCAGCCAGAGCCGACCCATGGCGCCTTTGAGGTCTTTAAGTTGCGCGCCTGAGACGATGGCAATGCCAGCTTCGGCGGCGCGCTTTTGGTTGGCTTCGCTTTTGGAGTTCGCCCCTAGTCCACCACCATGCCTTTGGCTAGCTCACCGAGCTTGAGCAGGAACTCCATTTTGTAGATCGCCTCGGTGGCTTTGCTGTTGTCACCGCTGCCGGTTTGTGCCAGGTTGGTGGTTTTGCATTCAAATCAAGTGCAAGGTGTTGCTGGACAAGAAGGCGACGTCGATTTCGTTTTTGTCTCTGCCATGCGTCTTGCCCGCAGCGCCTGCAAAAGCGACACGTATGCCCATGGCGACATCGGTCAAACCTTCATGCCGGGTGCTCAGTGCCTGTAGCACTTCAAAGACATGAGACTCCAACCAGCCGCCGTTGGCAAAACGCCGAGCTTGTTCGTCTTGAAAATCAGCACGTTGCTGTGTTCGTACGTAATAGCAGCCCGGCTTCCTCAAAAAGGGCCACGATGTCGCCCAGTGCGAGCGGCTTGGTCCCGGTTAAGCTCTACGCGCAGGTCGTTGTCGCGGGCCAGACGCGCGAACGCGTTGAACTGACCCAACGCCCGCCCAGCACTGGCAACGTGATCGATCAGGCGGGCAGTCAGGTCGCGCAATTCGCGCGTTATTTGCGGCTGCTCCTGGGTGTTGACGCTGTAGCCATGCGCCTTGAGCATTTCATGTACCTTGAGCTTGGCACGCAGCGGTTGGCTCACCGCCTTTTCGCCGATAACCAGAACTTCGTCATTTTCCACATTGACGTAAAACACCGGCTTTCTCAGGAAACGAAACACCTCTTGCGCCGCCACCGCCATCAGCTGTACCGCCGGTGACGTTTAGGGCGACGTTTTCGTCAGCGTGATCGGCAAGATAGTTCAGAAGGTGTCGGACAACGCGGCGTAGTCGTAAGCGTTGGGCAAATCCAGCATGTCGATCACAATGCTGCCCTTGGTCTGGAGGACTGATCGCAGTGCTTGTGCCGCCTCCTTCATTTGGGCAACTGCACGCCAGCACCACCCGGCGTGGCCGCCATGCCTCGTCGAGTATGGGCAGGAGGTTGGGCGTGGCCTGGGCGGAGACTAAGCAGAGGTGGGTGTCGTAGTGTTTCATTCTGTTGCAGGTTGACAAGTGGCGGTGCCGCGAATCTCTACGACTCAACCGGCGCGCCCAGCCGCTCCAGATCATCTGCCCACAATTCCTGCCCACGCCGGTCGGCGGGCAGTGCAACGCTCAGATGCAAGTAGCGCGCACCCGCTTCGCACACCTGCGCGGCCAGGTTGACGGGCAGGCTGCCGATCACCGTGTCACCGCTGTGTACGTGCAGCGGGTCAAGGTGCGGCATGAAGTGATCAATGACCAGGTTTTGCCGCTTGGCCCATTCGATGGCACCGGGGTGGCGCGAGACGAAGAAGGTGGTCATGGCAAGGAAAGGATCTCAACTGATGGTATTACAATGTCGTACAAAAGGAGGCTTTGCCATGCAAACCACACTTACTGTTCGACTTTCAGAAAATGAGACCCAAGGTCTTGACACGCTGTGTGCCAGCAGCGGCAAATCACGTAGCGAAGTGGTACGTGAGGCGTTGCGTACACACCGCCTGCGCGAGGTGCTGCGCCAAAGCCAGACGCAATTGGCACCGCTCGCGCGAGCCGCAGGCTGGCTGACCGAAGAAGACGTTTTGCAAGAAGTTTCATGAAGGTTTTTCTCGACACCAACGTTTGGCTGTCGACGACCATATTTTCCGGGCTGTGTGAGGGAAGCTGTCGTCTGGATGTGCGGACAGGGCTGCTTGCTCGGCAGGTCGGTGCGAACCGAAGCGCACGAGGTATTGCTTCGCAAGTATCCCCAGGTGCGCAATGCCTGTGCGATGTTTGACGAAGCGTGGCAATCGGCCCAGATCATTCCAGACGTGGCCGTACCGGCTGATGACAACGACCGACGATTGGTCACGGCGGCTGCCGCAGTTGGTGCCGACCTGTTTGTCACTGGCGACAAACGGGTTTTGGGGTGGCACTCGCGTAAGCGTGCTACAGGCATGATGCAAGTCGTATCACCCCGTCAGGCTTGGGGTGTTTTGTTTGGCGGGGTGACGGGGCATTGAGGGTGCTGGTGCGATAACGGGACAGTGCGGCCTGCAGCTCTGGCGGCTTCCAGCCACAGAGACATGGCCTGCTCGACTTCAGCCAGCGCGGCTTCATGAGTGTCGCCATGGGCCATGCAGCCCGGTAGCTCGGGTGCGTTGGCCACAAAGGCATGGTCTTCATCGCTCCAAAATATATTGATCGCAAAGCGTTCCACGACTCAGGCTTCCAAGTTGACAAGGGTATTGCCAGTCACCAAAGCCTAACCTTGACGAACTCGTTGCGTCGAATTTTGACTTGAATCGCAGGTGGCAAAGCATTCAATAGCGATTCACCTTGCGGTGTGGTGGCGTGGGCTTGGGCCCCGTCGTACTCGGCTGTGAGCGCGCCGTTCGCACGATTGAACTTGATGCGAGCCGAGGGCCATGTTGCAGTTGCGTTGGTAAGGTTTGGAGCTACACCTTGTGAATTGAGGACGACACTCGAGCTGCTTGAACCTGATGACGTTGCAGACTTCGATGCGGGTTGCATCGCGCCATAGCCGACCGAGGTTTTTGCACCAAAGCCCACCCATTCAAAAGCGTGTTGAAAAGCACGATCCAGTAGAGCGTGCCACTGCAAATCTGCAACGATTCAGGCAGTCGGGTTGGTCGAGACCACGCGGAAGTCGAACTGAGATTTGGCTG
>CAWJOT010000005.1:0-30520 GCA_963844495.1 uncultured Pseudomonadota bacterium
TAGCCTGAAGTTCCCCGTCAGATAGCCCCAGTTCTGGGGATTAATTCCTTTTCAATCAACAACTTGAGTAGTTTTGCGCCTGTGTTTGTGTAGGCATGTACAGATATTGATTTATAGTTGTAATTGATGTATAAATGTGGACATGCATATTCACATCGTTCCAAACCGAGGTGCTTCTCCTACTGTCCTTTTGCGCGAGTCCTACCGCGAGGGCTCCAAGGTTCGCAAGCGCACGCTTGCAAATCTTTCGGATCTGAATGCCTCACAAATCGATTCGATGCGTGCTGTGTTGCGTGGCGAGGTCTTGCGCCCTGTGGCACAAACATTTGACATCACCCGCTCCCAGTCACACGGTCAGGTGCAAGCTGTTGCCCTGACCATGCAGCGCCTGGGCTTTGCCTCGCTGCTTTCCTCCAAGTCCTGCGCCGAGCGCGACCTGGTGCAGGCCATGGTGGCCTCGCGCATCCTGTGCCAGGCGACCAAGCTGGCCACCACGCGACTGTGGCACACCAGCACCCTGGCCGAAGAGTTCGGCGTGCAAGACGCCACCGAGAACGACCTGTACGGCGCCATGGATTGGCTGCTCGCGGCTCAGGACCGGATTCAAAAGAAGCTGGCTGCACGCCATCTCAAAGAAGACTCGCTGGTGCTGTACGACCTCTCGTCGAGTTACTTCGAGGGCTCGCACTGTCCGCTGGCCAAGCTGGGCTACAGCCGTGATGGCAAGCGCGGCACCCTGCAGGTCAATTACGGACTGCTCACCGATGAGCGGGGTTGCCCTGTAGCCATCTCGGTGCATGAAGGCAACACCTCGGACAGCACCACGTTTATGCCGCAGGTCACGCAACTGCGGGAGAACTTTGGCATCAAGCGCGTGGTGCTGGTGGGCGACCGGGGCATGATCTCGCAAAAGGCCATTGATGAGATGAGTCTACAGGCCGATGTGGGCTGGATCACGGCGCTGCGCAGTGCCTCGATTCGCACGCTGGTGGAACAGGGCCATTTGCAGATGGGGCTGTTTGATGAGCGCAACTTGCTGGAGATCAGCTCGCCAGACTTCCCCGGCGAGCGCCTGGTTGCGTGCCGCAATCCGGAGCTGGCCAAACAGCGGGTGCACACCCGCAATGATTTACTACTTGCTACCGCGAAGAACCTGGAAAAGATCAAGGCACGAGTGGATGCAGCCAAGCTCATGGGCAAGGACAAGATTGGCGTAGCGGTGGGCAAGGTGGTCAACCAGTACAAGGTAGCCAAGCACTTTGAGCTCACCATTGCGGATAACGCATTCACCTTCTCGCGTAATGAAGTCAGCATCGCCGCCGAAGCCGCATTGGACGGCTTGTACATCATTCGCACCTCAGTGCAGGCCCAGCGCATGAACGCAGCCACCTGTGTGCGTACCTACAAGTCGCTGGCCCAGGTGGAGCGCGCGTTTCGCTCGATCAAGACGATGGACTTGAAGGTGCGACCGATTCATCACCATCTGGAGGGTCGGGTGCGCGCGCACATCTTCCTGTGCATGTTGGCCTACTATGTGGAGTGGCACATGCGCCAGGCCTGGCGTGAGTTGACGTTTGCCGATGAAGACCAACTGGCCAAGCTCACGCGCGATCCGGTGGCGCCAGCCAAACGCTCCCAGGCTGCAATGAAAAAGGTTCAGAGCCGTCGCCTGGAGGATGGCTCGCCGGCCCACAGCTTCCAGACCCTGATGAAGGAACTCGAGACCATCGTGCGCAATACGTGCCGCACTCCCAAAAGCACAGACACCGCATCCAACTTTCAAATTACCACCACCCCCAACGACAAGCAAAAACGCGCACTCGAACTGATCGATAAGATCAAAATGTAGACAGCACGTGGAAGCAAACAAAACATCGGTTTTATTGGCAAAACTCGCCTGTTTGGACAAAGAACTTCAGACTAGCCTGAGCTGGTCGCGCGCGGGAGCAGCCTGGGCGTCACCAGCCGGTATGTTTCTGGCTCGTACTAAACCGACATTAACGGAAAAGCCCCCGAAGGGGCTCTCGCATGGTCGTCGTTGGCGTTTAAATGCGCAGCAGATACCAGAGCGATGAGACGGTCCCGGCTGCGGCTACCAGATACACAACGACGGCTACGACCGAGTCCTGGCGCAAGCCAAAATCGAACAAGGTGACCCGCAGACGATGGGCAGCATGCCACAGGAACAGCGTGATGACGCCGAACAGGAATAGCTTGCCAAACCAGTGCGCCGCGAAGGCGTGCAGCTTGTCATAGCTCAGCAAATCCGGCGCATGGCCCATGGCCAGCATCAGGAACAAGAGCGCCAGCACGGGCGCCAGGAAGGCCGCGAGCGTGCCCCCGGCCGCAAACATGCTCCAGAAGATTGGTTTATTTGACTTTGCCATGGTTACAGCACTCCCGCGAAAAACAAGACCACCAGCGAAGCCACGACCCAAACCGCGTAGTGAGCGCCAACGATGTACTTGCCATCAAGGAATTCTTCACCGATTTGGACCGGCATCGCCTTGGGCGTGACGTTGAACCAGTTGATTGCATTGTGCACAGCAAAGGCGAGGATGAGGAACAGCCACAGCGCGCTCCAGGGGCCGGTCAACGCCGCCACAAACGACTCGAAAGCGGCTTTGCCCTCGGATAGTCGCTCGACCGTGCATAGCAGCAACAGTGCGAAGGCGCCGATAAAGATGCAGGTTACTTCGCGCGACATGTAACGCAGGTAGCGCGGGTGCTTCAGATACCAGCCGGTCTTGGAGACCTCGCGGACATAGGGTTTGCGGCTCATTTCGTGCCTCCTGGTAACAGATGTTCCTTGAACCAGTCGATCGTGCTGGCGACTTTGACCTGCTGCAGCGCGCCCGCCGGATCCACCGCCTTGGGGCACACTTCGGAGCAGGCGCCGACAAACGAGCATTCCCACACACCCTCGTTGGTAGCGATGACCTCCTGGCGCTCGTCGCGCCCGCCGTCGCGCGAGTCCTGGTTGTAGCGGTGCGCCAGCGCAATGGCGGCGGGTCCAATGAATTTCGGCTGCAGACCATACTCGGGGCAGGCGGCGTAGCACAACATGCAGTTGATGCACATGGAAAACTGCCGGTACTTCATCAACTGGGCCGGCGTCTGCTTGTACTCGCCCTGTTCGATGCTCTTCTTCTCCTTGGGAATCAGATAGGGTTTGACACGCTTGAGCTTGTCGATGAAGTCATCGGCCACCGTGACCAGATCACGCTCGATCGGAAAGTTGGCAAGCGGCTCGACCCGGATTTCGCCCTGGTAGTCGCGCAGGAATGCATGACAAGAGAGCTTTGGCTCGCCGTTGACCATCATGCCGCAACTGCCGCAAACGGCCATGTGGCAGGACCAACGGAAATTCAGCGTTGGGTCAATGGTTTCCTTGACTGCGTTCAGCGCGTCCAGGACCACCCACTCCTCGGGGCACATGACCTCGTACTTCTGGAAATGCGGCTCGGCATCCTTTTCCGGGTCGTAACGCAGCACTTCAAGCTGGACCAGACGCTTCTTGAGCTGTGTCATTTGTGGTCTCCTGAATAGTCGCGCACGCCTGGTGGTGACTTGGTAATGACCACGTCAAGGTAGTCCAGCCGCGGGGCCTGCTGCCCCTGGTAGTAGGCCATGCTGTGGCGCATGAAGGTCTTGTCGTCGCGCTGGACAAAGTCCAGTCGCTGGTGTGCGCCGCGCGATTCCTTGCGCGCCAGGGCGCTCACCGTCAGCGCTTCGGCGCAGTCGAGCATGGAGCCGAGTTCCAGCACCTGGAACAAGTCGGTATTGAAGACGTTGCTCTTGTCGTGCAGGACGATCTTCTGGTAACGCTGGCGCAGTTCGGCAATCTTGCTCACCGCCTCTTGCAGACCATTCACTTCGCGATAAAGTCCTGCGTTCTTCTCCATCGTGTCCATCATCTCCTTGCGCAAACCCGACATCGATTCGGTACCATCGGTGCGCGAGAACAGTTCGCGTATGCGCGCCTGGGACTCCTTGGCCTTGGCTTCCAGCGCGGCCGTGTTGGGTGCCGGCAGGCCCTTCATGTGTTCAATTGCCGACATGGCTGCACTCTTGCCAAATACGAGCAGTTCGACCAGCGAGTTCGAGCCCAGGCGATTGGCGCCGTTGAGACTGACGCAAGCACATTCGCCAGCGGCAAACAGGCCTGGCAACGGTGTTGCCGCCTGGGTGTTGGTGGAAATGCCTCCCATCATGTAATGCACCACCGGACGGATCGGAATCGCCTCCTTGACGATATCGACACCAAGGTAGGCAATGCCCAATTCCCGCACCAGCGGCAGGCGCTCGTCAATGTATTTCTCGCCCAGGTGGCGCATGTCGAGCATGACGCATTCGCCCCAGGGCGTTGTGACCGTGTTGCCCTTCTGAAGTTCGTGCCAGTAGGCTTGGCTGACGCGGTCACGCGGACCCAATTCCATGGTCTTGAGCTGGGGCTTGCCCAGCGGGGTTTCCGGACCCATGCCATAGTCTTGCAGATAGCGCCGACCGTTCTTGTTCAACAGCACGCCGCCCTCGCCACGACAGGCTTCGGTCAGCAAGCTGCCGGTATTGGGCAGACCGGTCGGGTGGTACTGCACAAACTCCATGTCCTTGAGCGGTACGCCAGCACGGTACGCCAGAGCCATGCCGTCGCCGGTCTTGATGGCGCCGTTGGTGCTGAAAGGGAACATGCGCCCAGCGCCGCCGCCGCAAATAATGACCGATTTGGCGTGGAACTGCTTGATCATGCCGCTGCGCATTTCCATCGCGGTGACGCCCTGACAACGGCCGTCCTGCACCAACAGATCGAGCGCAAAGTACTCGTCGAAACGCTCGATTGAGGGGAACTGCAGGGTCGTCTGGAACAACGTGTGCAGGATATGAAAACCGGACTTGTCGGCGGCAAACCAGGTGCGCTGCTTCTTCATGCCGCCAAACGGTCGCACCGCTACCGAGCCGTCGGCTTCACGGTTCCACGGGCAGCCCCAGTGCTCTAGCTGCGTCAACTCCTTGGGGGCTTCGTGAACGAAATACTCGACGCAGTCCTGATCGGAGAGCCAATCGCCGCCGCCAACCGTGTCATCGAAGTGCAAGTCAAAACTATCGTCGGCCTTGATCACGCCCGCGGCACCGCCCTCGGCCGCGCAGGTATGACTGCGCATCGGGTAGACCTTGGAGATCAGTGCGATCGCGTATCTTCGGGTCAGCTTCGGCCAGCGCGATGGCCGCGCGTAGCCCGGCCCCCCCGGCGCCGATGATGGCGACATCGGTATGAACAATTTCCATGTTTTCCTTTCCATCACCGTAGTGATACCAACCCAAAACAGTTCAGACGATCTCTGCCTGGGCGCGGCTGGCGGTGCGCCCAGGCAAATTTCCTAGTGACTGGTGAAGAACCCAATCCCCACCAATGTCAACAATGTCAGCCCGATCAGGATCAGGGTAAAGCCCAGAACCTTGACCGCTTTGAGCTTGCCGGCCGACGGTGCGTCAACCAAATGCTTTTCCAACTCGCCACTGTCGACCAGACGCTGATACTCCACCGCGTGGTCATGCTTGAATTCCTCTAGCGAGAAGGTGCCGGTAAACATGACCACTTCCAGCGGGAACTTGTCCGGACGGAAGTGATTGTTGAAGAAGTGAACCGTGAACAGGAACACCACCGCCAGGAACGCCTCTTCGCCGTGGAAAATGGCCGCCACGTTGAAGATCCAGCCCGGCAGGAAGGCACCGAAGAAGCCCGGCACCCACATGATCAAGCCGCTAACGCCAATGATGGTCACGCCCCAGAACGGCGCCCAGTAGTCAAACTTTTCCCAGTAAGTCCAGCGGTCAAACTTCGGCCTCGGGCCCTTGCCAAAGAACCACTTGAACATGGCGATCATGTCCTTGCCGTCCTGAAGGTTCGGAACCAGCGAGTTCGGGCCGAAGATTTTGAAGTTCTTCCAGTCGCTGGCGATCCTGAATGCAACGTACAGCAAGTGCCAGAAGAAGACGCCGGCAAAAACGATGGCGGCCCCGCGATGGATCAGCCCTGCGGCGTGGGGTCCACCAAATGCTTTCATCAATTCAGGCGCCCAACTGACGCTTGAGTAGAACAGCGGCATGCCAGTGAAAGTCAATACCATCAGGCTCAGGGCAAACGTGATGTGTGCTATGCGCCAGGTCAGGCTGAAACGCTGAACGTGCTTGCCCTGCAAATGCGCGGGCACCGAATCAGGTTTGATGTGCGGCTCGCCGTCGCGTTGTTGGCGCTCCTTGTACTCGCGGTAGAACCACAGAGCTGTGTGCAGCCAGAAGAAGCCAAAGGTTCCAACCAGAAGTTGGACCATGATCTGCCACGCGATCCAGATTTGCGGGTAGCGTTTGAAATCGTGGGCGTTGCCATGTGGCTCGTAGCTCGCAAACGCCGCCGGAACGTCGGGCAGGCCTTTCTGGGCGTTGTGGCACTGACGGCACGTCTTCATCCGGTTTGCGGGAGCAACCATGGATTTCGGATCGCTGACTCGAAGAATCTCGTGACTGCCATGGCAGTTGTAACACTTGGCGGTATACGAGTACCCAAGCGTACTGACCTGGCCGTGAAAGGTGTCCTTGTAGGTGTCGAGCTTTTCTACGTGGCAACTGCCGCAGTTGGAGGAAACGGTCAGTTTGAAGGCATCGCCCGAGACCGTGCTGATGGCGTGCGCGGTATGACAGTCTGAGCAAACGGCGGCCTGGGCCAGCAGCTTCTTGCTGTT
Organism: uncultured Pseudomonadota bacterium; assembly: GCA_963844495.1. Taxonomy (GTDB): domain Bacteria; phylum Pseudomonadota; class Gammaproteobacteria; order Burkholderiales; family Burkholderiaceae_C; genus Rhodoferax. The sequence goes on from CAWJOT010000005.1 coordinate 6,741, forward strand.
TTCCTTGCCGTGGACGGATCCCAGGTAGGCTTCGAGCTGATCGGTGTGGCAGGTGGCGCCGCATACGTTGGGGATGCTCAGGCGCCACTGTGTATGTTGTGGCGTGTTCTTGGCCGGTACGTTGAATGTATGCGTGTCGTGGCAGTTGTCGCACTTTGCGTTGGGTTGAGTCTTGTCGTCAGCGTTGGGACGGGCGTGGAAAGACTTCCGATAAGCCTCGATGTTCTTGGCCACGACGCCGAGCCTGGGTTTGTCGGCCGCCCTGCCGTGCTTGACCGTTTGGTCCCAGAGGTCCTGATGGCAGCCGGCGCAGTCAACCTTGTTTAGCTCTGTAACCGGGTCCTTGGCGTGCAAATTGCCCTTCTCCGCGTTATCAACGATGTCGCTATGGCACGCCACACATTGCATGTTGGCATGCACACCCTGGCCGAATTTATCGCCCGCGATACTGCGCAGCGCACGTGGTTTCCCGTCCGTTCCGGGGACCTCAAGCTTGCCCTTCTTTCCTTCGTGGCAGGTTAAGCAGGTCGCATTGTCCAACGGTTGCGCAGTGGGCGCCGAGAAAACCGGCGTGGCACCGGCAAGAAAAGCCAAAATCGCCCACAGGGCGCAACGCACAACTCGCATGGCAAAACAACCTTCCAAGATAAGTGGGGCGAGTTTAACTGCAAGTATTCAGCGCATTTTCGGAGACTGACCGGGATATGACATGGATCAAATGGCGCCGCGCCGCGCGGGTCCAGCCTGCCTTACGTCGAGTGAGCGTGTGCTGTTCCGTCCGCCCAAGGTGGGAAAAGTCGTGTCAGCACGTATAACAAGCCCAGTGGCGCGAGCGTCAGCCCGATGGCAACCAAGGCACCTTCATTACCAAGAAGAGGCATGTGATAGCTAAGCAAACCCTTGCCTGTCTTGGAAATCTCCTGGCCCCCGATGACAACGTTCCAACGCATCATGAATACCGAGAACAGCACCAGACACGCGCAAACGGTGACCCCGATCACCAGCGCCCTCCCAGTGGTACCGCGCCAGATCATGTACGACAGCCATAGCAGCGGCGTGATCGCACCCACCGCAAATTGCAGGACGAAGTAAGGCACCAGCAGCGGGCCGGTCACGTACTGCATGATCATGTCCACGCCCTCTCGACCCTTATAGACAATATTGGCGAATTCGAGCGCCTCGAGCACCAGTGCAACCATGATGAAGGCCCAGATCGTATAGGCCAGGGCTTTCAGGCAAGGCAGGTCGATCGGGATCTTGCGCAGTTTGCACGAAAGAACGTAGAGTACCGCCAGCAAGGAAACCCCTGAAATAATGGCCGAAAACAGAAAGATAACCGGCATCAGATCCGACGACCACCACTCGCGCGCCTTCAGCGAGCCGTACATGAATCCGACGTAACCATGCAAGCCGTGGGCCGCGGGGATGCCGATCACCGCCAAGGCAAAAATCCACTTTCGATCCCACCGCATCGCATGCTCGGATACGTCATTCGATCCAAGGGTCAGCAAGCGGTAAAAGCGACCCAGGAAATCGCTTCTTTGTTGCCCCTGCTGCACGATAAACGGGCGGTAGGCGAACCAGCCTTCGAGCATCAACAGGGCGACATAAAAGCTCGCAAAGAAGCCAAACATGGCCATTGCCGAAGACAGATGCGGTGTGATGGTCGAATTGAAGGCGCGCTCGGGGTGCCCGAGATGCATGAGCAATGGCACTGGCACGAACACCATGAAGCTGAGCGAAGTCAGCAGCGCCATATGCGCCACTGGCCTAAGACGCTCGAAGCCGAACACCTGATACAGGCTCGACACGGTGAATGCGCCGGCCACCAACCCCGTGAGATAGGGGTAGACCGCAATCAGCACCGACCACTCAAACACGGTTTCGTTCGGATAGACCCAGCCCACGTACGGGGAAAAATGAATGATTGAGTCCACTAATTCACCTCTTTGTCGATGCCGACGTAAAACACGTTCGGGGCATTGCCGGTTTCGGGTCGGAGTACCTGCACACGGTTATTGCGTATGAACAGGCTGACTGGACTTTGTTTGTCCATCTGGTCGCCGAAAACCCGCGCACCGACTGGACACACTTCCACGCAAGCTGGTTGTAGACCCTTCGTGATGCGGTGGTAGCACCAGTTGCATTTGTCGGCGACACCCCGATCCTCGTCGAAGTAGCGCGCACCATAGGGGCAGGCTTGGACGCAGTATCGGCAGCCGATGCAGTAGTCTGGATCAACCAGTATCACCCCGTCTTTGGTCCGGTAGGTTGCGCCGGTGGGGCACACCTGTACACAGGCAGGATGGGTGCACTGGTTGCACAGCTTCGGTACAAAGAACGCCTTGTCCACCTTCGCATTCTTGTAACGATTCGCGAATCGAAACTCCTTTTCTGAGCCAGAAGCAGCGATATTCACGGGGTCCTGCTGGCTGTCGATATGGACTTCGGGGTCGCCTTCGATATGGACATAGCGCTCCACCCAGGTTCGGAATTGGTGCGCATTTTTCGGCACCGCATTCTCGGTCTTGCACGCCTCGACGCACCGCAGGCAGCCGATGCATTTCGTTGCATCAACGCCGAAGCCCCAGAGGTGCCGTGTCCAGTCGTAATCCTTGGTCGGGAACGAAGCACCTGATGGGGCATCGCCGGTACTCGGCGCTGTTGATCCTGCGGCGGTTACCGAGACGAGTCCCAACGCAGCCGCACCGGCGGTCGCGCCGGCGCATGTGGCGGCATTGCCCAACTTACCCAGGAATGCGCGGCGGGTGGGCGGCGCGGGCTTGGAGTGGTTGTCATTCATGGCTTCACCTTCTCCTGTTTAGGTGACGGACAGGGTTGGGTCGCGTAGAAGGCAGCCAAGTCGGAGATATTCGTGTCGCTCAGACCTCTGGAAACGCCTGCCATCATCGGATCCTTGCGCAATCCCGCCTTGAACCCCTTCAGGGCGTTCACGAGATAGCCCGGCTGTTGCGCGGCCAATGTCGGCCAAGCGGGGTTAGTGCCGACGCCCGTCGATCCGTGGCAGGTGGCACAGTTCTTTGCCAAGGCCTTTCCAGCCGTGGGGTCTCCAACGGGCTTGCCCGTGGTCGGGGCTTGGCAGTTAAGGCCGGCGTAAAAGGTAGCCAAATTGTGTATCTCAGCCGATTTGAGGTCTTTCGCCAACGGAGTCATCATTACATCCTTCTGGTCGCCGGACTGGTAGGCGGTTAGGATTCTCACCAGATACGCGGCATTTTGTCCGGCAAGATTGGGCCACGTGTCGTTCGGACTGATGCCCTGGGCGCCATGACAGTCGGCGCACGCTGCGGCGAGTTGTTTACCAAGCTTCGCATCGCCAATCACCTTGCTGGCGGCGGCAGCAATCTTGGGCGAATGCGGGTTATGGCAAGCAATGCACTGTTGTACGCCCGAATGCTGCACAACTTCGATTTGGGGTTGCGTAGTTGGTCTTCCGGGCATGGCTTCGTGGCACAGCGTGCACAGCTTGATCGTGTCTTTCGGAATCGGTAGCTTGCCGTTTTTCGGGTGGCCTTGGCCTGCGCCGTGACAGATTTCACAGGTCACAGACTTGTGGTTGCTCGCAGACCACTGCGCATGGCGTTCGTCGTGGCAACTCTCGCAGTATTGCGCGGTTTGCAACACAGGCTCCTTGGCGGCTATCTGGGGAACCGAGTCAGCGCGGTAGTGGCCAAAGCGATAGAACGACTTGTCGGTGAAATACGGTACCGCGATGACCGCGACCACCATCAATCCGACAATCAGAGCGATCAATCGAACAATATGTTTTGGCATGTTCACCTTTCGCTGTATACGCCGTAGCGTCAAGATCAGAAGAAGATCGCGCGCTAAGAGTTGGATTCTGGGTAGCTTGGGAGGGGCCGATTTGTCCTAGATCAAGGAAAAGCACCGGCGTGGCACAGGGTATTCCCGTGTTCCACGGGCCTCAATTCCAACCGCGCATTTGGGCTATAGTCAGCAAGCCGCGATCAGAATCGGTCGGTCCATCGCCTGATTTGGCCCGGAAGTGGTGGCCGTGGTCATAACTTCGGTGTTGGTCTGATCGTCTGAGTTGGAGTTTGAAAATGCATAGGGAACTAACCGGGTATTGTCTTTCCCGAATCCATGCCTGGAACGGGCCGGTGGCCCGCGGCTTGCTGACTGTGGCCCTGTCCGCCGTGCTTGGTCTGACGGTGGCGCACGGTGCGCAGCGCAGCGCGGAAAGTGTCGTCAATGAGGTTTGCGCCAAGTGTCACCGGCACGGTGAAAAGGGCGCGCCGATCATCGGCAACCAGAAATCATGGGCTGGGCGCAGAGACTTGGGTCTTACCCGGCTTGGTAAGAACGCGCTTGAAGGTATTCGAGACATGCCCTCGCACGGCGGTGACGCGGGTTTGAGCAGTGTTGAGTTGGAACGCGCGATCACGTATATGGTCAATCAGTCGGGTGGTGCTTGGGTTGAGCCCGTCGACAAACAAACGTCCGCTCGTGCGCGGTCCGGGGCGCAGGTTGTCAAGGAAAAGTGCGGGACCTGCCATTTGACTGGAAGAGATGGGGCGCCAAAGATTGGCGATCGGGATGCCTGGGTTGGGCGGGTCAGTCAGGGGCTTGACAAGGCAGTGGCGTCGGGCATTCACGGACGCGGGGCCATGCCCGCCCGCGGCGGATTGGCCGATCTCAGTGACGCCGAAATGCGTGCGGCTGTGATCTACATGTTCAATGCAAGCGTCGCAGGGCAGAAGGCGCAGTAGGGCGGCGATCCGGACCGGTCCTTCGGGTTAGAATAATCGAGGTAGTTGAACGAACTCCCACATTCAGTCGGGCGAGACCGATGCCTACCATCAAGGGCTCAATTGCGTTGGCGGCGACAGCAATCGATCCCCCTATTTGGACGTATGTTTGAGGTAATGTCGATGAAACGAAGTGCGCGGGCGGTATTTCTGAAATTGGGTGCGATTTGGCTGGCCAGTGGCTGGCTGGCTGCGACCGGCATGGCTCAAACGCTCAATCTGGGCGACGTCAAATCCGTCGACTTCAAGATCCTGTACGCGACCTCAAAGGACGTGACCGAAGGAAAGAAGGTTGCGGAAACCATGTGCGCCAAGTGCCACGGTGGCAATGGGCTGAGCAAGCAAAAAGGTGTGCCGCATATTGCCGGTCAACGGCCAGTCTATCTTCAGCTCGAATTGAAGATATATCAAGCGGGTCGGCGTCCTGACAAGAGCATGACGGACGCCGTCAAATACATGAGTGACGATGCGCTCGCCCAAGTGGCTGCCTACTACGCGAGCTTGGATCCGGCCGATCCTGTCGCTGGTGTCAAAGCGGTTGCTGCCGGGCCAAATGCCCTCAGCGCGGGAAAAGCGGCCGCTGCGGGGTGCGGCGGTTGTCATGGCGAGGGCGGCATCAGCTCGACCGCCGGGATGCCCAGTCTGATTGGTCTGGATCCAAAGTATTTCATCGCCGCGACCAAAGCCTACAAGGGGGGTCAACGCAAGCACGACATGATGAAAGCCCTGGTGTCCGGCCTGAGTGACACCGATATCAGCAATATTGCACTGTTCTATGCGCTGCAAAAGCCTGGCAAGGCTGAGACTCCTGCGGCGGGCGAAACGGCGGCTGGCAAGACTGCTGCGACGGGGTGCGTCGGGTGCCACGGGGAAGGCGGTGTCAGCGGCAACCCGGCAACACCGAGCCTGGCCGGACAGGACGCACAGTATTTTGTTGATGCGATGCGGGCTTACAAGGACGGCTTGCGCAATGATGCCACGATGAAAGATGCCGCGACTTCGGTCGACCAGGCGACCGTAAAGAATATGGCGGCCTACTTCGCAGGCCAGACGCCCAAGGCGCCCAAGGTCGCCAAGCCGCTGAGCATTGCCGAGTGGGCCGAGCGCTGCGACCGTTGTCATGGCGTCAACGGCAACAGCACCGATCCGCGCTCACCGTCACTGGCGGCGCAGCGCCAGGACTATTTGGAAGCGGTGCTGCGCGCCTACCAGAAGGGTGAGCGCAAGAGCAAGGAAATGGCGGCGATGTCCGAAGGCCTTGACGATTCGGCCGTCGAAGGTCTGGCCGCACACTACGCTCGCCAGAGGTCGCGCTCAATCTCCTACCTGATACTCCCTGTCGCCAAGTAATTAGATCAACCCCGGCGCCGGTAATATCCAGATTCATCCAGCAAATTCAGACTAGCCTTTAACCGCACAGACTATGAGTACCACGACGCCACTTCACCGCCACTACCTGCATTTCTCAGAGTTGCCGACCAGTATGCGTGTCATGCATACAGCGGTGCTGCTTGTTCTGGGCCTTGCGTATTGCTTTGCGGCCCTGTATTTGTTCCATACCTACTCGGGACGTGACGGGAACCCCAACAACCTGTCTTATGACGATCTTGTGATAGCCTACAGTGGATCGGGCAAAGGCTCGCGCCTTGAGTCGGCGCTACGCGGCCCGATGTCGAGCATGTTGCCTCCCGACGAGCGAAATGGATTGGTCACGTGGGTCCAGAAGGGCGCCGACAAGGCCAGCTACGAAACCGAGATCAAGCCGACGATTGAAAAACGTTGCTTGAGTTGCCATGACGGTAGCAACCCACATTTGGCCAATCTCAATGGACTGGAGAACTTGCAAAAGGTGACAGAACAGGACACCGGTACCGATGTCTTTACCTTGGTCCGCGTCTCGCACATCCACCTCTTTGGGTTGACATTCATCTTTTACCTCGTTGGTACCATCTTCAGTCACGCCTATTTTCGACCGGTCTGGGTAAAAGCGGCAATCGTTGGGCTGCCGTTCCTCTGCCTGGCGCTGGACGTTATCTCGTGGTATCTGGTCAAGCTTTATCATCCCTTTGCCTTTGTCACGATGGGTGCGGGTATGGTCCAAGGCCTTTGCTTTGCCTTGATGTGGGTTGTCTCGATCTACCAGTTGTGGTTCTCTGGCACGCCTGAAGCCGTCATGCGCCGCCGCGGTGTCGACGAGATCAAGGTCGGTTAACAGGTAACTGAGCTGCCCTTGGCTCCGTCACCCGGGTCTTGGGCGGGTCTGCCGAGGCCCCGGCGGAGCGCAATGCTCGCAGCACAACGTTGCAGAACCGATCGAGCGAAGCCGCCCTTGGATTGAACGAAGTAGTCGAACGCACCTGTTTGTTTCGAATGCCCGCTAAAGCCAGGTGCCGCCGCTCGCGCATTGACTTCGCCAGCGCCAAACCAACCCCAAATCTTGCGCTTCCGCCTCGGGTGTCACCGACCTTGCCAGCACGCCCCGGTCGCTATTTGCGAGCCAACCGGTGTTACACGGGTGACGCGCGGAACGCGGCTCTTACTTCATGGGCTGGCTGGCGTACCAGGATGCGAGGTTGTCCATGATCGCATTGCTGTAGGGAAAGCTCATGTTGTGCATCGTGGTGCTTTCACGCTTTCCATCGTGATAGGCGCGCAGCGCCATCACCAGATAATCCTTGTCCTGACCCTTGAGCTTGGGCATCGCATTGAGGCCTGATCTGTCACCCTCTTGATCGTGACAGCGATCACATTTCTTGGCAAGCTCCTGTGCCGAACCAAGGATCTGATCGGCAGCCTTGGGCGGTTGGGTGGCGTAAAACGCGACGATGTCGTCGATGTTCTTGTCGCTTAAGTTCGCCACGTAGCGCTGCATACCCCAGTTCTGCCGCGTGGTTCTGTACGATTTGGTGGCCTTTGCCAGATATTGCGCGTCCTGTCCGGCCAGACTCGGCGTCGCCGTATCGACGCTGACTCCGCGCGCACCGTGGCAACCGCTGCACATGGCGCTCAGGGCCTCTCCAGCAGCGGCGTCACCCTTGGTTGGCGCGGGCCGCTGCACCGGTGTTTGTGCCGAGAAATACAACGCGAGGCTTTCCAGATCGAGTCGGTCAGAATCGCGAACCACCGACTTCATTGACGTCATCTTGCGATCATCACGGTGATACTCAAGGATCGAAGTGACGAGGTAATGCGGCTGTTGACCCGCCAGGGTCGGTGTTCCCGGCGTCTTGGCATTGCCGTCTTCACCATGGCAACTGGCGCATTCGGCTGCAAACGCCTTGCCCTTTTCATACAACGAGGTGTGCTTCACGTCGGTGGCACTTAGGTTCAAAACAGGTGGCAGTCCGGCAAAGTAGGCCGCGACATTTCGCATATCGGCATCGCTCATCTGTGCCGCAATATCTCTCAGCCCGGCGTGTGTTCGCTTGCCGCTCTTGTACTCGTTGAGCGACGCAAGAAGGTAGCCTTCGCGCTGCGCTGCCAAATGCGGAATCGCCGGGGCAACGCCCCCACCGTTCTCGCCGTGGCAAGCCTTGCAGGTCTTCTCTGCCAGTGCCTTGCCCGCCGCCAAGTCGCCCTTGACCGGCTTGACGGCAGCCTCCTTCTTCTCGCCGCAACCGAGTAGCACAACTGACAAAACCACCATGCCGAAAATTGCTTTTTTCATGAAAAATCTCAAGGAATAGTTAACGCACCCGCCGACCGCAATTACCCGCAGTTTGTTCGGCCTGTTGCACCAGTGAACTCGTCGAACATTATATGCCGGTAAAGGTTTTCATTTCGAAAACCGCCGGGCCGATCACCCCCGGGTTGGCTCGGAAACAGGTACTCGCCTGGACGCATGCGCGCGCGAGTCGTTGCCAAATTCCGCCCGGCACGGGAACCAAAACAAAAGCCCGCTTTCGCGGGCTTTTGTTTTGAGGTGCCCAAAGAGGGCAGGCTCCTTAGCATCACATCATCTGATGGGCTTACTTCAGCGACATGATCCATGCAGCCAGTTTCTTGGCATCGGCTTCGCTGACGTTCGGTTGCGCCGGCATCTCGACGGTACCAAAAGAGCCTTTGCCACCCTTCATGGTGATGGCGGTCATCTTGGCCACGGCGTCCTTGTCAGCGGCGTGTTTGGCGGCAATGGCCTTGTAGCTCGGACCAGACTTGGTCTTGTCAACGGCGTGGCACATCGAGCACTTGTTGGCCTTGGACAGCGCCTCATCCGCAAGTGCGGGAGCGGTGACGGCAACGGCTGCAACCAGGGCTAAGAGAATACGTTTCATGAATCTTCCTTTAAGTTGAGTTAGTACCAATATCTTAACGCAGCAACATTGGATTGGGCTGACATCTGCCGCTGCTGCTGCGCCGGATTTTACGGAAATGCGGGTAAGCATTTGTTTCAGTCGTACTCGGTTCTTTCCGTCCTTGCGCTAGATCAACACCGTCGTAGATAACCGGCTGCATCGGCGGGTCTGTGAATGACCTTACCGCAACCGGTAGACGTAGGTGACGCCAACGACGCCAACGTTTTGTGTTTGCTTTTGACTGATGGTCGTTCCATCGGAATAGACAAACGGAACACCGTTGTAGCCCCAGGCCCAGTCGTTCACGCTGGAACGCTGGTAGATGACATCGAAGCGCAGCAGGGAGCCCTTGTCCAGCGCATATTTGCCGAACAATTTGAGCGCGGTCTGACGCACCACAATGTCGGGCAAGCCGCCCGTGGCAGCCAGCAACGCTACGCTGTCGGCGCCTGCGAGCGGATCGAGCGTCTGCGCGTAAATGCTCTTGTCATCGACATAGGTCAGGCTGCCGCCAACCTCGAGCCGACCCGAAGGTTTGCCCGCGAAGCCAAGGTTAAGGCTGGTGCTGGTGTTGTCAAACGCCATGATGTAGCCGCCGGGTCGCGACTGGTTGAGATTCTGGTAGCCACGCGTGGCGTAGCCGTTGGCGGCCCATCCTGCAGCGAAGGCATAACTCCAGTCGACGCCGAACTGGTTCATTCGCGTGTTGTGCAGACCATACAGGCTTGGCGTGTCGTACCGGTCCTTGCCATCCTCGGCGCTGAATTGAACGCTCATACGCTCGCTGGGCTGCCAGTCGGCGAACAGTTTGACCTTGTCACGGCGACGGTCGGCCAGTGTAGGCATGAAAATGGCGTTGGGCAGAAAACCTGTAGCCTCATCGGCAACTTCGGTAACGCCGCGGCCGCTGTTGTCGCGCAGCCAGTTTGATCCGTTGCGCCGGGCGCGCGACAAGCTGACCGAGCCACTGAAGTCCTCCGACATTCTGCGGCGCAATTCGCCGCGAATGCTGGTCTCGTCGGTTTGATCTCGCAATGCGCTGATGCCCGATACGGCGCTGGTCGCGGTGAACACGCCGCGGTCGATGGACTCACGCTCGGCCGCCAGCGTACCGCGATAATCGCTGGAGAACTGCCAGTTCGCCTGCAGCTTGCCAAGCGTCCTTCGGCTGGAGAGGTCGCGGTTTGTGTAGGTGCCTGCGCCCTCGGTGTTGTAGACGGCAATCGGCGTCTGGTCGTCCCGGTTCTCATAGCGCAGATCGGCGGCGAGCGAGAGCTTGGGCATCGGTCTGGACGTTAGTCCGATTTTTGCCAACTTGGTGTTGACGCGACCACCCAGATCGGTGACGCCAGCGGGTGCCGCGACGAGTCCGGCGCTGGCAAAATTGTCGGTCTGGCTCGCCGAACCGTAGGCCAGTTTGAACGTGCTTCGGGTGGTAGGCGTGAAGTCGTAGCTTCCGCTCAAATCGAGTTGATGCGCCCGGTTATCCGGCGACAGGGCCAGGGGCTGGCTCAGCAGTGCTTGCAAACCGCTGCTCAGCGGCATCAAATCGCCCAGCGGGTTGTACAAACTGCCGGGCACGCTCGGGTTGAGTGTGGCGTTGTTGTTGCGATAGAACGACCCGTAGTAACCCACATAGACGCGGAGTTTGTCCGCCGCGTAACTCGCCCGGGCTTCGATCTGGGTGTGGTTGGCGCTGATCGGCTCGGGCAGCATCAGTGTCGCCCAGCCGGTGCTGATGCCGGTGGTGCCAAGACAGCCCGGTGTAATCACCGACGGACAGTTGATGCCAACCCCAAACAGACGGGAACCTTCCTTGTTTTCGCTTTTTAGATCGACTTGCACCTGCAACGCCGGGTTGATCCACTTCGCAAAGCCCACCCCCAAGGCGCTTCGTTTGGTCCTAAGCTCTAGATCGGCCCCGCTACCCGGGCCTGCGGGGAGTGCCAGCACCTGTGGCGTGGTCGACCCGGCACCCTGCAGTCCGGTATTGACCGTGATCGGATCGTAGTGCACCAGTTCGCCGTAGTTCGCGCTGAACTTCCAGTCGCCGGGCTTTTTCCACACCAGATCGAGTTCGCGCGTGTCGCCCAGCAGGTTCGAGCCCTGCAATTGAACCCAGGTCGAACTCGCTTCCTTGCGCAGACTGTAGTCGATGCCAAGCGTACCGAAGGCGGCACGGTCCGAGCGCAAGCCGTTGTACTGTCCGAACACGGCGTGATCGGCACTTGACCCACTGATAAGACCCAGGCCCGCGCTCAAAGTTGTTTGTGCGCCATCGGATTGGGCCGAACCCGGGACGCAGGCTGCGCAAGCGGCCAGCGCGACCAGGGTGCGGCGAAAGGAGGATGAAAAAACAGGCGTTGTCATGGTGGCTCTCCGTGCGTCAGCGCAGCATCAGCTGAGGTGTCGGGTTGGTGGTCGACGGATTGTTGGAACCATGGACCTGCGTATGACAATTCAGGCAACTGCGGCCCTGCCAGAGGTTGATCACATTCTTGCCACTGGTTGCGCCCGTGATCAGCGGCTCCGTCTGTCCCGGAGCGCGTGGCGCGTAGACACCGGTTTGCCCGCCCAGGGCGCCCACGCCGCCAGCAACATGCGGTGTGTGGCATTGCTGGCACAGCATGGGAGCGCGTGTCTTGAGCATGCTGGCGATCGTGCTGCCGTGCGGGTTGTGGCAGTTTGAACAGTCCTCAACCACTGGTTCATGCTGATGCACAAACGGGCCGCGTTTTTCGGCGTGACAACTGTAGCAAGTTGCGTTGGTGCTGTCGCGCTTGGCCAGCTTGGGCCCCGCCGACCCGTGGACGTTGTGGCAGTCCGAGCAGCTCATCTTGCCTTCCGGGATCGGATGGTGCGATGGCCGGTTCACTTGCGAGCGCTGCTCCTTGTGGCAGGTAAAGCAGACGTCGGCCTGCGTGGCACGGCTTAGCACCTCGTCACGATTGGCATGTACTTTGTGGCAGCTTTCGCAAGCCACGTCGGCTGCCTGATGCTGGCTACCCGCCCACAGCGCGCGCCCGGCGTCCTTGTCGTGACAGGAAAGGCAAACGCGGCCGCGTTCACTGGCGGGCACGGCGGAACGCTTGCCAAAAGTCACGTCCGGGCGCGGCCTCGTCGAGAGGCCAGCGGGCATGTGTGCGTGGGTCTCGCTGGCGCCATGGCAACTGATGCAGTCGGGCGCGCGCTTGTCGGCGGCAAAGCCGTGTGCGGAGCGACTCATATCGGGGCGTTCGTCCTGATCGTGGCAGGTGACACAGACGGCCGCGCCAGTTGGATCGGCACTCCACGCCGACCCCGCCAGGCCGATGAACAGAAGGCCGAAGACGGCGATTGCACTTTTGATTCTCATCCCAAATCCTTCCAGAACAGATGCGGCCCCTCGCGTCGGGCTAACGGGCGGTTCTCACAAGCACTGGGGCCGCTGCCGGCCCCTTCGTGATTGTGCTTGCGTTCCCAGGCTACTTCTGACCGTGGACAATGTCCACGCCCTTGAACACGCCGCTGGCATGGCAGTCGTCACACGTTTCGCGTGGCAGTCCCGCGATCTGTGCCTGCGTCCTGTTGCCAAAGGCTGCGCCGCCAAAACTCGTGACATGGCCGATTGCCTTGCTTGAGTCGTGGCAAGCCGTGCATGTAGCCGCCTTCGGTGATATTACGTTCCACAGATTGGGGTCCGTGACGCCAATCGGTTTTTGAATCACTGAACCAAGCGGGCTAAGGTCCTGCTTGTAGGAATTGTTGACGTGACAGGCGTTGCAGTTGATGCCTACGCCCGGCCACGCGACCTCGGCAGCATAGTTGATAACCGTGCTGGGCAATGGGGCACCCCCGGTGGCAGAAGTGCCATCCTTGTTGAAGACGCCCATTACGGCATTGCCGTGCGTGAACGGATAGCTGCGCTTGGAATTGCCGTGGATGGCGTGGATCATGCGTTTGAACTGATACGACTCGTTGAATGCCAGGCCGTTGGTCATGATCGTTGACGATGCGCGATTGGCATCATGGCAGACGACGCACGCCTCGACCGTGTCGCGCCCGCCGCTATGGAACGCCTCGGCCAGCGTATTGGAGCCCGATGTGGTTCCCAGCGCGCCGTGGCAGACGTTGCACTTCGCAGACTCGACGATGACGCGCCGTGGCTGCAGCGTGCCCGACAGGACGACGTCTTGATAGGTGTGTTGCACCACAACGTTGACCAGCGTTTTGGGGGTGACCTCGGGCCGCGGATCGGTCGCCCATACCGGCTCGAGCTTTGGCTTCCTTGATCTGGCCAATGCTCACCACCCGGGCCGTGCCCGAAGCGACGGCGGTTGCAGGGATGTCATCGGGCAGCGGAATCGCCGCCGTGTAATGGTTCTTGCCGTCATTTGTGCCCTTGTAGGCGTACACATTGGCTGCGTTACCGCCATTGTTGTAGGCGGAAAACTCGGTGATGGCCGGCTGCTGTCCGACCATATTCTGGTACGCCAGGTAAAAGCGCAAGTTACCGAACTTCGTCGTGTTGGCACAGGTGACTGTCGCCGTGCCAGTACATTCCGTGGTGACCAGGTTATAGGCCGTGTTGCTGTTGGTCGGATCCGACAGGAAGTACTTGACGCTCACTGTGCGACCCTTGTGCGTGGGCGTATCGTTGAACACGACGCTCTCGATGTTCATCTTGTACTTGGCCGAATTCTCTTCGTTCTGGTTCCAGTGCACGCGATCTGGTGCGATATCGGACCCGGACGATGGCAGCCAGCACACAGCGAATTGGTTAGCGACTTGGCCCCAGCCCCGGGGCCGACCAGCGAATCTGCAAATACCTTGTGCTTGCTGTCAAAGGCTGACCCCGTGCCATTGGCGTGGCAGGTCAGACAGGCTTCCTTGCTCGGACGCGTTTTCCAGAGGTCGCCCTGCGGCGTGTTGGAGTTGGCGGCCGAGTGGCAGACCGAACAATTGCGCAGATCTTGCGGGAAGCCGACTTCGGCGTAGCTGTGTTTGGAGTTCTGGTAACCCCAGATCGTGTAGTCCTCGCCGCCGGTCGCGATTTTGCTATTGAGCAATCTGCCGGCGTGGATCTTGTGGACCATCGTGGCCATATTGAGATTGTTGCCGCTGTTGGCGTCGACGGTGCTCGGGTTGTGGCACATCACGCAATATTGCGTATCGACACGGCCACCGCCATGCAGGCCGAGTTTGTCATGACAGCCGTTGCAGGACGCAATGTCGGTCATCTTGCGGGTCTTGGCCGGGTCGGTGACGATGACCGAGTTGCCGTTGGCGTCGAAAGTGAAGTCGACGTACGGGTTGACCCTGATCGTTTCCCCGGCTGCGTTGAGATAGCTCAACTGAATGGCCACGCGATGCGTGCGACTCGGTTCAAAAACCACGCCGTTGGTTTGCGCCGGGTTCTTGATATCGGTCTTGAACGTGTAGGTGTAGTAGCCGTCAGCGTTGTAGACGAATTGAGCGGCGAGCAGCGCCGGGTCGGTCTGCTTGCCATCGGTGGTGGCTTGCATGGCCGAGGCAAGAACCGGGACGCCACCGGGGCCAACACCAGCAGTGGCCGTTTCCTTGCGATAGATGTAGTTCACCCATTCGTCGGTGGTGCCAGCGTTGACCGCGGGCAACAGCTTGGCAATGGCAAAGCTGACATTGGTGACTTGCCAGGTCAGACTTGATCTTGCCGTCTGAAAACACCGCAAAGTTCACCTTGAGCGGACTGCTCAGGGTTGCCGCGGGTACACCGGCCGCCTGCACCACGGCAAAAGGTGCCGCGCTGTTGGTGGCTGTGTCGTTGGCGGGCACGGCGCTGGCGCTGGCAATTGCCGCGGAAACCGAGACCGTGGGCGTTACCGGCGATGATCCACCGGAACCGCCACCGCAACCCGACCAGAGCGAGTATCACGACACGCGGCCAGACTCCATGGAAACTAGGGAACTTCTCATATTGATCTCCGACACAAGCTTTTCAAACAACAACACGGTTTGTGTCTGCATTGTGTACCTTTTGTTACCCCTTCGTAACCCCCCCCGCATCTACCTGGTCACAGGGCTGGGGTTTGCCCGCGGCAGGCGCAGACGAAGGACGCCCAGCGCCACCGTCATCGGCAGTGAAATGCGCTTTGGTTGATTTATATCAGTAACACCAATCATTCCTCTTTGATCCGCGTGGCTTTTGCGTCTTTTGTGCGGTGCCGTACTGACTGCCATACCCATCTTGCGAACATTGTCTTGGTAGCCCTGACGCGCGGGGCTAGTGCGCGTCGATTTCCCGCAGCCAGTTGTCAAGTTCCTGCGCCGCTGCATCGGTCGCCACGATCATCGCCCGTACACCACCGGCTGCGTCCGCGCTCGGTGCCGGGCGCTGGATGATCAAGTGGCGCTGCTCGACTCGTTGACCGCCCTCGGGCTTGCTTTGGGTCACGGTGGCACGCAGCCGCAGCAATCCCACGCTGGTTTGCGGCGCGGAAAAAAGCTGGCTGAATTCCTCAAGTTCAACACGCAGCATCCACGGAGCCGGGAGATCGGACGCAGCCGTGCCAGTGCCCGCGGAGACAGGCTCGCCAGCGTTGAGCACCCTACGGTGCTGGCCCAGATAGCCGCGCAGGCGCTCGCGGATCAGCAGTGCAGGTGACATGCTCCAGCGCGCTTGAGCGTAAGGCCGAAACTGGTGCGGGTCGACGTATGCCAAGCGGTACACCATGTCCGTGCGTTCCAGCGCCGGGTTGCTCTGCACGACATCAATGATCACCGCGGGCAAGCGCGGATCGATTTTGGTTGGAGCCGCTGACAGGGGGCCGGGACCGAAATCGAATGCGGTCGGTCGCGCCGCCTGATTTGGTGCGGAGCATCCAATCGCACTCAACAATAATACGAGCAAAGAGGCTCTGAAGAAGGTAATACAAGCGTTGAATGCTACTAAAATCATAGCGTACCTCATGGTCTCGGAGTGCCGTCGTGAAAGCCGGTCTCGCCTGGGCCCGGCGGGATCGGTGCATTGCCAAAGATCAGGGACTGCGGGTTGTCGTTAATGCTTTCGGCCGTGCGATTTGCCTGGCGCGCGGCGGCAGCGGCGTCGCCGACGGCGCGATTGACGCCGGGCAGCGTGATAGCGCTCACGCCGTGCCCAGCGGCAACCAGTGTGTTCACGCCGCGCGAAAGTTGGTCCAGTGTGCCGCCTTTCTCATTCAGACGGTCGGTGACTTTGCGCAAGGCCTGCGCCGATTTACCAGCTTCGTCGGCGCTCTCGCTGATGCGGCTGGCAGTGCTCTGCAGCGCTTTGAGCGTGACGATTGCTTCTTGCGTCAGCCTGGGAAGGGTCCTGCTAGTTTGTACCGAGAGTTGCCCGATGCCTTTGGCTGTTTGGCCGAGCTCGCCAATGGCGCTGATCAAGACAGCCTGATTGGCTGGCGCGAGCAAGGCATTCATCTGGCTGCTGGTTTCTTCCAGCTTGGACAGCAGGCTCACGCCCTGGTCCGACAGGCTTGACAGGCGGCTTGGCCGCAGCGGAATGCGCACCGGTGTGCCATCGCCGACGGGTGGCGCTGTCTTTGACCTTCCGTCATCGTCGAGTTGCACAAAGGCCAGCCCGGTCACGCCCTGAAAACCCAGGGTTGCGAACGTTGACTCGGTGATCGGGGCCGCATCGTCAACTGCGATGCGGATCAACACGTTGCCCGCAGTCTCCGGATCGAACCCAATGGCCGTGACCTTGCCGACGTTGACTCCCTTGAACCGCACCGAGGCCTGACGCTGCAGCCCAGTGACCGACTCGCCGCTGGAGAGCTCAAAGGCACGCTGTTGACGGGTGTCGCGCGTCAACCACACGGCCAAACCCACGAGCAGGGTCAGCAGCGCCAGGACGAAGCTGCCAGCGGCCAGAGCATGCGATTTGTTTTCCATAGGGATATCTTTCTACACTGCCCGGGCCGGTTGATGCAACAGCGCGCTGGCGCGGCGTCCTCTCGCACCCATGAAGAAGGCCTGAACGAAGGGATGTGGATGGGTCGTGACGTCGGTCGGCGTGCCACTGACGACGATGTGCTTGTCGGCGACCACCGCGACGCGGGTACTGAGTTCAAACAGGGTGTCGAGATCATGGGTGACCATAACGACCGTCAGCCCCAGTTCCTGATGCAGGGCGCGCAGCAATTGGCAAAAACCGTCCGAGCTTGCCGGGTCCAGCCCTGCCGTAGGCTCGTCAAGCAGCAGCAGTGGCGGGTCCAGAATCAGTGCGCGCGCCAGCGCCACGCGCTTGACCATGCCCCCGGAAAGATCGGCCGGCATCTTGTTGGCCTGTGCCGCGTCGAGCCCGACCATCTGCAGTTTGACCATGGCGGCTTCGCGAATCAGCGTCTGCGGCAAGGTCCCGAGTTCGCGCAGCGCAAAGGCGATGTTCTCCAGAACCGTGAAAGCCGAAAACAGGGCGCCGTGCTGGAACAGCATGCCGACCCGGCTGGCCGCGCCTTCGTCGCTGAGTTCCGAGGCCGGCCGACCCAACACCGTGACGCTGCCCCGCGCCGGTGTTTGCAGTCCAAGCATCTGGCGCAGCAATACGGTCTTGCCGCTGCCGGAGCCGCCAACGATCGAAAGCATCTCCCCGACCGCAATCCTCAGATCAAGGTCCTGGTGAATCACAACCTCGCGCCCACCATCGTGAAACACCGACCAGAGCTTGTCGATTGCGACGACCGGTCCGGGTGGCGCGTCGGGCTCATTCATATGCCGATGTCCTTGAACACGACCGCAAACAGGGCGTCGACCAAAATGACAATAGTGATGGACGTCACCACCGACGCTGTAGTCCCTTGCCCGAGGCTCTCGGTGTTGGGCTTGATGCGCAGCCCGTAATGGCAACCGATCAAGGCGATGAGCAAACCGAAAACCACCGATTTTCCTGTTGCCAGCATCAGGTTCGATACCTGGACTGCCTGGGGTAAGGTGGCAAAGAAATAGCTGGGTGTCACGCCCATCGCCACGTCGGCCGCCAGGATGCCTCCGAGCATCGCTGCCAGCGTCGTCCAGACGGTCAATAGCGGCATGGCCAGCGCCAGCGCCAGCGCGCGCGGCATAACCAGGCGAAAGCCCTTGGCAATGCCGAGCACGCGCATGGCATCGAGTTCTTCGGTGACCCGCATGACACCGATTTGCGCGGTGATGGCTGAGCCGGAGCGTCCGGCAATCAGAATGGCGGCGAGCACGGGTCCGAGTTCGCGTATCAGTGATATTCCCAGGATGTCGACGATGTACGCGTCGGCGCCGAACTGGCGCAATTGCAGCGACATCAGGTAAGCCAGCACCACACCGATCAAAAAACCTACAAGCGCCGTGATCGGCAGCGCCGTCGCCCCGATGTGGTACATGTGGCCCGAGATATCGCGCCATGGCCCCTTGCCCGGTGAACGAAGCAGACGTGCCGTGTCTATGAGCAGCTGGCCAATCAGTCCGATCAAATCTCGGACCTGGCCGGCCATTTGCCACAGCGCTGCGCCGAGCCGCAGAAACAGCGCCCATGGCGTACTTTGAGGCGACGGTGGTGGCGCCACCGAGTAGCGGGCGACACGCGTCAGCGTGGCACGGTGCGTGTCTTGCACCAGCAACTGATCGGGCCACTGACGGCCCCAGCTATTCCAAAGTACTTGCGCAGCGACATGGTCGAGCCGTTGCAGGCCGCGCAAATCCCAGCTTTGCTCGCGCGTTGCTGCCGCGGCGCACCGCGCCAGATCAGATGCCAGCCGGGTCCACGCTTGCGGACCTGCCATTTTGCTTGCGGTCCAGTATCCTGACAACACGATCGGGGCACCGGCTCGGGCAGCGTCGTGCTGAATGCCGGGCGGGTCTTCGGTCGTGAGCGGGTGCGGAGCCAAGTGATACCTCGACAGCGTTTGTCCATCATGTACAAGCGTTCATCGTAACGCCAAAGCCCTGCACTGTCTGACCAAGGAGCAGCTTAGTTGCGGCAAAATGCACGTAACAGGAGATGCACATCGTGAGCGATTCAAATTTTTCGTCGAGCGCGGAGCTCGGCGTTGAGCAGCGTGGTCCGGTGCTCTGGTTGACCATCACGCGCGAAGAGCGACGCAATGCGATGAGTCACAGCGTGCTCTCGGGCATGACACAGGCCATTAACCAGGCGCAAGGCCGACGCGAGGTCCGTGCCGTCGTCATCACCGGCGCGGGCAGCAAAGCATTTTGCGCAGGGGCCGACCTGCAATCGGCGCAAGCCTTTACCACCGACTACTCCGAGCCGCATGGACACCTCGCGCAGTTGCTGCGCGCGGCGCGAGCGAGCTGTGTGCCGCTGATTGCCCGTATCAACGGTGCCTGTATGGCTGGTGGCATGGGGTTGATGTCGATGTGCGATATGGCCGTGGCCGCGCGCCACGCGATCTTTGGCCTGCCTGAAGTGAAGGTAGGCGTTTTTCCGGCTCAGGTGCTCAGCGTGTTGCAGCATCTGATTCCGCGGCGACTGCTCAGCGAAATGTGCCTGACGGGTGAGCCCATCACGTCGGCGCAGGCGCTCGATGCGGGCCTGGTTAACTACGTGGATGACGATGTGGACGCCAAGCTGCAGTGGTTGTTGGATCGGTTGCTTGACAAGTCCCCGGCCGCCATTCGTCGTGGTCTGTACACATTGAAAGCGGTGGAGGCGATGGCGTTCGAGGATTCGGTTTCGTTTACCGAAAGCCAGATTGCATTGTTTACCCTGACCGAGGACGCGAGGGAAGGGCAGCAGGCGTTTCAGAACAAGCGCAAGCCGAACTGGGTTGGACGCTAAGAGCCGCACGACGATCATGAGCACATCTTTTGACTACATCATTGTCGGTGCCGGGACCGCAGGCTGCCTGCTGGCCAACCGTTTGTCCGCCGACGCGACCCGCCGCGTGCTGTTGATCGAGGCAGGACGCAAGGACGACTATCACTGGATCCATATTCCGGTGGGCTACCTTTATTGCATCGGCAATCCGCGCACCGATTGGCTCTACAGCACGCAGCCCGATGCCGGTCTCAATGGCCGTGTGCTGCGCTACCCCCGCGGCAAAACGCTGGGTGGGTGCAGCAGCATCAATGGCATGATTTACATGCGCGGACAGGCTCGCGACTATGACCAGTGGGCGGGCTTGACCGGCGACCCCGCGTGGGCCTGGGACCAGGTTTTGCCGGCTTTCAAAATGCACGAAGATCATTACCGAGGAGCCAGCGAAGCTCATGGCGCCAGCGGGGTTGCACCGGAGTTGATGAAGGACACCCGTGACGCCTACATCCGCGCACTGCGCCATCGCCATGCCGGCGGGGAGTGGCGGGTCGAAAGGCAGCGCTTGCGCTGGGACATCCTTAACGCGTTCGCGCAAGCGGCGCAGCAAGCCGGAATTGCCGCAACCGACGACTTCAACCGCGGCGACAACGAAGGGGTGGGCTATTTTGAAGTGAACCAGCGTCAGGGCTGGCGTTGGAGTACCGCAAAGGCGTTCTTGCGGCCGACCTGTTACGCGCGATCGAACTTTGAGTTGTGGACATCGGCGCAGGTATCGAGATTGCTGCTGGAGACCCAGCCCGACGGCACGCAGCGCTGCGTGGGTGCAAGAGTCTGGACGGGGCGCGAGATGGTGACGGCGACCGCGAGCATGGAAGTGATCCTCAGCGCGGGCAGCATCGGCACGCCCCAGTTACTTCAACTCTCGGGCATTGGGCCAGCGTCGCTGCTGCGCTCGCACGGCATTGACGTTGTGGTGGACGCGCAAGGGGTGGGTGCCAATTTGCAGGATCATCTACAGATACGCTCGGTGTACAAGGTCTCAGGCGTGAAGACCCTCAATACGCAGGCCAATTCAATATGGGGCAAGGCGATGATCGGCCTGGAGTACCTGTTCAAGCGCAGCGGCCCGATGAGCATGGCGCCCTCGCAATTAGGCGCCTTTACGCGCAGTGACCGGTTGCAACCGTATCCGAACATCGAGTTTCACGTGCAGCCCTTGAGTCTGGAGGCGTTTGGCGAACCGCTACACAGCTTCAACGCGTTCACCGCCAGTGTTTGCAATCTCAACCCAAGCAGCCGCGGATCGGTTCAGATCAGGAGTGGCCGCTTTGAGGACGCTCCGGCCATCGCGCCGAATTACCTCAGCACTGAGGTTGATCGAAAGGTCGCGGCTGACTCCTTGCGCGTGACACGAAACATCGTGGCACAACCGGCCTTGGCCCGCTACCGCCCGCTGGAGTGGAAGCCGGGCGTCCAGTTCCAGAGTGATGGTGAACTCGCCCGCTTGGCCGGGGACATTGCCACCACCATTTTTCACCCGGTGGGCACAACCAAGATGGGTGCGGCCGACGATCCTCTGGCCGTGGTTGACTCGCGTCTGCGGGTGCGAGGCTACCATGGCACCGTGATCACCGGTCTGCGCGTGGTCGACGCTGGCGTGATGCCGACCATCACGAGCGGCAACACCAATTCACCGGTGTTGATGATCGCCGAGAAGGCCGCGCGCTGGATCGTGCACGACGCCCAGGGCGAAGCAAAGGACTGAACAAAAGTTTCAGATTCAGCGTGCCAACGGCGGCCACGGCACTTCGGCGAGCGACCTGGGTTTGCCCACGGGGGCTGTGGCGCGGGCTTTTTGCACTGCTGCAATGTCCTCTTCGCTCGGGTATTGCTGCAACAGCCAGAAATCAAATATACGTCTTGCAATCGGCGCCGCGCTTTGGGAGCCAAAACCGGCGTTTTCAATCACCATGGCGACGGCGATTTTTGGATGATCGGCAGGAGCAAATGCGGTAAAGAGCGCGTGGTCGCGTAGACGCTCCTCCACCTTGGAGGAAACGTATTTTTCGTTTTGCTTGATCTGTACGACCTGTGCCGTGCCTGTCTTGCCCCCACTGGTGTAGGCGGCGCCGCGAAAGGACGCGGCCGACGTGCCCTCCAGATTGACTCCTATCAGCGCGTTGGTGATAACAGCGATGTGTTCGGGTTTGGCTATCGGTTCGCCCATCGCCTCCGGCTGCGTGACGATCGGGGCGTGGGTGACGATGTCGATGACTTCCCTGACCAGGTGCGGGCGCATGCGCACGCCCTGGTTGCTCAACGCAGCGGTGGCCGAGGCCAGTTGCAGCATCGTGAAATTGTTGTAGCCTTGGCCAATGCCCAGCGAAATGGTCTCCCCTGCATACCACTTTTGCTGATCCGCGCGCTTGAATGCCCTGCGCTTCCACGCGGTCGAGGGCAGCAGGCCGCGCACTTCACCCAGCAGGTCAATGCCGGTCAACTCGCCAAACCCAAATCGTTGCATCTGTTCGTGAATCGTGTCCACGCCCATGTCGTTGGCCAGAACGTAGTAGTACGTGTCACATGACTGCACGATCGACCGATACATGTTGACGGTGCCGTGGCCGCCCTCTTTGTCATCGCGAAATCGGTGGTTCCCAAACATGAAATATCCCGGGTCTGCAATGGTCTGTTCCGGCGTGCGTGTTCCGGTCTCCAAGGCCCCCAATGCCATGAACGGCTTGTAAGTGGATCCCGGCGGGTAAGTGCCGCGCAGGGCGCGGTTGAGCAGGGGTTTGTCGGGGGAGTCGTTGAGGGATTGCCAGTTCTCACTGTCTATGCCTTCGACGAAGAGGTTGGGATCGAAAGTCGGCTTGCTGATGAAGGCCAGAATTTCACCGGTGCCTGGATCGAGGGCGACCAGCGCGCCGCGGCGATCGCCGAACAGTTCTTCAACCAGCGCTTGTAGCCGGATGTCGATCGATAACTTGACCGTATTGCCCGGTGTCGCCGGGCTGCTCGCGAGCTTTCGCATGGCGCGTCCACCTGCGGAGGTTTCAACCGAATCGACCCCAGTCGTTCCGTGCAACTGGCTCTCGAAGCTTTGTTCCACCCCAAGCTTTCCGATGTATTCGGTACCGCGGTAGTTGGCCTGATCCTCCGAATTATCGAGGTCCTCCTTTTCCGTTGGGTTGATTCGCCCTATGTAGCCCAGGACGTGGCTGCCCAGTGCTCCGTACGGGTAGCTGCGAAACAGGCGGGCCTTGATGTCCACACCGGGGAATCGAAATCGTTGCGCGGCGAATCGGGCGACATCTTCGTCGCTAAGCCGGGTCAGCAGGGGCAGAGACTCGAAACTCTTGGATTCTTCCAGGAGTTTGCGAAAACGGCGACGATCGCGCGTCGAGATGTCGAGGACCTGGGACAAGTCTTCGATGGTTTGTTCGAGACTGGCAATCTTTGAGGGGGTGACTTCCAGGGTGTAGGCCGAGTAATTGTTTGCCAGCACGATGTTGTTGCGGTCAACGATAAGCCCGCGGTTGGGCACGACGGGGACCACGGCTGTGCGGTTGCTCTCAGCTTGTTCGAGCAAATCGTCGTGACGCACGACTTGAAGGTAGGCCAGTCGAACCACGATTAGCACGAAACAAGTCACCGCGACCGCGCTTGCCGCGAGCACACGACCCCGAAAGCGGGACAAGTCGGCTTCAACGTTGCGTAGTTCGGTCATCGTCGGTTTTGCGCGCACACCTGGTGCGCCGAATCAAAGTGGGCGATTCGCATCGGGATCCGGGGTTCTTCTTTGAGGCAACAGCAACAGTACGCTGACCACCGGCCAAAGCGCCGATTCGAGCAGCGGCGCAAGCAGCAGCAGCGGGCCTGGAAAGGCACCGCCGGCGAGCATACGAATGCCCAGTTCAATGGCATGACTTGCCGCAAATAGTGGCAGTA
>CAWJOT010000006.1:0-31089 GCA_963844495.1 uncultured Pseudomonadota bacterium
CTCGATCAATACCGACGGCAACACATCGAGTCGGCTTGGTTTTCGCAGCACAGAGGACCTTGGTGGCGGCCTGAAGGCGATCGTCTGGCTGGAAGCGGCGGTTAATCCGGATAGCGGCACTGGCGGCTCCACCAGCACGACCAATAAGGATTCTGTCGGCGGCGGCGGCCTGACCTTTGGTCGCCGTGCCACCCTTGGCGTGCAGGGCACCTGGGGCGAGGTCCGCTTTGGCCGCGATTACGTTCCAAGCTTCAGCAACCTGACGGTTTCCATGCATCCGTTTGGCACCAATGGTGTGGGCGGTACCGGCCAGTTGTTCTATCAGGTCAATACGGGTGGGACGACCGCGCGTACCGCTGTGCGCGCCTCCAATTCCATCGGCTACTTCCTGCCGTCGAATCTGGGCGGCGTCTACGGCCACCTCATGTATGCCATGGGCGAGCAGCCGAGCAACGCGGGTGCGACCGTGGATGATGGCAAGCACATGGGCTTGCGCCTTGGCTATCGCGCCGGCCCGCTCAACATGGCAGTGGCCACCGGCACAACCAAATACGCCACAGGCGATTTCAAGCAATCGAACTTTGCCATCAATTACCAGTTCGGACCGGCCAAGCTTATGTATCTGTGGGGCAAGAACGAAGTTGGTGTGACCAATACCACAGCCAACATGATCGGAACGCAATGGAAAGTGGGAACCGGCGAGGTGCGCTTTGCCTACACCAAGCTCAAGGCCGAAGCGGTTGCCAACGACGCCAGCCAATGGGCCGTTGGTTATGTTCATAACCTGTCCAAGCGTACCGCGCTGTACACCAACTATTCACAAGTGAGCAACGATGGCGTTGGAACCCGCTTCGTCGTTGGAAGTGGCAATAGCGTGACCGAGCCCGGCGGTAACAGCTCCGGTTACGAATTCGGCGTGCGCCACAGTTTCTGACCGAAGTCTGCCGACGCGACCGGCTGCCCTGCCTTGCGCAGGGCAGAGGTGTGTTCAGGCCAGCAGGCTGTCGGCGCTCACGTACTCGTAACCAAGATCGCGCGCGACAGCTTCGTACGTGACCTTGCCGTTGGCCACATTCAGGCCGTTCTTCAGGTGCACGTTGTCCTTGAGAGCTTGCTTCCATCCCTTGTCGGCGAGGGCCACTGCGTGCCCGATGGTGGCGTTGTTCAGGGCAAAGGTGGAGGTCCGCGCTACGGCGCCGGGCATGTTCGCTACACAGTAGTGCACGACGCCATCAACCACGTAGGTGGGTTCGGCATGCGTGGTGGCATGCGAGGTCTCAAAGCAACCGCCCTGGTCAATCGCCACGTCAACAACGACAGCGCCTTTTTTCATGCGTGAAATCATGTCGCGCGTCACAAGTTTTGGCGCGGCAGCGCCAGGCACCAGAACGCCACCGACGACCAGGTCGGCGTCAAGCACGGCTTCTTCGACACTATGCGCGTTTGAGTACACCGTGGTGATGCGATTGCCAAAAATCAGGTCCAGCTGACGCAGGCGATCCACGCTCTTGTCAAGCACCGTGACCCTGGCGCCCATGCCAACAGCCATTTGCAGAGCGTGCGTACCAACGACGCCAGCGCCGATGATTGCCACATGGGCAGCGGGCACGCCGGGTACGCCGCCGAGCAGGATGCCCATGCCGCCCTTGGATTTTTCCAGGTGCGCAGCACCGGCTTGCACCGCCATGCGACCGGCTACTTCGCTCATCGGTGCGAGCAGCGGCAGGCCACCACCGGGACCGGTAATCGTCTCGTAGGCGATGCAGATGGCGCCGGATTTGACCAGTGCTGCGGTCTGCTCGGGATCGGGTGCGAGGTGCAAATAGGTGTACAGAATCTGGCCCGGGCGCAGCATTGCGCATTCCTGCGGTTGCGGCTCCTTGACCTTCACGATCATCTCGGCCTTGGCAAATACTTCCTTGGCGTCCGCCGCCATGGTGGCACCGGCTGCCTTGTACTGCTCGTCGGTCAATCCGATGGCGGCACCGGCACCGGTCTGCACCAACACCTGGTGACCTTGCGACGTGAGTTCGCGCACGCTTGCCGGGGTCAGGCCAACGCGATATTCGTGATTCTTGATTTCTTTGGGTAGTCCGACCAGCATGTTGTGCTCCAAGTACTGAGTGATGAAAACACGCAGTGTGAAGCAAGCAGTGCTATTTGAAAACAATCATTAATATTTCATCCAAATCATTCATTCAACTAATAGTATTGAAGTTTCAATAATTTCTGATGCCCACCTTCGTCATCGCGAGGCCGCAGGCCGTGGCGATCCATGCAGTCAATGGATTGCCACGCTACGCTCGCAATGACGGAGTCAGTGGATTGCCACGTCGCTTCGCTTCTCGCAATGACCGCAGACGAAAAAAAGCCCGCCGACCCCAAGGGCCGGCGGGCAGTGTCAACCAGAAAAAATCAGCGGTTGGTCGGGAAGCTGAACAACGCGCCTTCACGAACACCAGCCGAGGGCCAGCGCTGGGTGATGGTCTTGCGCTTGGTGTAAAAGCGCACAGCGTCCGGTCCGTAGCCATGCAGGTCCCCAAACAGCGAGCGCTTCCAGCCACCAAACGAATGGTAGGCCACCGGCACCGGCAGCGGCACGTTGATGCCGACCATGCCGACCAGAATGTTGTCGCTGAAGTAACGCGCGGCTTCGCCATCGCGGGTAAAGATGCAGGTGCCGTTGCCGTACTCGTGGGCATCGATCAGGTCCATCGCCTCCTGCAGCGTTTTCACTCGCATGACGCCGAGTACCGGGCCAAAGATTTCTTCCTGGTAGATCTTCATGCCCGGCTTGACGTTGTCAAACAGGCAGGCACCCAAAAAGTAACCCGCCTCGTGGCCGCTGACCTTGACCCCGCGACCATCGACCACCAGCGTGGCGCCCTCGGCCACGCCCTGATCAACGTAGCCCTTGACCTTCTCGAAGTGCGCCTTGGTGACGAGCGGGCCCATGTCGTTGGCGGGATCGGTGCCGGGGCCGACCTTCATCTTGGCAATCTCGACCTTCAGCCCGGCCACCATGGCGTCGGCAGTGGCATCGCCCACCGCCACGACCAGCGGAATCGCCATGCAGCGCTCGCCGCAGGAGCCGTAGGCTGCGCCCATCAGGGCGCTCACAGCGTTGGGCACGTCGGCGTCGGGCATCACCACGGCGTGATTCTTGGCGCCGCCAAGCGCCTGCACCCGCTTGCCGTTGGCGCAACCGGTCGCGTAGATATATTCAGCAATCGGTGTCGAGCCGACAAAGCTGATGGCTTGCACGCGTTTGTCGCCCAGCAGCGTATCCACCGCCTCCTTGTCGCCATGGACCACATTGAGCACCCCCGGGGGCAGGCCCGCTTGCAGTGCCAGTTGTGCAACCAGCAGCGCGCTGCTGGGGTCGCGTTCGGACGGTTTGAGGATAAATGTGTTGCCGCAGACGACAGCCATCGGCCACATCCACAGCGGCACCATCACCGGAAAGTTGAACGGCGTAATGCCAGCGGTCACGCCCAGCGCCTGGAACTCGCTCCATGAATCCATCGCCGGGCCTACGTTCTTGCTGTGCTCGCCCTTGAGCAGTTCCGGGGCGTAGCTGGCGTACTCGACGTTTTCGATGCCGCGCTGCAATTCCCCCATGGCATCGGAAAGCACCTTGCCGTGCTCGGCGGTGACCAGCGCGTTGATGGCGTCGGCATTTTCTTCGAGCAGGGTTTTCAGCTTGCTCATGACGCGTGCGCGCTTGAGCGGGGGTGTGGCGCGCCAGGCCGGGTACGCCGCCTGGGCCGAGGCAATCGCCTGCTCGACGGTCTTCTTGTCTGCCAGCAGGACGCGTTTTTCGGCTTTGCCGGTGGCGGGGTTGAAGACGTCTTGCGAGCGCGAACCACCCGCGACCAGCTGGCCGTCGATCAGGTGTTGAATCATGGGAAGTGTTGGCATGGAAAAAATGTTTATGCGGTTTGGTTGAGGGACTCACCCAGCGCGTTGATCAGGCTGTCGATCTGCGCTGGCGTCGTGATGAAGGGCGGCGCGAGCTGAATCGTGTCACCGCCGTAGCGCACGTAAAAGCCTTTCTTCAACATCGTCATCGCAATGTCATACGGCCGTTTGGCAGGCTCGCCGGGCAGGGCATCAATCGTAAGGCCTGCGGCCAGACCGTAGTTGCGAATGTCGGCAACGTGCTTGGCGCCCTTGAGGCTGTGCACGGCGTTCTCAAAGTAGGGCGACAGCGCCTTGACTTTGGCCACCATGTTTTCGCGCACCAGAATGTCCAGCGTGGCCAGCCCCACGGCGCATGGCACCGGGTGCGCCGAGTAGGTGTAGCCGTGCAAAAATTCCAGCATGTAATCGGGACCGCCCTGCGCCATGAAGGTGTCGTAAATATCCTTCTTGGCCAGCACCGCGCCGAGCGGCAACGCGCCGTTGGTGATCTGCTTGGCCACGTTCATGATGTCGGGCGTCACGCCAAAGGCCTCGGCACCGGTGTAGGCGCCCATGCGGCCAAAGCCGGTAATGACTTCATCAAAAATCAGCAGGATATTGTTGGCCGTGCAGATGTCGCGCAGGCGCTGCAGGTAGCCCTTGGGCGGAATCACCACACCGGCCGAACCCGACATCGGCTCGACGATCACGGCGGCGATATTGCTGGCGTCATGCAGGGCAATGAGCTTGAGCAGGTCGTCGGCAAGCTCCGCGCCCTTGTCGGGCATGCCCTTGAAAAACGAACCCGCTGGCGGTTGCGTGTGCGGCAGGTGATCTGCGGCCACGCCCTGACCAAAGGTCTTTCGGTTCGCGCCAATACCGCCAACCGAGATGCCGCCAAAGTTCACGCCGTGGTAGCCTTTTTCGCGTCCGATCAGCAGGCTCTTGCTGCCCTGACCCTTGGCGCGCCAGTAAGCGCGGGCCATCTTCAGCGACGTGTCGGCCGACTCGGATCCGGAGCCGGTAAAGAACACGTAGTCGAGGCCGGCGGGCGTCAACTCCTTGAGCTTGTTGGCCAGCTCAAACGACAGCGGATGCCCATACTGAAATGCGGGCGAGTAATCCAGCGTGGCGATCTGTTTGGCAGCCGCCTCGGTAATTTCGGTGCGTCCATGACCCAGGCCGCAGCACCAGAGCCCGGACAGGCCGTCAAATATCTGCTTGCCGTGCACGTCGGTGTAGTAGCAGCCCTTGGCGCTGGCCATCATGCGCGGATTCGCCTTGAAGTCACGGTTGCCGGTGTACGGCATCCAGTGTGCGTCGAGCCAGGCAGCGTCAAGGCGCGGCGTGGCCGATTGTGGGGCGGCTTTCATATCCATGGTGTCTCCTGAGCGGGAATTACGATGGGGTGATTCTTCCCGCTTTCTGTTACTCTTGCAATAGTCTAAGTATCACTATTAAGTTGCAGGTTTATGCAAGTAAAGAGCCGCGCCGCGCTGGGTCAGTTGAGCGATATGGACATTCGCCTGCTGCGCGTGTTCAAAAGCGTGGTCGAGTGCGGCGGCATGGCCGCTGCCGAGCTGGAGCTCAACATCGGTACCTCGACCGTCAGCCGCCACGTCAAGGATCTTGAAACCCGCTTGGGGCTCACCTTGTGCCGCCGCGGCCGGGCTGGTTTTGCCCTGACCACCGAGGGCCAGCAGATCTATACCGAAACGCTGCGTTTGCTCGCGGGCGTGGAAGCGTTCCGCGGCAGTGTCGACGAGATTCATCGGCGCATGGGCGGGCAGCTCAACATCGCCGTTTTTGACAAGACCGCCAGCAACCCGCAAGCGCACATTGGCACAGCCATCGCCCACTTCATGGAGCTGGCGCCGGAGGTGAGCCTGCATTTGTTTGTCGCACCCCTGAACGCCATCGAGCGTGGCGTCATCGACGGGCAGTATCAGGTCGGCGTGATCCCGGCCCACCGCAGTTCGGAGACGCTGGTCTACGACAAGCTTTTTGACGAGACCATGTACCTGTACTGCGGCGCGCAGCATGCCCTGTTCAAGGGCGGCCACGGTGCGCCGGAACCGTCCGACTGGAACGACTTGCTCTCCTTCGATTTTGCCGGCCTGGGCTACCACTCGCCCAACATGGAAATCAGCCAGCAGCGGCGCCTGACGCGCAAGGCCACGGGTTACGACCAGGAATCCATCGCCACGCTGATCCTCTCGGGCAATTACCTGGGGTTCCTGCCCGACCATTACGCGCAACCGTTTGTGCTCGGTGGCCAGATGCGCGCCGTCGGGCCGAAGCTGTTTCACTACGCATGCGGCTTTTTCAGCATTGTCCGACGCTCGCCCCAGCCCTCACGAGTAACACGGGCGTTTCACGACTGCCTGCGCCAGGCGCACAAGGGCTGACCTATTGCCAGTTGGCCACGATCACCGGCGACAGTGCGGCCGCGTAGCTGGCCGACAGTGTCATCTGCCCAACTGGTGGTGGCGAGAACGCCGCCATTGCACTTACCAGATTTTGCACCTGGCTGTCGAGCAGCCTCTTGCCGTCAGAGGTCTTGAATTGCTCCACGTGGTACTGGTTGCCCAGGTACCAGTTGGTCAATGTCGCCTTATCGGTCGTGCCTATGATGCTGATCTCCAGATTATTGGAGACCTTGCGCAGCCAGATCTGATCGGTGGCGACCCCGCTGAGGAACTGCAACACGTCGGTGTTGCCTGCGGTGGTGTCGTTCTCGGTGATGCTGTCCGCACCATAGCCACGGCCAAGCCGATAGGTGTCATTGCCCGTGCCACCGATCAAGATGTCGGCTCCCGCGCCGCCGTCCAGCGTGTCGTTGCCTGCATTGCCTGTGAGGGTGTTCACACCAGTGTTGCCAATCAATATGTTATCTGCCGTATTGCCGATGCCGTTGACTGCACTGGAGCCCATCAGGGTCAGGTTCTCGACGTTCGTCGCCAGCGTCCATGTGATGCTGCTTTGCACTGTATCGGTGCCCGCACCCACCGCTTCGATGGTGGTGTCGCCAGTGCCAACGATGTAAGTGTCATTGCCCGCACCGCCGGTCAGCACGTTGGCCGCGCTGTTGCCGGTCAGCACATTGTCCAGTGCGTTGCCGGTGCCCTTGAACGCGTTGGTTCCGGTCAGGGTCAGGTTTTCAACGTTCGCGCCCAAGGTGTACGTAACGCCAGCCTGCACCAGATCAATGCCAGCGTTGAGCCCCTCTGTCACAACGTCGGTTGCGACGTCCACCAGGTAGGTGTCGTTGCCCATACCGCCAATCATCGTGTCTGTGCCCGCGCCACCATTGAGCACGTTGTCGCCTGAATTGCCAGTGAGTATGTTGGCCACGGTGTTGCCGGTGGCGTTGATGTTGGCCGTGCCGCTGAGTGTGAGGTTTTCCAGGTTGGTACCCAGCGTCCAGTTGATGGACGAGAACACCGTGTCCGTACCCGCAGATGCGGCCTCAGTGGTAATGTCACCTACATTGTCCACGTAGTACGTGTCGTTACCCGTGCCCCCCACCATGGTGTCCGCACCCATACCGCCGTCCAGAATGTTGTTGCCAGTGCTGCCGGTGAGCGTGTTGTTCAAGGCGTTACCGGTGCCGTTGATGGCCGTGGTGCTGGTCAGGGTCAGGTTTTCTATATTGGCGCTTAGCGTGTAGCTCACGCTGGACTGAACCAGGTCGGTGCCTTCGTTGAGATTTTCAGTCACGACATCACTGATGTTGTCCACGACGTAAATATCGTTGCCCGCACCGCCCTGCATGGTGTCTGCGCCCGTGCCACCGCTGAGAGTATTGGCCGCACTGTTGCCAACAAGCACGTTGTTGAGTGTGTTACCGGTGCCGTTGATTGCGCTGGTGCCTGTTAGTGTGAGGCTTTCCAAGTTGGCGGCCAGCGTGTAGGTCACGCTTGACTGCACGAGGTCGGTCCCCTCATTGAGCAGTTCTGTCACAACATCGCCGATGCTGTCAACGATGTAGGTATCGTCCCCCAAGCCACCGCGCATGGTGTCGTTACCGGCACCACCGTCAAGCAAGTCGTTTCCGGCACCACCCACCAACGTGTCGGCTCCCGCCGTCCCGGTCAGTGTCAGGTTCGCTATCGGCACGTGCGACAAAATCGTGCTGCGGTCCCAGACCGTGCCATCAGCAAACTGCATTCGATCAAAATGATGGGTGACGTAGCCGTAGTCACCTTCAACACCGACCGCGTCCTGGAAATACCGCACCAGCAACACGGTGTCGGTACTGCCAACAATGCTCAGCTCCAGGCTGTCGCCCAAGGGATCCCATTGATTCGGCACCCGACGTAATTGCACGTCATTGGGATTTAGGCCAACAAGCAACAGCGTGTCGGTTTCGACAGCATTCGCAGCCCGCTCATTGTTGAAAGAGTCTTGTCCAGCACCCCGACCAAACACATAGGTGTCCGAACCCGTGCCGCCAAAAACGATGTCGTTGCCGGTGCCACCATCTAGCCAGTCGTCGCCGCCAACACCGTAAAGCATGTCATCGCCAGCATCGCCAAACAGGAGGTCATTGCCGTCGCCGCCATCAAAGGTGTTGTTGGCACTGCTGCCATTCATCTCGTCATTGCCGCCCCAGCCGTAGTAGGTGTGGCCATAAAGGGGGGTGACAATGATGTCATCATAGTTAGTACCATTGTCAACACCGAGATAGGCTAGCGGCGAGGTCGCGTCGATGATCACGCCAATGGTGTCGTTGGTTGGTATCCATACCGATCCATCGGCGAACTTGAATTGCTGCACCGGGTTGATTGTCTTGGCTCCAGATTCCTTGAACCACCGTGTTGCTCCGTCGAAGTAAAAATAATCTCGTATCGTCAGTTTGTCATTTGTTCCATTGATGGTGAGCACCAGTGAAGTGTCTAAACGCCTGGCCACCACGTCGGCCGCCGTGATACCCGCCTTGAATTGAACCGTGTCGGGTGTTGTGTGTGAAAATAAACTATAAGCGCCCCACACCGTGTCCTGGCCATCACCCCGCCCAAACAGTATGGTTGCCTGCCCGGAATAATCGACCACGATATTGTCGTTGCCCGCGCCACCATCAATCGTGTCTGCGCCGACATACTGTGATTGGATGATGTCGTCACCGTCGCCGCCGTACATCGTGTCGTTTCCGGCATCGCCATACAAGTAGTCATTCCCCGCACCACCAAAGAGCGAATCGTCCCCCGCATCGCCATAAAGCGTGTCGTTGCCCATGTCGCCGTTGAGGACGTCGTTGCCGTCACGCCCATGCAACGTGTCATCTCCCGCCGCACCATTGATCGTGTCAGCCGCAATGGTGCCGGTAATCGTGTCGGCGTCGGAGGTGCCCGCATACAGTTTGGCCAAGACGGTGGCCACATCCCAAGTCAATCCATCTGCGAACCTCACCTGCTGAAGCGAGTTGTAGGTGTTGGCTGGGTCGTTGTTGTAAAAAAAGCCGTTGAGCGTGATCTTGTCGGTGCTGCCTGCGATGGAGAGTTCCAGTGCGACGTTGCCACCCAGGTCGCTGTCATAAACCTGGCGCAACACCACCTCTGAAGGCGCAATCCCAGCCTTGAGCTGCAAGGTGTTGCGCTTGCCTGTTGTGGCGTCATTGAACGCATGTACCAGGTCCTGCCCGTCGCCTTTGCCAAACAGGTAACTATTGTTTCCAGCCCCGCCGTAGAGGGTGTCGTTGCCTGTTCCGCCGTCGAGTATGTCGGCCCCGTCGTCACCGCGCAAGATGTCATCGCCAGCGCCTCCAAATAGGACGTCATCGCCAACCCCACCCGCCAGCGTGTCATTTCCGTCCTGCCCGTCAAGCAGATCATTTCCAGCACCCGCGCTGAATGAATCAGCGCTTGCATCACCAGAGAAAACATCGTCAACCTGGGTACCCGAGGTGGCACCAGCCGCAAGAAAGTTATAGCCAATCTCTCCAAAAGCATTGCGAATATCAATCTGTGCCGCCGCTTGGCGCGTCAATGCATTCAACTGATCCGTGCCATTCCAGCCCATGCCCATAAGCATCGCGCCATTGTTGCGGTACAGGTCAAGAAGTAGCGTAGCGCCTTCATGCACGTTGGCCGTGCTGGCTGCCAGCAACGCGGCGTTCAAGCGGCTGAAGTCAAAACTGATGCCTAAGGCCGAAATATTCAAATCGACCTTATCGACGTACTGCGACAGGCGCAGCGGCTGCATCAGATTCTTGCTTGCATCATCGACCAGCCGATTCCAGAGGGACTCCGCATGCGCCATGCCGCTCAGCGGCGCCGGAATCGTGACGCGGATATAGCCGCTCTGGCTCGACATGACCGCATTGCGATTCTCATAGATGAGCTGCGACAACGGAATCCACACTTCCACTGGCACCCGACCGCCCGGACCCACCGAGCGGGGTGTGAAGTTGGTGGCGTCGCCCTGCACCTGCGCCCAGCTCAAAAACGAGTATCCGGTGAAGGCCTCATAGGCGTGCAGTTGCTCCAGTCCGCCCACCATGCGCTCGCGCATGGCATCAAATTTGGCCAGATCAGTGGGCGACAATGTAGCCCGGTAAGCATCCCGATCAACCCCGCTGGCCTTGATGGCCGTATCCATCCAGAGCGCCTCCTGCGCATCCAGTGGATCGCTCAGGATCAGCCCATAGCCCGCAACGAGGGCTTGCTTGCTGGCGCTGTTGTAGGCCGAGTCATTGCCCCAGTCGCGCATCAGGCTCGCCACCGCATCCCTGTACCCGGCCCGCGTAGGCGCATCCTTGGCCTGGTTGACCAGCGCAATGAGCTCCGGGTTTTCGGTCGCCGCTTCCTGCAAGTCGCGCACCCAGGCGCTGCCCGCTATGCCGGGCAACCCTCTGGCCTCGGCGCTGACGGTGATGGGTGTGAATGAAGTTACAAAGTTGTTTTGCGCCAGGATGAAGCTGCCCGCCTGCCCGGTGCTGCCATCAGCGCGGGTAAAGCTGCCGCTTTGCACCAGGATCGCATCACCCTGGTTGGCGCCACTGGCGGTGCTGCCAAGCGAGATGCTTTGCACGTTGCTCGCAGTCAGTGTTTTGAGTTCAGCAGCCTGGCTGATGCCGTCCTGGTTGAGGTCGCGCCAGATTCTGAGGTTGGCATACTGGGCGTCTGCGCTGTCAAACTTGCCATCGGCATTGCTGTCCAGGTCGGCCAGTGCAGCAAAGCCGTGGGCCGCCTTCTGGCCTGCGTTGGCTCCACTCGTCAGAATGGTTTCGTCACCAAAGAGCTCGCGCCCGGAGTCAATCAGACCGTTGCCATTCAAATCCAGCACCAGCAGGCCATCATCGGCACCAGCCCAGGCGGTGGCGGTCTTGATGCTGTCGCCGTTGGCATCAAACAGGATGCCTTTGGCCAGTGGCGTGATTTCCAGCCCGTCGCCGTCCAGATCAAGGATGAGCGGATCAACGTAGCGGATGATTTTTATCAGCGGGTCGGGCGTGGTGCCTAGGGTGGTGGAGATGGCTACGGGCCAGGGCATGCCTGTGAACGGGTCGCCACTGGTGCTGGGAGTGACGTCATTGGGATCACGCCCATTCATGTAAGCGGGGTAGTTGAAGGTTAGATTTTTTGCGGTAAACAGGTCCATCGCCCCGGCCGCCACTGCAGTGAGTAGGGCACCCAATGACGGATTAGCAATCAAACTCAGAAGAGCATTCTTGACCGCAGTGTCGGCGCGAATAATTGCTGCCCAGTACAGGGTGCGATCCAGGTCTGTTTTGGCGGAGGCGTCGTAGGCTCTTTGGGCGGTGTCATAGGCGTGGTCGTGTGCCCGGAATTGCTCATCGACCGGGTCGTCAAAAATACCTTGCCAGTTGATGATTTCATTCGGCGTGGTGTAGTGCCCATCCGAATAACCCAGCCCCCCCCAGCGCCCCCAGTAATGAAATGCCATGACTATTCCTCCTCAAAGTTGATGTGTTGAACCGCGACTGCTTCGCATTGCTGCGGATTGAAATGCATGCCCACCACGTGGCGTGGTTTGTCAGGACCTGATGCCAGCGACATGACCGCTGCATTGCCATCGGGCGTGAGTGAAACGCCATCTGGCCTACCAGACAAGCCCGGCAGCTTGCAGCTTGTTGCGCCAAACAACACGTCTACGTCGTATACATAGGAAGTGATACGTTCTTGATTCCGGTTCGAAATAAACCAGCGCAAGCAACGCATTGCCACTCGATCACACGATACGGCATGTGTGTTCTTTTCAAGGCGTTCGCGCGAAAAAATCGGCGCGACACCGCCTGGCAATGGATAGCTCAACACAAGCGGGTGGGCCTCTTTTTTCTCACCCATTTGTTCCTCTGTCCAGAAGAATCCGTTGCCCACAATGTTGGGCGCAGGGTAGGGCAATACTGATTTGGGCCCCACCCGTTGGACTTGCTGTCCTGGCCCCACAAGAATCCAGTAGTAGTCCGACAAATGAACCTTCCCGGTGCTCGGGTTCGCTGGCTGATGTGTCCGCACCATCACCTGTCCCGGTTTCACTTCAACAGGAAAGGCTAAACCGGCCTCCGACTCGTAGATCCTTTGCAGACCCTTCTCTGGTTTGCCAAGATCAATCTTGCTCAGGTAGTCTTTTGTCGGCAAATCCGGCTTGCCGTGGGTCAGCAAGAGCTCATGCCCTTGCAGTCCAAAACGAATGGAACGCGTCAACGGCGGTCCTTGCACCGTGCGCCATGTGGTATCGGTTTTGAGGTTGCGTATGCGCAGCAGTTGCTCATTCGTGCCTGCATGCACCAGCGTGGCAATCATCTGGCCGTCGGAGCTGATGGTGGTGTGCAAGATGGGCCGTTCGGCCCTTCCGCAGGCACTCAGGAGGCAAATGACCACGCCCAGCCCAGTGCAAGCCAGAGCTTTCATGCTGATTTCTTGCATCATTTCAAATTCCGAAATTCGTTTGCGCGACGCCGAGGTGTATCAGCGGATCGCCAACAAGTGCCCACGCAGCCGCCATACGCCTTCCCAGCCATTTATGCCCCGTAACCCGCATGGAATGGGCGTGAGCGGGTTTGGTGTTTGAACGGTCACCACGCCATCGCCAACATTGATGTTTGGTCTTTAGCGCCTTGTTTTCACAATCAAATCTGCCTGCAACGCCCGCTGAATATGCGTGAGCAGCTATTGAATTCATAGCGATTTCTCTCCTATGGTTGATCGTACCCATGTGTTTCATGCGGCGCCTACCGCTCTCTCAAACTCTCACTGCCCGCCCGTTGCACCGGGCTCAGCAAAAACTCAATCACCCGGCGCTGCCCGGTCTTGATCTCGGCGGTGATGTTCATGCCCGGGCTCAAATTGACGCGCTTGCCATCAATCAGCATGTCTTTCTGGTTCAGGGTCAGGGTGGCCGGGTAGTAGCTGCCCTTTTTGTCATCGGTCACCGCATCGGCGGTGACCACATCAACCCTGGCTTTGACCGTGCCGTAGCGGGTGTAGGGAAAGGTCTCCAGCTTCACCTCGGCCATTTGCCCCGCGTTGACAAAGCCGATGTCCTGGTTGGCGATGGTCACCTCGGCTGTTACGGTGTTGCTGTCGGGTACCACAATCATCAGTGGCTGGGCTGGGGTGACCACACCGCCTACGGAGTGGATGGCGAGTTGCTGGATGACACCGGCTACCGGCGCGCTGAGCTGGGTCTGGCGCTCGCGCTGGTTGGCCTTGGCTTGCTCTGACTGGAGCTGGCTGTAGCGGGTGGCAGCCGTGGCCTGGCGGTCGCTCAGGGCGCGCATGGTTTCTGCGCGGTAGGCTGCTTTGGATTGTTCGGTTTCATGCAACGAGGACTGCGCCTCTTGCAGGCGGGCGCGCTGCACGCCAAGGTCGCGCTCCAGTTCCACCCGCTCCCTGGTTTTGTCTTGCGTGGCGTGGCCAGAGATATAGCCTTGATCAACCAGCCGCCGGTAGTCTGCCTCGCGCGTTTGCGCCATGGGCACAGTGGCTTCAAGCTTGGTGATGGTCTCTTTGACAGTAGCGATTTCAGCCTGGCGGCGGCTGGCCTCGGCGTCGAGTCGGGCGAGTTTGGCGCGGATGTCTTGCCACTCGGACTGCAACTGCGCCTGGGCCGCCTGATTTTTGATCAAATCAGCCTCCAGCGCCCGATGAATATGCGTGAATAGCTACGGAATTCATAGCAAATCCTTCCATGTGTTGATCGTGCTCATGTGTTTCATGCTGCGCCTACCGCTCTCTCAAACTCTCACTGCCCGCCCGCTGCACCGGGCTCAGCAAAAACTCAATCACCCGTCTCTGCCCGGTCTTGATCTCGGCGGTGATGTTCATGCCGGGGCTCAAGTTCACCCGCTTGCCATCAATCAGCATGTCTTTCTGGTTCAGGGTCAGGGTGGCCGGGTAGTAGCTGCCTTTTTTGTCATCGGTCACTGCATCGGCAGTGACTACATCCGCCCTGGCTTTGACGGTGCCGTAGCGGGTGTAGGGGAAGGTTTCCAGCTTCACCTCGGCCATTTGCCCGGCGTTGACAAAGCCGATGTCCTGGTTGGCGATGGTCACCTCGGCGGTGACGGTGTTGCTGTCGGGTACCACGATCATCAGTGGTTGGGCTGGGGTGACCACACCGCCTACGGAGTGGATGGCGAGTTGCTGGATGACACCGGCTACCGGGGCGGTGAGCTGGGTCTGGCGCTCGCGCTGGTTGGCCTTGGCTTGCTCGGTTTCGCACAACGAGGACAGCAACTGCGCCCGGGTCGCGTGTTTTGTTATCAAATCAGCCTCCAGAGCCCGTAGCATGGGCGTGACCAGCTGCGAATTTGATAGCGACTGCAACCA
The DNA here is from genome assembly GCA_963844495.1 of uncultured Pseudomonadota bacterium. Taxonomy (GTDB): domain Bacteria; phylum Pseudomonadota; class Gammaproteobacteria; order Burkholderiales; family Burkholderiaceae_C; genus Rhodoferax. Next base: position 14,700 of record CAWJOT010000006.1, read on the forward strand.
AGTCAAAGCTGACTGTAGCGCGCCGGGTTGCCGCAAGCTATCCCCCAAATGGGGGATATGCGTGCCCAACGCCTGCCCGGTGCCCACGGTGCTGGCCAGGATCCGCCGGAACCCAGCGGCTGGAAGGATTTACGCTCGCCCCAGCCCTCAAGGGTGACACGGGCGTTTCACGACTGCCTGCGCCAAGCGCACAAGGGCTGACCTATTGCCAGTTGAACACCCATGAAGTTGCCCTTCCAGGCCACCCTTGCCGTCACTCAATAAGGGCAGCTCACCTCTTCTGTGGCCGGAACGTGCCCGAAGGGCACACCACGTCCACGCCAGCCGCGAGCTCCCCTTAGCCGCTGGGCTTATCCCGAAGTCCGCGCACGGCACTGCTGTGCCATGCTTTTGGACATCCGTCGCCCTGCGACAGCCTGCGCTCTCGCTCAGGCGCGCCTTCGGCATTTCGTGATGATTATTTGTAGTCGACTTCGCTTTGGTGTTTGATAGCAACGACAACAATGGAATCAGTCTTTTTGTGATACCGATACAAGGCCGTATACCCTTTTGCGCCAAAGTCAATCACGAGTTTTCGCATCCCTGGCCTATCGGCTACAGGTGCGCCAATTTCTGGCATGTGCAGGTTATCGAATGCCGCAAGGATAGTGTCAATCGCTTCGTTGGCCTTTTCAGGATCGTATGCCGACAGAAAGTTGTAGAGCCTCAGTAAGTCACTTTGCGCCCGCCTCGAAAGTTTTATGTGTGGCATGTGGGCATAGTGGCGTTACGATCTTCCTTGAGTTGTTTTGCCCATCCTTTCGCTTCATTCAGTGAAATGTGAAGCCCTGTGTTTTCGTAGTCATGCCACGAGGCTTCACCCGCACTGATGAAATTTTGTTCGGCTTCCGCACTTTGGAGGTACGTTTGAATAGCTTCTTTCATGATGAAGTGAGGGGTACGCCTGCGGAAGGTCGCAATGGACTTCAGGCGCTCACGTTCCAAGGCTGTGAGCTTTACTGTGGCGTTCTTGGCTTCGCCATGGTTGGTTACGGGTGGTATTGTCATGACTCATTAATGATAAGTAATGACAGTGTATGCAAAATATTGTGACTGTCAAATAAATTTGCTCAGGTGCGCCTGCGGCATTTCGTGATGTTGGAGCGGGCGACCGGAATCGAACCGGCTCATCGGGATGGACTCCCTAATGGCTTTGAAGACCATTGTGCTACCGTCACACTACGCTCGCCTTGATAACGCGTCAATCGTACCGGGAAACCCACTGCGACCAAAGGTATCTCTCAAACAAGTTTGACAAGTTGGCCATCTTGGATAAGATGGATGCATCCCCTGACTTTCAAGCCATGACCATGCAAACATTGACATCCGCGAAGGTGCAAGCCAGTTTTGGTGAAGTGGCCGACATCGCCAAAGGCGGCGAGCCGGTGGCCATCACCCAATACGGCAGACCAACCCTTCTTTTGTTTTCGTACAAAGAGGGGGAAGAACTTTTGCGACTTCGAAGCACATTAAAACTCAGTCGCTACCTGGAAGGCCGTGCGAAAACGATGCCAAAAGATGTGCCTGAATTGACGATGGATGAAATTAACACCCTTGTCCATGAGCTCAGACCCTAAAAAGATCATCGTCGATACCAATGTACTGCTCAGTGCGGCCATTTATCCAAATTCACCATCAGCACAGGCACTGCTGACAGCTTTTGCGATTTGTACGCTCTACCATTCAAAAGAGACGTTGCATGAAATCAGAACGGTGCTGAACCGTCCAAAATTTGATCGTTATTTTTTGGACACAGTGTTCAGGCGGGAGATGTTTTTGGAGGCCTATATCGAGAAGTCGATTGAAGCGGAGATCATCCAAATTTCTACAGACTGCCAAGACCCGAAAGACAACATGTTCTTGTCGTTGGCCTTGTCGGCAGGCGCGGAGATCATTGTTTCGGGTGATCAAAAGCACTTGATCCCGATGCACCCTTATCGGGGTATTGCCATTCTTACGGCCACGGATTTTGTGCAGATGATGATAGAGAACCGGTTAGCAGCACCATGACCAAAGGCATTGCTTCCAGAAACAGCCTCAAGGCGCTGGCTTACCGGATTCACCAGTCAACCTTTGACCGTGACAAGACCGCGAGCAATTCGATGAGCGCCTCTCGGGAAGTAAAAACGTCGTGCCAGAGAATGGTTTGCCGAAAAATCTGTGCCGGTTCGCGCTCGGGGTGAAGGCAGACCGGAATCAGCGAGCTGGTGTCAAAGACGATGCGTTTACGCACGGAGCTCATGCACAAGCTCATTTATTTGTTCTAGCGTCAATTCCGGAGCATCGGCATTGGCCGCTGGCATGGCATCCATGAACTGGCTCAAGCGCCTGGCGTTGTATTCACGCAGGGCTTCGGTTGCCAGGCCAAAGGGCAGGATCATCATGGTCGGGGTGCCGTACTGCGTCACGGCAACCGGCTCACCACCCTTGACGATGTTGGCGATGTTACCGAACTTGTTTTGCACTTCGACCGAGGACAGAGTTTTCATGGGCATATCTGATCATGTTAGCTAAGAAGGCAAGGTGAAATTTCGGTTCGCCGAGTGATGGCTGGTAATATTTTGTCACCGTCAATACAGGCATCCCCGCGCCCGCCCCGATTTCTCGTGGCTGCGCGGGGATAGGGCCATGAAGGCCTGCCTCTGAGATCAAGCGAGGTCGAAGCGATCAAGGTTCATCACCTTGTTCCAGCCCGCCACGAAGTCACGCACGAACTTCTGCTGCGCGTCGCTGGCGGCATAGACTTCCGCCACGGCTCGCAGCTGGGAGTTCGAACCGAACACGAGATCGACAACGGTGCCGGTCCACTTGACTTCGCCAGTCTTGCGGTCGCGACCTTCGAGCACGCCCTCAGAACTGGACTCCTGCCACTTCGTGCCCATGTCGAGCAGGTTCACAAAGAAGTCATTGCTCAGCGTCTCGGGGCGCTTGGTGAACACGCCATGTTTGGTCTGGCCGACGTTCGCATTCAGGGCGCGCAGGCCACCGATCAGCACCGTCATCTCGGGGGCGGTCAGCTGCAGCAACTGCGCCTTGTCCACCAGCATCTCGGCCTGCACGCCCTCCAGTCCCTTGCGGACGTAATTGCGGAAGCCATCGGCCATCGGCTCGAGCACCTTGAAGGAATCCACATCGGTCTGCTCTTGCGAGGCATCCATGCGACCCGGGGTGAAGGGTACCGTCACGGTCTGGCCAGCCTTCTTGGCCGCGGCCTCGACAGCCGCGCAGCCCCCCAGCACGATCAGGTCGGCCAGCGAGATCTTCTTGCCGCCGCTGTGCGCATTGTTGAATTCCTTCTGGATGGCTTCGAGCTTCGGTAAAACCTTCGCCAGTTCAGCGGGCTGATTGACTTCCCAATCTTTCTGCGGCGCCAGGCGGATGCGCGCGCCGTTGGCGCCGCCGCGCTTGTCGCTGCCACGAAAGCTTGTCGCCGATGCCCACGCCGTGGTGGCCAACTGCGATATGGACAAACCCGACGCGAGCACCTTGGCTTTCAACGCCGCAACCTCCTGTTCATCGACAAGTTGGTGATCAACTGCCGGAATCGGATCCTGCCAGATCAACACTTCTTGCGGCACGAGCGAGCCGAGGTAGCGGGCACGCGGGCCCATGTCGCGATGGGTCAGCTTGAACCAGGCACGGGCGAAGGCGTCCGCGAACTCGTTCGGATTCTGGTGGAAACGGCGCGAAATCTTCTCGAAGGCCGGGTCCATTCGCAGCGACAGGTCGGCCGTGGTCATCATCGGCGGGTGCTTCTTCGACGGATCATGCGCGTCCGCAATCATGTGTTCCGGCTTGACGTTCTTTGCCACCCACTGGTGGGCCCCGGCCGGGCTCTTGGTCAGTTCCCACTCGTAGCCGAACAGCATGTCGAAATAGCCGTTGTCCCATTTCGTGGGGTTCGGCTTCCATGCGCCTTCGATGCCACTGCTGGTGGTGTCCACGCCGCGGCCAGAGCCAAAGCTGTTATTCCAGCCCAGGCCCTGCTGTTCGATGCCGGCGGCTTCGGGCGCGGGGCCGACCAGCGTGGCGTCGCCTGCGCCGTGGCACTTACCGAAAGTATGACCGCCAGCCACCAGCGCCACGGTCTCTTCGTCGTTCATGGCCATGCGCGCAAAGGTTTCGCGCACATCACGGCCCGACGCCACCGGGTCGGGGTTGCCGTTCGGGCCTTCCGGGTTCACGTAGATCAGACCCATCTGCACGGCGGCCAGAGGATTCGCAAGCTCACGCTCGCCGCCGTGGCGCTTGTCACCCAGCCAGGTGCTTTCAGAACCCCAATAGATGTCTTCTTCCGGCTCCCAGATGTCCGCACGGCCACCGGCAAAACCGAAGGTCTTGAAACCCATCGATTCCAGCGCCACGTTACCCGCGAGAATCATCAAGTCGGCCCAGGAAATCTTGCGGCCATATTTCTGCTTGACCGGCCACAACAGCCGACGCGCTTTATCGAGGTTGACGTTGTCGGGCCAACTGTTCAAAGGCGCAAAGCGCTGGTTGCCGCTGCCTGCGCCGCCACGACCATCGGTGAAACGGTAGGTGCCGGCGCTATGCCAGGCCATGCGAACCATCAGGCCGCCGTAATGACCCCAGTCAGCGGGCCACCAGGCCTGTGAATCGGTCATCAATGCGTTCAAGTCCTTGACCACGGCATTCATGTCCAGGCTCTTGAATTCCTGCGCGTAGTTGAAATCCTCACCCATGGGGTCGGACTTTTCAGAGTGTTGATGCAGGATACTGAGCTTGAGCTGGTTGGGCCACCAGTCGGCGTTGGCTTGGGCTCCCGCGCTCACGGCGGGGTTGACAGCGGCGCCCGAGAAGGGGCATTTGGCTTCGGTTGACATGGTTTTCTCCTAAGGGTTGAGGCCTTGACTTTCGGACAAGAAGTCCCAGTCGGTTTGCGCCAAAGCAGCAAGGCATCCAAGCCAAAAGAGCTGGTGGAAGCTGGTGTCCGACTGGTTCGTTTGCATGATGGGACTCCTTGCGACGAGTTCATCAACTTTAGTCGTTGCCGATGGCTTAGGCCATTTGATTTGACGTATCTATGAAATAGTGACACTCTATCAGTGGATTGAAAAGGTGATTTCACAAACGCAATCCAGAACTTCTGTACCGAGCCCGATAACGCCAAAGTCCGATCCAGTATAGCTAGCGACCAATGGAGAAACTAGCTCAACCAAAAGCCGCTTTGGAGCATTAACAATCAATACCTGCGCGGCAGGCGGTGTTGGCTTGTTCGGTTTCGCGCAACGATGACTGCGCCTGCGTCTGGATCGCCGTGTTTTTAGTCAAATCAGCCTCCAGAGCCCGAAGCATGGGCGTGACCAGCTACGAATTTGATAGCGACTGCAACCAGGTCAAGGCTGACTGTATCGCGCCGCTTTGACGCAAGCTAACTCCCAAATGGGGGAGATGCGTGCCCAAACATCTGCTCAGTGCTCGTGGGGCTGGCCAGCACCAAGCGCAATAGGAATGCGCTGACGCCCGAAGCTGCCAACTTGCCGGTCAAAGCACCCGGCAAGTCGATTGCCGCAGTCCGGGCAGTCGCCCTCAGGGGTCAGCCGGTATTGTTTCATCTGGTACCAGTCGCGCACCACCAGCGGCGCGCGGCAGTGCGCGCAAAACGTGGTGTCGCCTTGCGCGTGGTGCACGTTGCCGGTGTAGACAAAATGCAGTCCCTGCTGCAGCGCGATGGTGCGCGCCTGAATCAGCGTGGCCGTTGGCGTGGCGGGCACATCGCGCATCTTGTGGTCCGGGTGGAAGGCGGAGAAGTGCAGCGGCACATCCGGCCCGAGTTCGGCCGCAATCCAGCGGCACATGGCGGTGATCTCGGCGGCGGAGTCGTTGTGGCCCGGGATCAGGAGCGTGGTGATCTCCAGCCATACGCCGGTCTCGCGCTTGAGGTAGACCAGCGTGTCGAGCACGGGCTGCAAATGCGAGCCGGTGAGCTTGAAATAGAAGTCCTCGCTGAAGGCTTTCAGGTCCACGTTGGCGGCGTCCATTTTGGCGAAAAAGTCAGCCCGCGCCGGGGCATGGATGTAGCCCGCGGTCACCGCCACCGTCTGCACGCCAAGCGCGTGGCAGGCGTCGGCCACGTCCATCGCATACTCGGCAAAGATCACCGGGTCGTTATAGGTAAAGGCCACACTCTTGCAGCCGTGTTCATGCGCTGCGGCTGCGATGGTCGGTGCATCGGCCTGGTCCATCAGGCGGTCCATGTCACGCGATTTGCTGATGTCCCAGTTCTGGCAGAACTTGCACGCCAGATTGCAGCCCGCCGTGCCAAACGACAGCACGCTGCTGCCGGGGTAGAAATGGTTGAGCGGTTTCTTTTCGATCGGGTCGATGCAAAAGCCCGACGAGCGCCCGTAGGTGCTCAGGATCATCTGCTCGCCCTGGCGCATGCGCACAAAGCAGGCGCCGCGCTGTCCATCGTGGAGCTTGCAGTCGCGCGGGCACAGGTCGCACTGGATGCGGCCGTCGTCGTTCAAATGCCAGTAGCGGCCGACGTAGGGCGAGCCCTGCATCACAGGGCCAGCGGCTCGTGCCATAGGTGCACGGTGTAGCGCTGCAGCCGCACGTCCTCGTCCCAAAAATCAGGTGCCAGACCAGCCTTGCGTTTGAGCTGCGCCATGAACTCGGTCGCACTCGGCAATTGTTCCCACACCTGTGGCAAGAAGGTGCTGCGGTAGTGTCCGAACTCAAACACCACACCGTCGATACCGGGCCGCAGTTGTGCCAGGGCTTGCGCTTCGGTGTCAAACTCCATCGCCAGCGGCGAGGACAACAAAGATACTTCGATGCGGGTGCGTTCCAGCTCGGTCGCCAGCAACGGGTCAAAGCGCGGGTCGCGCAGCGCGGCGGCCACGGCATTGGCTTTGACGTCGTCGCGCAGCGCTCGATGCGCTTGCAGGGTGCCGATGCAGCCACGCAGTTGTCCGTGCTGGGTCAGCGTGACGAAACACGCGCCGGGCTCTTGCAGCCAGGGCGCGTCTTCATGCGCGAGCAGCGGTCGGCCAAGCGCCGTGGAGATGGCGGCTCTGGCAATGGGCAGCAAGGTTGCGCCACGATCATCGGCCTGCCTGAAAGCAAGCGCCGCGTAGCCAACGACGCGGCTCCTGTCACCGGCGCTGTCACCCGAGTTGCAAAGCCCCAGCAGCTCGGGCTGCAGATGAAGGCGGCGTGCGCACATCAGCAAACCGTTGATGGGTGTCGCGCCACAGGCTTGTTCGTGGGTGATCTGATCGCCAAGGGCAAGAATGGTTTGCACGGTCTCGTCGTCAGCGGCCCGCGCGCTGTTGTAGGGCAGGAAATGCGAAAGGTCGGAGCTGATCACAATCAGCGTCTCCTCGCCACCCCAAAGCGCCTCCAGTGTCCGGGCCACCTCGGCGGTGGATGCGTCGCCAACGGCCAGCGGCAACAGCTTGAAATCATCGAGCACGCTCTGCAAAAACGGCAGTTGTACTTCAAGCGAATGCTCCTGTGCATGCGCCGCCGGGCTCACCGTTATCTGGGGCAGAGCGAGCGCGATGGCAACCAGCTCTTGATCGATCTCGATCTCGCCCAGCGGTGTGGCGAAGAAATTGGCGCCCGGCAAGGCCAAGCCCCTGATTCCTACCCGATGTGTCGGTCCCAGCAGAACTACGCGCCGGATGCTGGCGCGTGCCCGTGCCACGCGCGCATAGGCCAGCGCTGCGGTGGCGCCGGAGTATATGTAGCCAGCGTGTGGGACGATGATCGCCTTGGGCGCGCCGGCAGTCATGTCGACGCAGGTGCTTGCGCGCGAGAGCAACGCCGCGACGTCGTGTGACAGGGTCGAGTGAAGCCTTGGATAAAAGGCCCCGGCAACTGCGGGTACGCGGACTTGGTGCATGCAGACCTCCATCAGCAGGCAAATTCCACCGGCCATCAGGATAATCCTTTTCGTTGCCCGGCGCGATGCCCCGGCCTGACCGCGATGACGTCACCGTTTGGCCTTCTACTTGAATACGGTTGGGGCCAGAGCATGAAATAATAGAAGTAAACCAGTATGTTTATGACCTTTCATCAGATTTACTTCTATGAGTACGTTTGACTCCAACGCGCTGGAATGTCTGGCGGCAATCGTCGAAGAAGGCGGTTTTGAGCGCGCGGCGGTGCGCCTGTCGATTACGCAATCGGCGGTATCACAGCGTCTGCGTTCGCTCGAAGTTCAGGTTGGCACCGTATTGATCGTACGCAGCCGCCCGTTGCGTCCCACTTCGGCCGGACGCCTGCTGCTCAAGCACGCGATGCAGATGCGCCTGCTGCGTGCCGACCTGGAGCGCGACCTAAAAGACCTGGCACCCGGCGCTTCGGGGCATCGCGCTGACGAGGAGCGCATTTCCATCGCCATCAACGCCGACAGCATTGCCACCTGGGCTTTGCCCGCCTTGACCGGGCTGGCAACGCAGGGCCTGGGGCTGGAAATCATCACCGACGACCAAGATTTCACGATTGAGTGGCTGCGCGAAGGTCAGGTGCTGGGCTGCGTGACCACGCTCGGGCTGGCCTTGCGCAGTTGCAAGATGGTGCCGCTGGGGGCGATGCGCTACGTCGCCGTGGCCCAGGCCCAGTACGCCAGCGAACATTTGCCGCAAGGCTTGACACCGCACAATTTCCGCAGCGTACCCTTTGTCGCCTTCAATCGAAAGGACGATTTGCAGTCCGAGTTCATCAGCCGGGCCTTTCGCCTGAAGAAGGTCAGCCTCAGTCAGTTGTATGTGCCGAGCTCGGAGGGCCAGGTGCGTGCCGTGCTGGCGGGCTGGGGGGTCAGTGTGGTGCCTGAGATGCAGGTCCGCGACTACCTGCAGGATGGGCGCATGGTTGACATGGCGCCCGGGCATGCGCTTCCGGTGGCGCTGTTCTGGCACTGCTGGAATCTGGACTCCGTGGTGCTCGATGCACTCACCCGCGCCTTGACGGCCGCTGCCGCCGTGTCCTTGACCTGATTTTCATTGGGGTTACCGTGCGAAAAGCGGGAAACCTATATGCTCAAGGGTTTCGCGGTCAGTCAGAGGTCAATTTTGAAATTCAAATTAGCAAGATTCTTGTCCATTGGCGCTTTGTTGCTGCTGGGCGGTTTTGCTGCGGCCCAGGCCGGCAGCAAAACGCCAACTGTTATTGATGTCAAAGGGGGAGCAGCCATGCAAGCTAGCGGAGCATTGTTGCTCGATGTACGCGAGCCGCAGGAGTACGCCCAGGGCCACGCTCCGGGCAGCCTGCTGATCCCGTTAGGTCAGCTCGATCAGCGCCTGGCGGAACTCAGCGAGTACAAGGACAAGCCGGTGGCGCTGATTTGCCGCTCCGGCAATCGCTCGGCGCACGCACAAAAGCTGCTGGAAAAGGCAGGGTTTACCGCGACCACGAACATTGAGGGCGGCATGATTGCCTGGCAACGAGCCGGCCTGCCGGTGATCTCCGGCACGGCGTCGCGTTAACGAATCAGCAGCACCGGCACCTTGCAGTTGGACAGCACTTTGGTCGCAACTGAACCCATCACCAGACCGACCAGCGAGCCGTGGCCGTGCGAGCCCATGACCAGCAGGTCGAACTTGCCGACTTCGGCAAGTTTGGCGATGCATTCACCGGCTTGACCGATCTTCCAAGTGCTTTTGGCTTCGATGCCGTGGCGCTGCAGATGTTTGGAAACCGGCGCGAGCACCTTTTCGACTTCTTCGGCGTAGTAGTTGTCGACGATTTCCTTGCCCAGGCTCGCGCGTGCCCGCGGCGGTAACGCGGGTTGAACTGTCAGCACTGTGTAGACATTTCGTGTGGCGAACAGCTCTTCATGAGTGGTCAAGTACGCCAGCATCTTCCTGGTGTACGCGCTGCCATCGACGGCGAGAAGAATCTTCACGTTGAACTCCTTGGTCAGGGCCACAGTGTAGTCAAGACTTCATGGGCTCCGACAAACTCACGCACAGCTGCGGATCAAACGCCCCCTGCTCGTTCTTCCTGGCATAACCAAGCGGGTTGGCCACCACCCTGCACCCGGCTTCGACGTAGTCACTCGGTGCGTGCAGGTGACCGTGCAGCCAGAGCTGGGCGTGGGGCAGAAGCTGCGCCAGCGCGTTGCAAAAGCCCGCTGTGCCCGGCGTATGGCCATAGCGCGGGTCGGCGCTTTTCAGACTGGGTGCGAAGTGCGTTACGGCAACCGTGGTGCCGTCAAACGGTTCATGCAGGACCCGTGCAAGCCATTCCTGACAGACCAGCGCGTGCTCGCGCACCGGCTCGGCCAAAAAGGGTAGACCGTAGCGCGTGATGCCCGCTTTCCTGAGGTAAAAATTGGCGGCGCGAAAGGCTTTTTCGCGCGCCTTCAACTGTTGCGCGAGCAAATTGACCGTGGGCGTGTTGGCAGAGGTCGGCGCGGGACCGAGCGCATCAAAGTCGCTCCAAAGGGTGGTGCCGATAAAGCGAAAAGGTCGGCCATGTCGGTCGGCGCAAGTGAACACTTCGCGCTCCAGCCAGACGATGCCAAGGCGCTCGCAGGTTTGACGCAGACGCTCATGGGTTGTGTCAAAGTCCAGCGTGTCGTACTCGTGGTTGCCCGGAACAAATAGCGCTGGAACTGGCCAGCCACCTTGTCTGGAAAAGCGCTTCAGGCCGAAGTCGTCATCGCCGAGCAGCGAACCCGCCTGATACGAGCCGATGTCGCCAGCGAGGACCAGCAGGTCGGCATCGGGCGCGGGGGTGGCGACCCAATGGGGGTGCACTTCGAGATGCAGATCGGAGAGCAGCTGAATCTTCATCGGCCGACCTCGGGCGCAAACTGCGCAAAGGGCGAGCGCGGCAAGCGTGGCGCGCTCATGCGGGCAACAGCCTCAGGCCATGGAGACCGCGATAAAGGCCAGCAGAAAAATCAGCACGGCACCGGCTATGGGCAAAACCAGCGGCATGACCGAGACGACGTTTTCGACCGGGTCGACTTCCGATGCTGGTGGGGTGGGCGCAGGGCTGGACATGGCAATTCCTCGGGGCTCTTGGTTCGCAACAAGATCAATTTTACCCACGGGGTGCGATCAGCGCACGACCTGCGCTTCCAACCCTACTTCGAGCAGGCGTGCGAGCACGTCGGCAATATGTTGCGGGCCCCGCGTCTGGATCACCAGTTCGACCTCGACATTCTGCGCAGCCAGCATGGTGAAGGCGCGCTGATGGTGCACTTCGTCGATGTTGGCGCCCGCCGCAGCGACGGTGGCGGTAATCGTTGCCAGCGTGCCCGGCACGTCGCGCGCGCTGACCCGAATCCGGGCCAGGCGCCCGGCGCGCACCATGCCGCGTTCGATGATCGATGCCAGCAGCAGCGGGTCGATATTGCCGCCGCATAGCACCAGGCCGACGCGCTTGCCTTGGAAGCGCTCGGGGTATTTGAGCAGCGCGGCCAGCCCGGCAGCGCCAGCGCCCTCGACCAGCGTCTTTTCCACTTCGAGCAGCAGAACAATGGCCTGCTCGATGTCACCTTCTTCGACCAGCACCAGATCGAGCCCCAAGCCTGCGATGATGGCCAGCGGGATTATTCCGGGCGTACCGACAGCAATGCCTTCGGCGATGCTGCTCGCGCCTTGGGGATGCTGCGTGCCCTTGATGGCGTTGACCATGGCCGGGAAACGCGCCGTTTGCACACCAACAATTTCAATGCTCGGGTGCGTCGCCCGCGCTGCAATGGCCATGCCGGCAATGAGTCCGCCACCGCCGACCGCGATCACCAGCGTGTCGAGGTCGGGCACGTCTTGCAGCATCTCCAGCGCCACCGTGCCCTGCCCGGCGACGATGTCGGCGTCGTCGTAGGGATGGACAAATACCAGCTGCTGTTGCCCGGCGAGCGCGATAGCGTGGGCGCGCGCCTGCTCGAGCGTGTCGCCGTGCAGCACGATCTCTGCGCCAAAGCCGCGCGTTCGCTCGACTTTCACACCCGGCGTGAAGCGCGGCATCACGATCACGGCGCGCAGGCCCAATCGCTGCGCGTGGTACGCCACGCCTTGCGCGTGGTTGCCCGCACTCATCGCAATCACGCCACGCGCGCGCTCCTGCGCGCTGAGCTGGGCGAGCTTGTTGCAGGCGCCGCGCTCCTTGAAGGAAGCGGTGAACTGCAGGTTCTCGAACTTGAGGAAGACCTGCGCGCCGGTGATGTCGGACAGGGTTCGCGACGCCACGCAGGGTGTGCGCAGCAACTGGCCCTGCAGGCGAGCGGCGGCGGCCTCAATGTCTCGGAGTTCGATCATGGCCGCATTGTCTACCGTAACGCAGGGGCGGTCGCGCCGGTGCCAATGGGTGCCTTGCGCGTGACTCAGCCGCGTCGTGTGCCCAACAAGGCCGCGCCGATGATCAGGGCGGCGGCCAACGCAATATGCCAGCTCAGCGCGCGTGCGGTGACCAGCATCAGCAACACGGTCGATGCCAGCGGTGTCAGGTAGCTCAGAATGCCAACATGGCGCACATCGCCCAACTTTAATGCCTTGTCCCACAGAAAAAATGCAGCGCCCAGCGGTCCCAGGCCCAGGGCGAGCAGCAGCAGCCAATCGGTTTGACTCAAATGAACCGGCGCCTCAAGGATGACGTGGCATAGCAGGGAGAGCAGGCCCGAGACCAGGCCAAAGAGGCCGATCGCCGCGGTTGGGAAGCCCCGGCCTGCCAATTCCAGGCGCTTGGTTTGCAGCGAGTAGTTGGCCCACAGAAACGCCGAGCCAAACGCGAGCAGGTAGCCCAGCCACGACGACCAGGTCGATGCAAGCTGTGGCGCCGCACCGCTCTGGCGGCCACCCAAAATGGCGATGGCCGCACCGGCAAAACCCAGCGCAGCGGCGATGAAATGAATGCCGCGCAAGCGCACGGCCTTCACATACAGTGGCGCCAGGACCACAATTAGCAACGGCCAAAGATAGTTGACCAGGTTGACCTCGACCGCCGAGGCCAGGCGCAAGCCGATGAACAGGAAGAAGTGGTAACCAAACAGGGTCAAGACGCCCAGACCCAGGGCGCCGGACGTGACGCGCCACTGCTGGCGGTCCTTGAATACAAACGGCCAGGACAGCACGCTGCCAACGGCCAGGGCAATCCCCGTGAGCAAGAATGGCGGCACGTGCCGCAGTGCGACCCCCAGCGTAGCCAAAGACGCCCACAGCGCGATGGCCGCGAGCGCATACAGCTTGGCCCTCATCGGCCCATCGCGTGCTGGGCCTGCGCGTCGGCGTGGTAGCTCGATCGCACCATGGCGCCCACGGCAGCGTGTTTGAATCCCATTTCGTAGGCTTTCGTCTCGAACATCTTGAACGTGTCGGGGTGCACGTAGCGCTTGACGGTCAGGTGCGAGCTCGACGGCGCGAGGTACTGGCCGAGGGTCAGCATTTCAATACCGTGCGCACGCATGTCGCGCATCACGGCCAGAATCTCCGCGTCTGTTTCGCCCAGGCCCACCATCAGACCACTCTTGGTCGGTACATCGGGCGCCAGTGCCTTGAACTTTCTGAGCAAGTTCAGGCTGAATTGATAGTCGCTGCCGGGGCGAGCTTCTTTATACAGACGCGGGATGGTCTCCAGGTTGTGGTTCATCACGTCGGGCGGTGCTGACTTCAGAATTTGGAGCGCGCGGTCGTCACGGCCACGAAAATCCGGCACCAGGATTTCGATTTGCGTCTGCGGCGACAGTGCGCGGGTTTGTTTGATGCAGTCGACGAAGTGGGCGCTACCGCCGTCGCGCAAGTCATCGCGATCCACGCTGGTGATCACCACGTACTTGAGCTTGAGTTGCGCGATGGTTCTGGCCAGGTTGACTGGCTCGTCAGCGTCGAGCGGGTCCGGGCGACCGTGGCCGACATCGCAAAACGGGCAGCGCCTTGTGCACTTGTCGCCCATGATCATGAAGGTGGCCGTGCCCTTGCCAAAACATTCGCCAATATTGGGGCAACTCGCCTCCTCGCAGACCGTGACGAGTTTGTTGGTGCGCAAGACACCCTTGATTTCGTAAAAACGGGTGCTCGGGCTGCCAGCGCGCACGCGAATCCACGCCGGTTTCTTGAGCACTTCGCCCGGCTGCACCTTGACCGGGATACGCGAGAGCTTGGCGGCGGCCTTTTGCTTGGCGCTGGGGTCGTAATCCGCTGGGCTTTGTGCTTGGCGCACGGTTTCTGAGGTACTCATGGGTTGGATGCAACAGGCTTGCGCCGGCAACAGGTTGGGGCTTTAGGGTGTCAGAGCAGTGACGAGCTTTTGTGCCAGGATGTCGGCCGCTTGCTGCCACGCGACACTGACCGCGATTGTAGAAAGGTCCACTGTCTGCAAGCCAGCGTAGCCGCAGGGGTTGATGCGCGAGTAGGGCTCGAGGTCCATCGCGACGTTCAGGGCCACGCCGTGATAGGTGCAGTTGCGGCTTACCTTGATGCCCAGAGCGGCGATCTTGCCAAGACCTTCGAATTTGGGCGACTTGTCATTGCGGAGTTGATCCGCAATCCATGGATCCCGGGTCGAGCCCGGGATGACCGCCGATTTCATGGGCCGCTGAGGCAGCAGCGCATGGGAACCTGGGTCATCGATCCGCACATAAATGCCCGGTGCGCCCGCGACCCGGTGCCCGGTCACGCCAAAATGCAACAGTGTGCGAAGCACCGCTTCCTCGATCCGGTACACATACTCCTTGATGAAGTAACCGGCCCGTTTCAGGTCCAGCAGCGGGTACGCCACCACTTGGCCGGGACCGTGGTAGGTCACCTGTCCGCCGCGATTGGTTTGCACCACCGGGATGTCACCAGGGTTGAAGATATGCTCCGCCTTGCCCGCCAGCCCTTGCGTATAGACCGGCGGATGCTCACAAATCCATAGCTGGTCAGGCACGTCAGACGGGCGTTGCAGGGCTCTTTGCCTCGTAAATTCCTGCATCGCGGTGTACGTCGGCAGGTACTCGACGCGGCCCAGGTTCGTGACGTTCATCGCATTTGCCGCTTCAGGATTTCGTTGCTGCCCGGATCTGGGCAGCCATATCCGCCCCATTGCGCGTCTTTTCAACCATCACAAATCGCTGACCCGTGGTTTGCGCCCAGCGTTCTCCCACCAGCCGCTTCTCGCGTGAATCGTCATTGGTGGCGTAGCCGTCGCCCTTGTATTCGACCACCAGCAGTCGGCCATCGCCCAGTTCGGCCACAAAGTCGGGGTAAAAATAGTCGGTGGCCGTAGGTAACCAGAAGGCAAACTCCGGCAATTGCTCTAGGTTGCGCACCCAGTGCTTGACGGCTTCTTCGCGGTCCAGCGCTTTGGCGCAGTCGAACTCTTCCCCTTCAGACTTCAGCTTCGCAATTTGCGCGTAGTAGTGTTTCTTGAACTGCCAGCGCCCGTCGTACGCCTGCCGGACCGGATAGCGTCCTTTGCGGAATTGAAAAGTCCAGGCCGGGTCGTGCGCCAGCTGGGCATCGGCGCGGCCGAACAGGAGATTTTGAAACCCTTGATTGCGCGCGTTAGCCACCACACTGTCGATGCGCTTTGAGACCATCTGTCCCAACTGGAAGCGCGAGCGAATGAGCCCCGTCAGCGTAAAGCCACGGTCATGCAGCAGGTGCGACACGAGTCTTTGTACATAGGCTTGCGTCTCAGCTTGCGTCAGGCCAACGCGCCGCACTTGGCGCTCCAACCCGCGCACCAGATCAAGTTCGGTGGCATCGGTTGGCACGGAGTCCAGCGATAGCTGCGTGGCATCCGCCTGTTTCAGGCGTACCCGCTCACCTTCGATGTAAATCTCGAACAAATCGCTTTGCTGCACCAGATCGAATCCAGGCAGTTCAGGGCGGGCATCGGCGCGCAGCAGATCAAATTCGATCAGTTCACCCAGCGTCTCGCGTTCGATCAACTCCAGCTCGCCCTGCACCCGCACGCACAACTGCGGAATGGGCGCGAACGGCACGTCTCGCTCGGCTGGTGAGCGCAAGGCGTCTAGCCGCGCATCATGCTGGTCAAATTGCTGCTCAAGCCTTTGTTTATCGGCGTGATCAGCTATTGAAAATATAGCGTCTCGGGTCGCCTCGGTCACCGGCCCGGTCAACCGAAGGCGCACCGGTTCGCCCTCGGATGCGCCCGCCAGCACCTGCACATCGGGCTGCGCCTGCAAGGCAGCGCTCACCGCAGCCGGGTCCCGCGCCGTCAGTTCCACTTCCAGCGTCAGCGCCTTGTTTGCATGGGGCGCGGCGGGCAGGCTGCTGGTGGCGCCAAACAGGTCGTTCTCATCGGGCAGCAGCACACTCGCCGCACTCAGGGCGTCAAAGCCCATACCCTGGGTCAGGCTGTCTACCAGGGAATTGGCGGCTTCCGAGAAGCTGCGCGCAATCACATGGACATAGGCCTTGTTCAG